>CAZLZN010000053.1:0-1725 GCA_964564035.1 uncultured Gammaproteobacteria bacterium | reverse complement strand
GATGTGTTCTGAAAAATGACGTGCCAAAAGACAGTGCGCTTACTTTTGATGATATTGAAATTCCCGTCGACAGACTGTCATTTAAACTCTGGGCCGAACAAATGAACCTCTATCCCGCGGAGTAAAGTTTAATTAATCCCAATACACATGAGTGCCGAATTTCGTAAATCCCCAAATATTGATAAGAAATTTGGTGTTGTCGGAGCGGGTTTTTGGTCAAGCGTCCAAACCGCGGCTTGGCTTGAGCTCCGCGGTGTAAAGCCTTTTGCTGTTTGCGATACAAATATCGAGCGCGCGCGCAAGCTGGCAGAAAAATACTCTATTCCTAAAACGTACGTAAGCGCGGAAGCAATGTTTGCTAATGAAACGCTTGATTTTGTAGACATCATAACTCCCCCGGAAACACATGAGCGTTTAGTACTAAGTGCTATAGAACATAATATTCCAGTGATTTGTCAAAAACCAATGTCTACTAGCTTGGAAAGCGCGGAAAATATGGTCAAAAAAAGTAAAGAAAAAAACGCAACTTTTTTTGTGCACGAAAATTGGCGATGGCAACGGCCTATACGAAAGCTAAAAGAGGTTATTGACAGCGGATCAATCGGCGATATTTTCAGAAGCAGGATTGTTTATTCAAATAATTTTCCTGTATTTGAAAACCAGCCTTTTTTGAAGGACTTAGATCAGTTTATGTTGACGGATATGGGAACCCACCTGCTGGACACCGCTCGTTTTCTGTTCGGTGAAGCAGATTCTATTTATTGCACAACAAGCTCAATTAGTCCGGGCATTAAAGGCGAAGATACGGCTACAGTCAATCTTAATATGAAGAATGGTTCCCGGTGTAATATTGAGATGTCATATACGACCGTCGAACAAAAAACAACTTTTCCCCAGACTTTTATTTTGGTTGAGGGGAATAGGGGGACATTAAATCTGGGAATTGATTATTTAATAACTCAAGCTTATAAAGATAAAACAATCAGACGAAGATATCCTCCAAAGCAATATTCTTGGACTGATCCGAAATATAAACTTGTACAGTCAAGCATTGTTCCTGCGAACGCAAATTTTCTGAAGGCATTAAATGGCGGGACAGAGGCTGAAACAACGGGTGAAGATAATTTAAAGACGCTGAGACTTGTTTATGCGGCTTATGACAGCGCGGACCGTAATGAGGTTATAAAGCTAAGGTAAAAACCGGATTAATTTTTATTTTTTATCTCCAGAGAAGTGAGTCTTGAGTCAAAATTAGCGATTTTTTCATCAAGTCCGGTTTTCTTCTCTATTTTGAGCTCAAGACGAGCAATATCTCCGGACAGCTTCAGCTCGACTGCGGAAAGTTTTTTACTCCATTTTTTTCTCCGATTTGCCACTTCGGTCGTCTATATATGATTTGATGTTTACCTCAAAGGTCTTGAGCCTGGCATCAATATGGTTTCCGAATACGGCAACGAATTCTTTGAAATCTAAATCTGTTTTTCGCGGCATGTTTATAATATATCAACGATAATAATCAGGGACAATGGCTCATGCTGGATATAATTAACTTAACCAAATTTGCCTTCATGCATATGAGATTGCTTCCCCCCCACCTAGCAGGATCGCAATGACGTGAAAACGCATAAGAGGTAATTGATAAGTCTACTAGTTAACTTGTCTTATTTTGGGGGGCATGCGGGTCAGGTAATGCTTTTTTAATGACGAGTATGTATCGCTGTGCTC
>CAZLZN010000052.1:0-1783 GCA_964564035.1 uncultured Gammaproteobacteria bacterium | reverse complement strand
GCTGAAGAATAATTTAATGGTTAGTTTGTATTAAATCTGTTAGAACTTTTGAAATTATATTGCATTATATAGATCTTCATACTATACTAATTTAGTATAAGTAAATATATGGCGAGAGTAAGTACATATCTAAATTTTTCAAGAAATACGGAAGAGGCATTTAATTTTTATAAAACCGTTTTTGGCGGAGAATTTGATGGCGGAATAAGCAGGATGGCAGATGCTCCGGTTCAAGACGGACAGCCTCCGCTATCGGACGCGGACAAGAATCTCGTCATGCACGTCGCTCTGCCGATACTAGGGGGACACGTTCTAATGGGAACCGACGCCCCGGAGTCAATGAATTTCAAATTAGTTCAAGGAAATAATGTCTATATCAATCTCGAACCGGATTCCAAGGAAGATACAGAGCGTTTGTTTAAAGCATTATCTGAAGGGGGAAAGGTGGAAATGCCGCTCCAAGACATGTTCTGGGGTGATTATTTCGGTTCATGTACAGATCGCTTCGGCATAAAGTGGATGTTTAATTTTTCTAAAAAATAAATATGCAAAAGCTAGTACCACATCTCTGGTTTGATAAACAGGCAAAAGAAGCAGCAAGTTTTTATACCTCGTTGTTTCCAAATTCCAAAATAAAAAATGTTACTACACTGCATGACACTCCGTCGGGTGACTGCGATACAGTATCATTTGATATAAATGGTTTTTCGTTTATGGCGATCAGCGCGGGGCCGCTTTTTAAAATTAATCCATCAATATCATTTATGGTAAATTTTGATCCTTCCCGGGACGAGGATGCCAAAACAAGTATCGAGAAAGTTTGGGCAGGATTGTCTGAGGCCGGCAAAGTGCTTATGCCGTTTGAAAAATATGATTTCAGTGAAAAATACGGGTGGATCGAGGATAAGTACGGCGTGTCATGGCAGTTAATGCTTACCAATCCTGAGGGTGATCCGCGGCCATTTATAATCCCGTCGTTTTTATTTGTCAAAGAAAAATGCGGGAAGGCTGAGGAAGCGACAAATTTTTATTTGTCCGTATTTAAAAATTCTAAAAAGGGAACTGTCGCGCGATATCCGGCTGGTATGGGAACCGAAAAGCAGGGGACAATTATGTTCACGGATTTTATGCTTGAGAGGCAATGGTTTGCGGCTATGGATAGCGCCAGGGAGCATGAGTTCGGTTTTAATGAGGCTGTTTCAATAATCGTTAACTGTGAAAATCAGCAGGAAATTGATTATTATTGGGGGAAATTGTCAGCTGTGCCTGACGCGGAACAGTGCGGATGGCTCAAGGATAAATACGGAATATCCTGGCAAATAGTACCCAGCGCAATGAATGATATGATGGCGCATGGCACTCCTGAACAAATTGATAAGGTCACTAAGGCTTTTCTGCAGATGAAGAAGTTTGACATAGCCTCGCTTGAGAAGGCGTATAACAATTAATTTTTGACTGATTCACGACACCAGGAATTACTGCGTTATAAATTCATTTTATATTATTGCACTACTTATATTTATATATTTCGTTCTTGTTTTATTATACGTTCTTGTTATTTTTTAATAAGAACTGTATTTGACAGTCGATAATAATTAGCTTATATTTAACTTATGAATATTAAAGACTTACTACAGGCACTAGTTAAAGGACAAGATTCGCTAAAGCAGAGTCAGGACGCACTGAGCGAAAGACAAGACGCGATGAAACAGGTGCTGGATGGGTTAAGTGCAGGTCAAGATTCGCTAAAAATAGGTCAAGATTCGCTTAAGGAAGAAATTGC
>CAZLZN010000051.1:0-1835 GCA_964564035.1 uncultured Gammaproteobacteria bacterium | reverse complement strand
GTTATAAAAATTAACGGACATAAATCCAAAACAGATGTCTTGTATGAGCTGTTGGTACAGTCCGAATTTCAAAAAGTAATAGTTTTCGGCAGGACCAAGTGGGGGATTAATAAGCTGGCATATGCCCTGCAAAATAAAGGGGTACGCAGTGCTGTTCTTCATGGGAATAAATCTCAGAGTCAGCGCGAACGAGCGCTTAGAGAGTTTAAAGAGAACAAGCTAAAAGTTTTGCTCGCGACAGATGTAGCGTCCAGGGGAATTGACGTGAGCGGCGTAACTCATGTAATAAACTATGACGCACCTGAAACATACGAGGATTATATTCATCGGATAGGCCGGACGGGCCGCGCCGGAAAAAGAGGAGTTGCGTTAACGTTTGTAGAATAAGTAATTATAAACTTTGCTCACCGCGATCTTTGCGAAGCTGTGCCTCAATTACCCGCTGTCCAACGATAATATCATGTTTGATTTGTGTTGATGCTTGAATTTTGATGATTTCCTTGAATGTAAACCATTGAAATAATTGATCGTTTTTTGGAGGATATTCGTTTTTCATATTTACAATAGCATAAAAGATATGCCTATCCGTATTTTGTTTATCGTCAAAATATGTATATACGAAATGCGGCTTATCTATTTGAATTTCCAATAATTCTTTTACAGCGCGCACGAACGCATCTTCTGGCTTATTGGGTTCTTCATAAAATGCACCAATCATTGTCCAAGATGACGCTGATTCGGATAACTGAGGCTTTTGCAAGAGAATTTGTCCGGTTGGCTCGTGATAAATAAATCCGCTTGCATAAAATTTTTTATGCATCCTGTTTATTATACCATAAGGCGGGTGAAATGGGTATAAATATTTCTCAATATTAATGTTATAATTTGTTCATTGAAAAATGCGCAATTTACCTTGCAGGCAAGATGAAACCAAGAATTAAACAGCAAAGTGAATAAAATATTGAACATTTATAAACCTGCGGGACTCACCCCGCTTCAGCTAATAAATAAGCTTCGTGAAGCTCGTCCCGAATATAAAGATGTAAAAATCGGATACGCCGGGCGCCTTGATCCGATGGCGAGAGGAATACTGCTTCTCATGATAGGAGGCGCGACGAGGGAACGGGATAATTATCTGGAGCTTGATAAAGAATATGTTTTCGATGTACTGTTCGGAGCCGATACAGATACGTATGACTTATTGGGGATTGCCAATAATGTAATAGATGCCGAGATAAATGTAGAAGTACTTAAAGCCAAATTGGATTTATTTTGTGTGGATCACAAAGGATCGTTCCTGCAAAAGTATCCGCCGTATTCTTCAAAAGCAGTCAATGGCAAAGCAATGTTTGAGTGGAGCCGCCAGAACAGGCTTGGTGAAATCGAAACTCCCGAGAAAAAGATTAACATTTATGACTTGAAAGTTTTAACGACTGATAAAGTTAGCCCTAAAGACCTTTTGGAAATAATACATGAAAAAGTAAATTTGATCAGCGGGGATTTCCGGCAGAACGAAATACTTAAACAATGGGATAACTTATTAAAAAGCTCAAGTATAAAATATTTTCCGAGAGCGAAATTTGAAATAAAATGCTCCAGCGGGACTTACGTCCGCAGTCTAGCCAATAAAATGGGCTCGGAACTGGGGACAGGAGCGATAGCGGTTGATATATTCAGAACAAAAGTCGGGACATATGATATTTCCGATTCGATAAGAGTTTTAACTAAATAAGAAAGGGTTTTCAAGTATTCGTATGCATAACGCAAACAAGCACTTAAATATTTAACAAATATTAACTGTAAAACATGATGACGTACGCCAACAAGAGCTAAAT
>CAZLZN010000050.1:0-1875 GCA_964564035.1 uncultured Gammaproteobacteria bacterium | reverse complement strand
CTCATCTATATTTAAATTAAATGACACATGCGGTTACATTTTCATACAAAGAAGCCATAAAATACGGCTGGCGAACAATGCTGAAGAATTTTTGGTTCTTCCTAGGGATTTTGGTTGTAACTTACGGTATTGATTATGTGCTTGGCCTCATCCAAGTTTCCATTTTCCGGGAAGAAAACGCAGTGACAGGTATGGCACTCGTCATATTCGCGCTCATCAGATGGATTATTAGTCTTGAGATTTCCATAGCAACAATCGCGATCATCCTCAAGATCATCGATAAAAACAAAACGGATTTTTATGATTTGTTTTCATTCTTCAAGCCGGATTTACTTCTGCGCTATTTTTTATTATCGGCGCTTTACGGAGTGATCGTGATTCTCGGAACAATATTTTTTATTATTCCGGGTATATATTTTGGAATCAAATACGGCTTTGCCCCTTATATATTTATCGATAAAAAAACAGGCATCTGGGAGTCATTCAGGCTGAGCGCGAAGCTCACCCGGGGAATAAAATGGAGACTCTTCTGGTTCCAGGCCCTGATGATACTGATTATAATAGCCGGCGCCTTGGCATTATTGGTCGGCTTATTCTTCGCATATCCGACTGCTTTCCTTGCCGAAGTATACGTTTACCGCAAGCTGACACACCATCATCTGAAAACCTCCTGAATCATCTAGCGTGATATAATTTGAACATGCGCAAATTACTTCTGATAGACGGCAACGCGATCGTTCATCGCGCCTACCATGCAATTCCGCCTTTAAACAATAACAAGGGCGAGCCCGTAAACGCAGTATATGGATTCTTCTCAATGCTTTTCAGTGTGATCCAGGACCAAAAACCGGATTTTCTGACTGTGTGTTTTGATCGTCCCGCCCCGAATTTTCGTCAGGA
Organism: uncultured Gammaproteobacteria bacterium; assembly: GCA_964564035.1. Classification (GTDB taxonomy): domain Bacteria; phylum Patescibacteriota; class Microgenomatia; order Levybacterales; family UBA12049; genus JAHIGH01. The sequence goes on along the minus strand of CAZLZN010000050.1, from coordinate 975 downwards.
GATCTTTGCCGGCTACCAGCAGCACCGGCCTGCGCTGTCGGATGATTTCGTCCCTCAAATAATTCTCGTCCACGAACTTCTCGCCAAAATGAACATGGCAGTATTTGAACTCGACGGTTATGAAGCGGATGATCTTATCGGCACTATTTCCGTAAAAGCACTGACTCAAATAAAAGATCTCGAAATTATCATACTCACAGGCGACCGCGATTTGCTTCAGCTCGTAAATGGTAGAGTAAAGCTGTTAATGCCTCTTATTGGTATTTCCAAGACGTCCCTGATGGGCGAAAAAGAGGTTGAGGAAAAATACGGCGTCACTCCGGCTCAATTTGTTGACTACAAAGCCCTGATAGGCGACGCTTCCGACGGTTACCCCGGTGTGGCGGGGATCGGTCCCAAAACAGCAAGTACGCTTCTTCAGAAATATAACTCTTTTGAAAACCTGTATAAACACCTTGAAGAATTGCCTGAAAAGACCGCGCTCAAACTCGCGACCGATGCCGAACAGGCGGCCCTTGCCAGGAAATTAGCGGCAATCGTCATAGACGCCCCGATACAGTTCAAATTAGATAAAAGCTCTGTAAAAAATTTCGATTTTACAGCTCTCAAGAAAGAGTTTACAAAACATGAATTCAAGTCTTTGCTCGCGCGCCTCGAGAAATTATTTGATCCTGAACCGGAGAGTATTCAGGCAGCAGCTCCGGACATAGCTAAGCCGACCGAAAAAAAAGAAAAACAAATGGAGCTGTTTTGATGAAAATTGCATTGGTCCATGATTATATTAAAGAGTATGGTGGTGCTGAAAGAGTGTTGGAGGCCTTGCATGAGATATATCCCGATGCTCCTGTATATACATCGGTTTACATCCCGGAATTTCTGGGTCCACACCGTGAGCGCTTCAAAAACTGGGACATAAAAACTTCCTGGCTTCAGCATATTCCTTTCAAACACAAACTAATTAGCCCCTTCAGGCTG
>CAZLZN010000049.1:0-2303 GCA_964564035.1 uncultured Gammaproteobacteria bacterium | reverse complement strand
ACTGTCGAGCCGTGAACTCTGGGCAAATTGCCGTAGATAACAGTGTATTTGGCATCACTAAAGAAGGCGGAGATAATAACTATTGCCAATAAAATCAAAAGAGGTATATCAAGAGGCGTTCTGATGATTGATACTTTGCCTTTGAGGATCCAGGAGAAAATCCAAAGACCCAATAAAAGAACTGTCGCGATGAAGATGAAGATAAGTTTGGGCATTTCATAAAACTCAGTCGTCTGATTGAGAAACAACAGGGGTGTCAGGCCTGCAACAGCCAGAAGGAGTACGGTAATGACATTATCCAGATAGACTGAAACGTTTTTTCTCATGTTTATGCTACGTATTAATTTTAAACATAAAAAAATAAACGCGTCAATAGGCAATATGATATGTTGTCCCTTGACTGCACGTATTTAGCCTTATATACTTTTAAATACATGCAGTAAATCTACAGTAATGAAAAAAAACTTTCCTCTGTCAAGATTCAACAGATTATTTCCGGATGAGGATTCATGTCTTCAAACTCTGGCTAATTTAAAATACAAAAACGGTATCTCATGCAAGCGGTGCAGAAGGGTCACGACGCATTATAGGGTGAGGGGAAGAAGGGCTTATCAGTGCAGGAAATGCAGAAATCAAACACATCCTTTGAAAGATACTATTTTTGAACACTCCTCTACCCCCCTGCGCACGTGGTTTTTGGCTATATTTTTGATGACATACGCTTCATCTACCATTACTACACGGCAGTTGAGTGAAGAGCTGAGTGTTACGTATAAAACAGCCTGGAGAATGAAAGCGCAAATTAATGAACTGCTTCGGCAAAATAGAGGCAATCTGATGCCGGGCAAAGAGGAGAAGGTATTTAAATGGATTTTTCTTAATAAGCTTGAACTTAAGGTTGTACAGAAACAAGGGTGATCTTGGCAGAATTTATATAACAGCAAGCGTATAATGTCAGGCGCCTTAGCGGAAAACTTTAAATCTTGTCCGGGAATACGCAAGGTAAAATGCATAGCCGTACCATAAGTTCGGAAGCTTCATTTTTTCTTTTTTTGAGGTTTGGTTTTTACTGCTCTATTTAATAATTCAAAGAAAACCCCTGCCGGATCCTTGCGAGTGCTTTTACGAATTATTTCTTTAATATTTTTGCTTTTTATCCCTTTAGAAGTGTTCATATAATGAACTATTGATTAGTATAAAGTATAAAGCATAAAGTATAAAGGGTGGTTTATTGACTTCTACTTCCAAATATTGTTAACTGAATATGATGGCTAATTTACAAAGGGTTCTGCAGAATCCAATCCTCAAGCCTAATTCCTCCAATTCATGGGAGCAGGAAGGCGCGTTTAACGGCTGCGTAGCCCGCGGTCCGGACGGTTTCTATCATATGGTTTATAGGGCTTTTTCAGGACACAAACTGCAAAACGGTGTCAATATGAATGTCTCGTCGATCGGTTACGCACGAAGTGAGGATGGAATAACTTTCAGCGGACAGAGGCAAATAATTGAACCGACGGAAGATTGGGAAATCTACGGGTGTGAGGACCCCAGAATTACTTTTCTTGACGGGAAGTATTACATTTTTTACACGGCTTTGTCGACATATCCGTTTACTCCCTATGGCATCAAGCTCGCCGTCGCAACAACTGTAGATTTTAAGACTTTTGAAAAACATCCGGTCACTACGTTCAATTCAAAGGCCATGGCGCTTTTTCCGGAAAAAATCAACGGCAAATTCGCAGCGCTCCTAACAATGAACACAGATATTCCTCCAGCCAGGATCATGCTTGCTCTTTTTGACAAAGAGGAAGATATTTGGTCACCGTTTTACTGGACAGAATGGTATGAGAATCCAAATAATCATATAGTTCATCTTTTGAGAGATATGAGGGATCAGATCGAGCTGGGAGCGCCGCCTGTCAAAACAGATGCAGGCTGGCTGTTTATTTATTCATATATTACTAATTATATCTCCGATCAAAAAGAGTTCGGTATTGAAGCGGTAATTCTGGATTACAATAATCCGACAAAAATTTTGGGGAGGACTGAAAAAACACTTATAAAACCGGAAATGGATTATGAGTTGAGCGGGGTTGTGCAAAATGTAGTATTTCCGTCAGGAGCGATTATAAAAGACGATAAGCTTTATGTGTACTACGGCGCGGCGGATACGAGAACTTGCGTTGCATATTGTGATCTGAATATGCTGATCGGCGAGATATTGCCCAGAAAAAAGGGTTCAATAACTGCCATGCCCTTTGAAAACAGGAAATCCTTTAAAAGATTTGAAGGAAACCCGATTA
>CAZLZN010000048.1:0-2373 GCA_964564035.1 uncultured Gammaproteobacteria bacterium | reverse complement strand
TCTAGACGCTTACTTTAGCTTGATATTTTATAACAATAGTATATACTGATTCTATGGAAAAAAACGTTCTAAATTACCGCATTATCATAGAAAAAGAAACATATGACGACGATTCTATCGTGTACATTGCGTATTGTCCAACACTTAGTATTTCTGATTATGGTGATACGGTCGAAGATGTTTTAAAAAGCATTAAGGATGGGATAGAACTGGCCGTACAGACTTTGGCTCAGGAAGGAAAGGAAGTTCCAATTGATCACATGGACGAGCAGATAATAACATCCGCAAAAATAAATATCCCTTCAAATATTAAAATATCATTTTCATAACAAATAAATGAGCAAATTGCCCCGCAATATTAAAGGCAAACAATTAATTACTATTCTTGAACGTCTGGGATTTAAAATGATAGGAAAAAGAGGAAGCCATCACAGACTAAGTCACCCTGACGGCAGATGGACTCAGGTAGCAGTACACCCGAAGCCAATTCCACAAGGAACATTGCGCGCTATTTTGCGTCAAATAGATATGTCCACAGAAGAATTCACAAAGCTGTTATAAAAAATTAAATTCCTATCCGCTAACTTCCTAGCCGCTAGCCAACTATCCGCTATACGCTAACCAACTATCCGCTAAATACAATTTAAGCTTATGCTCAAAAATCCGAGGAATTTTAACTAAATTATCAAACTAAAAATATTTAATAATAATTAATATACTCAACTCGCGCTGATAAACTCCAGATAATTATCTTGATTTATTACTGTCACCGGCGTGTCATACTCGGAGATGAAAGTATTGGCCCCCCTGCTTATGCCGGTTTCTGAGTATTTAAATTCATATGCACGCAGATCCCCCGATAGAGGCTTTTCTATATAATCAATTTCCGCACCGTCATAATTTCTCCAGAAGTTATACTGCAGTAACCGAATATTCTCATTCGCAAACAGTTTCATGCGTTCCAGAAGTAGAAAATTTTCCCACAATGACCCTCTGTCTGACCGAATAATAGGATCGTTAAAGTCACCTATCAAAGCATTTCTGATTCCCAAATCAAGGAAAAATACTTTATATTTACCGCCTATTTCACGCCTTTGGTTTTTTGAATATGGGAAAAGCCGGATAACTACAAAAGCTTGCTCAAGAATATCTATATAACTACCGACAGTCTTTCGGTCAATGCCGAGCCTGCTTGCTAGCTCAGTTTCATTTACCTCAGAACCCACCTGATATGCCAGTGCTCGTGCCAAATTTTGGATTGCCTGGGAATTTCGTATTTTTTGAAAACTAAGTATATCTTTAAACAAATAACTTTGCGTAATTTGGTTAAGCAGGCTCTGTTTTTTTAACGGGTCTGCCTCCAGATATACGGCGGGATATAGTCCGTAAGTGAGAATAGATGTTATAAGCGCGTCTGCCTGTCTTTTCAAAAGTACCTTATTATCCTCTTTTACTTGATAATTTAAAATTTCACGAAACGATAATGGGAAAAGTGTAAAGTTTATAATTCTGCCCGTGAGAGGGTCGCTCAGTTTATTTTGCAATTCAAAACTTGATGAACCGGTTACAAGTATTTTAATTTGAGGGAAATTGTCATGAATGATTTTAATAGTAAGACCGGGATTATCCAGGCGTTGAGCCTCATCAACAATCAGGATCTTAGTCTCACGCAGTAGTTGCGTAAGTTGCGCGAGTGAGGTTGTGTTGATAACTGTTCTCTGTTCCTCTATGTCACAATTAAGATATAAAGTTTTTTTTTGATCACCGCCAAAATTCAATTCAATTTCCTTAACAAGCGTGGTTTTCCCAACTTGTCTTGCGCCTAGAATAATTATAGATTTATTGTCTGCTTTGAGATCGGATAGGACCTTACTTTGAACGATTCGCGGGATCATATTCCCATTATTACGCCAAATTACGGGAATTGTCAAGAGGAATATAAAGTTATCAATATGCAATACTGTCCTTGCGCTCTAAACAAAGACCATTAAAACTTTTTAGACATTGATATTTTTCTTACTGTTCTTTTGTGCCGACAAAAGAACCAAAAGCTCGTGAGCTAGTGAAAGGTCGCTAAATTCTTCTGCTCATTTATCGGGTGATTTCACCCCCTCCGCAATTCGCGGAACCCCCTGAATGTTCACAGAAGAATTTTTAACGCGCTGCTTTCAACGCTCACAAATATAGTGTTATTTTTTCGCGTAGTAATGTCCTTGCGATCCAAATAAAGGCCGTTAAGTTTTTCGATGTGAGCGTAGCAGGGGGAATCCCTTTTGAGCGAAGCCGCGTTTGACGCGACGAAGCGAATGAAGGAAGGGGGAGGACAGTCCCCCGATAGCGAACGAGAAAAATAGGCCGACTTTAATCGCAAAA
>CAZLZN010000047.1:0-2669 GCA_964564035.1 uncultured Gammaproteobacteria bacterium | reverse complement strand
GTGGCATTGCCGGTACCGACAACTGCAGGAATACCAAGCTCTCGCGATACGATTGCCGCGTGCGATGTACGGCCTCCTGAGTCTGTCACAATCGCGGAAGCTTTTTTCATGATCGGCTCCCAATCAGGATCGGTTAGCGGAGCAACCAGAACTTCACCCTGCTGAAATTCATCCAACTGACTTGGATCTTTTATGGAACGCGCGCTCCCGTGTCCGATTCTTGCTCCAACTGCCGCGCCCTGAACAAGAACTTTGCTGTGATCATGCAGTTTATATTCTTCAAGTGAATTCAAACTCTTTCTGGCTTGAACAGTCTCCGGCCTGGCCTGTACTATATATAATTCTTTGGAGTGGCCGTCGTATGCCCACTCAATATCCATTGGTTTTCCATAATGCTCTTCAATTATCGTACCCCACTTTGCAAGCTTGAGTATCTGATCGTCACTCAGAACATATTTATGTCTATCCGCTTCATGCACCACAGCCTCTTTGGTTGCTTTTGATCCCTCATGCGAATAAATAAGCTTCTTTTCTTTTGTACCGAGTTTTTTATTTATGATCGCTTTATAGCCCTTTCTCAAAGTCGGCTTAAATACCATAAACTCATCCGGCGTTACAACTCCCTTAACAATATATTCACCCAGTCCCCACGAGCCGTTTATCAATACTACCTCTCTGAACCCGCTATCGGAATCAAGTGTAAACATTACGCCGCTGCAACCCCTGTCGCTGCGGACCATTTTTTGTACCGCGACCGACAATTTTACTTTGAAGTGATCGAAATGCTGATCCTGACGATATGAAATTGCGCGGTTGGTAAACAATGACGAAATGGCAAGTTTTATTGCCTCCAGAAGATTATGCCGTCCATGCACGTTTAGATATGACTCCTGTTGTCCCGCAAATGACGCATCCGGCAAATCCTCGGCAGTAGCGGAAGACCTGACCGCGACATCCAGTTCGGATACGTCCAAATTCAATTCTTTCGCAAGCTTCTGATACGCACCCCAAATCTCCTCTTCCATCTCAGACGGAAATGAAGAACTCATGATCAGGTCTCTGACAGCTTTACCCGCTTTTTCAAGAGCGTGAATGTCTCCGGTATCAAGTCCTTCCAAAACATCGCGAATTTTCTTGTCAAGCTGATTTTTTTCAACAAAATAACTGTAGGCGTAGGCTGTAACTGCAAATCCATACGGTACTCTTATTTTCTCGTCCTGGAACGTTTCATTTTTGGCATTAGTCAAATTCTGATACATCTCCCCGAGGTTTGCGTTCTTCCCGCCGACAAGCGGAATGTCATTCTTGCTAATTTCAGAAAACCAGAGGATAAATTTATTGTCTTTCGGATCCATAATTTAGGGTCTGCTTATATCTTAACAAGAATAAAAATACTTATGCAAGATGACTTACTATCTCACAATAGTTTAATTTGAGGCCGCGTCTTTACTTCCGATTATAATAGTCACATCGGCATCATCTGCCGAACCTGATGCTGTCTCAATATCTGAAGATACTGAATATGTCTCACTCAAAAATTCGCTCAACTCATCCAGGTAAGCATCGCTAACTGTATCCTTGGCCCGTATTATCGTGTCGGTATAATCGCTGTTATCCGCGTTTCCTCGGGTGATTACATTGTAGCCATCCGAATCCAAACTGGACTCAAGCTTTGCCGCGGCACCCGTAATACCGCTTCCGTTCAATATATTTATCGAAACCTCGGATTTGTCAACTGCCGCCGGTGTTGGAGTGGGAGCCCGGGTAGGCTCTTGCGCAGGCGTAGGTGTTGCAGTCGCTGTATTCAAAAAAGGCAAATTAAATGAAGGCTTGGAATTTAAAAGATAAAAATTGGCAGCAGCCATACTGCCTATTCCTATCAAAAACGCGACAATCGCGATCAGAAAAAAGTAACCAAGCATCCCGCTTCTGACTTCTTTCTCGACTATATAAGTATCCCCGCCGAGCGACGGGTAATTGTCGTCCTGACCTTGCTGGTCTGCCTGCGCCGGCTGTGAAGGCTCAGACTCTGCCGCTTGCTCATTGACCTCCGAATAATTATTCGGCGCCCCCCTATTCACACTCTCAAGCTGTTCATTTTGACTATGCGGTTCTTCTCCGAAATTTTGCTCATGTGACTCTGGAATTCCTGCTCTGTGATCTGTATGCTCATGAGACGCGACAGATTCCCGATCCGGCCTGTTATCCCGCAATTCCTGGGTCCTTATGTTCTCTTCTCTCGTTTGGGAATAGGTAATATCAGGCTCTTTTTGCTTGTAGGTCAAATCTTCTCTTATATGCTCATCTCTCTGCACAATTTCTTGTGACTGCTCTCCCGATTCGTGCTCCTCTTGCGGAGGCCCTTCTGATAGCTCCTTGTCTTCAGCAGTAATCTCCGCCGGCTCATTGGGCATTTCTTTTTCCTCAGCCGCTTCATGAACCTCGTGCTTTTTTTCAGGCGGCCTGCCAAATTTTACCGGTTTTGCTCTTTTTTTTGCTTGCATTATATATACCTCCGATACTCTTATTAAAATCTAAATGGAATTATTTGTCAATTATGTATAAAGTATACAATCAAACTCAGCCTTAAAATTTAAGCAAATAACAACTCATCTTTCACGAAGCATCAAATTTACAACTTTTTTCTTAAAACCAAAATATACAAAATT
>CAZLZN010000046.1:0-3292 GCA_964564035.1 uncultured Gammaproteobacteria bacterium | reverse complement strand
TATAGAATCAGGAGACAGAAAAGTTGTCCTACAGCCGCTTGATATTGTACTTGAAGGAGAATCCCTAAAACTCAAGGCCTAAGCTCTTGCATAAAAACCTTTTTGGTGCTAAAGTAATGTTTATCGGATGAAAAACAAAAATTTACTTATCATCGTGGCCGCAGCTCTAATACTCATCATCGGTGGAGTATATTTTTTCACAATGAACAAATCCGCCGCTCCCGCGAATCAAACACCCTCCCAAAATACAAATACCCAATCAGCCGGAAATAATTCCGCTTCCAATATTGTAGAGGCTTCTATAAAAAGCTTTTTAACAAACGGCAATTCGGTATCATGCACTTATTCAAACGATATTGAAGGGGTAAATATGTCCGGCAAGCTATATGCCAACGCCGGCAAAATCAGACAAGACTTCGAGACGCAGGCTGAAAACATGAATATTTCAGGTCATATGATTATGGATTCGGCGGATGCATATATGTGGACAGACCAAATGGATTTAGGATTCAAATTCTCGGTCGCTGATATGCCGACACCCGGAGCACAGCAAAATACCCAAACTCCCGACATAAACAAAAACATGAAATTCAATTGTACATCATGGACACCTGACAATTCTGTATTCGAAGTACCCTCAAATATCACATTTCAAACCATGAATTTACCCGCAATGCAGTCGGAAGCAGGCTCTGAGGGTGCAGCCCCAGGCTCAAATATGTCAGATCAATGCGCCGTTTGCGACAATATCCCCGCGGGACCCGGTAGAGATTCCTGCAGAGCTCAGCTTAAGTGCTCATAAGCATTAGACATAGCTCACGCTTTTCTCAAACTTATTCATGACCCGAACCACCCGAATTCTTATTATACTCATCTTAATTTTAACTTTTGCGGCTTGTGTCTCGGTTTTATATTCATTCACAAGCCCGAACAAACCCAACCCGCTGAAACGCTCAACCATTAAAAATGTTTCAGACCAAGATTTGTTTAATAAATTGATTACACTTCTGGATTCAAAAAACGACCAAAAATGCGCCATCAATGCTTCGATAAAAAATATCCCTGTCACAGGAAATATTTTCGTATCAAACAAAAGCATGAGAGGTGAATTTGAGCCTGAATTTACACCGATTGCTATAAATGGGAACTTTATTCTAGACTCAGCGAATTTATATATCTGGACCGATATGGACAAGAATGGTTATAAAATACCAATATCATCACAAGAAGCTCAATCAAAAAAAGACAGCGCCTTATCTCTCATAAAACTAAAAGATATCTCTTGCACGCCCTGGCGCCCTGACCCGGACAAATTCAAACTACCCGCCAACATCAACTTCCAAAACGAAAATGTACCAAATTCTTCCGCGGACAAGTTATTTGAGTAGCTACAAATCTGCTATTTTCGGAATATATGCTTCTCTCTGGAATCTTGCGGCTTCCATTTGGGACTTTGTCTTGTTGCGATCTCAATCTTGTGAGCTGCAATTTCAGCTTTTTCTTTAGCTTTCTGCACATCTTTATCTGCCGCAAGCACGATCCCCATGCGCCTGTTTACATGAGCTTCATTTTTACCAAATAGCAAAAGGCTTATCCCCTGCTCATTCATCGCGTTTGATAAATTTTTATAACCCGGATCAAATCCTTCAACGGGTGAAAGAATTACATGAGAAGCAGCAGGAATTAATGCGGGAATTATATCAAAACCCAATCTTTTAATAGTCGGTATAGGAAGTCCTGTAATTGCTCTCACATGAAGTCCTGCTTCCGAAAAACCCGTTTGATGGGAAGCAAATGTTACCATTCCCGTATCATGCGGCCTGGGGCTTATCTCATTTGCCCAAACTTTATCTCCTTTGACAAACAATTCGCATCCGAAAACACCCACGCCTCCCAGCTCATCAGTAATTTTTTTCGCAATCTCATAAACCTTTTTTTCTGCTTTCTCACTTATTTCAGCCGGCTGCCAACTACTATGATAATCTCCACCCCGTGTCTGATACTGGCCGATAGGCAGACAAAAAGAAGTAGTAATTTTATTGTCATTATAATGCCTTACAACAAGCTCAGTGATCTCCATATCAAATTCTATATTCTTCTCAACTATCAGCTTGTCAGATGATCCCCGAGCTTCTTTCTTGGCCTTTTCATATGCCGGTCCAATATCCGCTAAGCTGTTTACTCTGCTGGATCCGCTTCCCGATGAATCCTGTATAGCCTTTACCCAGCATGGAAACCCGGCCTTTTGACAAGCTATTTTCAAAGCTTCCGGGGAATCCGCGTAAAAATACTCACTCACCGGCACACCCGTTTTTGCGATCATCTCTCGTATGCGCTCTCTATGCATAGCGGTATATGTCGCGCGCGCGTTTGGAATTATATTAAATCCTTCTTTTTCGAGATCAAACAAACACTCAAGATTTATTGCCTCAATTTCAGGAACTATATAATCCGGCCGCTCCTTTTCAACAATTGATCTTAAAAAGCCGGCATCTTTCAAGTTCCCGGCATAACTTCGGTGCGCTACCTGCTGTCCCGGAGCTCCTTCATACCGGTCAACTGCGATCGTAAAAAAACCAAGCCTCTGTGCTTCGATTATTATTTCTTTGCCAAGCTCGCCCGCGCCGAGAAGCATAATTTTCGTAGATTTAGAAGACAGCGGAGAATACAAAACGTCCCTACTCATAGCCCAATAATACCACAATTATATGCTATAATATATATGTGAACAATAAAATTGACGTCAGGGATTTTATTTTCAAAAACCTCACCCCCTTCGATCAAGAACCTGACTTCCTGCGCGGACCTACCGAAAAAACTACAAAATTATGGAATACCTGCAAAGAACTATTAAAAAAAGAATTTGAATCAGGTGGAGTTCTGGATATTGACACATCAACCATCTCAAATATCACAAGTCACGCCCCCGGTTACATAAACAAAGATCTCGAAGTAATTTTCGGACTGCAAACTGACGCGCCCCTCAGGCGAGCAATCAAACCCTTTGGCGGAGTTAGGGTAGTAGAAAAGGCATGCCAGGAGCACAACAAAACACTCGATCCCAAAGTCACAGAAATATTTACCAAATTCCGCAAATCCCACAACGATGGGATTTTTGATGCTTACACGCCTGAAATGAGAAAATACAGATCCGCGGGAGTTATAACAGGCTTGCCTGACAATTACGCCAGAGGCAGAATCATTGGCGACTATCGCAGAGTAGCTCTTTATGGCGTTGATACATTGATCGATTCTAAAAAAGAAGATTTGAACAATTACGAAGGGGAAATGA
>CAZLZN010000045.1:0-3333 GCA_964564035.1 uncultured Gammaproteobacteria bacterium | reverse complement strand
AATGTTGCCATACTATTTCCTTGATTTTATTTCAGCAACGAATAAAGATAAGGAAGCAATTAGCGAACTTATTAACGAATTAAGAGGCAAATCATCATATCAAAGAGTAATTCAAGAAATTGTAATGCCGGCGCTATAGCCTATCCGATAGAGCATATGGCAGATCTGGGGAGCAGATTGTATTCCGGTTCCAAAACACTTGTCCCCGCGGGTAGTCACGATCCAGTAATCGAATATATTCTAAAAGAAGCTCTGGTTTGGGAAGACAGCGACGGCAACACTCACGAAGGATTCAATAATAACAAGGAAATCGGCGGTGAATTCGACCCCGGTGAAGGATACTCTGTAAATATCAAAAGAAATGAAAACGGGGAATTGGAGCCGCTGACTATAACTTTCCGAAACCCCAAACGCGCGCACATCAAAAACCCACGTTTTGAATTACCAAAAATCCGCGAATTATCTGCTTTCTATAAAAAACTCCAAAACAAATCATAAAATTAAGCATCTATCTTCTGACTTGCAGGATCATACACCACTCCGTTGGGAGCAAATACATTTGGGATTTTCTTGACCGATCCATCGGGATGATAAACAAACACATCGGCCATATGCTTTTCCTGCTCTCTCTTTTGCCTCTCCTGCGCGGCATCAAATATTACCCTGTGCACACCATCTTTAGTCAAAGTCTTTTCATCCATGAGAGCCTCCGCGACAGCATCAATCTCTTTTCTTTTATTGCCTATTTCGCTTTTAGCTAAAGCAGCCATCCTATTCACATCATCCCCATGTAGCCTAATAATCATCGCATCGTGCCCGCCTCCCCCTTCATGCACATGAGCCGCGGCAGCAACAGGATTATACCGCCTGAGCCTGGTAATTCCTTTATACCCCGGCCCCGGTTCAATAGACACATTCTCCAAATCGGAAAGACCGAGAACCGCGTGTCTAGCCTCAAACTCCGCGGTTTGCGAAACAGGCTTCTTTATCTTTGGCTGAGGTTCGGGTTTGCGTTGAACTATAATCTCAGCACCATCCGGAACATAATTCTTGCCTATATCCAACTTTCGACGTTCGGCTCTATTTGGCACAACATTATCACCTCTTGTGTTCTCAGAATAATTATCTCCAGCGACTTTTGGCGCACTAGACTCACGTGATATCACATTTGGCGATTTAAATCTTACAGCTTCGCTTGGAATATATTTAAATCCTTCAATCGATGGCATATAAGGCTAAATTTAACACCGGATAGCAATTTTTTCAAGCAGAACAATTTATGCGGATTGACAAAATATAGACACTTCTGTAATATCTAAAATGCGTTCTATGTAATGAACAGCTATATTCTATGGCAAATGCACAAATAAAAGTAATTCCTGATAGCTCCATAGGCACAGAAGAAGATTTTCGAAGGATCGAACAAAGTGAAGCATACAACTTCGTAGAGTTCGCCCAAATACCCGAATACCGCAATGTAAACAAAAATCTTATAGAAAAAGCATTGAGTTTTCTACCCAAAAATATTACGACTCTAATTCACGTTGACAACGCTTCAGGCACCGGACTTATACCCCAATTATCTGCGGATCTTTACCGTGAAAAAAATATTAATGCCACAATTATCGGCATTGACCCTGATTTATATGCCCTTAAAAAAGCCGCGGAGTCTATGAATAATATAACCGACATACAATTCATGTTCATTCAGGGATACGGACAAAACCTTGAAAAAGTTCTCAAAGGCCGCATTCCAGAGGAGGGAGTAGACCTGGTCAGTATTCACGACGCTATTCACGAAATACCCGGGAAAGACATTAGACACGCAATATTCGCATCACAAGCCAAAATCCTCAAGCCCGGCGGCGTACAGACATACAACAGCTCTTTTACAACAACCGGTAACGGCGATGCCGCCCTAAAATGGGGCAGATGGAAGCTTGACGCATTTGCCTATTTCAACGAAAGAAGAGATAAAAGCGTAACAGCTATGGAGGTCTGCAGTCCGGAAGAATATAAGCAGATGATAACAGACAGCGGCCTCAAAATAGTCCATGAAGATTCCAAAACTGTTATTCTCTCTCTCGAAGCGCTAAAAGCTATCTCCAGATACCCGGAATACGTCAACGGCATTTTTAGAGATATGGAGAATACTCAAAAATATTCTCTTCTCGAAAAAAGCAAAGCCCTTATTTCTGTACTTGAAGATCAAGGAGTTAAAGAATTACCCCGTATCTGGCACGAAATAGTTGCCCAGAAATCATAAATAAGCTTTTGGGGCCTCTCTCGCTATAATTCCCCTGATATAAACATCAACAGCCGACAGCCTCTCGCTCACTTCAGGCGCGCTCAGAAGCTCCTCGAGAGTCATATACTTAACCAATCTTATAAATACTTTCTTTCCAAAATTCATCCCTCCGACATCCTGTTTTTTATAGCTCTTTGCATTCTCTATTTCCAGACAAACAAGCAGAACACCATAATCTGAAACATTCTGAGCCCTCAATCCCGCGATCATATAACCCAGAGGCTTTTGAGAATCTTCAATATCCAGCTTCTCACTCCTTGTAGCATTAACCGCCAATGTAATTACACCGCCCTTTTTCAGTACATCGGCTCCTGCATTAACAAATTCAGTCAATCCTTGCCCTTTTGGCATATTTTTGAACTTCTCTTTTTTAAGAGTACTACTATTAACAACAGGATAAAAATTGCCGCTAAAAGATTTTGCCATGAGCTCCATAGGCTTATTATACTGATGGAAAGACAGAGGATTTATCGCGAACCTGTTTCTCAGCACAGGAGAAGTAAATGTAATCGAACGGTTTACCTCCATTGCGTCACGCAAGCTAAAATGAGTATAAACAATAATTAAACCTTTGCCTTTTTTCGCGGATTGTATTGCTTTACCAAGTGAATTATTCTTGTCTATTATTTCCCTGGGGAAGAAGAAGTTCAAAAAAAAATCAGATATCGACCTCCAGGCCAAAGACCAAAAAGGAATCGTCTCAATGCGACTTACAGCCTTCATTATTTCTTTTTATATCCCGCTCGCACAAGCCCCGCGATGCCGATAATACCGCCGTCCAGACCGCCGTCAATCGCAATCGCCTGCCCTGTTATATACGCGGCATTCGGAGAGCTTAAATAGAGAATTGCGTTCGCGATATCCTCAGGCGTACCGAGTCTGCCTGCCGGTGTCGCATCAATAAGAACCTCCTTCATCTCCGCACTAAGCTCGCTCGTCATATCGGTCTCAACAAATCCTGGAAGAACTGCATTTACCCTAATATTTCGTCTGCCGAGGTCAATTGCCGCCGAATGCGTAAGTCC
>CAZLZN010000044.1:0-3659 GCA_964564035.1 uncultured Gammaproteobacteria bacterium | reverse complement strand
ATCTGAAACTTGTCGAAGAAAATCTGCAGGACGTAACCGACAACTTCACCGCCTTTTTGTTAGTTGGAAGAAACTGATCCTCTCAGTTATATTAAATACCTTCCAGCCTGTTAGGTAAAAGATCTTCGAACACAGATCTTACTTGCTCGTTTTGCCTGTCGAAAGAAATTCTATTATTAATAGCCTGCTTCCTAAATTTATCAAATAATTGCGATACATTTTTTCTTACCCTCGCTCTAGCTTCATCTTTACCTCTACCGGTGAGCAAACCATGATCTTTAAATTGTGGGGTGGATGTAAAATCAATTAATGTTACCCGCGCAACATTTTGCCCATCAATATTGACTAATACATTACCGGGATTTGGATCGCTTATCCATATTCCTTTTTCCAAATATGCTCTGGATGCTAACCGAAAAGAAGAACAATAAATATCTGATATGAAATTTTTTGCTTCCGCACGCTCTTCTGTGGGTATTGCATAAATTTGATTCACCATAAACTCAACAGTAGGCCCCAAATGCGGACTGGTATAACCATAAGTATGCGCATATGGAGTACTTACATCAACATCCCTGACGCTATGTGCAAAAGAGTGCATGTTTGACAAACGCAATATATCCCTACTGATATCCGCGCTTTTACGTAATAAATTTTCCATTTTGGTTTTATTTCTTACCAAAGGCGGGACAATCTTTAACCATTCATTAGTATCTGGATTAAACAAAATTTCATAAATACCGACCGGACCTGCTTCAACCCCCCCCTTAACAGAATGCCATATACCATTTTCACCGTTTACTTCAAGCTGATGAGTTCTTCTGGTTTTATAAGTATTTACATTTACTTCTGCATAAGCGGAAAGTAACGGTTTAAACTCTTTATCAACGCTATACGCTTCGCCACCTATTTGCCTAAAATGCTCTGACATAGATTATATGATACAATAATTTTATGAATATCGTAAGCTGCAATGATGACGTCCATACATGGGTATGCAAAATCAGCAAAGGCGCCTTAAATGAAATTATAACATATAAAAATATAAATAATATAGATTTGGAAAGAATTAGAAATGGAGACAAATCATTATGCTCCCCGGAAAACATTGAGTGTAAAAATTGCGGTATATTACTAAACAATAATTCGCAAAAAAATCCAGTTGCCACACTAATTCAGCAATACAAAGATATTAAATTTGCTGAATAATCACAAATAAACAACCTAAATTAATTTAAAAATCCGCTATTATTGTTTTACCCTCAGAAATAAGCTAAAATATAGCCACAAGGCCCCATCGCCTGCCTGCCGACAGGCAGGTCTAGTGGCCTACCCGCCTGCTCCGCTTATGCGAAGCATTGCGAGGCAGGGGACGTCAGGTTCCTTGCCCGTCCGAAGTTTGGCGCTATCGTCTAGTGGTCTAGGACGTCGGGTTCTCATCCCGAAAATCGCGGGTTCGACTCCCGCTAGCGTCACTAAAAACGAAGAAGTATCATCCTAAAAACCGTACCCGGGGCGTTTGCCTACTCCCACCTACTTATCTCACATCCGCAACCAAGCTTACCTCTCCCCTTCACACCAATGATATAATACAAAAAACGAATATGGCACCTGAATGCGTAGTTATAAATGCAGTAGAAAGATTCGCGAAAAATAAAATAGAGCGGGAAATCAGCCACAGTGAAAATATTGCCGCATTAGAGAGACAAAAAACAATCGAGCTTATCGACAGCGCCCGCAGTAAATCCTCCAAATTTTTTAAAGAACATATCCAGCCCCCGCCTGATGATCTAATTACACATATCACAAATGCTCAGATCCGGCTCCGTGAACACGGTTTAGAAAAATTTGCTTTGACAATTTTGCCCCATAGATACATTTCTAAACATCATTCTTTCCTTGTGGACATAAAAAAAACTACGCCTAGTGCAGAATTTTTTGACAAAGTCGAGAACAAAATTTATCCAGCCGATACCTGTACTCTGATACGCGGCGTCTATCTGATTGACACAACCGAAAAACCCGACAGAACCACAAGACGGCCTGCATACAAAAACGATAGCGCTATGACTGAGTTCATGAACCAAAAAACTATTAGCAACAAAATATTATTATCCCGAAAAAATTCCGATTGCAGGGATCAAGAAATCAATAGATTTAACTTAACTGCTAACGAAATAGATAACCTCGTACTGCTTGAGCTGACAAATCAAATAAATGCACCATCTATAGCAAAGCTCCGCGTGAAACTACCGAGGTTTATAGAATTCAATATGATGGCAAATCTGATAGACGCTGACATAAGCACAGGATGCACAGAAGAATGGTTCGGTGATGATTCTCAGAGAGGATTTGGAGTTACTTTTGTCGGCGGCAAAGGCATAAGTCAAGTCAGACCCGAATGGAAGCACCACCGCTCACCGACAATCGGCTTCAGACCAATGCTGGTCTTCAACTATTGAGCAATAAAAAACATTTATAAAAAATCATTTATTTCCCCAAACTATCCTCGAGTTTTTTGAGGGCTATAGAGGTCTTAAGCACGCTGTCAGGCTGGAGGCTGACGGAATCAATTCCTTCCGAGACCAAAAATTCCGCGAAGTCCGGAAAATCAGACGGCCCCTGCCCGCAGATCCCGACAGGCACACCCAAATCATGAGCCTTTTTGATAAGTGTTTTTATAAGACTCTTGACTGCGTTGCTCTTCTCGTTGCCAATATGCGCGACAATCTTCGAATCCCGGTCAAGACCGAGCGTCAGCTGAGTCAAATCATTCGATCCTATCGAAAACCCGTCAAACAGCGCCGCGAACTCCTCAACCATCAAAATATTGGACGGAATTTCTGCCATACACCACACGCGAAGCTTTTCATTTACCTCATCGCTTGCCGCTATCTCTCTCGCGTTCGGAAGTTTTTCATGGACCAAACCGTTTTTCGCCATAACCTCAAGCACTTTCTTGCCCTCCTCGGGCGTCCTGCAGAACGGGATCATAACTTGGAGATTAAACAACCCCATCTCTTCCCTAACCCGCTTAACAGCCTTGCATTCCAAAGCAAAAGCCGCTTCAAAATTCGGATCATAATACCTGCTCGCACCGCGCCAGCCGATCATCGGATTTTCTTCTTTCGGTTCATACTCCGAACCTCCGAGAAGTCCGGCATATTCATTGGTTTTAAAATCACTAAAACGCAGTATAACTTCATGCGGATAAAATGCCGACGCAATAATACCGATTCCATAAGCCAGTTTTTCTACATAATATTCGATTTTATCATGATAACCGGCGGTTAATTTGTCGATTTGTGTTTTTACTTTGTGATCAGTTATCTTATCATAATTCAATAATGCATTTGGATGTATTTTTATAAAATTTGTAATTATAAACTCTTCACGCGCAAGTCCTACGCCTTTGTTTGGTATAAACGAATAACCGAATACATATTCGGGATCCGCGACTATCATCTTGATCTTTGTCTTTGGCTGTTGGAAGTCTTTAAGATCTGTCTTCACAATTTCAAACTTCAAAATTCCCTCATAGACTTTACCCGCTTCACCTTCTGAACATACAACAGTAATCTCCTGTCCGTTCTTTAGAACCTTCGTGGCATTGCCGGTACCGACAACTGCAGGAATACCAAGCTCTCGCGATACGATTG
>CAZLZN010000043.1:0-3725 GCA_964564035.1 uncultured Gammaproteobacteria bacterium | reverse complement strand
AATTCGTCCACCTTCTTCAACTTCAAATCTCATAGTAATATTATATCATTCTATATTTAAAGCTCAATATAGCAGCTCTCACATAAATCAGACTGATTTATATATCCAAATTTTACCTGAGTAATATTTAATAAATACTATTATGTCAAGCGGACAACCTAAACAACAACAAAATCCGCCCGGGCTGGAGGACAAAATGACGCCGGAACCCCAAAGTGAAAATCCCAATTATACGCCTTCCGGCAAGCTGAAAAACAAAGTAGTCATTATAACCGGCGGCGACAGCGGTATAGGCAAAGCAACAGCAATTCTCTGCGCCAAAGAAGGCGCGAAAATTGCAATTATTTACCGCAGCTCTGATGAAGATGCTGAGAAAACCCAAAAACGTATCGAAGAATTAAATAGCGAATGCTTGGCTATCAAAGGCGATATAGGTGATAAAAATTTCTGCTTCGAAGCAGTTGGCAAGGTTATAGAAAGATATAGTCGAATAGATATACTTATAAACAATGCCGGCGAACAGCATCCGCAGGAGTCAATAGAAGATATTGATGAAATACAACTGATCAGCACATTCAAAACAAATATTTTCTCGATTTTTTATATGACACAAGCAGTCATGCCATATCTTAAAAAAGACAGCTCCATTCTCAACAACGCGTCTGTTACCGCATACAAAGGCAATAAACAGCTTCTAGATTATTCATCGACCAAAGGCGCGATAGTCAGCTTCACGAGATCCCTGGCTTTGAATATCGCCGAAAAAGGAATCAGGGTAAATGCCGTAGCTCCCGGCCCTATATGGACACCTTTGATACCGTCGACTTTCCCGCCCGACAAGGTAGCAAGTTTCGGGACGGATACACCCCTAGGCAGGGTAGGCCAGCCATATGAAGTCGCGGCCTGTTTTCTATTCCTTGCTTCAGACGACGCCTCATACATCACAGGCCAGACCCTCCACGTCAACGGCGGCAAAATCGTAAGCGGTTAAATATTAACAACTTCTGAAATGGAAGGAACTTTCTCATATTTACCACTTAAAATTGCACGTTCAATTGTATTTAATAAAATCATTACTTTTAATCCGTCTTCGATATTCGGCAGGGGATCAAAATTTTTTCTTTCTCCGCGTATGTATGAATTAAATATACTCGACATAATATCAACAGTATATGCCAATCTGCTTTTTAACGATTCCCATCCACTACTACCTTCTTTAAAGGAATCTACTCTTTCGCTTTTATTATTCGCCTTAAGCGTTCCTTCAGCTCCATACACATTAACATCTGCCCCATGCATAGGCAAAGATACTGCTCCGCTTAACCAAACTCTTCCGATCAAACCATCTTTATATTTTATTGCCGCGATTATGTCGTCATAACCTAAAAAACTCCTGTTTTTTCGTTTAGCAGCAGTAGCCTGCACCTCATCAACTTGTTGGCTTGCAAGCCAATAATTTAAATCAACCGCATGACTTCCGCCCCCATATAAAAAATACATGTCATCAATTGAACCTTTGCGCCATTTTGCTCCGGCATTAACCTTATCCATATCGTGTAAATATGTAGTTTCTATACTTAGCAAATCACCCAAATTTCCACTTCGTATTTCTTCATTAATCTTGCCAAATGCGGGAGTAGCCCTAAAATGGGTTCCTACTAACACCGAAACATTGCGGGACTTTGAAGCACGATATATTGTTATTGATTGTTCTAAATTACGTGTCAGGGGTTTCTCGACTATAACGGGCTTATTACCCTCAATACTGGCTAAAGCACCTTCTACATGCAATGAGTCAGGTGTACAAATATGCACGACATCAGCCCTGTCTACAGCTTCTTCAAGAGTACCTGCCGCGCTTACATCTCTATACTTACCCAATACATTGCGCTTAGTTTCATTATTGGGCTCATAAATTATCACTTTAGAACCTAATCGACGTTGAGCATTAATATGATAATCCGAAACGGCGCCTGCACCGATTATAGCAGCAGTAAATAACTTTTTATGGTTTTCAACCATATCATAATTATATATTATAGGTTTTATATGTGTCAAGCATAATTAAATTTATATATTGTAATAAAAATACATCCAAAATTACTATATTTAGTGTAAATGGAAAATTGAAGCTTGTAAAAATACTATATTTATAATACAATATATACATATGTCTGAAATACTTAGATATAAACGTGGCGTAATACAAAGAGCCCAATACTATAGGGAAAGAAATGTCCATTTAATCTCAAACTACTGGGGACTGGACTCGCTAATGGAAAGCCCTTTACCAAAAAGAAAAATCAATTTGGCATTTATCTCTACAGCCTCACAGCCCTACCCGCTAAACAATGAGCCATGCAATTTTCTGAATGCTGAAAGAGCTTGGCTACAAAGAAAAAAAGCTGACGGTAGACTCAGCTATTTTGAATATTGCATTAGCGGAAAAAATGCTGATCAGATCAGAAAAGATCTGCAAAATATTGATGTATTATTTGTAGGAGGAGGCAATACGGCATATTTGCTACAAAAAATCCAGGAAAGCGGAGCAAGGCAAGTATTCAGAGAGCTATGGGAGGATAAGGTTACATATTTTGGTAAAAGCGCGGGAGCAATTATAGCCGGTCCCGATATTGAACCATGGGGGTTCATTCTAAAGTCTATGGCAACAAAAAAATTAGCAACCACTCAAGGACTTGGCTTTACTGACGCGTTCCCCCTCCCGCATATCGATTCAGACAGCTTTATGCATAACACTTATAATGGAAAAAATGGATACAGGCATTTAGCTGAATTAGCATTTAGCAACCCGGTAGTCTGTCTAGTAGATAATACAAGTAAATAAATTAATCCGTTATTGATTTTATCTCAAAAATCTTGAGGCCTGCAGGTGAATTGAACTCGACTTTGTCCCCGGCTTTTTTCCCTTCAAGCGCCTGACCGAGAGGTGACAGCATGGAAATTCTCCCCTCTTTGGGATTGGCCTCCAAATCCCCAACAAGCCTGTAACAAAACTCGCGATCTTTTTCTTTTAAAACAATTTCACAACCTATTCCGACCTTTTCTGTATTATCCCGCTCAACCACTACAGCCTGCTTAAACAATAGCTTCAAATACATTATCCGGTTATCTATCGAATTCAGCTTCGCGCGTGACGCCTTATAATATCCGTTTTCACTTAGATCTCCGAGTTCTCTCGATTTTTTGAGATGCATTACCGCGTCCGGCCGCGACCTTATAAGATCTTCATATTCTTTTTTAAATTTCTCAAGTCCTGCTTTGGTAAATCTCACTCTTTTCATATCTCTATTATAACTGAGAGCCTTGACAAATAGTAATTACTAAAACTAAAATGTATTGTTTAGCTTATATATGCCGATAAACGTCCCCGACAAACTTCCAGCCAAAAACGTTCTCGAAAACGAGAACATTTTTGTAATGGGCAAACGCCGTGCGATCCACCAGGACATCAGGCCTCTCAAGATCGCGCTAATAAATCTCATGCCCAACAAAATCGACACCGAAACACAAATCATCCGCATGATCTCAAATACCCCTCTTCAGATCGAGCTGGATCTTGTGAATATGTCAACGCACATTTCAAAAAACACATCTTCAGATCACTTCGACGCGTTCTACAAAACATTTCCGGACATCAGCCAGTCCAAATACGACGGACTTATCATCACCGGCGCGCCGATTGAGCTAAAAAATTATGAAGATGT
>CAZLZN010000042.1:0-4074 GCA_964564035.1 uncultured Gammaproteobacteria bacterium | reverse complement strand
GTAATGGCAATTCCCCGAAGTGTACGCAGTATGTTTAGTATAATCATAATATTAGCGTCTAGCGTTTAGCGTCTAGTGTTTAGTGATTAGTGATTAGTGATTAGTGATTAGTGTTTAGACTTTAACTAAACGCTGACAACTATCGCAACAAACCAATTAATATGGCCGCCGCTGTAAATCCTGCATATAAGATACACATAACCAAAGCTACATGATACGCGGTTGTGAACAATCCGGTTTTGTCCGGAAATTGCCGGCGGCTTTTTGTCCGGGTGTGTTTTATGGAAGTCCGGCCCAATATCCGGAAAGACAATTCTATTGACGCCAAGACTATTGTCCCCGCGAGGGAAAATTTCAAAATCGTCCAGGGTGAGATTCCATTTGATATGAACTTTCGCACAGACTCGATACCGTTCTCAAATATACCGCCTATTTGTCCGCGGCGGATGTTGATCATGACCGGGATTTTGCCGATCGCATTTTTATCTCCATTGTAACTGTCTTCCGCTATTCCGATCGTATTATCGAACGCGGCTGCCTTTTGCCCGACGCCGGGGATAGAAGAGGTCGTGATATAATCACCCTTTCTGATAGGTCCGTTTGATGCCGATACCAGTACATAGCCGATTCCTGAAGTTGTAACAGCATAGAAAGGTACGGTACCGGTGAATTTTTGTGTAATAGCGGGATGAGCAGTAATAGCTCCGATAACCGACAAGTCGTTTGGCGCATTACTGAGCGTGTATTTGCCTTGTTTGACGGTAATTATCGAACCCTCCCGGACAGAGCCAGAGATAGGGTAGTAATTTGCAGGTGCAAAGGAATGGTCCGCGAAAGTGAAGCCGGGTGAAAAAAATAATACGATAAATAATAGGCAGGCTATTAATTTCATAAAACATAATCGTATTTTTTCCTATTTAAATTGGGGTATTTAAAAAAAAATAGTCTATATAACTATATTGGCTAAAAATTTCACGAAAGTCAAGTTGCGTTGTCTCATTAACACGTATATGAAAGTTATAAAGTTTGTAAAGTTATAAAGTTTATAAAGTTTGTAAAGTTTTAAAGCCGAATTAAATTAAGTATTATGTATTAAGTATTAAGGGGGTTGTAATTTTATAAGAAGCCGTATTTGTTATCCTGCGTTTGGAAGCCAGGTTAAATATGTAATTTCTATAATTGATTACAATAATCTAATCTCATATTAAGTTATGAATATATTGAATTATAAGATATAATTAGAAAATGAACCAGGAGCGCAAGCTAATCGGTCAAGGCTTAGAGCATACTGTTTTGGAATCGAAAATACCAGGCATCGTGCTCAAGAGACCGAGGCTAATCAACAGGTTGTCTCTAAATTATTTATTTGGCGGTACTCAAACCGTAATAAAAGAATTCGCGGAAACTAAGAGTCAAATCAAGGGACACGAAGCAAACGTTAGAGTGCCTGCCATGCGATTATTTCCTTTGGGAAAAAGCTATATCATCGCGCAGGAATATATAGAATGCGATAAAAGCGTGGATATTGGCGCAAAGCTGGGGTCTCTCGGCCTTACTTATCAGGAAAACCGCTTCAGAACGAATAACAAAAATTTTTCATGTAAAGACGGGGTCGTTTATATTATTGACCCTACTTGCTCTCCTGTGAGAAGGGTTAAGAAATTTGCTAGCAAGACACGCTTTGGTCCGGTTTTTAAATATCTGGAAAAACACGTATCACGTTACACTTATTGATTTTGCCTCGGCTAAAAGATTTCTTTATATTTACGATTTTTATTTGTAATTGTTGAGTTTTGGGGTTTGGAGTGTTAAAATCCTCATAGCATGAGAGCTGAATCCAGACCTGGGACATATCGGGAAAAAGTAAGCATGGCTTTGCCGGCGATTTTGCTGGCAGGAGCATTGAGTCAAGGCGCAATCAAGCCGGCCGAGGCGGTAATGATACCGGATGAGGTAGAGGCGACTGTGTGCTACCAAAATGATATAAGAATAGAAAAGCATGATGACGGATCACGATCCACAACTCATACTGTTACGAGGTCATATACAACAATCAGGGGTGACCACGCGCTAAACCAAATATCAGACATTAAATATAATACCGGGATTTATGTAAATAGCGAATTATCATATATTTGGTCCGATAATTTCACCGGGACTGACCTGTATTTTTCATCTACAGCCCGGCGCAATGGTGTATTTTCCTCCGCAAGAGGAGTTGTTGTCCGCGAATTTCCCCCGGAGCAAAGTACGGAAATATTCCAAGACGGAATGGGAGTGTGCAGGGATGAAAAAGTTAAGAGCGAAATTTTCATGGCGCCAGGTATGTACTATGAGCCAATTAAACCGGGAAAGGACGCTAACGGAACGCTTATAAATATCGACAAGCAGTTAAAAGGCTTTTGGGAATAATCTAAATAAATTTCATGGAAAATAAATACAGAAGAGCCGATCATCGCAAGCAAGAAAAGGAACGGGCTGTTAATCCAGCAAAAATAGTAAACCTGGCGAAGAGTCTGGGTGAGATTTTTGGAGGGAATAGTTCAGGAAACTGGTTGGTCCACCGGATCGACTCGGTTACGGATGCCGTAACAACAATTAAACGAAGCCATAACAGTGTCGAAACAATCAAGCTGAATTTTAGAGATCCGTCTATTGCGGATGAGAGAGCCGCGTCAATTACTCTGCAATCTGCCACAAATATTGACGGCAATAATATAAATACCACATCGTATTCTCTTCTGGTTATCGATAACAATACAATTCAATGCGAAAAAAGAGTCAGCAGATATAATGAAATGAAAAACAAATATGAAATTCATGAGCTAAAAGACAATATTGTTTTTGACGATCTGAATAAGACACTCGGTAATTTGCCGGGACTGGAAGAGCTTACAGCCAAAAAAGTCAGAAATCCGTCATGATTAAGTCATGACAAGGATTACAAGTTTATTTAATATTTTATTATGGAACGAATAAAAGGAAACGAAAATACAGAACAGCATAATAAAAATGGAAGGATTAAGGATAAATCGGCTCAAAAGCTCTATATTGATGTCGCGAGAAAATTTCGGGCAGGACGTAGCGATAACGGATGGACAATTATACGAAATAACGGCGTAGTCCGAGCTGAGCATATAGGCCTAATAGATAAAGGCATTCCGCAAGAGGTTATTTTGGTACAATTCACAAATCCGATAGACTCCCGAGCATTTAGACAGGTAAATATCAGCATCACCAGGTTCAAAGAAGGCCTCCCTGATTCGCGAACGGAGATGAATATGTTCCATATAGCAGGTGAAGACCCGAGATTCAGTTATGTTACATGTAAAACCGATACTAATACCGGAGCGGTAAAAAATGATGACTTGTCCAAAGATAAAGTTGTGCCGGAATTCAAAAAGACGATCTCCAATTTACCCTGATTTGATAACGTACGTAATGACGCTTGTCCTTTGTTAAAAACGATACAAATTTGTATGTTTATCGTATAGTAAAGGGATATATCCACTGCTATAATCTGATCTGTGAATAATAGAGAAGAGCAGGGAATAATGACCAGGCAGAACATAACGAATCTGCACTCTATGGCTGTAAAGAAATTCCGAGGCTATAAAGGTGCCGAGTGGATTGTAGAAAGTACGCAGGCTTATACGCAAGCAACGCATTATGAGCAAGATACGGCGAATGGAGCCGAGTCGGTAACTATTGTGCAGTTTAGTAATCCGGATGCGAAACGAAAACATCATGGTCTTCGTGTGCTGTCCATAAATTTGGTAAAAGGCGAACAAGTAAGCTGTTTTGATGATTATATATCGGTTCTCAAATCGGGGAAACCTTTTACTCGCTCGAAAATACAATATACCGGTTCGGAAGAAAAAGCGATAAATCGAATAACTGTCAAGGGGTATTCTAAAAATATTTTGTTAAGACACATGGTAAGCAATTTGCCCTGAGTTTATTTGAGCAATTTTGGCCTTCACAAGAGTTATAAATGTTTATTTCGCTTATCAATAATGACGGCGATTATATATAGTATAATTGCGTTATGACTTTTGCGGATAGACATGAAGC
>CAZLZN010000041.1:0-4684 GCA_964564035.1 uncultured Gammaproteobacteria bacterium | reverse complement strand
CAATTACTGTAACGGATTATATACTACTTATACAATTTAAATATATATCATTGACATTTTTAATATACTTTATATAATTTCAATAATGAAAAAAGAAATTACACCCATATCGGCATTGAGCTTGCTTGATGCAAGAGATAAAAAAGAAATAGCTATTGCCATGCGTAAAAGAGCCAAAGTTCATGGCATAGACTTAAGAGAAAAAGGTGTCGCCCGTCGACTAATAAATGAAGGATTAGGCTGCTATAATGAGCAATTGAATTTAGCCAGAGAGAAAGCAGTTGAGGATAGGACAAATAGCGGTGAGCCTAAAAAACATAGCGGTAACAGGTTAATAAAAGATGTTAACCCGGAAGATTATGCACAGGAGATTAATAGAGTCAGATTAGAAGCAAGGAGGAATAGAAAGAAAAAAGAGATAAGAAAAGTGACAGAAAAGGGTTTAATTTTGACATTCGTAGTAAACGGCATAGGAGATGCTATAGTTCAAGAAGAACATAGGAGAAAAAAGCAAGTACCCGGACAACCGGATCAAAGTATTCCAGTCGATGTTCAACCCGAAACCAAAAAGACTAAAAAGAGAAAGTTAATTTCGATTTTTGAAAAAGCAGTTAAAAAAACTAAAATCTAGCTCCCGATTTTGAATTTTGTGACGGGCCATTTGTTAAGCATTACCAGTTTATATTCTAATATAGCTTCGGTTTAATTAGCTACTAAATCAAAACGACTTATGCATTTTTTGTCAGCCTGAACTCCTGCCTCGCCGGCAGGCAGGTGTTTCAGGATCTTTTGAGGTGCTGGAATGAATTCAGCATGACACTTTTTGCGTAACTCGTATCATTATCGAAGCTTAGATACGTTCTCGGAAATATTGCTAACACTCCTATTTTGGCACTTTATCAATGGATAAGGATAAAATTTAAGTATTATTTATTCTTGTTTTTGTACTCTTTAATTTTGTCAATTAGTGATTGTATACTTCCCAAACCTTTTCCTTTTTTATCAACGTAGTTTAAAAAATCGAATTTTGGCGGTGTATCGATAATGTTTATTTTTTTATTATACTTAGTTGATGCTTCGGTTGGGAGTATCGGTAATGATTTAACTTCGGAACTAAACTCGTCGGTTGGATATTTTTTTCCTATCTGAGGAAGGTCTAAAGCGCCTGCACTTATCTGGTCTTTTAAGAATTCAGTATATTCATCACTTGAAATGGGTGTTTTTTTATGACTCCCATCACCTGCCGGCTTAGCAGCGGGTTGCGTATCCAAATCTCCAGTCGAGCCGGTTGAGCTTGTGCTTTCTACAATTTCTGTTTGCACAGGGGCATCAATTGGTATATCAGATCGAATTTGTGTCTGCTCTTCCCCGCTTAACACAAATTTAGCACTCTCTGTGTCATAAGTATAAAGTCGTTTGACTACAAATTCTCCTTTTCGGTCTTCAATAATCACGCTTTCAATACCATTCTCTATATGGTGTAAAGCTCTCCGGCTAGTCCGAAGCATCCCTTCGCTCAACTCAAATAGCTCTACTTCATTTGTAGATACCGGAGGGACTCCGCCCGCTATCATAGCTTCCTTCTCTTCTCCTATACCAACACCGCCTATAGCTTTAATGGATTGGCCAAATGTCATCACTATACCTTCACGAGGCAAATTCGCTCTCAATAAAATACCACCTTTGTGTTTCCATGCCCATTGCTGGCTAACATTATAGTTAAAGCTCGTACTTGCAAAAGGTGAATCCCATTTATTTATGAAATCATCTACGTGATCACGAGTTATCCTATAAATATTTAAGTCATTATCACCATACGGATTATTTTCCCGGGGAAGTTTATTTAAGAGATATCCATTGGCCATAATGCGATTGTAGTATTCCATGCTTGCGCGGATCCTTTGCGGATCAATAGCGGTTAGCGAGGTTGTATTAAGCACGCGATTACCACCTCCTGCTGTACTAAAGTTTAGAAATAAATTACAGAGCATTTCATCAGTAATTTGATGCTTAAAGGTAAGACCGCGGTATACCTCTGCGCTTGTAAAGAATCTTTCTCTTATCGCTTCCGGGATATTAGTTGGGTGAGAGTTAACAATAAAATCCATGTATTCTGATGTAATTAATCCCCCCTGAACAGCTCGTTTTTCGTCTTCGCCCTCTTTTTTTATACCGTACTCCCTGGTCATTAAGACGTTGAACTCATTCATGTCTTTTTGGAATTCTTCCATGTAGCCATCTATTATTTGGGGCTTATTAAAATTGCCGTCTTTTGATAAAACTGGAGCCGGTTTCAAATTTTTGAAAACATAACTATAAAAGGCTTTTTTCTCTCCCAACCCGAATAATGCAGAGGGGTTTTTATCTATGCCAGCCTCTCTCAAGTCCCTACCCCATTGTTTTAAAAGGGAGTGTTTTTTACTGCCTTCAGTAACATGCATGGTCCATTCTTCTTCGCTTGATAGCAGATCTTTGTCAGGCTCATCGAGCTGGGCAGGCTCTAAACCGTCATTTTCAAGAGACCAATTCATAAGTACACGGGAAAGAGTACCATTGACATCGGTAAAAGGATGAAGTGACGCAAGGCGCTGCTGCAGACTACCGGCCTTGGCATACGGATTAGTATCTTCGCTATTGCTTGCCGTATTAAACCAATCGCATATTTTTTGCATATCCTGCATTATGGCTCCCGAAATATCACTCTCATCTCTGCCATGCGGATATACTATTAGTCCTTTTGAATGTTCAGGGTCTACTTCGGATATTTTACGAAAGGACAAATAAGGATTATTTTCGATTTTTTCAATTTCCTCCTTGCTATAAACTAAGGAAACCATGCCATCTTCAGCACCACCCACTACGCCATAGTCCCTAATTTTACCCGCAGAGTCCGGACTTTTGCGTTTTGCGAGTTCGGTATGTAAATTTACTATAAATTCAGGGGTGAGTTCATTTTTGCCAAACCTTTTAGCGAACAACCTGCCGCTCAAATAATCTGCCCATGCGTTGTCACCGAATATACGCTCCGGTCGAGGCGTATCAGATGTAATTAGTTCATAATCAAAAAACTTTTTGTCTACAAATAGACAGGCTTCCGACAAACGAGCATATTCTGTATCTAGCCCCAATTCTCTTTCAGCTTTTTGAATTACATGCTCTACCGAAGACTCTTCCGGGCGATTACTGGCTACTTCCTTCGCGGGAGTCGCGGGTGTTTCCCGGACATTTAAATCTTGCCTGGTAAGTTGAACCGGATATTCACCTGTTTCTGACATAGTATGGTTATATAAATATTTACTTGTGTCTGTAGTAATTAGTATATCAAAAAATTAATATGGATAATAATACTTTGGTATATTCCTTGTAAAAATTCAATTTGTGAGTACGATTTATTCGAGCTAAAATTATAAAAAGTAATAGAATTAAAATTCGTTAGAGAAATATAGGCGTGGATTATAATTATCCACGTTATAAAGATTACATGATACTACTCCATATGTAGAGCGTGTGCCTTCAGTGCAGTCTGAAGGAGCATATAAGCTAAAGGGGAATAATTGCCTTTGTGTTTTTAGACAAACTAGAAATTCAGATCTAGCTCCCAATCTTGAATTCGACTACGTCGCCGTCTTGCATGATGTAGTCGCGGCCTTCCTGACGGGCTTTGCCGGCTTCACGGGCGCCTTTCCACCCGCCGCAGGAAATAAAGTCATCAAACCCGACAATCTCGGCTTTGATAAATTTTTTGATGAAATCGGTATGTATCTCCCCTGCCGCCATCTGAGCGGTAATTCCTTTTTGTATTGTCCAGGCTTTGGTTTCTTTCTCTCCTGTGGTCAGAAATGAAATCAGGCCGAGTTCGCCGTAGGCTTTTTGGATCAGTTGCTCGAGACCTGACTGCGCAAGTCCTAGACCGCTCAAATATTCTCTTTGTTCCGGTGCCGACAGCTCGGATAATTCTGATTCTATTTTGGCGCAGATGACTGCGAATTTGTGTTCGGGTTGTTTGAGAAGTACAGAAAATTTTTGTATGGTTTCTTTTATGCCTGAGGGGTTATAATTTTCTTCGCTTACATTGAGTACGATCAGTTCGGGTTTGGAAGACAATAACCATAGGTCTTTGATAGATTCCTGCTCTTCGTCGGTGAGCGATGTTTCGCGGGCGGATCTGCCGCTGTTTAAAGAATTATATAATTTTTCGATCGCGGATTTTTTGAGGGGGTCGGTTTTGACTGCTTTGCTTTCGCGCTGTTTTTCAACTGTCTGCAAATCCGCAAGCATGAGTTCGGTGTTTATTGTTTCGTAATCTGAAACGGGGTCAACGCTCCCCTCTCTCACGACATCTTCATCCGTAAATGCCCTGACTACGTGGGCGATTATACGGACTTCGCGGATGTGGGAGAGGAATTTGTTACCGAGTCCTGCGCCTTCTGACGCTCCTTTGACTAGACCTGCTATGTCGACAAATGAGATCATGGCGGGTTTTAGCGGCGGCAAGGATGACATTTTTTCCTCATCTTTTGTAATTTCGGCGAGTTTTTGTAAGCGGTTTTCGGGTACGGGGACGACTCCGACATTGGGTTCGATAGTGGCGAACGGGTAATTCGCCGCAAGCGCCTGCTGTTTTTTGAGCAGGGCGTTGAACAGGGTGCTTTTGCCAACGTTTGGTAAACCTACAATTCCGACA
>CAZLZN010000040.1:0-4846 GCA_964564035.1 uncultured Gammaproteobacteria bacterium | reverse complement strand
GCTTATAAAGATATTTGAGGCGGCAGGCTGGAAATACAGCAGAACAAAAGGCGATCATTTGGTTTTTGTAAAAAAGGGGTTTTTGCGGCCAGTTGTTATTCCGGCATATAAGAATGTGCCTGTTTTTATAATTAAAAATAATCTGAGGACGGCCAACATATCAAACGAGGAATTTTTGAGAATGATGGAGAATATTAAGTAGTTTTTTCTATGCAAACTGAAACAACTCAGCCGGGGGCACATGACACGGCCTCACCTACTCTTTCGGTTAGCGCGGGCAATATAATCGCACACTAATACTGTATTTCTTTAATAATCCTAAATCTCTCTTTGTTTAGGTACGACTTACACAAATTATCCTTAATGTGTATGAGATTGCTTCCCCCGCTGAGCGGGGTCGCAACTACAAAAAGTCCGTAATTTTATTTCAATTTTGTAATTTTAAATTTAAAATTATCACTCCCCTAACATATCAATATACTAAGCAATGAGTCGAAGCCGGGTGAGTGAGGCTAATAAATAGAGCCTGCCCAAATATAGTCAGAAAACTTGGGTGACTTATGCCTGCCAATGATGCGGAATTTTGAGAGGCCGGCGGTTCGCGCGATGCGGTTTAGCGCCGAAAGGTCATATCCGGTCGGAGTCTCTTTGGCTTCAATTGCCAAGTTTCCTCCATGTATAAAATCGATCTCATGACCGCTTTTTAGGGCATAATACTGCACAGTGTTTAAGCGTGAAAGCTGTTGAAAGAGAGCGTTTTCAAACTGCGACCCGCTTGAGATCTCCGCCAGACTATTTGCGAGTCCGGTATCGCAGAAATAAAGCTTTCTGGATTTTACTATCTCTCTGTCGGCACTTTTTGTATAAACAGGAACTGTGCTTATCAAATAAGTCTTTTCAAAAAACGAAATGTAATTAGTTATCGTGGGGCGAGATACGCCAATTAGTACGGATAATTTGCTATAGTCAATCCTGGTTCCTACGCGCCCTGCCAAAAGCTTCGCAAGCGCATAAAGGTTTCTTTCATCGGAAAAATCAGCCAGAGATCTGATATCAATATTTACATAAGAGGCCATTATATCAGATAAGATATCACGCTTATCTTCTGTAGACTGTGCGATTACTACTTGCGGGAAGCCTCCATATCTGATGTATTCTTCATAATACGATGTTAAGCGGCTATATTCGGCATTGTTGAAGGAAGATCTTTCCCAATCTGATGTGGCAAATGGGATGTTTTTAAAAGTAAGAAATTCCCCAAAGTCCAGCGGAAATAGTTCAAATATTTTTTTCCTACCCGCGCGGCTTTCCGAAAAAAGATTTTTGAGATAATATGAGCTTGACCCGGTAACTATAAATTTTATATTGTGATGATCGTATAAGTATTTAATGGCGTGGACAGCTTCCGGAGCAAGCTGGATTTCGTCTAATACTATAATCATAGGCTCCGCGGCTGATAAGCCGCGTGATATAAACGAATCCCGTATAGCTTCGTAATTCTTTTGCTGAAAGATTTCCCGATTATCAGGCCGTTCCAGATCGAGATAGATCGAGTTCTTGCTGGGCAAGTCGATAAGTATCTGTTTTACGAGAGTCGTCTTACCG
This sequence comes from uncultured Gammaproteobacteria bacterium, assembly GCA_964564035.1. Taxonomy (GTDB): domain Bacteria; phylum Patescibacteriota; class Microgenomatia; order Levybacterales; family UBA12049; genus JAHIGH01. The sequence goes on along the minus strand of CAZLZN010000040.1, from coordinate 3,241 downwards.
GTCCTTCTCATGCCAGTCAGCACGCTTACCATGGACGACCGTGCATGTTCCAGAAGTTGTGGATAAATTTTGCGAGAATATACCATATGCAAGTATTGCTTTACAAAAAGTATTTCTTTTTGTCAACTGGGCTTTATATAGGTAGGGTGATATATATTTAAATAATTATATATTTGATTTTAATTTAAAAATTCCTCCTCCCCTACCATATCAATATACTAAGCAATGAGTCGAAGTGGGTCAGCGGATTTGCATGAGTTTTTTTCTTCTACTATTATTGATATAGTTCCTATTTTTTATCAGCCATGACTGCCAGAAAACTTATACCAATATTGAAAGCGCTTCGAGAGTCTCGCAGACGCTTAATAAAAGCTCTCAATAAGCCCGTCATCCCGGGGCATATAGACTATAAAGCAGTATCTAGAAGACTGGGAATTATCAGAGAAATTAAATTGCGTGCGGCGTTTGCTACTTTGCTAGTCATTGTATTTGAATTTACGGGACTTATCTATCCTTTTTCGCGGGCGGCAGCTATCACCGCCGAAGGAGGGGCGATATTTAATAACGCGTCAACTATCAGTGAAATTGTAAAAAATGCCAATCTCAGGAATATTGATTATTCGTCTGATACTCAAAAATCCGTCCTGTCACTGCGGACAAGCGGGCCGGCCAATACTTCGGCTCTTCCTTTTAAGAAAGATAATTTCAGAATGATCAGCAAGGCGGATTTCTCGGCCAATGAACAGGCGGTCCTCGCTGTTTCCAATCCCAATGACCAGACTCTGACAGCCACCATTACAGATCCTGTCGGAAAAGTATCCGATGTCGAGTCAATTGAGAATACGGATAGCGGCGTGACGCTTATCACCCTGGAGCATCCGCACAAATTCAAACCGGGTGTTTATACCGCGACCGTCACAACTTCTACAGGACAAAAAATCGTACAGGATTTTACATGGGGGGTACTGGCGCTGAATACCGATAAATCAGTATATAAACATGGAGATGACGTATTCATATCCATTGCCGTTCTAAATGAAACGGGAGACATGGTATGCGACGCGAGCGTAGATCTGTCTATCAAAAATGCATCATACAACATCAATGAAACTCTTTCGACATCAAACGGAAAAATCATAGTCAACAAAGAATGTTCGAGCCATGAGTTCACACTGAAGCCAGACTATGAGGCGCATTACAGCGCCGGGGGCCCGGGTGTATATGACCTGACTCTGACCGCAACTACCAAAAACGGGCTGTACAGTATCAATGATTCGTTTGAAGTGAGAGACGACGCGCCTTTTGATGTGACGCGCACATCGGCGACTCGTATCTATCCCCCGCTCAATTATCCGGTAACGCTTGATATTATTGCCAATCAGGATTTTGAAGGTACTATAACGGAGACTGTGCCGGGTGATTTTTTTGTTGAGAATCTGACCGATGAGTCGGTTATCGCACCATTGAACGCCGCGGAGAGTATACCGATCGAGCATGTTTTGTCCGCGAAAACTACATCAGAGGACGCAAGCATAAGCGAAACCGCCTCGGGAGGACAAGACAGCTCGGGCGAAAATACCGGTCAAGCCGATACCGGTACAGCTACGCCTTCGGCGGATTTGGAGGATTCAGCGGAGCAAAGTTCTGCAGAGCAGAATTCGGCATCCACCTCGGCCGTAACAGATCCAAATACAGATGAGAAGCCCGAGATCGATAATTCCAAAATCCTGCTTGGAGATCTGGTGCCGGGGCTAATTCCGAAACTATCGCTTCCTTTCAGCGGGTCGTTTCCCGTCAGCTTGTGGTTTAGCCAGCATCTCATCGATACTTATCAGAGAGATCTTTACAGGACATTCGGACTGATCGGACATGACGGGGTTGATTTCGCGATGCCGGTCGGGACTCCGATACTCGCGGTTGATGACGGAGAAGTGGTTCTCGCGGATCGAGGAGACTATGGAATCACGGTTGTGATACAGCACTCGTGGGGCAGGAGTTATTACGGGCATTTGAGCGAGACTATCGCGCAAAAAGGAGAAGCGGTTAAAAAAGGCACAAGAATTGCGCTCTCGGGTAATACGGGTATCACGACGGGGCCCCATCTGCATTTTGGTATCAAGCCGACCAATTTCTCGGCTGTAAACGGGTATTATGGAAAGATCGATCCGGCATTTTATTTGGGACTCACATCCGGCATCGAAACTATCGCTCAGGGGCCGAGTGAGGTGGCAGTGCTTGGAACATCTGATACGGCGGCATTGCCCGCAAAAAATCCGGAATCAAAGGAGCTTAGGTGGAGCGTGAAGATGAGCCGGGGCGACAGGATCAAGATAGGATATAGCTATCTGGCGCCGAGAGTTAGTCCGCAGTTTTATACCTTGGGGCCTGCCGTATTTACGGATAAGGATGGGGTCGAGGTGTTCAGGGAAACTCGTACCTGGTCGATCGCGGCCGACGCGATGGATCTGAAATTTAAGAAAGGGACGTTTACGAAGTCGACCTGCACAAGCTGGTGTACTCAGTCCGTGACCGGTGTAGGATTTGCCCCAAAAGCGCTCATCATCTTTTATACACTTCAAACTTCTGAAGCTTACGCAGCAAGCAACAATTTTGGCTTCGGTATAGCTACCGAATCAGGCCAATTTCAAGTCAGCGCATATTCGGCAGGCGGTGTTGGTACTTCCGACACGGGAACCAGAAATAACATAGAAAAAATTTTATGGCCAAGAGCGAGTGTTGATCCCGGTGTTGATGCCTATTCTATTGGCTTTGATTCTGACGGATTTACGCTGAAATTTGAAGGTAACAACGCTAGCGCGTATATAATCCACTACATCGCCCTCGGTGGATCAGACATAGTAGATACCGCGGTAGGCAAATTTACAGTACCTACATCAGGCACTTCCATGACAGTGGTAGGGCCTGATTTCCGCCCGGATTTCTTACTGGCGATAACCGGCCTATATACCGACTCCACTACTGCTACCAGTCACTTCACGCTTGGATTTACAGACGGACAGGCACAAGGAAATGTAAATGTATGGTCTCAGTCAGGTCAGGCTGCGGCAAATACCAAACGCCAACAAAATATTGCTAACCTGATCAGAAATGTTGACGGCGACGCATCTAACGGCATGGATCTAAGATTCACCAGGTTTACAAACAATGGATTTGTGCTTGGTATTTCCGCGAATCCACAACAGGCACATAACGTCTATTATCTGGCGCTCAAAGGCGGGCG
>CAZLZN010000039.1:0-5442 GCA_964564035.1 uncultured Gammaproteobacteria bacterium | reverse complement strand
GATGTGTTCTGAAAAATGACGTGCCAAAAGACAGTGCGCTTACTTTTGATGATATCGAGATTCCAGATGATAGTTTGTCTTTTAGATTGTGGAATGAACAGATGAAGTTATATCCTGCTGAATGAGACAGGATGTTTTATGTTGTACTTTTATAAGTAGAAGAAGCTAAAAATCTTTTATATGTTCTTTGTGCGCACAAAGAACCAAAAGCGTCGGCAAGATCTGCGCGTTAAAATCCTTCCTCGTTCGCTGAAAATACCGGACTCCGCTTTATTGAATAAATAGCTTCGCCTTTCTATTTTCCCTGCCTGAGCGGCAGGCAGGTTTACGCTTACTCGTCAGATTTTTTTAACGCATGCTCGAATATGCCGAATGTATGGATTATTTACTGCGTTTACTTCGAAAAACTTAACGGCCTTTGTTTAAATCGCAATTGGGGTTATCTTTTAGTATGTGCTTAAGGTTAGTTTTTCCGCTTGAGGCGGATCAGCCTTGGGCCGGCAACGCTCACAATAAGAAATTTTCGAGCAGAGAGAAAAAACAGGGAATTGAGAATTTTAATTTACTTGCCTTATTTTGTGGGGCATGCGGGTCAGGTAATGCTTTTTTAATGACGAGTATGTATCGCTGTGCTCTACTTTTTTGATAATCCTGGCTGGAACTTCACCGACCAATGTATATGGCGGAACGTCTTTGGTAACAACCGCTCCGGCAGCGACTACACTACCTTCACCGACTGTTACTCCGGACAGGATGACTGCGTTTGATCCGATCCAGACATTTTTCTTGATAACGATCGGCTCATCATAGTGAACGCGTTTCATAGTGCTCGGATCGAGGTGTATTTCGTTGTTGGAGGTTATGATCATTGCCCTGAAGCCTATACTGACGTTATCTTCAATAGTTATTTTTTCATCCCCGACCAGAATACACTGCTGATTTATAAATACGTTGTTACCAATATGTATATTTTCAGGAACGAAGAATTTGGAAAAAGTAATAAACAAATTGTTTTTACCGCAGGAGCCGAGTTTTCTGGCAATAAATGAGGTGTATAAATTTTGTAGTATAGTATTCAAATTGAACATATTTTATTTGATGATTATATCCTATAAAATGCCATTTTTCAAGCAGTGTTATATTTAACTCAACAGGGGTTATATTTTTATTAAAAATGCGGACAGTTTATTTTGATCCGAGCAGGGAATCGAGTTCTTTTTTGAAGTCGTCATATGGCAGGACTCCGGCGAATTTTTTGTCGCCAATATAGAATGTAGGAGTTGAGTTGATACCCAGTCGGTTCGCGTCCCGGACATCGCTTTGGACTTTGGACTCATATTTTTTGTCTTTGAGTTCTTTGTTAAATTTATCAACGTCGAGGCCGATTGCCTTGGCGTATACGGCAAAAATTCCGGATGGGTCTTTTTCGCCCGACCATTCATTCTGGTTCTCAAAAAGTTTGTCATGCATTTGCCAGAATTTGCCCTGGGCGGCGGCTGTCTCGGACGCAAGTGCCGCGATGTTGGCATTGGGATGGGAAGCTGTAAGAGGGAAGTGGCGATAGACGAATCTGACTTTGTCTTTGTATTCGGCTTTGACTTGAATCATGACAGAGTGTCCGGTCGCGCAGGCGGGGCACTGGAAATCGGCAAATTCTACAACTGTGACTTTGCTTTTGGGATTGCCGTCAACGTGGGAATTCTTGCGCACCAGAAGTTCTTTTAGTGATTCATCTAATACTTCGCTCTGGCCCGGTTGCGCTCCGCTTTGGCCGCCGATCGTGAAGGCGGCGAAGATGACAATTATGAGTGTGATTATTCCGATTCCTCCGAGGATTTGTACGTCTCTGCTCATTACAAATATACTATCACAATTGTGATGTAATTTCAAAAGGTTATTTTGTATTTGGTTTAGCTTTCAGTAATAATTTTTCAGAATTTTCTTTATAGAATTTGAGAAATTTATCCTTTGAAAATTCCGTCTTGAGAGGCGGCAGTAAAGGCAGGTTATCAACATCAGCTATGATATTTGCAAAATAAAATTCATTTAGGCCTGTGTCTTTTTTCTTGGCGAGCTCAAATGTTTCAGAAAAGTTCAGATCTGTTTTTTCACATATAAAGAACAGATCGATGTAATCTTTCGGTTCAAGTCTTCCGAAAATTGCTAAAATTTTATTGGTAGCAATATTTAATAAAGAATCTATCCGTATATTTTCTATCAATGAAAGATCGCCCATATGTAACGGCTGTTCTTGAACAATGTCAATTTTTTGCGTCCAGTTCTGTATTTTATTTTTTAGATATATCTCATTGAAGGTTTGCGATCTAAATGAATAATTTATTTCTGCAGAAGTTTCACTCGCTATTCCCTCTATTAATTTTTGCATTTTCAATGTATCAAATTCTTTTAAACTGAACAGATCGAGATCCTGACTTTCACGATGAGCCAAATAGAAAGCCGAAAGAGCTGTGCCGCCGGTTAAAAAGAATGGTGTAGAAAATTGTGAATCGAAAAATAGTGAAAGTATTTTCACTTGGTGCGGGTATAGAATGGAATTATTATGCAGAGTGTACATTGTACCCCCAAGTGTTTAAGGCTCTAAGCCAATTTTTTTTTGTGTCTTCTGATAACTTCAGTTTTGGGAAAATTTTAACAATATCTTCCGGTGCTAAATATTTCCATATATCCTCGTATTTTGCATGAGTTAATATCCTGCTAATGAGCCATATTTTTTCAGACTCATTTTCGCCTTTTAAAATTTCCTGAACTTGTTGTTCTTCAATATCGTAGTCCCATAAAAAATATGGTGTATTTGTCTTCATATTTTTCAGTATATCATACTGAAAACCTAATCTCAAAATAATTTGTAAAAATAATTATTTCAACTTTCTGTTTTGAGACATATCTTTAGTATTGGCATAGATGTAGTGTTTGCTATTAATTCTCGAGGTGTTTAATGAGGCGGTAGATATTCAGGATACTGCCGAGGAAACCGAGAGTAATGCCTGTAATTGTGAAGACAGGGGACAGGTTGAGGAAATCATCAAGCCAGAGTCCCGCAAACAGGAAGATAAGCACAGGCGCGGCGAGCATCACTGCCGCCTGGGCGAGGATCAATATTGATGCTGTTGTTTTATTTTTGACCATAATTGATTATATCAAGTTGGGGGGATTTCGCGGAATGGGGATAAGGGGACGAACTTAGAACTTTATTATTTAACCGGGAAAGTTTTTTTCCAGATCAGCTTTCATCTCTTCAATTTGCTTTTTGGTGTGCGGAATGTTATTTGTTATGATCTCCCAAACTTCATTCAAATTTACTTCATCATAAGTATGAGTAATTATATTTCGTAATCCGATAATGCTTTTCCATGGTACATCGGGATGCGATAATCTTACATCATCAGGCAATTTTTTGGCTGCCTCAGCGATAATTTCCAACCTGCGGAGAACTTTATCCTGTATGCCATAATCATCTTCAAAAATTTCAAATGCAACTCCATTAATGTAATCTTCTATTAATTTTATAGACAGCAAAATATCATTTAAATAAATAAGGGGATTCTTTCTCATGCTATATTATCGGCATCTGTGTCGGAAGTATATATTGCTTAAGCTCCGGCTTGATCAAATCGTATTCTACTATATCCGCGTTTATGCCCAATACTGCCTCCAGTTCGTTCTTCAGGTCAATTTTTAAGTTTATATAATCGTACCCATGAACCGAACGCGGTAATTCTACCAAAAAATCCACATCGCTTTCATTATTTAGCTCATTGCGAGATGCCGAACCGAAAACTGCAGCTTTTGTAATTCCAAACTTTTTAAATACTGGAACAGATATTTGTTTAATCGCTTGTAAATCCATACGAATATTTTATCACATCACACCATGTATTCAATGTGAGCTGAATATGGTAAAAGCTCACGATTCCAACACCATATTCTTCGAGTGAGTGTCGCGAATCTAGAATTTTGCAAAGATTAGTTCTCGACTACGCTCGAACAATAAAGTTTGTGTTAGGATTGTGGACTGAAACTGAATATGGATCGCAGGAGTTGGAGTTTGCGGATTTTGTGCAGGGCTATAATATAAAAAATCATAAGCATAAACTGCGCGAGGAGAGTTGCGTACCCAGCTCCGATTATACCGGTATTGATAAAGAAATAAGTCGCGGCAAATAAAATGAGTGCATAAAGAGCGTTCGCAATTATGAGATATTTGATCCTGTTATAAATAATCAGTAGAGTCATAAGCATATAATTGAATCCGACAAGAATACTGCCGGCCGACATCAGATAAAGAAGACTTATTCCCTCGGACGAATAATCTTTGCCGAATACCAGAAGTATATAGTTGCCGAACAGGAATATAAATATAATAAACGGCACCAGGATAGCGAGAGACAATTGGATGGATCTTCGTAATAAATGCTCTATTCGCGACTCGTCGTATGACCCCTCGACCATGAAGTTTTGAGAGATTACCATGGGGACGAGATTGACGACATTGACGATTGTTGTAACTATATAATAGAAAGCCGTCTGGGTCGGACCGAGCACATTGGTTATGATGATCGGGATGACGTAGAGCGGTGCGTTGACCATAAGAGTTGAGACATAAGTACCGACTGAGACTTTGGACATGCTTTTGATAAGCGATTTGCTGATCCCGACGGCGTAGGCGACCGCGTGTTTTTTGTATAGCACAAAAAAGGCTATAAAAACGGATATGATGTTGCCTGTAAAAAATGAAGCAAGTATCCCAAAACCCGCGAGTCCGATAAGCATATATGGAAGCATTAACTTGATCGTGCCCAATACTATGTTTTTGAGCAGTACGTATTTGGACGATCTGTACGCGATGAGTATCGTTTCCGATAATAAGTTAAGAGCCGTGAAAACCGTAAATGCTATAGCCGCCATGAAATATGCAGGATTTGAGGCGGCAAAGGCGAGAGGTTTGGAAAAAAGAGGCAGGCCCAAGAGAGCGATAATTGAGATAATTAATGACGCGAGCGCGACAAGCGTGCTGACTGAGCTGATCAATTTATTCTTGTCGTTTGATGCGGGCAGGTATTTCATGATGCCAGTATTTAATCCGAAGAGAGACAGAGAGGATACCAGGCTGATCAGGGCGATGAGAGATGTGGCGATGCCGATGTCCTCTGTTGAGTATAGTCTGGCGGCAAGGATCCAAAACAGGAAACCGCCTCCTGCGAGGAAGGCGTTACTGATCATGAGGTAGAGTGAGTTTTTGACGAGCGTGCTTCTGCTTAGAAGCGCGCGGATTCTGTGCATAGTTGAATTATAGCAGAGGCTTAGGGGAAGATGTACTTTATATGCAGAAAGTACCAACCTGCCTGCCGGCAGGGCAGGAAGTTTTCTCGCTAGTGAAAGTTTTTTATTGTACTTTTTGTCGAAAAAGCACCAAAACTCGTG
>CAZLZN010000038.1:0-6069 GCA_964564035.1 uncultured Gammaproteobacteria bacterium | reverse complement strand
TGTATCTCGCCGAACAGCTGGACGATTACAAACACAGAAGTCTCTATATCAAGCTTGCCAAAACAGTCCATAGAAGTATTTTGGAAAAAGCTCTATCCTTTGTGTCCGATAGTACAGCCGACAATCGCGGAGCGCTTTTTATGTGGAAACTCAAAGAGCTAAGACAAGATCAAAAATCAAAGATCAAAGATCAAAAACAAGTTAATAAGTACTAGCTTTGAGCTTTGCCTTTGGTTTTGATTTTTGACCCGCCTGCAACGTTATGCGTAGCATTGCGGTCAGGATTTTTAGCTTTGATCTATTTATGAAGCAGGTTCACATATTTATATCCGGTTCTGTTCAAGGCGTAGGTTTCAGGTATTTCATCAAAAGCCATGCCAAAAAATATTCGGTAGTCGGCTGGGTTTCCAATTTGCCCGATGGACGTCTCGAAGCGGTTTTTCATGGCGAGTCACAGGCTGTTAGCGAATTAGTAGAGAAATGCCGCAAAGGACCTTTCCTGGCGGAAGTTAAAAATTTGGATATTAAAGAAGAAGAAGCACTCGATTCTTTTGCCGACTTTCAGGTCAGGTAGTCTATTTATTCAGCTCCTGCTCAATAAGCTGTTCAAATGAAGCAAACGGCTGTGCCCCTGTTAGTCTCCACCCGTTTATAAAAAATGCCGGTGTACCGTCAACTCCCGCATCCATCCCTGCCGCCAGATCATCCTCGACTTTTTGCTGAAATTTCGAGCTGTCCAGACAGTTTCTAAACTGAGCTGTATCCAAACCCAATTCACCCGAATAATCAACAAATGAATTAACAGCGTCAGCCGAAGCTAGCTGCGACCATTCGTCCTGTTTGGCAAAAAGCAGATCATGATAATCCCAGAATTTATTCTGCTCATTTGCGCACTCAACTGCTTCTCCCGCTTTTTTTGCGTTCGGATGAATGGAAGTCAGGGGATAATGTCTGAAAGCAAGCTTTACTTTGCCTGTATCTATATATTTCGTTTTTAACTCTACAAATGCGTCGTCAACAAATCTTTTGCAGAACGGGCACTGTATGTCACTGAATTCAACAATTGTGACCGGTGCATCTGCACTGCCGAGAATTGGCAGGGTTCCCGGCTCTACATCCACTTTCGGTTGAGGCGTTGGGAATTGATTTGCATTAGCAGTATTATCAATTACTGCGCCCTGATTTGTGCCCTGAACTCTCGCGAGTTCATTTTGCATAAACAGCAATTTGTTGGTCAGCATTCCGAGCAGAAATGCAAAAACAAGCATACTGATTATCGCGAAATAAGGATTTATGTTTATATATCTGAACTTAGGAAGCGGAATCTCGAAATAGCTTTTTTTATCTTTTTGCGCCTTAATCTCTGTGTTTTTCTCCTGAGGAACATCCGTTTGCTTTTTCATTTAAATGTATTGTATGGGCTTGAGTTTTGTTTGTCAACAAATAAATATGCATACCCGGTCTGCTACTCATTAAGAATCGACTATTATATGCCCCCTTTAAACTGGGAGCTATTGCAGAGATTGAATTTTTACCCCAAATATAATTAAATTAGTTACTGCTTTTTTATGTTCAACGAAATTAATCTCTGGGCAATTTTTACAACAGGGCTATTTGCCGGGGGACTGACTTGCATGGCGGTGCAGGGAGGACTGCTGGCCTCTTTCATAGCAAACCGCGAGTCCCAAATAATTTCAGAAAATAAAATTAATAAGAATTTAATTCTTCCGGTTTTCTCTTTCCTCATATCCAAACTGGCAGCCTACACGATCCTGGGCGCCTTTCTTGGCTGGTTAGGCAATTTACTCCAGCCCTCAATACCCGTACAGGCCGGACTTCAGGCCCTGGTCGGAATTTATATGCTGGGAATTGCTCTCAATATGCTTGGCGTCCATCCGGTTTTTAGGTATTTTATTATCCAGCCCCCGAAATTTCTCACGAAGTATTTACGTAAACAAACAAAAAAAACCCATCCAGGCTCTGCTCATAACGACATTTTTACTCCTGCTTTTCTGGGAGCTTTTACTGTATTCATACCATGCGGCGTTACTCAGGCCATGATGGCGCTCGCGATAGGAACAGCAGATCCTGTACTTGGAGCGCTCGTCATGTTTATCTTCACGCTTGGCACATCGCCGCTTTTTGCTTTGTTAGGCTTTGCTACAATGAAACTGGGAGATGTTTTTCGAAAGAGTTTCAACAAAATTGCCGCCGCTGTTATCATAATCCTCTCCGTATTTACGCTCAACAACTCGGTCGCGCTGACCGGCACCGGTTGGACTCTGCAAAACGCGCTGAATAGTTTTGTTTGCGTTTTTGCCTACTGCGCGGATGATTTATCCGGCACGCGCACGGGATCATCTCCTGTCACTGAGCAGACCATCACCTTCAATGAAACCGGTTATTCACCTTCGAAGTTTGCTGTCCAAAAAGGATCTGTTGTTACGCTTCATCTGGATAATAAAAACGCCGGAGGATGTGTTCAGGCTTTTACTATCCCGTCTCTCAATATCCAAAAAATAGTGCCTATGAGTACCAAAGAAACAATTACATTCAAGGCACCAGATAAGCCCGGTCAAATCTCCTTCATGTGCAGCATGGGCATGTACGCAGGGGTTATTGAGGTAATTTAGTCCAGCTATTATTTTTAAAGCTTATATACGGTTATTCTATCTCCTCTGTGGAAAATGATTCCGTCTCGAGCAAGCCAACGTCGTTCTCGGCGCTCTAATTGTTTTTTACGCATTTTCTCTATTATACGCAAGTCCTTACGCGCTACGCGTAATTCCTTTGGTGTTTTGGAAGCAAATAGCACATTTGGACTACGTCCCTCTTTTCGCGCTTTGCCTTTTTCAATTCGGTTATGCTTTCTTGCTCCGCGTGATAGTCTTTCCCTTTCCATAAAAGGGAATTATATCATATATTGATAATTCAAGCTTTAGTTTTATTGAATTTATAATTGATTTTTAGTTAATAACGTGCCGCAAGTAGCGCAATTTTTGATCTTGACAACTTTTATTATCATGTTAATATAAATATTGTTGTCAAAAACAAACCACGATTTAGTGCCTTAGCATTAAACAATTATTTATGGACTATCTATCCATAATCGCTTCGACAATTTTCGTTCTCGGCTATGCCGGCATGACTCTTGAACACAAATTACGCACCAACAAATCCGCGATTGCCCTTTCCCTGGCAGGCATACTCTGGATAATAACCGCTTTCTCACACGTGCATGACGAAGAACTGACTCACTCAATCAATGAAGCCGGAACCGAGGTTTTCGGCATACTGATATTTCTTTTATCAGCCATGACTTTGGTTGAGATCCTGATCCACTATAGATTTTTTGACATGATCAGGCTTTATTTGTTGAAGTTCAATCTCAAAGACAGGGGACAGTTTATCATCATCAGTATTCTGACTTTTTTTCTCTCGGCAATACTGGACAATTTAACAGTAACGATAGTCATGATCCAGATCGCCCGCAAATTTTTCAAAGATAAAAATATGATTATTGCCGCGGCAGGCATAGTAATTATGGCAAACGCAGGCGGAGCCTGGTCTCCCGTGGGAGATGTCACGACAATTATGCTCTGGCTTGCCCAAAAATTCTCGGCCCTCGAAGTAATAGCACAGGGCATCATTCCTGCTATCGCGCTCGCTCTGGTATCCGGCTACTTGCTTGTCTATAAAATGAAAAACGTAAATACCAGAGACGACAAAGAAGAAGTAAATCTAAAATTTTCAAAAAGCGAAAAACTAGTTATAACCTTTACTCTCTTCAGTTTTACACTTCCGTTATTTATGAACCTGATAGGCCTCGCCCCGTATATGGGATTAATCTTTGGACTGGGCATAGTCTGGATGTTAATAAAAAACCTTCAGCTCAGATCAAAAAGAGTAACGCATCTTGATGCCAATATTGACAACTTTTTCCAGAAAACAGATATATCATCTCTCCAGTTTTTTGCTGGAATTTTATTGTCTGTTTCAGCGCTCAAAGTAATGGGCGTTCTCGACGTTCTGTCGAGGGCGCTTCTGGGGCAGCAGCAGGAATTCATGCGCGTCTTCTTTGGCTCTGTGATTTTGGGGCTTTTTTCGGCTGTGGTAGACAATGTCCCGCTCACCGCAATTGCAATTGATATTATAAAACTTCCCGATCCCAGTTTATGGGTTCTTATCGCGCTTGCAGTAGGTACAGGAGGATCTTGTCTGGTGCTGGGAAGCGTAGCGGGTGTCGTAGCCATGGGCATGGTAAAAGATCTGACATTTGGCAATTATCTCAAGATTGCAACTGTTCCTGCTTTCGCCGGCTACATCGCATGTATAGCCACATGGTATGCCCAACTGCAAATTATGCCCTATATTCAGCCGGTACATCTGATCATATCTATCGCAGTCATCACATTCGGTATTATTTTAAGTTTGCTTTTAAGAAAGCAAAAATTAATATTCAACCCCAACTACACCGGTAGCGCTCGTAAGCGCATCGAAGTCGTCAAAAGAAATTCTCTCAAATCTTCAAAAGATTAATCACGCTTTCACGCCTTGACACCATTATCATTATCTTGATATTATTATAAAAATAAATATGTCGGATATTGCATTTACAGATCAGAATTTTCAACAGCAGGTAGTAAGCAGTAAGGTTCCTGTAGTAGTTGATTTCTGGGCGCCCTGGTGTATGCCCTGCCGCATGGTAACCCCGATTATTGAACAGCTGGCAGGGGAATACGCCGGCAAAGTAGCAGTCGGCAAGATGAATGTCGACGAGAATCCTCAAACAGCGTCTCAGTTTGCCATAATGAGCATCCCGACTGTCATGGTCTTCAAAAACGGCAAACCTGTCAAGAGTCTGATTGGCGCGCAAAGCAAAGACAACTACAAAAAAATGATCGAAGAAGCACTCGCAAGCTAATTCAGGATTTAAAATTCTAAATTCAGAATAACACGAGGAAAATTATTAAAAATATCTTTACATTGTAGAATTCTGAATTCTAGATTCTGAATTCTGAATTTATTATGTACGACGTAATCATTATCGGCTCCGGCCCGGCAGGACTCACTGCCGCAACATATACGACCAGAGCCAACCTCAAAACACTGATCATAGCCGGTCAAACGTGGGGCGGCCAGCTCATGCTTACATCGACTGTTGAAAATTTCCCCGGTTTTCCCGAAGGCATAGAAGGCCCGGAGCTAATGACCCGCATGAGAAAACAAGCAGAACAGTTTGGCGCTGAAATTAAAGACGAGGCATTTATTTCCGGAGATTTTACAACCAAACCCTTTAAGATCAAAAGCGAAAACGAAGAATATATGGGCAAATCGGTAATCATTGCGACCGGTGCGGATACAAAATGGCTGGGAGTACCCGGAGAAAGAGAGCTTATAGGCAAAGGCGTCTCATCTTGTGCGCCTTGCGACGGCCCGTTTTTTAAAGAAAAAAATATTATAGTTGCCGGAGGAGGGGATAGCGCTATGGAAGAGGCAATTGTCCTGACCAGATTTGCCAAATCAGTTACACTGGTGCACAGGCGGGAGTCTTTTCGCGCTTCACCGATCATGGTAGACAGGGCAAAAAGCAATCCCAAGATCAAATTTTTATTAAATAAGCAAATAACCGCTGTTCTCGGAAAGGACAGGATCGAAGCGGTAAAGCTCAAGGATAGTACTACAGGTAATGAAGAAGAGCTAAAAATAGAAGGATTATTTGTTGCTATAGGACATAAGCCGAACAGCAGCGTTTTCAAAGGCATAGATGTCGATAATGAAGGATATATAATAGTACATGATCATACCGGAACCAACGCTGAAGGCGTTTTCGTAGCAGGCGACGTTCACGACAAATCTTACCGGCAGGCAATAACGGCAGCAGGTTACGGTTGCGCCGCTGCGCTCGAAGCCCAAAGATGGCTGGAAAAAGTCTAAGCCTATTGACAGGCTGCATTACGCATGGTAAGATATTCCAACGATAAAACAAAAAGTCGTTTATGATAATGTTTGCTAGAAGTTCTTTTATCTCAATTCATTCCGCAGATATTTAACGGCTTCTTTTTGTTT
>CAZLZN010000037.1:0-6324 GCA_964564035.1 uncultured Gammaproteobacteria bacterium | reverse complement strand
ATCTGCACTACGCAAGCTATGTTTCCGAAAAAAAGTATCTTAACGATTTCTTTTTCGAAGAAGGCCTGACGGAATATTTTGCAGAAGAAATACTCAAAAACCACCTGGATGAAAAAACCAAATTGAGTTATCCGGTTCAGGTCGCTATAATTTCTGAAATAACCAAAACCTTAACAGAGCGCGAAATCGCCGATATTTATTTCACCAAAGACCAGGAGGGATTGGAAAAAATGCTGGACAGGATCTACGGCGATGGATTTTACAGAAATAACAAGATTGTATTTGAATCCCTGCAGTATTCATCCAGTCAACAGGAAGTTAATGCACTGACCCGTGAAATAATGAAGCGTATCGGATCTGCTGCTTTATAATAATTTTATGGAAAACCAGGAAAATAAAGTTTTTGAAGTATTCGTAACTGATGGCGATAAAAAGAAATCTGTCTATCTGGACAGCTACAAAGTCACGATAGCCGTAAGCGCGGTTTTAGTTATACTTTTTGTTTTCGGATTGATTTGGCTCGCGTCAAGTTCTGCAGAAAATAATCTCATCAAAAATGGCAAAAACGCGTCTTCGGGAGGATCGCTATTCCACAGCGGCAGTTTATCTGATAATTTTAACAACTCCGTCGCGGACGCCAAGACCCAAAACAAAAACAACTCTCCGATATTTATCAGTACTCCGCCCGGCATTACAAAACAGCCTGCCAAAACTCCTGCTCCAGAACCCACCTCGACTCCGGTGCCAAATGAAGACAATAATGATGACCGTGATGAACCTGAGCCGACCGTGACCCCGACGCCTACGCCTGCTCCGACTGCAACTCCCGAACCGACTCTCACATCTACTCCTGTACCTACCGAAACGCCGACACCGACAGTAACGCCGGAGGTAACGCAGTAAGCAGGAGATGACAATGGCACTTGATTACAAAAACATTCAAATCAAACATTTACTCGAAAATAAATCTGTCTTGAGCCTGCTTGAAGCAGTACAGGAATATCCGATGGCATCAATTGATGATCTGGCGGCAAAAATTAAGCTCGTTGATGGAGAGGTTGAGTTATCTTCCCGGGAGATAAGAATTATTCTTAGCAGGCTCGAAATATCCTCTCAATCTCAGCGCGTCGCGAACTTCCCTAAAGTTCTGAAAATGATCCAAAAGATCAAGACTAAAAAAAACAATGAAGAAACAAATGAATTACCGGAAAAAGAAGAAGTCCCCGAAGCAGCGGCAGAGCCCGAGGTAATTGATGTAAAACCCGACGTGGAAATTACTGATCCTCCGCAGTCTCAAGTCACCGAAGCCCAGTCGATTCTCAATGAACAAAACCAAAATCACATCGAAAATTTAGTGAAGCTCAATGAAAAGCCGCGCGGCCAAAAAAAGAGACTAAATTTACTCCCCAAATTAAAATTTACCGCAAGTCCGGTTTATTTTGTAATTATTTTTTTGCTTCTTATCGCACTGATTTACTGGCTTTTTGCCTCGCAGTTCTACAATCCCGACAGCAGCTTACTTCAGGACTCATCTCTCCCTGTTTCCCCCTGAGCTGGCTTTCTTGGCGCGCTCCTCAAGTTTTCGCATTTGTACGTCGATCATCAGGAGGCTTGCGCTAGCGCTGGCCGGGGTCAGGCTCTTCGCCCGTACGTACTCCGATCTGGCTTTATCAAATTCAGAAAGCTCCGCGTATACGTTGCCCAATTTGTAGTGATAATTAGGATTTATTTTGTTTAATTTAACCGCCATAAGCAGTAATTTCTCTGCATCTTTATACTTGTTTCCCGATATATAGACCGACGCAAGCTCATTATACAAATTCGGACTGGCAGGGCTCAGCGTGATCGCCTTCTTGAACGCGCTCTCCGCGAGAGCGGCATTTTTCGGATTAATATCGATCAACTGTTTATATATAAGCCCCAAAAACGTCCAGGTTTTGGGATTGTCCGGAGCAAGCTCGGTAGCTTTTTTAGCCTCATCAATTGAGCTCTGAATAAGCGATCTTGCCTCTGCCTGTTCCTTAGGCGTAGTATCGTTCTTTGAAAGCAATTCCCGCGCTCTCTTATTCTTCTCATCGGCACTGTCCAAAAGCTTTTGCACTTCCGGGGAAAGGTTTTGGGTATTCGGATTTCCGCTTTTTACATACGGCATAAACAGGATCAATAAAATTGAAATAGCAATTGTCGCTACGATAAAAATAAAAGAATACGATCTCCACATAACAAAAATATATTAACATATTTCCCATGCGCCGTAGAGTTAAGAGGGTTCATTTCGACATCTCTCTATTGAATTCTTTCTCTAATTTTTTATCAAACGTCATAAATTTATTAGCCTCAGCGCTTTTTGCATAAAATAAATTATAACAATCCTCCAAATCAAGGTTAGATGTATTTGCGTATAAAAAAAGCGCTTTGACGAAAATTTCTCTCTCGGCTAGCTCAATAAACGATAGCTTCAGGAGCTGATTTAATAAAGGGATTATTTCTTCTTTATTCTTCTTATAATACGAGTTCAATACCCAATTCAACTCAAAAAATACAATTATCGAAGTAACGACATAAATTTTTTCTTCATAAGCTTTCAAGAATAATTTTTCAACAATCACATTTTGCTCATGAACATCATCCAGCAGAAAACGAAGAAAATAGTTGGTATCGATAAACATTATTGTTTTTTGGTTCCGTAATACTCGCTCTTTGCCTCGCGAATTATACCATCAATATCTTTGCCCTCCCACTCCTTCGGCATCGAGAGAGAGCCGGATAATTTATGTATTAACTGCTTCATGGGAGTTAGAATTATTCTACCGTTTTCTTCTGAAACATCTACTTTGTCTCCCTGTTTTATTCCTGCTTTTTTTGCAATCCGGCTTGGTATAGTGAACTGTAGTTTGCTGGTAATCGTCGCCTGCTGCATAGTAAGGAAATTATAAAAAAGTAAGGAACTAAAGTCAATACGTTATTGTTTCATATCAGGATAGTGTGGTACGATAGTGACTTAATGAAGGCATTGGCCGGTACTGTCATAGGAATAGCGGTAGTAATTATTGGGTCTTTTGTATTCTCATACATTCGTAACACTCAAACCCCACAAAAAGAATCTGTAGAGGCTGAAACAAACAAAGACTCTTCAGGGACGTTGGATGCGGCTAAATTAAAAGTTAAAGAAGTAGACAGGATACTTGGCAAACTCGGTCCAAGCTTTGATGAACAGGCGAAGGCGAAACAACTGGTAAATGAAGCAGTTCAGGAAGTGAGACAGTTAACAAATGAACAGCCGAAAAATGTTGACGCATGGTTTTTTCTCGGACAGATATATGAACGATTTTATGAGCTCGATCCAAACTCTCCTAAGCATGCAATAGAAGCATTCAGTCATGCCGTTATACTTGCCCCCAATAATCCTGCATATTTGGAACACAGAGGAACAGCATATCTTGCCGCGAAAAAGTATCAAGAAGCAGAAAAAGATTTTATACAATCTATGAAGCTGGGCTTAGTAACCGCAAGTGTCTATGCCAAATTAGGTCAAGTATCTAAGGAGTTTGGGAAGAAAGAGGAAGCAATTGCGTATTTCAAAAGAGCAAAAGAGCTCGCTCCAAAAACAGACAAGCTAGGCAGAATGCAGTTCGATTATGAGTTAGATATGCTGGCAACCGCTTCTGCTTCAAAAACAGGCGGAAAAAAGTAAAGAGTGTATTTGATTAGAGCCTGAATTTTCCACCTTTCACTTTATTTGTGAATTTTTGGCCTCAAACCCTTTGTTTATAGGACACCAATAGTCTTCAATACGGCTCATGGCATTTATCAGGAGGGCGAAAACGGTGCTATTGCGGAGCAGATTGCCTTAAGGAACATGGTCGGTTAGTTGGGACAGCTATATCGTAAGTCTTCAAGAGATATCCACAGAGATAAAGTCAATTTTGCAAATATTGTGGAGAGGACAACTAATTGGAAAAGTCAGGTTTTATAGCACCGCGCTCAGTGTATCCGCTATCGAATTCTGTGATATCTGGATTATCATCTCGGTCTCCGTAAATCCGACCCCGACCGGGATAGCATCGATCGCGTTCGCGGGAAGGACTGACGTAATCTCGCCGTTTTCTCCCAGATAATATTTGCGGCCAGCCTCCAGATTACTGAATCCTCGCGCCTTGCCCCCGACAATTACTGTTACTTGTTCTCCGGCATTCGCGCTGTTTGCGGCAATCCCGACGATTGCTGTCTGATCGCTGAGCGTCGAATCGGCCGTCTTCACCTGTCCCGGTGCGGAGATATATAGAGCGTCCCTTGCTTTGATCCGTCCGGCCGCGGTCGCTGTGATCGTGATCGCGCCCTCGATCTGCAGATCGCCTTTGATCTTCAAATCACCAGCCACATCAACATTGCCTTTGATCGCCAGATTTCCCTCTTTGTCGATCGTCAACTCGCCGTTGAATATATCTATGCCGTTGGCAAGAGCTGAATTCTGGAGATACAGTATGCCGTCGGTTGCCTCGACGTCATTTGGCGTACCGCTTACGTTTATAGAGTTATCGGCAATTGACAAAGTATTGTTCACGATCACCCTGTCGTCAACTGTCAGATTACCTGAAATTGCCGTGTCATCAAGGATAGCCTGACCCGTCACAAGCACGCCGCCCGCGATTGTAGTATCGCTTAGAGTAGTTTCTCCAAATGCCCTGAATACATCCTTTACTGTGAAGCTGTAGACCGACATATCGGCAGGCAGACTCGCTGTAGACAGATACTGCGCGCTTGACGAAGCAATCTCGGCAGACTCCGAAGATATCAGTATGTCCGGAGATGTCAGTTCAATATCGCTCTCCGCCGGACTGACCGGAATTTCGGTTATTTGAGGAGCAGGCGTTGCCGACGGCGTCGCGCTATTTAGAAGAGATGCCGTTAGCTCGTTCAGTCTTCTGTTGATCTCATCAAGACCGGCTGAGCTTGTCGCAGAAGACATCTCTTCCAGTTTCTGATTCAGCTCAGCGATCACAGCTTCATTTGATGCAACTTTGTCACCCAGATTTTGAGCCTGTTCAATGGCAAGCTTAGCAATATCTTTGGTCTCCTCGATCTTTTCAGTCTGTTCTTTCTCGGCAGTCTCGAGCTTCTCGACTTTTTCCTCGATCGTCTCGGTCCTCGCGGCTATCGCAAGTACATCACTCTTCAGATCGTCAGCTTTCGCGGTGACATCATTTAGACCCTCGGCGACGCCGGTCAGAAGAGTATCAAGCGAGCCGTTTATTTCGCGGCCGCTGATCACGACACTGGATGGAAGCGTTATGGATTTTGCTGAAATGCTGGCTATAGCCAATTTGCCGTTCTCATCAAGAACCATGTCCGCAAGTATATTGGACGGATCTGCATAACCTGTTGAGACATAAACCATTATCTTACCGGCACCGGCTCCATCATAATCCTCAAGCGCTTTACCGATTATCTGTCCTGCCTTCGTAGCTTTCATAGCGACTCCTGCTATTGATGACGAAGTCAGATAATCGCCCTTGACTATATTTCCATTCTCACTGCTAACCTTTACAGGCACGCGTCCGGCCAAGGCAACAGGAATAGCTCGGTCTCCGTTGATAAGTCCGTCTTTTTGCGACAGTCTGAAGCCCGGTTTTTCGGAATAAATACCGATCAGGCCCTTGTCATAACTTCCGCTGGAGCGGACAACATATCCGTCATTTTCAGGATCAATACTGAGCACTTCTCCGGCTTCGATCGTGTTGTCTTTGGTCGGATAATCTTCGGCAATATCATAATTACCAACCGACGTGGTAAGTGTTCCGGACAGCGTAGCGTTCCCGGTCTGATCGATCGCGAATATCTTGTTATTAACTGCGTTATTGAACGCGAATGCCTCAACTCCATTGCCGGTTGTTATGCTTCCGGTCGTGAGAGCAAAGCTCTGAGCACTTACAGATGCTGTTGTCGTGATACTGCCGATGCTGTCAATTGTAACTTCGCCAAATGCCCCGAAGCTCGCCGAACCGGCTTTTAATCTACCCGAAACCGTCGCGTTCCCTGTTTGGTCGATAGAGAAGATGTTATCGCCCAGACCGTTAATTACATTAAATGAAGAAGCATTGCCGTCGATCGAAATTGATCCGAGATCAATCAACCCGGCGCTTATCGTGGCAGAGCTTATCTCCTGTGCTTCTAATTTCCCAAAAGTCCCGACCGCCGCCAGAATATTTGAGAACGCCGCCTCGTTCTGGAATATACCGCCGTTGCCGTCATGAAGCAAGTATTTCTCGGCATCCGCGACCGCACTTCCCTCAACAAACTTACCAAGCTCAACCTGCAGGTTTG
>CAZLZN010000036.1:0-6431 GCA_964564035.1 uncultured Gammaproteobacteria bacterium | reverse complement strand
CTTGATAATTTGCCCGTCTCTTACGTTCTGGTCGAGAGACACACAGCCAGGATCACTTCTCAATTAGAATATTTATCAAAAGTATTCAAAAAATCACTGATCCCCAAAACAGCAGGAGAGCTGAATCTGATCTCAAAATTTGAAAACAAAAAAATAGTTGTTGTGCCTTACATAAGTGTAAAAGAAACAGAAAACTACTTAGCCTCAAAACTGGACAACTTCGAAATTTGGGGATTGCCTGCGCGGTTAACTCACAATTTGAAAAACAAAGCAGAGTCCCATATTAGGATTCAGAAATCAGGAGTACCTAATCTCAGCGTCCCGGATTTCGAAATTACAGACATCGACTCGCTGGCAGATTCAGCCGCGAAGTTTATCAATGACAAAGTACAAAATTTATATTCCGAATTTAGTATCAGCAATTATTTGCCCGGCATAATGGTCAGGTTTGCAGAATGTGACGGCAACTATGGAGCGGGAGTAGTAAAAGCGCGTAAAAACAAAATAGTTTTTCTACCCGACGGAAACGATAACTATCCTCAGGAATTTGACACCTGGAAAGACGCGGTCGCAGCTTGTGCCGGCCACATCAGAAGCACTATGAATACTGCAAAAGAAAAACGCGTCGTTATAAGCCGCCTCATAGAGTCCGTCGATTCGCCCGGTATGTCCGTTGCGGTTTTGGATAACGAATTAACCTCGCTTGGCTTGAATAGTCAGCTTCAGTCGGACGGAACCGCTTGCATCGGAACCGGAACATATAAGCCCAAATCTGCAGAGCTCAGAGTCAAAAAGCAGAAAATCGAAGAAGAAACACTAATTGCCTTTAAAAAATTTCTTATAGACCAATCGGCAGATTTAGGTATTAAATTTAACACTATAAACACCTTTATCAATTTAGATCTGATCATCCCCGGCAAGCTGGAGTACGAGTTGCAAAAAAAACGTTTCGGCAAAACTTACAATTACATTTCGGAATCAAATCCCAGATTCACCAACTGGACCGACGCAGTGCTGACCGGCGTCGCCGCGCAAGGCGATAGACAGACAATTGCATCTATGCAAAAAATTATAAAACACGGGATAGAGGCTGAAGACAAGGTTAAGTTACCTGAGGGCGTAGATCCTGAGGCCGTTCGGGACGAAATCTACAAGAAGGACTTGCAATTACAAGAATACGGCACTAGAATCATAGCCCGAATGACCCAAAGCCCGATGGGCATAATTTATATGGGCGATATCCCGCAAGCCCGCCGGGAACTGGGCGCTATCATTAAAAAATTAAATTTAAAATAATATGAGTAAAAGTATAGAAAATAAGCCATTATTTACTGGCGGCAATAAATATGAAAAAGGCTTCGGCTACCATAATCTCCCGGACGTTTTGTCGTCTGCCAGCGATGAGGTACTGGATGTAATTCAGCACCAGTATGGAGCGAGATGCGGACATGTGCCATTGACGGACGTCAAGGAAAGCATGGTTATGGTTAGGAGGCACGATCAGAGAGCTGACAGGCATTTTGATTATTTAACTGATATATATGGTAAAAAGATAACTCCCAAGACGGGAGATGAAATTGCTGATGAGATATCCAGGCACCCGGAGCGCAGTATAATAGGCGTTCCTTACATAAATCATCCCGATACGGAGAATTTAATCCGCTCAATGAATGCCGAAGTTTGGGGTTTGCCGTCTAAAATGGTGAAACAATTAAAAAACAAAGCAGATTTTCATTCTCTAATTACAAGCGCGGAGATCAAAGGCTTACATGTGCCGGATTACAGGATCGTCAATGTTAATAATATGGTTGAGGGCTCTGAAGAGTTTTTACGATCAAAAGTATCTGGTTTATATGAGAAATACAATATGGATTCTTATCAGCGGGGAATCATGGTTCGGGCTGCAGAATCGGACGGGAACTATGGCGCGGGGATTATAAGACAGGAAAATGGTTACAAGGTATTTTATCCTGACGGCAGACGGGAAAATGCAAAAAAGTTTGTACACTGGGGTGATGCTTTTCGAGCATGCCAAAGTTATATTAGGGGGACTATAGATCCTGAAAAAGAACAGCGGGTTGTCATTAGCAGATACATGGATGTATTAGATTCACCGGGGATGTCTGTCGCTATCATGGAAGGCAAAGTCGTTTCTCTGGGATGGAATGGACAGTTGCAACGCGGAACGGCA
Organism: uncultured Gammaproteobacteria bacterium; assembly: GCA_964564035.1. Classification (GTDB taxonomy): domain Bacteria; phylum Patescibacteriota; class Microgenomatia; order Levybacterales; family UBA12049; genus JAHIGH01. The sequence continues at coordinate 4,240 of CAZLZN010000036.1, read as the reverse complement.
TGTGTAGGCACAAGCGCATATGAACCCAAGGATGATTATTCTAGATTTATGAGGGAAACGCAAGAGCACGCGACTGCGGAAGGGTTTAAAAAGTTATTAAGACATTCTGCTGCAAAGATGAATGTGGATTTTGATAAAATAAGCGGATTCGCCAACATTGACCTGATGATACCGGGTGAAAAAGAGCGCGAGCTTCAGCAAAAGCGCTATGGTGAGGCTAGATTATACTTAGCTGAATCAAATCCGCGTATCACAAATTGGACTGACGCTGTTCAGACCGGAGTCGCGGCGGACCGCTTGCCTCAGACCATAGTCTCGATGAAGCGAGTAATTGCAAACGGTATAAAAGCAGAGGACAAATATGAAATGCCGGAAAGTGTTGATCCGGAAAAGCTTCGGGATGAAGTTTATCGCATTGACGCTCAACTAAAGGAGCAAAGCGGAACAAGAATAATCGTCAGAATGCCTGTACGAAGAACAATGGGTGTCATATTCATGGGCAATACTGATCATGCAAGAAGATTGTTAACAAATAAAGTAGAACAACTTGTTGAGAATGAATAAGTATTAATACTATAATAAACTCATGCATCAGGATATATTGCCGCTTGCCAAAAAGCTTATAGCCGTTCCTTCAGTGTCCGGTGACAGGCTGGCGCTTGATGAAGCAATTAGTATAGCCAAAAGCGAACTTTCAGGCTTCCATATACAGGATTTTGAAAACGCCAACATCCCAAGTTTTTTAGCATCAGCCAATAGCCGCAAGACCAAAGAGTTCAAAATAATACTCAACGCCCACGTCGATGTAGTAGGCGCGGTTCCCGAGCAATATTTGCCGGTCGAAAAAGACGGCAAGCTTTACGGCAGGGGAGCATACGACATGAAGTCAACCGCCGCGGCAATGATCCTATTATTCAAAGAAATGGCGCCGATTCTAGATTATCCGCTCGGCCTCCAGATCACAGCCGATGAAGAGGTCGGGGGAGAAAACGGAACTGGCTATCAAATCAAACAGGGTGTGCGGGCCGACTTCGTTTTCTCGGGAGAAGGCACATGCTTCAAGATAGTCAATGAAGCCAAATCCAGAATGATTTTGAAATTACATGCCAAAGGCAAACAGTCACACGGAGCCTATCCATGGCTTGGAGACAACGCAATTCTCAAGATGCAAAAGGCTATCCACCAAATACTGGAAGTTTTCCCTCATGCCGAAGAGGAATGGAGCGGCACTACATTGAATGTGACATCCATCGGATCATCAAATGAAATAACCAACAGAACACCGGATCACTGCGAAGCAATAATTGATGCGAGAGTTATCCCGGATGAAAAAAATACCATTCTAAAAAAACTCAGAGACAAGCTCAACGGCAGTATCGAAGTTGAGGTTTTATTGCAATCTCAGCCGCATCAATCCAATCCCGATAGTAAGTATATAAAACTCCTAAAAGAAAAAATAAAAGAAGTGAGAGATTTTGACGCGCCGCTTTTCAGAGCGCACGGTGAATCAGATGCGCGTTATTTTACCGAAGCGGGATTTGAAGGAATAGAATTCGGCCCGATCGGCGGCAACCACCACGCGCTTGATGAATGGGTGGATATACAAAGCCTGTCGGATTACTACCAAATCCTCAGATCCTTCCTGCTAAGCCTGAACCGGGACTAACATTCTCATTCTGCAGAATGTTAGAATGATTGATGATATAAATTGTATCACTTGACAAAAGGTCTATAAAAGTTTAACAATATATATATGAAGAAAACAAAAGTCAAAAAAGCCGCAGCAAAAAAGAGTCAGAAGTTTACCGAAAAACACAAACACTTCGAGCATCTTATCGTGATCTTCACAGCGCTCGTTGTAACTTTCTTCCTGTTCGCCGCCCGCTCATAACTCATAACTCATAACTATATTATTCCGTTTTTATCTTTTTTATGCTAATATCTTTTTAGTGTAAGTCTATGGCGATCCAAAGCATCAATCCCGCGACAGGCGAATTATTACAAACTTTCAAAGCCTCATCTCATGATGAAGTGTCCCTGCTCCTTTCAAAAGCGGAAACAGCATTCAATGAATGGAAGAAATTAACAGTCGCTCAAAGACTTGTTTACATCAAGAAAATAGCCGAGATCCTAGACGGCGATAAGGAAATACTCGCGAAAGCAATATCTCTTGAAATGGGCAGAATTTTACCTGATTCTGTGGCTGAAGTCGGTAAATGTGCCGATATTTGCAGATTTTATGTCGAAAATGCGGAAAAATTTTTAGCAGATCAGCATGTTGATACAGGCGCTTCAAAAAGCTATATCGAGTTTGCGCCTCTGGGTTTGGTACTCGGAATAATGCCTTGGAATTTCCCATTTTCCCAAGCGTTTAGAGCCATGATCCCGGCGCTTGCCGCGGGCAATGTCTTTATTATGAAACCGGCTTCAAATGTTCCGCAATGCGCTTTGGCAATTGAGAGCACTTTGGTCAAAGCAGGTCTTCCCGAGGGAGTTTTTACCAATATTTTTATGTCGGGTACGGAAATGACCAAAATAATTGCCGATCCAAGGATCGCCGCAGTCAGCCTGACAGGAAGCGAAGCGGCAGGATCGATAGTCGCCAAGACAGCAGGGGAGCATCTCAAAAAATCTGTACTCGAACTCGGCGGATCCGATGCCTTCATTGTTCTTGAGGATGCCGACATAGATAATGCGGTCGCCAATGCTGTAAAAGGACGACTGGTCAACTCAGGCCAGGCATGCAATTCGCCAAAAAGAATTATATTGACCCGCAAAATCGCGGAGCGTTTCAAAAAATCATTCCTGGAAATATCCAAAAAACTCAAAGTTGGCGATCCTTTTGATCCGTCAGTCAATGTCGGGCCTCTGGCGAGGCCTGATTTAGTCGACGAAGTAGACCGGCAAGTAAGGGATTCTTTAATTCAGGGAGCAAAGCTCTTGCAGGGAGGTAAAAGAATAGAGGGAGCAGGCAATTTTTATGAAGTAACTGTTGTCGATGATGTTGTTAAAGGCATGCCTCTTTTTGATGAGGAAGTCTTCGGTCCCGTAGTCGCTTTTATAACTGTATCAAATGACGAAGAGGCAATAAGCGTCGCGAACGACACGCATCTTGGCTTGTCGGCAAGTATTTGGACAAAGGACATTAAACGCGCTCATTATTTTATAGATAATCTTCATGTCGGTCTCGTTTTCGTTAATCAGCTGGTCCGTTCCGATCCGCGTATGCCTTTCGGAGGAGTAAAAAAATCCGGCTATGGCCGCGAACTTGGCGAACATGGAATCCGTGAATTTACAAACATCAAAACAATAGTCATCAAATAAATCCTCATCAAATTAGATCAAGTGTTCAGGTCTTTCAGCTTACGCATCTTTTCGTCATTTCGACCCCGCTTAGCAAAGGTGTTTATAGGCAGGCGGTGCAATCACTTGAAATATCTGGATAATTTAACTAAGCCTTATTTACTTAAAAAGGTTTTTGAAGAATTCGCTGATCGTATCAATGATATTTTGAAAAAAGTTATTTTGTTCCTCAACTGATACGGGTATCTGCGGTATATCGGCCGAACCGCTGCCCGGGAGGGGAATGCCGGAAATTTCAGACGCGACTTCTTTGCAAGGGCCCGGTTCACAAGTGCACGTCTCATTCTCGCATGAAACACTGCATGATGCCGAACTGCCTTCGCAGGAATAACACTTCCCGTTTACACATGAAATGCTTCTACTGTTTTGTCCTGTCGCGGAGCGTGTGCCGGTATTCATGCGGGATGGTTTGGGCCCCATAGAAGGCTTTGTTAATCCCTGTTCCCGCTCTGCGCATGGACCCGGTTCGCATGCACAGCTGTCATTTTGACATGTGATCGAACAGCCGGTTTCGCTGGCACACGAATAGCATTTACCGTTTATGCACGACTGGCTGTTGCCTCTGCTTCCCTCAGCTGCGGATGGTCCTGGTCCAAGCACGCCTCCGGTTGGGAACATGTTATTTGCGCTTGTGAGCGTTGTTTGTTTCGTTTGTGTTACGAAAAGCGTAAGCGGAAGTCCTACAACGAGCATGAGGAGGAGTACAAGTTTGTAATAAAACTTAAAAGGCGGCTGGTCAAAATGCCTTCCGGAATTTCTTTTTCTTGCCATAAGTATAGATAAACATAATGAAAGGCAAAAATCAAGTATTATTTTGCCAATTATGGTTCTGTGCCAGCAGATGGTATCCACTCCAGGAACCTAAATCTACAGATAT
>CAZLZN010000035.1:0-6443 GCA_964564035.1 uncultured Gammaproteobacteria bacterium | reverse complement strand
CCTGAGTTTGTTGTCCATTTTTGTAAACAGGGGCAGGTTTAATTAGAAAACAATACCCTAGAGTATATGATATCGAGCACACTTTTGTCAACCATTAAATTTTGACTGTTTTTGTTATAGTTAAAATTTGCTAAAAATTTACATTAAAGCCCATAACAGTAAGTTTGTGAATAGCAAGATTACAAGATAGTATCCCAGAATAATCAAAAAATTAAATCTATATAAATATTTTTTTGATCAGTTCAATATTAACCCTGCAGGTATTTTATGTTTGACTTTAACCCTATAGATATGATATATAGTATTATCTGTTACTGCCCCGGTAATCTGCTTGTACTGTATGTTTGGAAAAAAATCAAGCCAAAATTCTAAAATCAAAATAATCCCGCCCGATAATACGAGGACGATGAGAGGCGCGGGCCTGTCGTACAAAAATAAAAAATTTATAACCCACACGACACTTCCCGTTTGGGAATCGGCATATTACACGATAAACGGATCGCAGTTTATAATACTTTCTTTATTAATAGTACTTCTCGGTTTGGCCTATATGTTTGATCCCCTGCAGGAAATTCGTGTTATTGTGACAATTATTAGCGCATTTTATTTTATAGATACAATGTTCAACTTGTATCTGATTCTTAAAAGTTTGAAAAAGCCTGTAGAGATAAATTTTGACGATAGACAGCTAAGCAGACTGAGCGGTAAAAGCCTTCCAGTATATACTATATTATGCCCTCTTTACAAAGAGGCAAGGATCATACCTCAATTCTTAAAATCTATATCCCGGCTGGATTGGCCCCCGGACAAGCTCGATGTATTACTCCTTCTTGAAGAAGACGATAAAGAGTCTATAAAAATGGTCTCCAAAATGAAACTTCCGTCTTATTGCAGGACTGTTATTGTTCCCGATTCAATGCCCAAAACCAAGCCAAAAGCTTGTAACTACGGCTTATCCTATGCAAGAGGAGAATATCTGGTAATTTACGATGCCGAAGACATACCGGATCCAAAACAATTGAAGAAAGCCTATCTGGGCTTTAGAACTCTGCCGTCCGATATAAGATGCCTACAGGCAAAGCTGAATTACTACAATCCCGGTCAAAACTTATTAACCAGATTATTTACGGCCGAATATTCACTCTGGTTTGATCTGACTCTGACCGGTCTTCAGTCCTTAAACAGCGCTATCCCTCTTGGCGGAACCAGCAATCACTTCAGAACAGATGATCTAAAAGCGCTCCGCGGATGGGATCCCTTTAACGTAACAGAAGACGCAGATCTCGGTATACGCTTATTCAAGCAGGGCTATCGCACAGCGATAATCGACTCAACTACTCTCGAAGAGGCAAACAGCAGGATCGGTAACTGGTTCCGGCAAAGATCCCGATGGATAAAAGGGTACATCCAAACATACCTTGTACACACCAGAAATATGGCTCAGTTTATAAAGGCTCATGGGATTAAGCACGCTTTTATATTTCATCTCACAATCGGCGGCAAAATACTATTTCTATTTATAAATCCTTTTATGTGGGTTATTACATTTACCTATTTCGCTTTTTATGAACAGTCATCGCAACTTATAGAATCTGTGTTTTATCCGCCGGTCTCATATTTCGCGGTAATATCCTGGATATTCGGAAATTTCCTCTTCATATACTATTATATGATAGCCTGCAACAAGCTCCGCCAGTGGGATCTTGTAAAGTATATATTTTTAATCCCCGTATATTGGGCCATGATGAGTATATCCGCGTCGATTGCTCTTTACCAGCTTTTTTTCAAACCTCATTATTGGGAAAAAACAGTCCACGGACTGCATTTGAATAGAAAACATCATGTCGTTGCTGTTTCCAAAGGAAAGGAAGTTACTGTGTTTAGCAGAAAAAACAGCATTTTGAGTATGCCGAAAATATCACCGGAGATTTAATAATATGTTTACAGCATTACTTAACAAATTTAATTTTACTTTTCTATTATTCCTTTTTTGTGTTGCCGTTTTCGCACTCAGTATCAGGGGAATTCCCGGTAATCCTGCCGATACCGAGCTGAATACAATAAAATGGCGAAATATCGGCCCTTTTGAGCAAACTGCGCGTTTCGCGCTAACCTACTCAATTGTCGAAAATAATTCTATTTATCTCTCGGTTCCGCTCGCTCAGTTCGCGTCTCCCGATTTGGCCATAAACGCCCAGGGGCAATTTGTGTCGCTATTTGCGCCCGGAGTGTCGCTTATAGCCATCCCCGGTTATGTAATAGGCCGCGAATTAGGCTTTGCGCAGGTCGGGACCTTCGCGGTTATAACTTTTTTTACTTTACTAAATATTTTCCTGATAAGGGCAATATCCATTAAGCTCAACATAAATATCATAGCAGCATCGATCGGAGGCCTTACTTTTGCTTTTGCTACGCCCGCTTTTGCTTATGGTGTAGATTTTTTCCAGCATCATATCTCGACTTTTCTGATATTATTTAGCATCTATGCACTTCTTTATTACAAAACTTTTTGGGCTTTATCAATAGTCTGGTTCTGCTATGCTGTAGCCGTTATAGTTGATTACCCCAATTTTTTTATGATGTTACCCGCAGCGGTTTTTTCAGCGGCTAAGTTTTTGGAAGTAAAAAAATCCGAACATTTTTATAGATTAAAATTTAAATATTTATATATTCTAAGTTTTATTGGTGCAATTATTCCTCTGGCTTTTTTTATGTGGTTCAATTATTTTTCTTATGGAAATCCACTGGTTCTATCGGGAGGCCAAACCAGAGTTACTCAGGTGGCGGAAGATGGAACGGTCAGGCGGATCCAAAATGTAAGCAATAATAAGCCCCCTCGTGCAATAAGCGGCCAGCTCGAACTGCTCAAAGTTTTCTACCCGCGTCTTTCAACACAGGGAATTCACGTGCATTTATTCAGTTATGACAGGGGTATTTTAGTTTACACCCCTGTTATGGTATTGGGCTTTATCGGTATGATTATAGCTCTGCTCAAAAAAAGAAAGTTTGCCGTTTTACTGAGTTTTATAGTGCTATTGAATATTTTTATGTATTCAATGTGGGGCGATCCTTGGGGCGGATGGTCATTCGGATCCAGGTATTTGATCCCTTCATATGCCGTTTTGTCGATTTTTATTGCTTATCTTTTAACCATATTTAATAAGAAGAATTTATTTACCCTTCTCTTTTTTACTGCGGTTTCGTATTCGATTGCGGTAAACACGCTCGGCGCGCTCACTTCAAGTCTTAATCCCCCATCCGTTGAGGCGGAAGTTATTTCCAGAGAAGCAGGTTACGAATTCAGTTATTCCATAGACAGAAATATCGATTTCCTTACTCAGCAGGGCAGCAAATCTCTGGTCTACAATATTTTCGCGCGAAACTATATATCAGCGTGGGATTACTATATTTATATAACTGCAGGTTTGATTTCGGTTTTTGGCATACTCCTGATATTAAATTTCAGGATGCGAAGTCCGGAACTATTAAAAAAATGAACATCAGCATAAATACAATTACAAATATCAAAAATTATTTTAGAGATTATTCTCTCCAGATTACAATGGTCCTGCTGGCATTTTTGTCAGTTGTGTCCTACTTGTATTTCTCGGCTGACGGTCAAAACTTACTCTATAATGACGCCCGGTCTCATTTGGATATCGCCAGGCGCGTAGTCGAAAACCTCAAACCCGGAGTCGCCCAGCTCGGCAGTGTTTGGCTTCCTCTGCCGCACGTTGTCATGCTTCCGACTATATGGATCGATTTTATGTGGCATTCCGGACTCAGCGGCGCGCTTCCTTCAATGTTTGCATATATCGCGACCGGCGTATTAATATATTTGTTCCTCAAGGAGCTCAAAGTGGGAATTTTTGGCCGAATACTCGGGGTTTTGGTCTTTGCGCTAAATTTAAACTCCTTGTATATGCAGACGACTGCGATGACAGAGCTTTTGCTCATGGCTTTTTTAACAGCCGCTATATATGAAATGGTTGTATGGCATAGGGATGAAAACTTATTCAGATTGATCAGATCTGCTTTCTGGATCTTTTTGTCGACTCTTATACGTTATGAGGGTTGGTTTCTGTTTATTTTTGCAACAGCTTTTGTATTATTTCACAATATCAGAAAATACGGTTACAAAAAAACCGAAGGTATTGTCATCATGTTCGGACTGATGGCAAGCTTTGGAATTTTTCTATGGTTTTTCTGGAATACACTTATTTTTAAAGACCCGCTTTACTTTGCTTTCGGGCCATATTCCGCGAATCAACAGCAGGAGCAAATGGCCGCGGCAGGCGCGCTTCCTACAAAACACGATATTGTAATATCATTGCAGACTTACACATATGCACTTATTTATAATACTAATCCCATTTTCTTATTCTTTGCGCTAATCGGCGCTCTATTGCTGTTCTTTGATAAAAACCTGAAGGGTCCGACCAGGTTTGCGGTTACACTTCTGTTTGTGCCGTATATATTCAATGTACTGGCATTGTATCTGGGTCACAGCTCTCTTTATGTAGAGAATTTGAACGGTTCATGGTTCAACGTCAGATACGGCATGATGATGATTCCCGCTTACGCGATATTTTTGGGATACTTGGCGCATCGCGTATCTCAATTAAAATATTTATTGCTTGGTTTATTTTTGTTTGTCACATTTTTCTCTTATATGAACAAAGACTCCGTATCTCTTGATGACGCGCTGATCGGGAGCAGCGGAAAAAACGTTACAGAAGTTAGCGGGTGGCTAAATCGCTACGCATTGCCCGAAAAAGGATTTGTTATGATTTCAGTCGCCTCGCATGACGCTATTATTTTCTCATCCGGCATGCCGATGAAGAGATTTATTCATGAAGGATCAGGTGATTATTGGGACTTTGCCTCAGACAATCCGTCCAAATGGGCGCGGTGGATAATTATGCGTACCAACGACAGGAACGATCTGACTTTTAGAACTTTGGAGAAGAACAACCAGTTAAGCCGTTATGAGCTTATGCACAAATACCCGTTTGCCGATATTTATCAACTAAAACCGCAGTTTATCAGTAATTTAATTACCGAACCGGTTGACTATGCAAACAAAAAATAATGTATAATGCATGAAGCAAATATGAAAAAAAGATATTTAATAGCAATAGTTTTAATTTTTATAATAGCGTTTTCTATCGTATATTCATTTATGAATAACGGAAAGATAATTGATACCATAAATCCGATACCTCAGCCTACACAGGAAGAGAAAAGGTGGGAGGTGCGGTCTGTTGATACAATGAAATTCTCGAGAGATCCTTCGCGGGAGAAGCTCAACGATCCTGAGTACGACAAGGTAATCAATAATCATGTTGCCGAAATAGCATCTATGTCTGCCAACTTTATTGCAATAGGGACGCCATACGACGATGAATTCGGGCCAATACTCAGGAGATGGGTCAAGGCAGCCAGGAAACATGATCTGAAGATCTGGTTCAGAGGCAACTTATCCGGTTGGGAAGGCTGGTTCGGCTATCCGCGAATCGACCGCGCTCAGCATATTGCCGGTATTGAGCAATTTATTCTGAATAATAGCGATATCTTTGAAGACGGAGACATTTTCACTTCGTGTCCTGAATGCGAAAACGGTATCAAAATAGAATGGGGCGATCCGGCAAGTCTGGCACAGCATAGAGAATTTCTGATTAACGAACACAATGTAGCGCTTGCAGCATTCAAGAAAATTAATAAAAATGTAGAATCGGGTTATTATTCCATGAATGGTGATTTGGCTAGAGCACTGATGGACCGGGAAACAACATCGGCGCTTGGCGGAGTAATTGTCGTCGATCACTACGTACCGACAGTAGAGAAGCTGGCTCGGGATCTTAGAGAGTACGCTGAAAAAAGCGGAGGCAAAGTTTTGCTGGGAGAATTCGGTGCACCTATCCCCGATCTTCATGGAGACATGAGCCCTGAGGAGCAAAATAAATGGATAAGCGATGCGTTGTACGAAATCTCAAAAATTCCTCAAGTGATTGGAATGAATTATTGGGTAAGCCACGGCGGGTCAACTGCTTTGTGGGATAGCGAAGGCAATAAAAAACCGGCTGTCGATACGATTACCGAATTTTATTCCGGCAAACGGAAAAATTATTTATAGAAAATTAATTTATTAAAATTTATAAAATTTGTTCGATGAAGACCTGCCCCGTCGGGTCTTTTTTATTGTAAAAAATTATGCATATTGTATTTTTAGATTTTGATGACATAAAAAATCCGCTCTTGAATGCCGGCCAAGCCAGGGCGACTTATGAAGTTGGGAAAGCATTAGTTAAACGCGGACACAAAGTAACTGTTATATCGTCGCGTTATCCGGGATCAAAAGCCCGTGTCCAAAACGGAATAACTTATAAACATATAGGTTTGGGAACCAAACACATTAGGTTAAATAATTTTGCTTATATCTT
>CAZLZN010000034.1:0-7152 GCA_964564035.1 uncultured Gammaproteobacteria bacterium | reverse complement strand
GTGAGCGTTGCGCCGCTTCGCAGAAGCTAGTGCCCTTGGGGTAAAACAAAGCGCGTTAAAGAAATTGCGGAATGAGTGCGCCAGGGGGATTCCGCGAATTGAGGAGGGGATCGGAAGGAGCGAAGCGACTGAGATCGCTTGCTTGACAAGGGAGGGAGCAAATCACCCGGCAAGCGAATGAAGCAATTTCAGCGCGACTTTCAAAGCGGAAAAACTTTTTGTACTTTTGGTTACAAAAGTACAAATAAATATAGGCACGACTTTAATCGCAAAAAGTCTCCTGCCTTGCCGGCAGGCAGGTTGGTACTTTCTGTATAGAAAGTACAGATAAAATATATATATAAAAACATAAATATACTTTTAATTTCAAAAGTACAAAACAAAAACCGAAGCTATTTCGAAGGAGGAAAACTCTTTTTCCTGCGCGGAAGCTCATTACTCTTCAAATACGGCTTAAACCAATTAATTTTCGTGACAATCTTTTTACCTGTTTTATTTTTCTTTGATTGAGACATACACCCATGTAACCAAATACCGGACAATAAGTCAAATAGCCCCCCGCTTTAAATTTTTAAATTTTGTGCTAAAATATGCCTGTAGCACCAAACAAAATTATGCCAAAAGAAATTGTCATACCATCAGCAACCGAAAAACCGCTCCCCCCGAGTGTCGTCTTCCAAAACCCGGAAGCAAATGGTTTTGACGAAATTAAATATGGTGAACTCAAAGCCAGAGCGATCGCTGATAATACAGAATTACAAGACCCGGAACTGCTTCGCCGTGTGGAAGAAAGAATTCAAAACTTAATTGGATCTATGCCCACCACATCCGTAAATACATTTATTGACCTCGCCCTCCGCCACCGCCCGGCAGTAAACTCCATGCTAAACGGTTATGTGCGCGAAATTAAAATCGAATCCCAAAAACAAAAAAAGCGCCTCCACTAATTCTTTACTTCAGCTTCATAAAAAGCGCCCATTGCCCGTTCAGACACTTCCCGAATCCCGACTTCTCAAAAAAAACATCCTTGTCCGAAATAGTCAAAATCTCATAAATCCCCTCTTTTCTAGCTCTCTCAATACACGCATCGACCAACCTCTTGCCCAAGCCCCTGCTCTGAAACTCCGGCAAGACGGCAAGCGACCTGATCTCGGCCAGTTTCTTATTATATATCTCAAGACAGCAGCACCCCGCAATCTTGCCGTCCGTCTCCGCCACAAAAAAAGAACCGATAACCTCCTCAATCTCCTTCTTGGTTCTCGGCAATATCTTCCCTGCGGATGCGGCATTACTTATAATTTGAAAAATTGAATTAATATCTTCTCCCTTTTTCTCGGCTCTTCTGATCTTCATAACGAAAATGATTATAACAACTGTGCTATACTTTACTCAAGAAGGAGGTGATCAAAAAAATGAATCTCATAATTAAAAGAGGACTTCTGGCCGGACTTGCCATTCTGATAGTCGGATTTATTTTCAGCTGGATTGTCGGAAGCCTGTTCCCCGGAGTTATGAATGAATATGACAACTTGTCAATATTCCGTCCTTGGGATGATCCGCTTATGACAGCATATTTTGCTTATCCTTTTATACTCGGGACTGCCCTCTCTTATTTTTGGCAGTATATCGATAAAAAAATAAAAGGCGAAGATGAAGTAGGCAGAGCTATGGAATTCGCGAAATTATATTTTATAATCGCGACAATTCCCGGAATGTTTATTTCTTATACAACATTCAACCTGTCGCTTCTGATGATATTATTGTGGACAATAAGCGGTTATATTGATGCGCTGATCGCCGGATGGATTTTCGCGAAGATCAAAAACTAAAACGATTATCTAAACAGTATTTAACGCGAACATACCCGTACCCGTGCTTTTTACTATACCCTTCATCTCCATAAGGGATAGTATTATATTTATTTTTGAGACCGGAAACCCAGCTGTCTTCATGATCTCATTGATATGCATATTACGCGCCATAAGCAAATCGACTATCAACTGTTCATCTTTCGTATCGGCTTTTATTTCCGTCCGGACTCTCGTTTCTCCTATCGATAACTTTTTTAATATATCACCCGCGCTCATTACCGGAACTGCGCCTTTTGAAATCAGAAGATTAGGCCCTTTGGAATAACTGGATGTGATCGGACCCGGTACAGCAAAAACCATCTTGCCCTGTCGTATTGCATCATCGGCTGTTATCAAAGAACCGCTGTCATGCGTGCCCTCGGTCACTACAACAGCGCTCGAGAGTCCGGCAATTATCCTGTTTCTGGACGGAAAAGAACCCGTACTCGGTACTGTTCCCGGCGGATATTCGGAAACAATAGCTCCTCCCGCCTCCAATATACTATTATATATGGACTGATTTTCCCGCGGAAAACACTGCTCGACCCCGTTTCCCATAACCGCAACAGTCACTCCTTTATTTTCGACAGTCGTCTTATGCGAGATCGCGTCCACGCCCAGAGCGAGTCCCGAAATTATAATACAGCCGTTATCCGTAAGATCTTTGACCAAATACTCCGTTACTTGTCGTCCGTAAGATGTTACCTTTCTGCTTCCGACAACAGCTATACAGGCATTTTTCGGAGCCATGTTTAACTTATCCAGTTTGCCTTTGTAAAACAATACTATCGGAGGTTTATCGATAACTGATAAATTTTTCGGATAAATCTCATCATCCATTGTACAGAAATCCACTTCATGTTTAACCAAACTATTAGCGTATTCGCTGATCGAAAACTTTGCTCTGAAACTGACAAATTGCGACGAAAGCGCTTTGCCTATACCGCTGTCAAAAAGCTCCGACTCTGTTGCCCCCCATGCATTTTTTGCATTTTTAAAATAATCTAAAAGCTTGGAAAATTTACCGGGTCCGATACCGGGAAACACACGAAATCCCAATCTGTAATACCTTTCTTCCATGGATCAATTACTGAAGTAAGCCTCCAATATTTTTTTAGCAACCGGTGCCGCCTCACTTGAGCCCTCGCCGGCTGATTCATTCAAAACCGTTATTACAACCTCCGGATCATATGCAGGAGCAAAAACCGTGATCCACGCGTGCGGCTTACTCTTTCCGCTACCATGCTCCGCGGTTCCCGTTTTACATGCGATTATCACTTCCCTATACTGATTGGCGTCCCTTAAATTTGCCGAAACGGAAGCCGCTTTCAAATAATTCCGTCCATCAATTTTTAATTTTTCATTTTTAACTTTTAAATTAAATAACGGGTAAGCAACTCCGCCAGGTTTACAACTGTCGATCATGCCTTGTCGCAGTAGCGGCAAAGATTTATTCGATATAATTTTTTCTCTCAAAACAACCGGCTTCTTATCTCTCAAAATCTCCGGCTTATACAAAGTGCCTCCGTTCGCGATTACTTGAGTATACAGATTTACCTGGAGTGGTGTTGCCAGCAAAAATCCCTGTCCGATGCCGTAATGATACGTATCCCCGAGATACCATTGCTCACCGATAGCGCTTTTTTTCCAGTCTCTCGACGGCAATATCCCCGATGCTTCACCCGGCAGATTAATCCCTGTTTTTTGGCCTATTCCGAATAACCGCGCAGTCTCCGACACCGGATCAACGCCTATCTTTTCGGCAAGTTTATAAAAAAATATATCATTGGATCTGGACAAACCTTTGACAACATCAACAGACCCGTCTGTCCTGCCGTATGATGTATAAAACCAGTTGGCAAAAGAAAACTCGCCGACTTTCAGAATGCCCGTATCCTGCACTCTATATCCCGAATTTATAATACCCCTCTCAAGTCCCGCCGCGGCAACTATCATCTTAAAAGTCGATGCCGGAGGATAAACTCCCGACACAGCCCTATTCAGCAAAGGCTGAGAATCTGAATCACCAAGCATAGAATTGACAGACAAATACGCCGAAGTTGAAGACGGACGGTAATCACGGCTCAGCGTAAAAAGATTCGGATCAAAATCAGGCTTAGACACCATAGCCAAAACTTCCCCGTTCGGCTTACTGACTACAACTGCTCCTTTTTTTATACCGCTCGCCGCTTCAAATACCGCCTTTTGCAGTCCTGCATCAAGAGTCAAAATTACATCTCCGCCAGATATCGGCTCTGTTCGCCCGAGAGATCTGGTCTCAACTCCCATTGCGTTTGTTTCGACCAATTGTTTCCCCGCAATTCCCCTGAGTGTCTTTTCAAACTCATATTCCGCGCCGGTTTTGCCGACCCAATCAGTCGGCAGATAACCGTCTTTTTCTCTGATTTTATATTCATCATCCGAAATTTGACCAACGTACCCCAGGATGTGTGAAAACGCATCTTTGAACTTGTATTCCCTGAGTGAATCAATTTCAATATTATCGGCGCCATTGGCAATTAGAGGAAGTGCTTGCTCCCTGGTCAATGTCACAGTTTTTACTTTTGTTTCATCGGTTTTATCTTTCAGTATCTGCCGGAATCCCGGTATATTGTATACAAGAGGCTCTCCGTTTCTATCAAATATTATCCCACGCGGCGCGTTTATAACCTTGGTGCGGATCCTGTTGGAATCTGAAATTTCACGGTAATTATTTCCTTCAAATAACTGCAGGTAAATAAGCCGCCCTGAAAATACGCTGACGCTTATTATCACCGCAAAAATAAGCAGATACGATCTGACTCCCAAACTTCCTCCACCGGAGTGTCTTCTCCGCGGTGTTTTTTCTGTTCTAATGCTTTCGCCAAATGCAAAACCGGGGTTCATAATTATTAAAATCCCTGACTCTTATTGTGTTCAAATCTTTTCAAAACCAAAAACAATACCATTCCGGTAGCTGACCCTGCCAGTGCGTTTAAAAAAATATAATTATACTTAAATAAATATAGAAAAATAACGCTCCCGAAAAATATTGATACAAAAACGAACATCAAAGTCCGTATCTCATATTTTCTATCATAAAGAAGGATCAAATAAAGCCATATCACAAAAAAGGCGCTTGAACTTCCCAAGACTCTGACGGTCAGGCTATCCAAAATAATTCCACCGGCAAACCCCGCGTAAAAAAATCTCGTTTGTTTGTTTAAAATGACATAAACGGTCAGAACAGTAAGCGCCAGCGGCACTGTAGTAATTGTGCTCTCAAAAATAATTGAGGCGAACAAAAGAATCATCATTAACATAATTTATAAATCGCTCTTCAATATAAAAACTTTTGTAAGCTTCTTAACATCTATGATCTGCTCTATTTCCGCTGTTTGAAAAAGATCGCTCGCTTTTTTATTTATTTCTTTTATCCTACCGATTATAATTTCATCCGGAAATTCACCGATCACCGTATCACCCGCTTTTAAAGTATCGGCCAAAAGAACATTATCAAATAAAATTTTTTGCTCGTCCGTTCCTTTTATAATTCCCGTGGCTTTTGACTCAAGCGTCCGCGCGGTAAAAGAAGTGCTCCTGTGATTTATCAGATTAACGATCGATAAGTTGCCGGAAACCCTGCTGACCTTACCTACAAGACTGTCTTTGTAAACAACCGGATCATTAATTTTGACGTTGTCACTGCTCCCCTTATCGATAACCAAATAATCCGCCGTGTCAGTTCTGGGCAAAATCGAAGGCATACTGATTATCGTAGCCGGAAGCAAATTTTTGGGCCTGGGCTTTTCAATAACAAATTGATCCCTTAGCGCTCTATTATCCTGCTCTATAATTTGAAGCTTGATAATTTTTTTCTTTAGCTCACTATTCTCCTCACGGAGTTTAGTAATTTCATCCTTACTATCTTCAAAAAACAAATTACCCGATATAATTTGTATGGGTCTAAAAACAGACTGCAAAGCCCCGTTTATAAAATCAAGCTTACCCGCCCGGAACAAAATAATAATAAGCACCGATAAAATCAAAAGTCCCGCAAAAACATACAGCCTCTTACTGCTTTTATTTTTGTTGCTGGTATAATTCATAAAAATTCGGGCAAGTCAGGCGGTTTTACTGCAATCCTCCAATGACTTTCACTTTATGCAGAAGCTCTTCATCCTCCAATACTTTACCGGTGCCGCGTACGACGGAAGTCAGCGGATCCGGCGAAACCAGGACCGGTATATGCACTTTTTCAATTATTAACTGATCCAGACCCTCGATTTTGGCCCCTCCTCCTGTTAATAAAATTCCGTGCTCAAGTATATCCGGCAGTAGTTCAGGAGGCGTTTCTTCAAGTACATCCGCAGCCGCCTGAATTATCTGTGTCAGGACAGGAGACAAAGCCTCTCTTATCTCCCCCTCCGTAATCCTGAGACTCCTGGGTAATCCCGTTTCCAGATCACGTCCCCTGATTATCATAACCTTCTCGCTTCTTTGTTCTTTATCGGACCCGTTACTTTCTTTTTTTGAACCGTCGTCCGCCTGTTTTGCGCTTTGGGCTTTTATTTTTGAACTCTTATGATAGGCGCTTCCGATCTTTATTTTAATTTCTTCGGCAGTTTGGTCTCCGATCAATATGCCGTGCCTTAGTCTCAGATAATGCAGAATGCTCTGATCCATATTATCTCCTCCCAACTTGATCGACCTGCCGACCACGATCCCGCCGAGTGATATAACGGCAATCTCACTTGTCCCTCCTCCGACATCAATCACCATAACCCCTTTTGATTGAAAAATCGAAATACCCTCTCCGATAACAGCCGCCATCGGCTCTTCTATCAAATATGCCTCCCTGGCTCCCGCGCTAAGCGCAGCCTCCCAAACCGCCCTTCGCTCAACCTCGGTAACGGACGAAGGGATCCCTATAACAACTTTCGGCCTTGCAAGCAATTTGTGCAGAGGATTACCCATTTCATGCACTTGTTTTATATAATACGCGATGAGCGCCTGTGTGGCATCAAAATCGGAGATAACTCCCCCCCTCAAGGGTCTTATGGTTACAATCGAATTAGGAGTTTTGCCGAGCATTTTTTTACCCTCAGTTCCGATCGCGATTATTTGCTTTGTTTTTTTGTGCCTTGCGACAACGCTCGGTTCTCTGATCGCGATTCCTTTATTCCTGACCCAAACCAGTGTATTCGCGGTACCCAAATCGATCCCCAAATCATATGAGAACAAACCAAAAAGATTATTTAAGTGAGGCAATTTCATTCTCAAACCAATTCTACCAGCTTGCATGTGTCATGTAAACCGATTT
>CAZLZN010000033.1:1642-7552 GCA_964564035.1 uncultured Gammaproteobacteria bacterium | reverse complement strand
CCTGCTAACCGAACTACTTTCGGCCTTTATTCTTCTGATATACTTCAAATATGGAACCGGAACATATTGGGGTGTGTATTATTGTTTTAGACAAAAACGAAAAACAGGTTTTACTTGGAAAAAGATTAAATAGCTACAAAGCCGGCATGCTTGGATTGCCTGGTGGCAGAATCGAACTGGAGGAACCACTTGAAGATTGTGGTAAAAGAGAACTGCTAGAGGAAACTTCACTCAAAGGAAAGAGTCTACAATATGTAGGCGTAATTAGAGAATTACAAAAAGGATATAACTTCATACATTTCGTATTTACTTGCAGCCAATATGATGGTTTCCCAACAAATGTTGAACCGGAAAAATGTGAAGGTTGGAATTGGCACCCTCTCGATAATTTGCCGGACAATATATTACCGGGCCATAAAGCAGCACTTGATATTTACAATTATAAAAAACCAATTAAAGACTTACTGACCTAGGATTAAGAAACTGCTATACCCTCCCACACACATGCAAAAATTATATAAAAAGGGATCAATTATATTAGCGTAGATAATTTCATTTTCTACATCAACGAAGTCAGGTGTGATAGAAGCTCCTGATAATCACACATCGCGAGGCAAATCCCCTGATCGCCGCTCCCGTAGTACACATACAAATTCTCGCCAAAAACAATCGCCCCCTCCGGGAAAGCTACATGATTCACCACCCCATGAATCTCCCGCTCCGTCTCAGGTTTCAGAATATGATCAACATTTGCGAGGATCTTGCGCGGATTATGCAGATCCAGAAGCGCCGCGCTGATAGACCACTCCGTATGATCATTGACAGTACTAAGCGCGCTGTAGATAAAAAGCCACCCATACGGCGTCTTGATCGGAACCGCACCCACTTCATTCCCCCGCCCGTCAGACGGCCTGAATACCACATTCTCCTCATACTCCTCATTCACGATCCTGTTCATCCTCTCCTTTGAAGGATAAAAAAGATCATAAAGATCATCAAACTGCGCCATCATGATCGTCGCTTTCGGACTCTCCAGCTCAAAAGTAAAAAGCATCGTGTATTTGCCGTTTATTTTTTCAGGGAAAAGACATGCCGCCTTGGAGAACATATCCGGCCCCACAATCCCATGCTTATTCCAATTCCTGAAATCCTTGCTGGTCGCAAGCGCGATCCTCACTTTTTGCTCATGTCCGACCCCTCCGACAGCAGTGTAATAAAGATAATATACACCGTCTATTTTGGTAACCCGCGGATCTTCGCATCCCATGCCATTCTCATATACTTCTGTCGGAGCGATCAGCGGTTCTTCGAAGCGCTGGAAATGCATGCCGTCAACGCTTTCGGCATAACCAATAGAGGATATATAAGACCCCTCCTGATCAGGATGGATATCATTGGTTGCGCGGTAAACCATCTTGAAGAATCCATTTTCATGAATCACCCCTGGATTCAGAACCGATCCCCGCTCCCAATCATGCTCGGGATTCCTCTCCAGAATTGGATCCCCGCGAAAACGCTTAAGCTTCATATACCTATTGTAACACTAATAAGGTCTGTAAAATCAACCCCCAGTTGCCCCGTCTGCCCAACAAGCTTTGTAACCTCTCCATAATCTCCTTGTAATCATAAAATAAAGCTCAAGCTCTCATCACAGTCTAAAATACAAACATATGCACGAACAATCGGAAAACAATGCCGGGCAAATCGCAAGCAGCGAGATAACCAAAAATATTGCCGAGGGCACCTCAATCTGCGCCGCTGTCATGGGCGCGGTATGGAGAAAAACCACCTACATCAACCATGAAACAGGACAAATCGGAATCGCTCACCAAATCCTCCGCGGCCGCCCCGGCACGAAATGGAATAATTTTTACACAATTGCTCTAAATATACCTCAACAAGAAAAATATTAATTTACCTCCTATAAACCCTATCCAAAAACCCCTGCGCGTCCTGCTTTCCCCAAAAACTCGCGAGCCCCTCATACAGTACACCCTCAGCCGTCGACAAACCAACCGGACTCATCGCGATCACATCAAAACTCCCGAACTCATGTCTCCCCGGATTTGAAAAAATAAGCATCCCATCACTTTTAGGTTCAAATAATTTTTCATTATGTTTAACCAATGCTTCAAAAGAGCGCTTATCATGCCTAAGCCCTGCCAAAAAAATAAACGCTGCACTGCCCGGCTCTTTCATTCCATAAACAGATCTCGCCGCTCTTTTTACCATTGCGTGAGCATACATATTTGCACCAGCCCTGGTATTTAACTCCATAAAATGATCCGGATCCGCGAGCACATCAAAACACGCCGGACCAGTATAATTCACATCACCTAATGCCGGCATTATCTTATCATTAGTCAAATTCTCAAGCCGCTTTAGCAACATTTTATTTTGGACAGGATAACTACAGCCATAATGTGCGAAACCGTTATCAGTTTCAACAACCAACTGATCATAAATTCCCGATAGCTTTGGCGACTTAGTTAAAGGATCAATATAGACATGAATCGAGTGCTCCGAACCTTTCTGACTAAACTCTTCCGCGACCACACACCCCGCGCCGGACATCCATTTCGATACAGATTTAGATTGACCGTCATCTAAATAATCAGTTATCATCAATCCCTCCCCGGCCGTACCGTTCGGATGTTTCAGTACTGTTTTTGCACCTTTCGCACTCATTGAATCAACAAAAATTTTAAGCTTCCTCTCGTCGTCAAATACACCGCCTCTCAGTTGAGGCAAATCGTATTCTCTGCAAAAATCCCTGAATCCCGCTTTATTTCCAAGCCGAAACGCCAAATCATAATCCACCTCAGGATCAACAAAAATCCCGTCCTTTCTAAATCCATAAAGCATCTCCTTCTCGCTCTCGGTCGGATCAAATACGGACAAAATACCTCTCTGTCCATTTTTATTGAAACAATTTTTCAATCTATTTCGCGCCTCTTTGTCTTTAATAAAAGAATGAGAAAGTGATTTATCCGTTCTCTTTGGAATAATTATTTCCGGTATTTGTTGCTTGAGGATATTTTTAAAATAAATTAAGTACTCTTTCTCAATCGGCTTACTCAAGCCAACCACGTCAGACTGCAAGCATATCGCCCTGCTTTCATATGCCTGCTCCTCAGGATGCCCCTCAATACCAAGAGGACTATCCGGCCGGTTTGATTGACTGTGAATTGCCGCAAAATTATATTTTCTCTCCATACCCACCTTTCCGGGCACAAAAAAACCCGTCATCATCCCAAAATATGGGACAAGGACGGGAAAACCCGTGGTACCACCTTGCTTCCCCCGATCCGATCGGGGCTCAATTATCTGCGCTCCTGTTTTCCCGATTCATTCGGGATTACCGACACGCTTTGTCATATTTTTACGGTTGACTTCCGTAACAGTTGTGCTGAAAAATCAGCTTTCTCCTGCTCTGCTCGTCTACTGCGGTAGACTCAAATGCATTTATTAACTACAAATATTATAACACAAAATGCCTCTTACTCCAATCTAAACACGATCTCCGGCTGATCCGGCAAAAATATATCCCAATCTTTAGAGAAACCCGTAATTACATTCAATGCTTTCGGTAAAATACTATACTCGACAGGTGTCTTCCCGAATATCCTGCTGTCCGCGTGCACCAAACGCGGTTTTCTGGTTTCAATTCTGACCGATTTCGCCTTGTATCTCTTTACATCCTTTGAATATACCCTCCCCGCGAACTTCTGACCTATCACGAATTTCAAAACCCCCCATCTGGACATTTTATAAACCGAAACCGTAAGACGATGATCATCAAGCTTCGCGCCCGGCGCTACCGTAAGCCCCGCGCCCGTAAGAGGACCGTTTGAGACCATAATCGTACTTGCCCTGGTCTTAATTTCGGTTGAGCTGTCGAGAATTATTCTTGCACGGTAAAAATAAAAAGCCCAAATTATTTTCAACAAATTAAAAAGCTCAAACCAGTTTCCCTTCTCAAGTTTTCCGAAGTGCTTTTGCATCTCAGCCTCAAATCCAATACCCGAATTCTCAAAAAAATATTTCACGGGCGACAATTTTTTACCGGACAAAACATTTATAGCACCGGCGTCAATTTTTAATACGTTTCCTGCCCTTATCAAAACCGCCGCCTTCTCCACGTCTTGTGGAATGTGAAGCATTTTGGGTATATTCATATACGTTCCAAAAGGCAAAATCCCGAGAACAACTTTCTTGCCTGTTAGTACTCCCGCTATCTCCGAGATCGTACCGTCCCCGCCTGCCGATATAACCGCGTCATAACCATGTTTGACAGCGCTCTCTGCTATTTCTTTTGCGTGCCCATGATATTTGGTTTCTTCCACATCGGCACTGATTTTATATCTCCTCAGTACATTTAGCGCCTCATTAAGCCCAATATTGGCAGGCAAACCCGCGACCGCTCTTTTCTGACCTGCCGTCGGATTATAAATAAGCTTATATTTTTTAAACGAATTTTTCACTTTATTTCATTATTTATTTCATTGAAATTCATCTGGGTAACTTTCCCGTCAATTACGGAAATAAGTACCCCCGGAGGCGGAAAATTATAAATACTAAAAGGCCGCCTCGATGCCTCAGGGGTCAACACGTGGATCAAAGCCGCGATCACCGCCCCATGCGTACAAATACAAACAGTTTGATATTTTTTCTCCCGCGCTTCGTTAATAAGCGATGCCACTCGTCTCCTCAAATACCAGTACGGCTCCAGAAAATATTCGTTCAATCTGCTATCATATGCGAATTTATTTCCCGTTATTTCCTCAACAATCCCTGCGCTCTGCCGGCATCTTCTAAACTTTGAACTCACACTGAAATCAATATTTTTATCTTTAAGATATTTTCCGATTCTCTCCAATGGACCTCTTGCTTCCGGTAAAATATCCGCGCTAAATATTCTTAAGCCGTATCCCGTACCGGCTTTTGTAGCAAAAGTCTCGCCATGTCTGAAAATATAAAATTTCGTATCCATATCGTGCATCGGTAATATTAATTCATTTGAAATGATAAATCCAGTCAGGCAAACTATGGAATTATGCCTCAAAATCCTGATATACTAAATTAATGGATCCGGACGAATATCTGAAAAAAATCGAAAATGACATACTGGATATTATTTCAGCCAAAATTACGGCTCGCAAAATGGACGCTGTCCGGGCGCGCGCTCTCGCCAGATATATTCTGGAAAATCTCAAACCCGGAATGAATCTAGAGGAGATAAGAACTGTCGCCCGCGAGTTCGACAAGTACTTCCCGGAACTGATCCCTGTTGCTATGGCGATCCACAGCGATTACGAAGAACAAATCAAAGAACTGGTACTCAGTCATGTGACCAATCTTCTCAAAGAAAACAAATTCGAAGAAGCACACGCCGTAGTCAAAAAAACCCTGAAAGGAGACGTAAAACTCGGAGACCAGTTATGAATGGAGAAAATCCAGAAGCACAACAACCTGTACCGACAAAAATAGAAGCATTACCGAAAGCCGAATCTCCCGGCGTAGAAAACGGTGCAGAAAAATCCGGCCTCCTCAACCCCGCCGAACTACGAATCAAAAGCATCATCGGCGAACCCGGCACGAAAAGAGAAAAACCTAGAGATGTACTTAAATTAGTTGCTGAAACTCCTGACCCTGCTCTCGCGGAAAGCCCTGAAGCAAAACGAGCGGCAATTGACAGGATTGCACAACAGCAAAGAGCTGAAGCAGATGCAAAAGCAAGACAGCAGGAAGAGGCAGATGCACAGGCAAAACAAAAAGCCGACACGGACGCAGCCAAAAAAGCAGCATTGGATGCAAGGGCTGCCGAAGTAACAGCAGGTCCCCGACCGGCCGGAGAAACTCCTGACCCTGCTCTCGCGGAAAGCCCTGAAGCAAAACGAGCGGCAATTG
>CAZLZN010000033.1:0-1542 GCA_964564035.1 uncultured Gammaproteobacteria bacterium | reverse complement strand
AAAAAGCAGCATTGGATGCAAGGGCTGCCGAAGTAACAGCAGGTCCCCGACCGGCAGCCGAAACCCAATCCCCTCCGGCACCTACTGGAGAGAAACAGATTGTCGACCCAGCCGCCCAAGATGCAAAATCAGCGAGACAAGGACAAGCTGACCACGACGCACTGATATCTAAACTCAATGCAGAAAGCGAAGCACGAATGGCCAAAAAAGCTACTCGTGAAACCGCTGAAAAAACCACAAAAAATCAAACGCCATTCACCGAAACCCCGCCGCCATCCGAAACCCCTGCAACACCGCCAACCGTTGAAGCTCTGGCAATAAAGAGATCCCATATGTCTCCTGATGAAATTAAAGATATAAACGACCGCATCAAAACCGGCGGCGCAAGCGATAGAGAAACACAACAAGCCGAAAAACCTGCCGCTGAAGCAGACACAACAATTCACGGCGAAGCACCGCCTATCGAGCCTGCCGTAACCATATCGCCTGATAAACTACGGCAAATTGACCAGCGCATCAAAACCGGCGGCGCAAGCGATAGAGAAACCCCTCAAACTGCAACACAGACGCAACCCCCCGCGACTGAAGCACCAACTGAAACTCCTGTATCTACTATACCGGCTGAACAGGCAACCCCGGCTGATCAACCGCAGGTATTCGGTGAAGTCCCATCTTTGCCCGATGCCGGACAATCACCCGTCGAGCAATTACCAACTGTACAATCGGTTGAAAAACCTGCTGCTGCAGCAGATACACAACCAAATAAATTTACGCAAGGAAACGAGAATAATCAGGAAAAAGCTGCCGAACTAAAACAACAAGCTAAACAAAACCTGGAAGCAAGATTAGTTGAGACAGGTGCTTCGGAAGCAAATAAAACTAAAGTATTAGAAGAATTTGACAAAGATCCGGCCGCTGTACTAAACGCCGAACAATCAGTTAAAAATATAATTGCAAACCCGAACGCAGAGACTAATAAGCCAAATGAGGAAATACAAACTGGATCCGCTCAAAAACCCGAACAACAAGAAATTAATATCGAGCAAAAACGCAAAGAAGCATTGGGGGAAGTAGTCTATAAAATGTCGGAATACAATATCACGCCTGACAAACAAGCAAACGTACTTGCCATGTTATCCGCAAACCCCGACATGCTAATAGATACAGCAAGTGTTATTAATAATTTGCAAATTGAAAAAAAGGAGGATATGGATCCACAAGCACAAATGCATGAAGCAATTAAAAAAAGAATACAAGAATTAAAAGACAAAATTGATCCTGATAAAAAAGGTGTAAATAACTTAACAGACGATGAAAAAAAACAGCTCAAGGCACTCAACCTTCTGAACGATGCGTTATCAAAAGAAACCGATGAATTTACTAAATCGCAGTTACTGCTCCTTCTTTTTGCAGCGGTCATCGCCGGTACTCTCGAAGGCTTAAAGGAGGGAATTGAACAATCCGCCAAACTTTGATGCCTCCTGGCCTGCTCCTGCATATTGACTCTTGATCGCAAACCATACTATATTATAAGTAAGGACT
>CAZLZN010000032.1:0-7988 GCA_964564035.1 uncultured Gammaproteobacteria bacterium | reverse complement strand
AATCTGTGGACCCGATCGGATTCGAACCGACCACCTCTTCTATGCCATAGAAGCGCTCTAACCAAATGAGCTACGGGCCCGTAAAAATTTAGAATTCAGAAAATATTATATTATATTATATTATATTAATTCTTAATTTTGAATTATAAATTCTAAATTATTTTGTGGACCATGGGGGAATCGAACC
Organism: uncultured Gammaproteobacteria bacterium; assembly: GCA_964564035.1. GTDB lineage: Bacteria > Patescibacteriota > Microgenomatia > Levybacterales > UBA12049 > JAHIGH01. The sequence goes on along the minus strand of CAZLZN010000032.1, from coordinate 7,801 downwards.
CCCGTATCCGCAATGCGAATGCGGCGCACTACCACTATGCTAATGGCCCGAAGTAAATTCAAAGTGCAAAATGCAAAGATCAAAGCTAAATAAGGAATTTTATTTTTAAATTTATACCTTTACTATTCATATTTAACTTCAAATTCGATTAAATTATACTACACTTTAAATAATGATTAAAGGTTAAGTTATTTTAGATTTGTTTAGTTTTGAGTTTTAAGTAGTAGTTTTGATTTTTGAGTTTTGATTTTTGATCTTTCTACGGGCTGACGTAGTTAAGCGGGTTGACCAGAGCGCCGTTGACCTGAATTTCAAAATGAGTGTGAGGCCCTGTCGAGCGGCCGCTGTTGCCCCTTGCGCCGATAATGGTTTGGCCGCCAACTACACTTTGTCCCGCGCTCACATTTACGGAATTCAAATGGGCATAATGCGTCCGCACTCCATCGCCATTGTTTATCCAGACATTGTTTCCATATCCACCATCCCAGCCGCCTACCAAAACCGATTCCACTGTACCGCTATGCGCAGCATAAACAGGAGTGCCAATCGGTCCGGCTACGTCGATAGCCATATGATACCAAGCGGCATATTGAGAAATTCCTCCTTCGACCGGGAAATACCAGCCGCTTACGCTGACCGGCATGGGACCTGTCGCACGGGATACATAAACCTGCTGTTTTCTGGCAGGCTGAGTCTGATCCGAAATATCAACACCGCCCGGAACCACAACTATTTGTCCTGTTACCAGAGCAAATGTTTCAGGATTGGCAAATGTATTAAACGGAAAATCGACGATTCCCTGAGCGTTGGTTTTGTATTTGTCGGCAATGGAGTAAATCGTTTCACCCGAGGCGACTTTGTGAGCAACTCCGGACACGGGAAGGATCCTTAGCTCCTGGCCGATAGATAATATGTCTTTGGAGTCCAAATCATTTTCCCACTCGATAGTTTCGGACGTTATACCGAATTTTTTGGCAATTGATTCGATAGTGTCTCCTTTTTCTACGGCGTATGTTATTGTTTTATCTCTGGGCTTTTGGGAGAGCTCTGTTTCAAAGACGTCAATACCAACTTCGATCGTAGATTCGGCGCTTTCGGAAGATTGTTGCGCAAAGGCAGGAGTTTTACCGGCCAGGATGGGATAAGTGTCTGCCAGGAAAGGCGCTATCACAATGCCGACGCCCAACACGCTCATGGTTGCCAAATGTAAAAAGGGCCGGTTATAGCGGCCTCTTTTCATCATAAAGAATTTGACTAAATAATTTTTGTTCTTTTCAAAACGTACTGAAAATTTAAGCAGTTTGCGCCAACAGTAGAAGATAAGGAAGGCAGTGAAATCACGGATGTTTTTTCTCATCTTTCAAGCTCTTAAGTTATCAAATTCAGCCTTAAAAGTCAAATCCCGAGGGTAAATCAGCCTTTGCCGAGGGTTTCTAGAAACGCTTCGTTTGTTTCGGTCTTTGCAAGGCGCTCGACCAAAATACTCGTCCTCTCGTCTGCGCCAAGCATATCCATCATTCTTCTCATGGTCACGATCTTCTTATAAGGACCCTCAGCCAATATTCTCTCCTCGCCTCTGGTTCCTGATTTTTCAATACTGATAGCCGGGAAAATTCTGCGCTCCGCAAGAGACCGCGCAAGGTGAAGCTCCATGTTTCCGGTGCCTTTGAATTCTTCGTAGATAAGATCATCCATGCGGGAACCTGTTTCGACAAGAGCTGTTCCGATAATAGTTAGGGATCCGCCTTCGCGGCAGTTACGGGCTGCGCCGAAGAATCGCTTGGCAGGATAAAGCGCCGCCGGGTCAAATCCTCCGGAAAGCGTGCGGCCGGACGGGTCTACAGACAAATTATAAGCGCGGGCAAGTCTGGTAATAGAATCTAATAGAATAATAACGTCTTTACCCATCTCTACTACTCTTTTGGCACGTTCAAGCGTAATCTCAGCAACGCGAGTCTGATTCTCCGGAGGCTCGTCGAAATTGGAAGCTACCACCTCGCCGCGAACAGACATGGAAATATCGGTGACCTCTTCCGGTCTCTCCCCGATCAATGCCGCCATGAGATGGGCATCCGGAAAGTTTTTGGATATACCTGCCGCTATATCTTTTAAAATAGTTGTTTTACCTGCTTTTGGCGGAGATACGATCATGCCGCGCTGTCCGAATCCTATCGGCGCAATTAGATCAATGATCCTGGTCGACAAAGGAGTCTGACCTGTTGAGAGAACAACCTGCTTATTGGGATAAATAGGTGTCAGATCATCGAAATACGGTCTTTTGAGCGAATCGTCAGCCGGTAATCCGTTTACCTTTTCGACTTTGAGAAGTCCGAAATAACGCTCCGTGTCCTTGGGAGGCCTTGCCAATCCTTCCACTTCGTCTCCGGGCCGAAGCATAAAACGCCTGATCTGAGACTGGGAAATATAAATATCTCTGGTTGATGGTATAAATTTGGGTCTCAGGAATCCATGGCCTTCTATTTGAACATCGAGGAAACCTTTGACTTCTTCTGTAGGCGTGTTTACGGGATTATGACTGAAATTTCTGAAATTACGCTGATCCTGACCCTGTCCATCCATTTGTCTAGACTCAGCATAAGGGAAGCGCGGCGCTTCTGTCTGGGCCGGCACGGGAGCGGCATGGTTTTCGGATTTTGGCGAAATATGAATACGCCTTCTTGACGAATCTGACTGAACAGGTGCCTGAGCTTCGATATTTTCAGCCTGCTGATCTTCAACAGGTGATGCTTGCGTGTTCTTGTCTTCAACGGCGGGTGTAATTGCCTTTTTGCGGACGAAATCACTCGCTTGAGCCGTTCCGGATGTTGTTTTTTTACTTACCATAAATATGATTTATATAGTGAAAATTGAATTCTTAAATTAAAAAATGCATGTGATCGTGCAGAACTTAGTCTTACTAATCGAAGGGATGTGCCTAACGGAACTTCCCGAAGCTTGCATATAAAAGCCAATGACAATTACACCACAACTATATCAATTTGTCAATACCTTGACAGCCCGGCTCTATAGTCACTACTATTATAATGAGTATGAGAAAAATTACGGTGATTGCAATATCCATAGTGCTAGCTTTATTCGCCGCACCAATTCTTAATCCCGCTTACGCTACAAATATCTGTCCGCCGGGGTACGAGAATCTTTGCAGTATCGACGCTTCTTCGATCAGAGGTTTTATAGAGATACTTACTATTATAGCAATCATTTTGTCCGTTTTTTTCCTGATCTGGGGCGGGATTAAATGGGTCATGTCCAGCGGAGATAAGGGTAAAATCGAACAGGCAAGATCGGCTATTATAGCTTCAATAGTAGGACTTGTAATCTCTCTGCTTGCCTACTTCATTATCTCGGTCGTTGTTCGTATATTTACAGGAAATGAGAGCATGAACCTGCCTATCCCCACATTATACTAAAAATCTTGACAATACAGCATCGGTATGGTATTTTGTGACCTACCTTCAGAATTTATCAACTTATTATATTTTCAAACTATAACTGCTAATCATAAAAACACTAATTACTGCCATTTTTAGTAATCTGCTCAATCTTTAACTTAAAATAGCAAATATTCTGCTATTTTAGCTACAACCGAATATTTACTGCCATTAAAAAATATGAAGCTGAAAGAATCATTGATTACAGTAGTTCTGCCTGTTTATAACGCGGGCCGGTATCTGGCGGAATGTTTAGAGTCAATTGCTGCACAAAGCTATGAAAATATAGAGATAATTGCCGTAAATGACTTCTCCAAGGACAATTCCAGTAGGATACTCAAAGAGTTTAAGAAAAAATTCAAAAGAATCCAAATACTTCAGAACAAGAAGCATTATGGAACCGCGATATGCCTAAACAGAGCCATGCGCAAGGCTTCCGGTCAGTATGTAATTTTTCTAAATCCTTTTGACTATATTTTACCGAGCAGTTTTAAAAAGCAAGTTTCGTATTTAACAAAAAATGTAAAAACTGCTGCCGTAGGCTCTCAATTTTTGACAATTAACGAAAATAATAAAGCCGTCGCAAAAAGCGCGCTTCCTCTCGGACATGAAGAGATTTACAACACGCTTGCTTCCGCATCTCCGGTGAAGTTTGAGACAATTATGATCAACAGAAATCTTATACCAAAGGACATACTTCGTTTCAGCGTCAACAAATATCCCATTATATATACAGAGGTGTTTATAAAACTTCTTCAGTACGGGAAAATGGCCAACCTTGATCAATTTTTGTACAGGCAAAGGACCGCATCAAAAAGACTGAGGCGTAGACAGAATAAAATCCTCCAAGCATTCTCTGTTTTTAAGCTTGTTGTGAAATCCCGCGCGGCACATGATTACAAAATATCTCTGCCTACTTCCCTGCCTCTATTAAAATCTATACTTCAGTACCGCTAATAAGGCTGTTTGGTTATCCAAAAGTTATCCACATATTTTGCTCTATACTTTTTTTGCTTGGTTTTGCAGGCTTTTTTGATTTATTATTACTCTAGGTTATGCCATTTTTGATGTTCTATTTATTATAGGTTGACAAGGTAAAAAAGATGTGTTATGATGACTTAAATTCATGAAATTATTTAAACTTTTTGAAGGTTTAAGAAGATCAAATAAAGACAAAGCTAATTCAAGCTTGTTTTTGAACATGAATGATTTCGGGCTAAGAAGATTAACAGATAACATTGACAGAAGAGAGGCGCTTATTCAAAACGGCAGGCAGCAATTTAAAAAATTGCAGGAACTTGGTTTGCAATTGCCTATTGCAGCACTTTGAAACACAAAAAAAAAGAGCATCGCTTTCGTTACTCAAAAAATAAGTTCTAGTACGAAAAGCAATGCTCTTAGGGTAAACGGCAATTAGTTCTTCAGGCAGGAATAAAACTAAGTGCCTGATACTAAAATACAATATCGGGATAAGTATTGTCAAGAAAAAAAGCTGAGGCTGAAAATAATTTATCATGTTGATAAATCAAGATTTTTCACATGCATTTTTTTCATACATTCCCGATTGAATCGGGACATTCCCGATTGAATCGGGACATTCCCGATTGAATAAGACTGCTCGTCCTCTGCGATGAGGTAGGAGTATAGGGCAGGTACTCTTACCTCTTCAAAGAAGAGGAGCAGTTTTTTTTAGACAAATTAGCTTCTAACAGAACCGCATGTCCCACGCATTTTACTAGAGTTTTTAAGTTATACACGCATCTCAACTTGGGGATATTAAAAAAATGAAGGGTTTCGCGCCAATTCAGATTTTTTTGGCAAAAAGTATCTTGCCGGTTGCTGTCTGAATAACTCTAGAGACAACGACGTTCACATTCTTGCCTACCAAATCGGATCCTTTCTCGACAACGATCATAGTTCCGTCATCCATGTAACCTACTCCCTGTGTCGGCTCTTTGCCCGGATGAGAGATCTGGATGTATAAAGATTCACCGGGTACGGCAATTACTTTCAGGTAATTAGCGAGAGCATTGATGTTGATTGCTTTGATGTTTTCGACGACAGCTTTTTTTTCCAGATTGTAATCGCAGGTAATTATTTTTCCTTTGTGATATTTGGCGATTCGGATCAGACGTTCGTCAACTTCTACTTTTTCAAATTTCTCCTCATCCTGCGCGTCGAGCGTAATAAGCCCTATGTGCTTGTCCTTTCTGAGTTTTTCCAGCATCTCCAGACCCCGGCGTCCCCTTTCGCGCTTGACAGCATCCTGGGAGTCTGCCAGATGCTTGAGCTCCATCAATATACTCGGCAAGATGACTATTTTGCCATTGAGCATTCCTGTCGCGATAATATCAAAAATCCTTCCGTCGACGATTGCCGATGTATCAAGCAAAATCGCGTACTCAATTTTTTTGGTTTTTTTGGATTTTTTCTTTTTTTTGTTTACGCGCATTACCGACGGGAATCTGCTTATCAGTGTTTTGGAAACTTCATCGGCGATTGCTCCGATCAGATTCGGCGTAAATACTGTCGGACGCTTATCTTCTTTTTTATCTGCAGGCTGTTTAATTTCTTCTGTTTTTTTGTCTAATTTGTCCATATATTAATTAAATCAAAGATCAAAAATTAAAAATCAAAAATCTCCGCCAAAGGCGGATCCGCCTCTGGCGGAAAAACAAAAACCAAAGTTAATAAACTAAAAAGCCAATCAAAATCTTCTATTTTTTAATTTTAAACTTTCTGATTCGCTTTTAAGCTCGAGATAACTTCTATAAGTGTCTTTTTGTTTTTGGCGCTAATTATCTGTTTGTATCCCAATTTTTCCGCTTCTTTGATCCTTTTATCAAGCCCCGGGACGGGACGAAGTTCACCGAGCAAACCAACCTCGGCAATGCCGACAACTTTGTCCAGAACGGAATTGGAATAGCTTGAATAGACAGCAAGACAAATTCCCAAATCCACAGCAGGATCATTGAGGCGCAAGCCGCCGGCGACGTTGACAAATACATCCAGGGTCTCAAGCGGCATCCTGCAATGTTTCTGGAGTACCGCTAAGAGAAGCTCTACGCGTCTCTGATCCATGCCGGATACTACCCGACGCGGAATCGGCAGTCCCGACCTGACAACAAGCGCCTGTATCTCGACAAGAAAAGCTCTGGAACCCTCCAGCGTAACAGCCAGGATACTACCGGGAGATTTTTCCGTCATGGAATTTATAAAAAGATTTTGGGCATTTGCCGCTTCGGTAAGACCCGTGTCATTCATAAGAAAAATCCCTACTTCGTCAACAGGACCGAATCGGTTTTTGAGTGAACGAAGTATCCTGGTCGGCGCGAATTTTTCTCCCTCGAGAAATAAAACCGTATCAACCATGTGAGAGAGGATCATCGGCCCCGCAACCATGCCGTCTTTGGTAACATGGCCGACAATAATTACGGGTATATTATTTTGCTTCGCGCATCTGACAAATTGCAATGCTCCATAGCGCACTTGCGCAACGCTACCTGCTAATGCTGATACATTTTGTGACTCAATCGTTTGTATGGAATCAATTATCACCAGATCCGGTTTCATCTCCTCTATGCGGCTTACTATCGCGTCTGTATCCGTCATTGACGCCAAATATAAATTTTGGGTTGAAATTAATTTGCGAGACGGGCTATTTCCTGATTTTGAATAAGTACCGGATTCGATTTTGATCCTATCTGCTCTCATCTTTATCTGCTCAACGGATTCTTCGCCCGAAACATACAGTACTTTTTTACCTGTACCGGATAGAGAGAGACACAGCTGAAGAAGAAGTGTTGACTTGCCTACTCCGGGATCACCGGCCAGAAGCGTGACTGCGCCGTTAACTATCCCCCCACCCAAAACTGTATTCATTTCAGCGTATTCTGTTTGAATTCTAGACTTTTGCGTAAATACAATATCTGTGAGTTTTTGCGGAGCTAACGTGTTATTTTTACTTAGACCTGAAGCTTGGCCGGTATTTTTGATTTGGATTTCTTTTATTTCTTTGAGAGAGTTCCAGACTCCGCACTCTGGACATTTACCCAGCCATGAGGGACTGTCATATCCGCACTCCTGACATACGAACGAGATTTTTGTTTTGGGTTTCGGCATAAAAATTTTACTTATTATATCACTTAATATGTCAAAAAAGAAAAACTTAAATTTGCGGGTGTGAAAAACTGATATAGAGCATGTTTATATTATTTTATCTTGTTTATATTTTTGAGTTATTTTGACAATCTAAAGCGATATGCATATATATCGTATTTTGCCGCAGGGAGATATGTATGAGTGCCATTAATATAGGTGTTGTTAAATAAATTTTAGCGGTAGCCGAT
>CAZLZN010000031.1:0-8936 GCA_964564035.1 uncultured Gammaproteobacteria bacterium | reverse complement strand
GTCTCGGAAATATCCTGAGGCGTAGTAGGACTTATTTCATCAGAAAATCTTCCCCGGTCACAATCAAAACCGGGCTGTGTTCCTGAAATAAAATACTCCATCAGCGCGGACGATGTTGCGGACTTTGTATCAGTGCCTATATACGGACAAACTCTGCGCCTTATTACGTTTGATGGTTCTTGAAAATTTTCAGCCGGCAAATCCGAAAGAAAATATCCCATCAAGTCACGCCATATCGGCGCCGCTCCAAGTGACCCCGCAATATTATCCATCGGTTTGTTATTATTGTTTCCGATCCATACCCCGACTGCCAAGTTCGGCGTATATCCGATAGTCAAAGCATCTCTGTAATCCTCCGTTGTCCCGGTCTTAACAGCCGCCTGTCTGGAAATATTTAGTGCGCTCCCGAAAGTTTCCGCGCGGGCATTTCTGTCAGACAAGATAGATGATATTAAAAACGACACATCTTCGCCGAGCGCGTTTCGCTTTTCAGTATTTTCTTTATAGATCCGTTTGCCATATTTATCTGTTATTTCAATTATGGCCGTAGGCTTGTTATATACGCCTTTATTTGCAAAAACCGCATACGCGCCCGTCATTTCGGTCAGGCTTACTTCGCCTGTGCCAAGTACAAGCGAAAGTCCATAATCCGACGGATTTTGACTAAGTGAATTAATCCCAAGTCTTTGAGCTATAGAAAGTCCCTCGGCGACGCCGATTTTCTGCATGACCTCAACAGCCGGGATATTCAGGGAATTAGCAAGCGCCCTTCTGACCGTCACCGGACCGCGGGTCCTGTTATCATAATTTTTCGGTTTATAATTTCCGGGAAATGTAGTCGGCCTGTCCCGAAGAATTGTCGCGGGAGTGATGATCAATCTTTCAAGTGCCGCTGCATATATGATCGGCTTGAAACTTGAACCTGGCTGACGCGGCGTAATTGCCATATTCACTTTTCCGAAATTTTCATTTTGCCAATTAGCACTTCCGACCATTATCATAATTTCACCCGTTTTCGGATCAATCGCCACTGCGCTTCCATTTGAGGCATTTCTTCCGGCAAGCGCGAAGACTCTGTTTTGAACTGTATTTTCAGCATATAACTGCCAATCGCGATTTATAGTTGTCCTGACGGTCATGCCTTGCCGGATCACGTTTTCTTCACCATACTTTTTCAAAAGCTCATTTTTAACGTGCAGAGCAAAATGCGGCGCGAACACATTCATATCATCCCGTACCGGACTGAATATGATTTTTTGACCGATTGCCTGATCGGCATCCGATCTGGTTATGTGTCCGTCTTCAACCATCTCGTTAAGTACAATTTTTTGTCTCGAAAACGCTTTTTCCGGATTGTTTGAAATAGGCGACAGTGTAGACGGCGCGGGAAGAAGTCCTATCAGCAATGCGGATTGCGCCAGGGTTAATTCTCCGGCGCTGATTCCGAAATAGCTTTCAGCGGCGTTTTCAATTCCAAATGCACCCTCGCCGAAATAAACAGAATTAAAATACATCTCCAAAATGTCGTCCTTGCTAAATCGTCTGTTTAATTCATTAGCCAAAATAATCTCTTGTATTTTTCTGAAAAAGCTTCGCTCCGAGCTCAGCAGTTGATTCTTGACCAGACCCTGAGTAATAGTTGAGCCTCCCTGAACAATTTCGCCGCTTTGTGTATTCACTATAAAAGCTCTTAGCATCCCTCTGATCGAAAATCCGGGATTAGTATAAAAATTTTTATCCTCCGATGCGATCAAAGCTTGCTGTGTGAATTTGGGGATCTCGCTAAGCGTCACATACTCTATGTCTTTCGATTGATAAAATTTAAAAAAAGCTCTCCCTTCACGATCCAGAAGCGTAAGTCCGGTTTTACTTCTATTCATGATTCTGTCCTTATTGCTTAGATCTGATGCATATACGATATAAACAAGTAGCGGCGTAAGCAGAATTAAGCCTATTAAACCAATTGAGCCGTAAAAAATTGCTCTTTTATGTTTCGAGATAAATGACTTGATATTATTTGCCATTGTAAACAATATCAAATTATATCATCTCAAGTATAAGAATTCGGTAAGATGTTAGCTGATGTATTGTAAATGGTACAATATCTATATGACTGCCCGAACTGAATGCGCAAATTGCGGCAACCCGATAGCGGAGTCTTATTTTTTTTGTCCCTATTGCGGCCGCAAGCTCAAAACTCCGCCGCCTGTCACATCAGCCGGAAAACAGATATTGTTGTATTTTACAGCTCTGCTGCTGCCTCTATTTGCTATAGCGCCGGGCATAGCTTATGTCGCTCAGAAAGATGAAAAATCCAAAATAATTGGCATAGTCGCGCTATTGACAGCCGGCATTTCTTTTTTGGTTTCTTTATATTTTACAGTCTTATTTTATAGACAATTCAGCGATATTTTACTTAACCCCCTCGGCCAGGACACCATCCTGAATTCACTGCTAAATTAACCATGCTTACAATTGTATTATGCTAAAATAGAATCGTGGAAATTTATCATGCAATCATACTATCGGTAGTCGAAGGGATCACTGAATTTCTTCCAGTATCATCGACCGGCCACATGATCTTGACCGCCGACCTACTGCGAATTCCTGATAGCAATTTCCTAAAAAGCTTCGAAGTCATTATCCAGCTTGGAGCGATACTTGCTGTAGTATCTCTTTATCTAAAAACGCTTTTAACAAACCGTGGTCTTTGGCTAAAGCTCATAACGGCATTCATCCCCACGGCATTTGTCGGATTATTTTTATATGATTTTATAAAACAATTTCTTCTCGGCAATACAAGCATTGTACTTTGGTCGCTATTTCTGGGCGGAATATTTTTAATTATCTGGGAAAAATTTCTTATCGATCCAAAAAAAAAGACAATAACAATTGAAAAATTAAGCCTGAAAAAGGCTTTCCTTATCGGGCTCTTCCAGGCTGTTTCTGTCATACCCGGCGTATCGCGCGCCGCCGCGACTATTATCGGCGCCGTCACAGCGGGGCTCGACCGCAAATCTGCAGTTGTATTTTCTTTCCTGCTGGCTGTCCCGACCATGGCCGCCGCGACAGGCTTGGATCTTATAAAGAGCGAATTTTCGTTTACAGCGCAGGAGTGGGGTCTGATTGCGTTAGGTTTCATTGGTGCGTTCATAACGGCCCTCCTGGCCGTGAAATATTTTATTAAATTTGTTGAAAATCACACATTTATCCCGTTTGGCATTTATCGGATTATGCTCGCTATGATATTTTGGCTTGTCATAATTAATTAGCTTATATTATACTGTTATATATGGCTTTAACCACTGACGTTTTGTGTATAGGCAAAACTACTCTTGATGAGTTCCTGGTTATCAATGATAACACCCAGCATTTTCGTCTCGATCCGGACACCGGCTTTCTGTCATTCAAACACGGTGAAAAAATCGGAGTAGAGCAGGTCGACTTTTGTCTCGGCGGCAATGCGACCAATGTAGGCGTCGGCCTGTCGCGCCTCGGGCATTCGACGGCATTGTGCACCGAAATAGGCGACGACGAATTTTCGCTCAAAATCCGCAAAAAATTAGGAAGGGAAAAAATCGACCTTTCAAATTTGGTTGTTGCCAAAAACTCCAGATCCCCCTTTTCCGTGATCATGAATTATAGGGGAGAGCGCTCGATTTTTATGCAGAGAATGCAGAGAGAACACCATTTTAGTTTTGAAACCGTTATGGCAAAATATGTTTATCTGACCAGTCTCGAAAGCGATTGGCAGCCGACTTACAAGCAGGCACTTGCTTATATCAAAAATACCGGTACCAAATTAGCATTTAACCCGGGTACGATCCAGCTTCACGACGGCAGGACTCTTATACTGCAAATAATCGAACACACGGACATACTTTTTGTTAACAAAGAAGAAGCGGAGGAGCTGGTATGGGGGCACGAAAAACGCAAGAGAAAAAATGACACCAAGTATCTAAGAGAACTTTTAACTAAGCTTCAAAAAATGGGTTCAAAAACAGTTGTAATAACCAACGGCAAATACGGCTCACATTCTGTAGATGAACAGGGCAATTTTTACCATGAAGGACTATATCCCGCGGTCACACTGGAGCGGACGGGAGCGGGGGATTCATATTCTGCCGGATTTCTCGGCGCTATACTTTACGGCAAATCAGTAAAAGAAGCTATGAAGTGGGGAGCTATTAATTCGGCGTCAGTGGTGGAGCAGATTGGCGCTCAGGCAGGGTTGTTATCAAAAGAAGAAATGGAAAAACGGGACTTGGGCGGGCGAATAGAACACGTTACGCCAAAATCCAAATTTAATCCATTTTCCAGATTATCTATAAATAGATTGCGCCTGCGCTAATTAGTAATTAATCTCGTATTTATCTCTTGCATTAAACTTTTTATTCCCCTAATATTTATCTATGCACTTGAAAAAGCGCGTTACACTTACTCACTTAACTTCACTATGCATATTAGGTTTGGTTTTTCCGACATTGATCTTCGGCCAAACCCCGACATTTGTAAATATGGGTGGATTCGCCAACACACCGACCCCGACAATCTATATGGGAGGCGCTCAGCCGACGCTTGTCCCGACCAATCCCGCGCCTCCTACCAATACGCCTCTGCCAGACATTAATCAGCCGCCGGCAGGTCAAGTATCACCTCAGACGTCAAGTGCCCCGACGCCGGTACAAAACTGGATTCCGGGCGTCAACTGCGCGCCCGTTGCAGTCAATAATGCCGATTCAGTCAACGAAGTCATGACAAGTAAAAATAAAAAACGCAGCAGAAAAGGCAGTAATAATAATCAAGGACTTTTTCAGGAAATACTCAAACTCATCCAGCAGTTGATGGAAATGATCAAACAATTACTTGGAGCAGGCGGCGGCGCTTTACCTGAGATGGGGACACCGGGAACCCAGAGACAGGCGGCTGCTCCCGGACAGCAGAATCCAACAGGAGCTCAGAATCCAGAGAACCCCCAAAACCCCGGAGGCGGACAAAACCCTGCAGTCACTCTTCCTCCTTGCCCAACAAATACACCTGCCCCTCAAGGTAATAATCAAAATGTGCCTGCACAGCCTGCGGGAGGTCAGCAAGCAGGCTCAACACCCGCTCTTGCCTTATCTCCCGCGCAATCGGCATCCAACCCCGCTATAAATGAATTGGGCTATCCTAACGTTGCCCAAACGCCCCAATGTGCCGGCGCGGAGGCGCCCCCTGGTGCGGAGCAGGCAGGTCTCACCAAGCTAGTTTTATGTGAGGATTTCAGCGATCCGAGCCGCATCGATTTTGACAACAATCCTGTGGCCGGTAAAACAACCTTTGTAGCCATGAGACCCGGCAATATTTTTAATGCTACAACAGAATCAAAAAGCGATTTTACCTTTACTCCCGAAGGGACTATGCAAAGCCGATCCAAAGCAGGCAATTATCAGGCAGATTTTATCTCTACATGGCCGACCGGAGGAGGCAGTCATCAGGGATTTGATACAGGTGCCAAACCTTTTTATACCGAAATCCGGCTGAAGCACAATCAATGGAGCGGAAGCAGTGGATTTTTTGCATTCTGGGCTATGGACACATGTCACCTTTACAAAACAGGATGCAGTAGTTTCTATGAGCCTGATTTTTATGAATTCATCAGCCGTATGCATGTGAACGCATTCCATTGGTGGTCTTCGTCGATGCAAAAACAGGACTCAAGCTGCATAACTACTCAATCTGCCGGCATATCTCCGAATGGCAAAGATACCCAGTTCAACACCTATGGTGCCCGCTTTACGAATGAAGGCTCTAATTATTATTTTAACGACAAAGCAAATATCACTAATGCATGTGCTAACAAATCTTGGTCCAAAACTATTCCCCAAGGCCCTCAGCCCGGCAAGACTGGTAAATATCCGATCATCTTTGGTACAGGCCCCAATCAGCCGTATGAAGTGGATTTCGTGCGCGTCTGGCAAGCCCCATAGGTATATTAATAAATAATTTCCCAAATTCTTCTAAATTTATTCTAAAGGAGGATAGTAATTAATTTGTCTTCTGTTTCCCTGCGGAGTTGAATGCCCGGATTTTTTCCTCAACAACCTTTTGCACCGCCTCAATCACAGGCGGCATCAATTTAATTATCGCGAACTGTTTGGGATTCTCCGCAAGCATCTTCTCGAGAGTCACACGGTATGCATACCGCATGTCGGAGTTAATATTTATTTTACTGACGCCAATTTTGACAGCTTCCTCAAAATAATTAAGAGGCGTCCCGCTTCCGCCATGAAGGCTGATATTGCAATTAATATTTTCTCTGATTTTCTTAAGCAGTTCCAGATCAAGTATTTTCGGTACAGGATATTTGCCGTGCAGATTGCCGATGGCCGCCGCGAAAGTATCGATCCCGGTCGCGTCCACAAATGATCTTGCCCCGGCCGGCGTGCTGAAAGTTTTTTTGATCTCATCATAATCAATTGCCTCGGTATGAATATTACTGCTTCCGCCGAAATAATGCGGCTCACTCTCAACCAGCGCGCCGGTTTTCTTGGCATACTCTACGACCTCTTTGGTGGCGGAGATAATCTCTTCATCAGTCGCGTCATGATTCGCTTGAGACACATCGATATGTATAAACTCAAACCCCGCATCGATTCCTGCCTTCGCTTTATCTACATCCGGACTATGATCCAGATTGATATACATCTCAATGCCATATTCTTGTTTGTAATTATCGACCATATCCCGGACATTTTTGAGGCCTATCGCTTTCACTTCACCGTCGCTGAGCTCCACCAGGACAGGGGATGATAGATTTTTTGCGGCTTTACAGATTGCGATCAGCGTTTCCTGGTTGTCAATATTAAACGCACCGACTGCAAATCTTTCACCCCTCGCGCGGTCCATTAATTCCCTCGCGCTCAAACAATTTTGTTTTATTTTCTCCAAGTCCATAAATAAAATCCATACCAAGTTTATCAATTATGAAATTTATTTACAACTTCGAATTTTAGGATCTGGCCCAAATTAATTTAATATTGTATAATCCTATAATCTATAACATGAGTAAGTATTTGTTGTTATTCGACTTCGACGGAACTCAGTTTGACACATTCGCTTCAGGACCGCGCGGTCTGGGCGTAAGGGAGGCGAGTTATCTGGCCATAAATGATGTATTGGGTGAAAGTGCTGCCCTAAATTATGCAAGTAGACCTGAATTACATAACTTCGCTCCTACTGAATTAGTTAATTTATGTAGAGAAAACGGATATAGAGAAGAGATACGTAAACAGGCTTATAATTTTTATTCTTCAAACAAGGATAGTCTGAGCGGGTTGGTCCCCGGTGGAAAAGGTACTGCGCTGACGTGGAGACAAGGAGAAAACACTGGAGTGATTTCGGAAATGCTTGTAAGACAAAAATTAAGATATTTATTAGATCAGGTTGGAGAAAAAACAACAAATGGCGATTTATGGCCAGTACCTACGCGCGGATTTGAAGATTTTTGGAAAAACTTAATTTCAATACAGGAATCAATCCCCGGGGCATTCAAGGTAACAACTGGTATTGTATCGTCCGGTCATGAAACATTTATACGCAAAGTTTTTGATAAAAGGCAGTTAAAACAGCCTGATATCATTGTTACCGAAGATGATGTGCGGGGGCGCAAAAATCCTCCTTTGGATAATCCGCGTGAAGCTATTCGCAGATATAAGCCGGGTCTTTTGCCAATAGCTCTGGGACATAGAGAGTGGCTCAGGGAGCAAGAAATGACAGGTAATAACTTTAGTGTATCCGGCGCGGCTCAGTCTAGGGATCGCATAATTTATTTTGGTGATGATCTCAAAAAAGATGGCGAAATGGCATTCGCGTCAAGAATTTTCTTCGGTCATTACAAATATGATGCGCAGTCATCTCTTAATTCTCAAAGTTCCCATATTACCTTCAATGATTGGGGCGAAATAGGCAAGTTGTTAAAAACAAGATCTGGCTTATTAAGAGAGGGGAAGTCTATTGGAGAAGTATTCTCTCAGGATTCATTAAGGTACATAGAGGGTAATAATATAAAGGCAGTTGAAAAAAGAACACCTCTCTCAAGAAAAGAAATGTTATATTAGAATTATGTCAAGCAACTGGTATGTTTTAACAGGAGCTCCCAGCTCAGGAAAAACTACAACAGCAAAAATATTGGCGCAACGAGGCTTCAAAGTTGTTCCTGAAGCTGCGCGTCTATATATTGATCATGAAATATCCAAAGGAAAAACAATTGATCAAATCCGCAGCGACGAGATAGAGTTTCAGCATCAGATTTTAAAAATTAAAATAAAAGCCGAGCAGGAAATACAAAAAGAGCAAATAACTTTTTTTGATAGGGCAATACCCGACAGTCTGGCTTATTACGAATTATGGAGAGTTGAGGCCGACGATATCTTAAAACGAAGCTTGAGAAAATGCTTCTATAAAAAAGCTTTTCTTCTAAAATCCCACGCCTTTTTAAAGGATTACGCGAGGGTAGAGTCTGAAGAGCAAGCTAAGCAGTTGGAAAACTTATTGAAAAGGTCATACGAGAAATTAAAAATTCCTGTTGTAGAAGTTCCGGTCATGACTGTTGAAGAGCGAGTAAATTTTATTTTGAATGAGGCTAACAGGTAGGAGGTTGATCCTTTTACTGAGCTGAAATAGGCTGAGTAGTGGGCCCGGCTGAAGACTCTGCGCTTTCGATTGGTTGAGGTTCTTTTTGTATTAGCGGTTGTATGGCCTCAACTCCTCCTGTCGCGTTTGCCGACGGAGATGATATTTGCATTGGCAGCATCTTGGGCTCGCATTGAATACCTGCACTCGTTTTGCTGTCGACCAGAAAGAAATTGACAAAAATATCTTCACTATTATTAGCCGGGTTAATTATATTTTCCATCGTCGAAAACTCTGCTGTTGGCTCCGGATTGCCGATCTCA
>CAZLZN010000030.1:0-12516 GCA_964564035.1 uncultured Gammaproteobacteria bacterium | reverse complement strand
TATTAAGTATTAAGTATTAAGTATTAAGTATTAAGTATTAAGTATTAAGTATTTTAATTATATGTTTTTTGTATGCATTATTTTTGAACTTTTTATTAGCCCATTTATTAATTGATTAACAAATATTGTTTTTTCTGCTAATACCTGGAACTCATCTTTATTTAAAAAACGGATATCTCTGGCGATAACAAGTTGGTTTTGAAGTTCTGTTACTGAACCTAGTGCCATATAAAAAAATTGAGATTTTTCCTTGTTGCTTCTTCTGGAAAACCCTTCGGCTATATTGCTTGTAATTGAGACCGCACATCGCCTCATCTGATTAGTCAACCCGAATTGCTCTTCTATTGGAAAATTTTTTGTAAACTTATAAACATCCAAAACAATCTTATGCCCCTCTTTCCATGCATTCAAATCGGTAAAAGATTTAATCTTTAATGTATCCATATTAACTTGTAATTAATAATACTTAATACGTAATACGTGATACTTGATACACCATAATACGAATTTCATCCTGACATTTTGCCGGCTTTCCGGTCGTAGAGGCCGCCCGCAACTGTTAGCTCTGCTTTGATCGAGGGGTGCGGCTCATAGCCGATAAGCTCGACGTGTTCCGGCCGGAAATCTTCCAGCTTTTTTACGCTGTTGTCGATTTTTATTTCGGGAAAGGGTTTCGGCTCGCGGCTTAACTGCTCTTTGACTTGGTCAACATGATTTTCATAAATGTGCACATCTCCGAATGTATGGATAAATTCGCCCGGCTCTAGTCCCGCGATTTTGGCCAAAATAATCGTCAGCAGAGAGTAACTTGCGATGTTAAATGGTACGCCAAGAAATAGATCGGCGCTTCTTTGGTAAAGCTGAAGAGATAACTTGCCGTTGCGATTGCTTATTTGATACATGTTGTGGCAGATGGGAAAACGGGACGCGTCATCCTTTGTTGCCATTGTATAAAGATATTCGGGATTCCAGGAATTAACAATTAAATTTTTCGCGTTCGGGTCGTCTTTCATCTCCTGCAATACCCATTTAAGCTGGTCAATTGTCCTGCCCGATCTTGTCGGCCAGCGGCGCCACATTTCGCCATAAATTCGCGGCAGATTACCCCACGTTTTCGCGAATTTCAAGTCTGTTTTTATTTGCTCCACAAAGTCATCTTTGGATAATATATTTTGCGTTTTTCGTTTTTCGTTTTTCGTTTTATATATCTTGTACGGGTAATCATCCCAAATGTGAACATTGTTGTCGACGAGGTATTTGATGTTGGTCTGTCCGGACATGAACCAATACAGCTCGTGGAGGACTCCTTTCCAGTAAACTCTTTTTGTGGTCAGGAGAGGAAATCCTTTGGATAAATCATATCTTGTTTGCCTGCCAAAAAGGCTATATAAAACAATATCGGTTCCGCGGTCGACTACGCGAATCCCTTTCTCCAGCGCCTCGCGCATGAGATCGAGATATTGATATTCGGGATGGGTTTTTAATTTAGATTTCATATTTTAGAGTTCAGAATTTAATTTAAAATTAATAAATACAACTTTAATTTTGAATTCTGAATTATAAATTCTGAATTTATTCAGACTTGCTTTTCTTTCTTGACAGCCGAGACGCGGCCGCCCTGCCACTGGCCTCTGTAAGCGCTGCCCTCGCCTTTAATTTCGTGAAAAATAACATGAACAAATCTGGCACCCATTTCAATCTCGACTGTAATCGGGCCTTCGTTTTTGAGACCGAATGTTAATTCGCCGGAATATCCGGGCTGAATCGGTCCTGTGCGCAGGAACAAGCCGGAGCGGAAAGTCGTAGTCCTCGGTAATATAACTGCCGATAAGTCTATGGGTAAATTTATCTTTTCGATTGTTTTGACGAGAAAAAAATCTCCGGGATTAATTTTGATCGATTGATTCTTTTTGGGGTCATAAACCATAATCGATTCGATGTCGGGTGTTTTTCTGTGAGTTTCTCCAAGGAACGCTTCTCCCGAGATTTTAAACACCTCGCCTAGACGGAGATCAAAGCCTGTACCCTCGGGATTGGTGAGTTCGCGCTCGGAGAGACGCTCGACCAAATTTTTTTCTTTGACCAAATTCAATAAAATTTTGGGGCTGAGTATCATATTTATAATTCTATACTAAAAATAAATTATGTCCATAATCAAATTTTGATTTTTGAGACAATTCTGGCTGTAACTTCGTCAACGCCGGCTGTGCCTTCTATCACCAAAAATTCATCACGGAACTCGCGTATCAGCCATTCGTAGCCTTTTACGATTTTTTCCAGTTTTTCTTTTTCTTCATATATCTCTTTCACATCGTCCTGCCCTTCCAGCCTTTTTAAGGCTACATCCAGCGGTATGTCGAGGTAAACGGTATAATCAGGGACGACAAACTGATGATACATCGAAAGTATGCTTTGGGCGGCAAGCATATACTCTACGGTGTTACTATCAAGTTCGGTTTTGCGGTCGAGTAAGCCATATGGTATTGCCGACCAAAAACAACGGTCGGATATTACAATTTTGCCTGCCTGAAGAGACGGAAGTATCAACTCTTCATGATGCATTTCGCGGTCTGCCGAAAATAAGTACTGGAATGCCACGCTCGGAACATCGGATTTTCCGCGCAGTATTTTCTGGATCAACTCCCCTATCAGACTGTTTTTATCTTTGCGGGGCTCTCTGGTCGCTACGACGTCAAAACCTTTTTGCCGATAGTATTGGGCTAATTTTTGGACTTGGGTTGTTTTGCCGCTGCCGTCAATTCCTTCTACTACAATATATTTGCCGGAATAAGGATTTCTTCTGAAGCCAATGTCAAACTCAATGTGGTATTTCATAAACGTAAAATGTAAAACGAAAAACGCAAAGCAATCAGGACAATTTAGCTATTTTCCTCGTGAATTCGGGATTCGACAGGCGCTTTTTGGAATTTGTATTTGGCAAGCGCTTTTTCAGTATAAGGCGTAGCGGGACTGGATAGTTCTTCAAATGTCATAGCGCAAATACGCATCCCGCAAGTGAGTTTGATTGCCATTCGTCCCAGATTGCCGAGTTCCAGAACCGGATTACCGTCCCAACCCGGGTCAAAGATGGATGCTGTTGAATGGACTACTAAACCGAGCCTGCCCAAAGAAGAACGGCCTTCGAGTCTGCCCATCAGGTCATTTGGTATTTTGACTGACTCCAATGTTACCGCCAAAACAAAATCACCGGGCTGAATTATGAAGTCGCCGTTTTTTTCGATATTTATGATTTTGGTAATCTCGTTGCTGTAGTCTTTTTTGGAAGGATCAATAAAGGGATATTTGCTATGATCGAAGACCCTGAATTTGTTGCCGAGGCGCAAATCAATCGAACATGATCCCAATTGCTGATCGAGGTCAGGCGCGGGTGAGATAGCGATTCGTTTGGTTTTTAGAGCTTTTTTTATGTCCGTATCCGACAAAACCATGCTCAAAGTGTAACAGATCAAAAATGAATTGACAAGAATGCCGGGATTGTTGACAACAATATTTAAATTGAACTATTCTAAGATTGATGAGGAATATACTTTTATTGATACGCTCAAAAATGTTTCATTATGGAATCTTGTTTATAATATTGATTTCGATACCCTTAATTATATTCGGACAAAATATCCCCAATGCATATGCGGGACAAATAGTAATTCCCCCAGGAGTCAAGCCTGTATACGGTGTCTACGCAAGCACGCTTGACGGACTCGCGGGCGGCTGGGAGACCGCAATCCAGTATGGAACGATTACCGGGATCAGCCTCACAAACAAAGCTCCTGTTTATCAGGGAACCAATTCTATATCCTATACAATTACAGCTCCTTATGACGAGCTTACTTTTGAGTCGCCGGAGCCGTTTGACACAAATGAATACGAATATCTGACTTTTTATGCTCAAGGCGGTGCTCCGGGCATGCTAATCAGCGTGAAACTGCTTGATCAAAACGGCAACCAGCTTGATCCCAACGGCAATGGCGTACCCATATCATCTTATGGCGGAATTCCTCCAACGGGTTTTTGGAATGTTTATAATATTCCGATCTCCGCATTTAATTTACCGAATACGGTTATCAAGGGCATAGTATTTAAAGACGTGAACGGAGGAACATATAATCTTCAGCCGCCGCCGCCTATATATATTGATGAAATAAATTTTGCAGTAGAGCGCGGAGAAAATATCCCACTGCCTTCCGGATCGATCCAGATCAGCGGGCCTACACGCGTCCCTACTCCGGTAATGCCTTTTTATCCAGACATTAACCCATGGGTATGGATCATACCCGGTATAATTGTCGCTTTGGCGGTTATCTTTCAATAGATACAAAAACCCGCCGCTTATTGACACGGTAGGTAATTATTTATACGATTAAAACAGTTCAGAATGAATCATAGAATAGCATTATTTGTAATTGTCACACTGGTCATCAGTATACCGCTGACTTTATTTGTACTGCAGAGGCCGCAGGAAAACAGAAGCCGCGCAAGCGCTTCTACAACTTTGTCTTTTAGTCCCGGCTCAACAACATCAAGTCCGATCGCAAAAAAAGTCGGAGACAATGTGTCGGTTGATATTATGGTCGATCCCGGCACTCACATGGTGACTTTTATAAAATTTCAAGTAAAATTTGATCCCACAAAAATTGTGCTGGACGCCAATCAGGCTTTTACGCTCAACCGCGACGCGTTTCCATCAATTGTTGAAGGACCTGTGATAACCACTGATTCGCTGGCCGCATCAGTCTCGATCGGAGGAGATCCGACCAAAGCCATAACGAAGATCACAAAGCTCGGGACTGTGAATTTTAAAGCTATCGCACCTACTAACAATCAAAACACGCTTGTCACTTTCACGACTATTAGTCAAGCATTATCGGCAGCATCTACCGACCAGGCAGGCGAGAACACGCTGTCTACAACTAATCCGGCAAATATATCAATTGCTAACAATGCGCCTTCCACGACACCCGGGTTAACCGGAAGCCCGTCAGCTACACTTACCCCACGACCTACAGGCACATCGACTATTTTACTTCTCGATGTGCTTCTGCATGGCGTGGGCGCGGCCGGTGACAATCCAAACCCCAGAGGCGCGGATCTGAGCAACAAAAACCCCCTGCATCCCCAAAGAGATATTACAATCGAAGTTTTGGACAACAACAACAATGTTGTTAAAGAAGGTAAAGACGCAATAGTATATGACTCGGGCAAAGGTAATTTTAAAGGGACCATAGATCTGGGTCCGGATTTTCCGGACGGCAACTATACTCTGAAAATGAAAACCGACAGATATTTGCGCAAACAGGTGAGCGGAGTGGTTTTTATTGAAAATTTGAACGAAAATAAAGTGCCCCAAACAGCACTGGTCGCGGGAGATGTAAAGGGTGATAATATTTTGAACGTACTGGATTACAATATTCTTCGTGATTGCGGATTCGGAGCAATCGAGCCCCTACCGATTGCCGATCCCAATTCGCTTTATAATTCGACTTATTGCAGAGCGCATACAGATTTTAGACCAAACGCCGATATTGATGACAACGGCATAGTTAATAGTCCGGATTACAATTTATTCCTGAGAGAATTGTCTGTACAGAGCGGAGACTAATAATAGCTATTGCAGGGGGTCAAAAAATCGGATACGATTGATAAAGGCATGAATAAATTTATTAATAGAAAAAAGGCATTTTTACTGCTTGCGGTACTCAGCGCTTATGTTGTGATCATTACACCGCTTCTTGTTATCAATTTGCAGAAACAGCAGGAAATACGAAGCAGAGCGCAGGTCGCTCCATCCCCTACTTGGCCTGTTTTTCCGGCTAAGTCTTACACCACACTAAACAGCGCAATGAGTCAGTATCAGTCGTCATCTTCTTGCGGCAAGGTGCCGGCCGATATTGTTATCATAATCGACAGATCCGGCAGTATGGCCGGAGCCAAATTTACAGAGGCAAAATCGGCCGCGAAGAAATTTGTTGATGTTGTCTCCATGGACAGCGTGAACAGAGTCGCGCTGGTATCGTTTCATGGAACAGCCAATTTAGATAGCGCGTTTACGACAAATTTTGCCTCGGTCAAAACGAAAATAGATTCTCTCCCGACGGGAAGCGGGACATGTCATGAGTGCGCTATTGTCAGGGCAAATCAAGAAATAGCGGCTAACGGGCGCGCAAATGTTA
Source organism: uncultured Gammaproteobacteria bacterium (assembly GCA_964564035.1). Taxonomy (GTDB): domain Bacteria; phylum Patescibacteriota; class Microgenomatia; order Levybacterales; family UBA12049; genus JAHIGH01. The sequence goes on along the minus strand of CAZLZN010000030.1, from coordinate 6,328 downwards.
AGAAAGTCGTAGTGCTTCTCACCGACGGTCAGGCAAACAGGATACTTGGAAGCACATCAAATGTTGGCGCAGCAACAGCCGAGCAAAAAGCACTCGCGGCTGTCCAAAGCGGATTTAATGCAAGTAAAACCGTATTCTTCAGCATAGGATTTGGAATCGAAGGAGGCACAGGCAACAGCGGATACAACGGACAATTTTTAGAAAAGATTGCACTGCAGACAGGCGGAAAACATTATTACCCGGCACCGGGAGAGCTGGACGCCGTATATCAGGAGATCTCACTTCTAATCGGCAAGGGTTTGCTCGGAGGATTTATATTTAATGATATCAACGGAAACGGAGTATTTGACACCGGGGAGCCCAAACTGAACGGATGGGAGGTTCAACTTGTTTCATCAACGGGAACGCAAAACTTTACAGCGGACTCCAACGGCACTTTTACAATTACGGGGCTTTGCGACGGCAGTTATCAGCTAAAACAACCGGCAAAATCGGGCTGGGTACAGACATTGCCATCCTCCGCAGGCGGATATAATATTACGATAACAAACGGTAATTCGTTTACGGATAGAATATTCGGCAACAAAGTCGCGCCGACGGCAACTCCTACCCTAACGCCTACGCCTACTAAAACTCCTACGCCGACCCCTACAAAGACGCCAACACCGACTCTTACTCACACACCTACACCGACCAAGACACCAACTCCGACAATAACGATGACACCAACGCCTACCAAAACACCCACTCCCTCCCCTACCGCAAGTCCGACTCCAACGGCTAACCCTACGCCTGCGACTACTTTTCTTAATTTGACAGTATTTCATCACGGCATTGGAAACAGCGGAGATAACAGTAATCCTACACAGTTTAGTATGAGCAACAAGAATCCGATCAATAAAATAATTGACGCAGATCTCGAGCTGTTCAATACAGACAATCAGCTCGTAGGATCAGGACGCGGGCCGGTTAAATATGCGAGCGAGAGCGGCAATTATTTAGGAACTTTGGGTATATATCCTAATAATTTTCCGTCCGGAAAATATTATTTGAAAGTTAAAACTAATAAGCATCTAAAACGACAAGTGGCCGGAATTCTCACAATTAATGCCGGACAGACAAATACTGTCCCCGCGGTGACACTCGTAACCGGTGATTTCAATAACGACAATCAGCTCAGTATTCTCGATTACAACGCCCTTTTGGACTGCTACAGCGACCTGACGCTGGCTGTTGCATGTGATGATTCCACTAAAAAATCCCAAGCTGATTTCAATGATGACGGTTTTGTAAATCAGGTTGATTATAATTTGTTCCTCAGAGAAATCGCCACACAGCCGGGACAATAAAAATTTAGAATCTAGAATTAAGAATTCAGAGCCAAGAAATATATAATTTATAAGTGAAAATATTTTGTAAACGAGTTTCAGAAATGGTTCTGCGCCTTTTTTTCTAAAGGTTTATTGGTGCTAACAGTTCAGTGTTAGGCAAATATATCATCCCGAACTTATATGTCAGCCTTTGGAGGGTTACTGGATCTATCTTTGAGACTGAGAAGATGCTGAAATAAATTCAGCATGACACGCTTTGATATTTTCTTTGGCAACTCCTGAAAAGCTACTATTGCTGGGCTTGACATAAAGCTAATGATTTATCTATTCTGGAGATAGACCAACATCTGCCCTATGTCAGTCAAATTACAGAGATCATCGCCTGCATGCGGAGGAGCCGCCAAATTTGTTCAGCATTTATTTTTGCCTTCAATCTCAAATGATCTTTCAATAAATAAGAGAAACGAGAACAATCCCAACCGCTTTTACTGCCGGGAATTTCTACTTCGATCCGGAGTTTATCCAGCATATATTTATGGCTGTTGGAAATAATACGCTCAATTTTGCCAAAAACAGTCTTCAGCTAATAACCGGAGGCGTTTTTTTTTATCACCCTTGCATTGCTTCCTGTAATCGTATCATACTCGGAACAGCATCAAACGCGGATAGTTAACGCTGCGCCTGCGACCACTTTGTATTTTATGCCTAAAACGGATCCCGGTAACCCGCTAATAGCAAAACCCGGGGACACGGTAAGCATGGACATATATATGAATCCAGGGACGAATCTGCCGTATGTCACAAAGCTTAATATAAAATATGATCCAATAGTTTTTGAAGCTGATAAAGAAAGCTTGAAGATCAATAAGAAGAATTTTCCGAAAATCCTGGAAGGCACCACTATTGCAGGGGGGAATATAAATATAACCTTGTCTACAGGGTCCGGCCCGTCCAAAGTAATAAAAAATATTACAAAATTAGGCACATTGGACCTGGAAGTAAAATCATCAAACAGAGGCGAAATATCAGAGGTAACTTTTGGAAAAGAAACTCTGATATTGTCCATAAACGAAAGCGATTTCCCGGGCGAGAGCGTGTTGGAATCGGCTATCCCCGCTCATATAAAGGTTATCTCTGATCTTATGAATAAAGGCAGACAAAATAAGGGAATTATTGATTTTGATGTTTACTTTGATGGAATCGGAGAAAGTCCGGAGAATGTATCAAAGAATAAATTTGTAAATAACTCATCACCGCGCCATCCTGATAAAAAGGTCGAACTGACTATCTATAATCGCTCGTTTGAGAAAATTACAGATCTAGCAGGATTTGTTTCTTATGACTTAGCACAGGGTGTTTTTAGAGGCATTGCTTTCATTGAAAAGCCTATCCCGGATGATAGATATTATATAAAACTACGCGTACCGGGGTACAAGGATAGAATGTCTGACACCGCTCAAAAAATAATATCCGGGACGGAAAATGTGATTGAAACATTCTCGATGAAAGCCGGGGATATAAATTTTGATAATTCGATAAATACTTTGGACTATAATATAATGAAAAATTGCATGGGTGCTACCCGGCCGGATAGTGACAGTCGAAATATTTATAATCTTCATTGCGATCTGAATGATGATCTGGAAGTCGACCAAACTGATTTGGAAATATTAATTAATGGTCTATCTGAATCATTGGAGGAGAAATAATCTGTAGATTCGACAATATGCCTGCCGGTAATTTAATCAATGCGAAATTTGATATTAGTTTTATTTGTTCTACTTGCTCTTACTGTTGCGACAGCTTATTTGACGCGGGATACTACACAAACCGACAGCAGGCATAATAATTCGTCAGACAAGATGCAAGACATGCCTATCAAACCAAAGGCTGTTTTGAATTTTAATCCTGAAAGCCTGACTCTTGCATACGGACAAACTACAACAGCGTCACTTCAGATAGTTTATCAGGGGAATAAACCGGATTTTGCGCAGTTCGAACTAGGCTATAACCCTGAGGTTATAAGTGAAATCTCAGTTTTTCCCGGCAGTTTTTTTGAATCGCCCGCTATCCTCCTGGATTCGATCGATGAGCTTAACGGAAGAGTGTCTTACGCTATAAAATCAATCAATAATCAAGGCGCGACGGAGAACAGCAGTGTTTTAATAAATATCAATTTTCGGATAACCGGCAGGAACGCAGATTCTACTACGATTTATTTTTTGCCGAAAACGAAAATGAGCACAGAGAACGAAAGTGTTGAACTTGAAATTCCGGACAGTTTAAATATTTATATCAAAAACGGAGCTACTCCGATCGTGACCTCCCCTGCTATTTAATTCGAGATCACTGTGACATAAGTATTTGGGAGGGATTATTTTACAAAAGACTGCAGGGAGACCTGAGGGGTGCTGTTTTGAAAATTCACTTCATAGACCGGAAGTCCGAGAGCCAGATTGTGGAGAGTAGCCGTTAACTGAAGGTCTGATTCTTTTTTGAATTCCTCAAAATCTACGCCTTCTATCGACATGTCCTCAACCAGCTTTTTCATAAAATCCAAATCCCTGTCCAAATCGTATACGAAATACATAGTATTAAGCTCGGGGTCCTCGGCATTTACGGTGTATTCATGACTTTTAATGACTAACACACCTTTTTCCGCGTGTTCGCCCTGAAGATTTATCATTTCAATTTTGGGTTCAATATCAGCGATATTTCTGGCATATTCTACGAACCGCTTTACATCTTCGCAAGCAACATCGTAGGAAGAGCAGAGATTTTCTGTTGAGGCTTTGACTAAATGACCGCATCCGATTAGGCCTTTGTGCGTATGCGTATCGGGATCACAATGACTATCGGTGTGCATACAGAAATTGTGGCTTTGTCCATTGCTAACTGCTTTGTAAACAGCATTAAAACACTGTTCCGGGGTAAGGCCGAGGTTTTTTTTCTTGTTTACAGCAAGAAGCGCCATCACGTATCCACAATCGCCTCCGGGCCTCGCGATCATACCGGAAGACTGCGTAGGAAGATATCTGCCATCGACGCATTTGCGGCCAACGCGCGCTTTGACTACATTTTTAGAGACGTATTCCCGGGTTTTTTTCAGCCCGGATTCGGGTGGATTTGCCGGATTTGTATCAACTTGAAGCATATCGATAAAAGATAATTATAGCATAAGCAAGTGACTAAGTAATATATTTTGATTTTTAGACTTTTCTAATTTGCGGTAAATATATCGCGGGTACTTATTAAATCTTTATTTTGGGCGGGTTTTTTGCGCAAATTGCCGACTGCCAATATGCGTTCCGGGTCGAGAGAATCCATGACAGCCTGCATTTCCCTAAACGCATCACTGCCTAATAAAACTTGCGTCAATTTTTGTTTGCTTTCATTTTTGCCGACTCCGTGTTCGGATGTACCGACGCCGCCGAGAGTAGTAATTACTGACTCTCCGCATTTTTCAATTATTTTTTTCGCCATTGCAAGCTGATCACCTGATTTTGGTACTATGTTAAAATGTAAGTTGCCTTCCCCGTGGCCCCAAAAATACCACTCAAATCCGGCGGCAGTTAATGCTTTTTCATATAATGCCAAAGCGTCCCCGATGCGCTCAGGCAGTACGCAACCGTCTGAACCTACTTTGGTTATAGTCGGATCGCTTCTTTTGCGCTCTGAAATCAATTCATTGACAGCATTGGGAACCGCTTCGCGAATTGCTATCAGTTCTTCTTTTTTGGAAATTGAATCATCGGGCATTGCTATACTTATTCGCTCCGTATCAATACCGTTTTGCTCACAGTTATCATAAAATTTCATAAATGATGCCTCATCCCCATCAGGCATTTCGACCTGAACTAGGAGCAGGGATTTGTCAGCGGGCAAATCTATATTACCTCGCCGGCGTAAAAGTCCAACCGCGCTGCGGCCAATTATCTCGACAGCGCTTATCCCGCCCGGCTCGAGCGTTGCTCTTTTTTCTTTTTCCTGTTCCCTCAACTGCGCCGCCAATGCGAATGCCAGAGCGTCATCCTCACAAGGCACCAGTGCCAGCGCCGTTGGGGGTTCTTTGATTGCTCTCAAGGTAATTTCAGTGACAATACCAAGCGTACCCTCAGAGCCTATAAATAAATCAAGAAAGTCCATTCCCGGACGCCCGTTTTTCCCAGGATCTGAGTATATTCCGGCCGAAACTTTGGGGATATCGGTTGGCGTCTTGTAGGATGGAACCGGAATCCGGTTTTTGGACCCGTCGGTTCGCTCAAGCTCAAAGTAGCCATGAGGAGAAATTTCATCACCTTCATGCGCGAGAAATTGTCCGCGGCTTATATCAAGCATCTCTCCGCTTGAGAGCATGATTTTTGCTCCCTCTATCCAGCTGCGCATTTGTCCGTATTTATAGCCTCTGGCGCCGCCGGCATTGGTGTTGAATCCGCCTCCAATTCTGGCTAAATCATAAGTCGGAGATGCCGGAAAAAATAATCCCGATTCAGATAGTTTTTGCTGAAGATCATGAAAAGTCGCTCCGGGCCGGACAATAATAATATCGATTTCATGGCCGTTTTTTTGGACTTTTTTGGGTTCATCAATTTCGGATAATGAGTTTAAATCAAATACCGCATCTCCCCGGGGGATAACCGCTCCTGTCAATGATGTGCCTCCGGCTCTTAAGAGAACTGTTTTTTTATCAGCCAGGCAAGTTTTTAGATTGTGAGCAATACTTTTTTCTGATGCGTCCGGCGAAAACCTGACTAATTTATCAGTATTTCCTCCCGGAAAGTTGGCCGAGTCGGTAAGTACATCCTCGAACTTGCTTGAGTCCACAAATATTTTGAAGTGTTCCCTATTAACTTCTCCCTCCGGAGCGCGGGCCTTGATTATATGAAAGGGCTTTTGCAAGTTCTCTTTTGATCCTGAATGCAATGAGTCAGTTTTGTGGGATAATCTTTCGCTCATGCCGGTTATTATATTTCATTGCTTAGCTTATCTCAACAGCG
>CAZLZN010000029.1:0-14215 GCA_964564035.1 uncultured Gammaproteobacteria bacterium | reverse complement strand
AATAAGCATTATCAAAAAACAGCTCCCGGATTTTATATACACTTTCTAATCGTCGAGGTTTACAGAATCCGCATAATGAAGTAAAATAGGGTATAGTAATATCCTCCCGAACTTGCCATTCGGCTATTCAGAACTATTCGTTCACGCCTCATGGAGCGTTCCTGGGAGGATTCTGAAACTCTAGAACTCTCCTTGCTAAGCGGGGATCGTTAAGAGTTTCTAGAAGGAGGTGTTTTTCTTATGGTACAAGTTAAAAAAATTCCGGGGCAGTCAGACGATCAATTAATTCGCAATTTCTCCAAAAAAGTACTCGATTCGGGTATTATTCAGGAAGCAAAAAGGCGAAAATTTTACCTGAAACCGTCACTTGCCAAAAAATTAAAAAAGAAAATGAAGCAAGAAGAAGCAGCTCGCATGAAAATGTATAGCTAAATCCTCATTGTGTTGTCTTTTGCATTAAATGGAAAAAACCAAAATTCTTTTATACGTTGAGAGCAGATACCGCATTCAAAGAAAGCGCGTAAATGCCGCGGTCAAATCTGTACTTGAGGAGCAAAAAGTAAACAGCCCTGTCGAAGTATCCGTAGCGATCGTAGGCGACAGAAAAATGAAGGCTCTAAATAAAAAATACAGGCAAAAAGAAGGCACGACCAACATTCTCTCATTTCCGCTGGCAGAGGGCGAAAGCACCCGATTGCCTGGCGATATTACCAGACTTGGCGACATTGTAATATCTTACCCGCAGGTTATAAGAGAAGCCGCGCGGGATGAAAAATTGGTTGATGATTATATAGAAGAATTGGTGCGCCATGGCATGATGCATTTGCTCGGCCTGCACCACGAATAATAATTTTCAATTTGAAATTTTCAATTTTCAATCAAATCTAAATATTTAAAAATTTAAAATTTAATCATTGAAAATTCATTTCAAATTTTAAATTAAAAATTGAAAATTATATTATGGTTTTCTATCGCAAATACCGCCCTCAAAAGATCGATGAATTGGATAGTCGCCTCGTCCGCGAGAAGCTTGAGTTTGTTTTGAAATCAGAAGTGCCGCACGCAATGCTTTTTACAGGGCCCAAAGGGCTCGGCAAGACTTCCACAGCCAGAATTGTTGCCAAAGCCATAAATTGTGAAATAAAACTAAAAACAAAAAAACAAACAGAAATTGAGCCGTGCGGATCTTGCAGTCAATGTTTGTCAATAACAAGCGGATCCAATATGGATGTCATAGAAATAGATGCCGCCTCAAACAGGGGAATTGATGAAATCAGGGCACTGAAAGAAAAAATTTGGCTCTCGCCTCTCAAAGCAGTAAAAAAAGTTTACATCATAGACGAAGTTCACATGCTGACAACAGAGGCATTCAATGCGCTTCTAAAAACTTTGGAGGAGCCCCCGGATCACGCGGTTTTTATTCTCTGTACAACCGAACCTCAGAAATTGCCCTCAACTATTCTGTCCCGCTGTTTTCATATATCTTTTAACAAGGCCGGCAGCGAAGAAATAACCCGCTCTCTAAAGAGAATAATAACTGGAGAACAGATCTTAATAGATACTAAGGAAGAGAAATATATCCTGGACTTTATTGCGCAAAGAGCGGACGGAGGCTTCAGGGATGCTGCGAAACTGCTGGAGGAAATAGTAATCAGCTCCAAAGACAAAAAAATCACAAAAGAATTGGTAGAAACAGTTTTTGGCGCGGATTCAATGTCCGCCTCGGCAGAAAAATTCGTTGGCTATTTGGCAAACCGGGATTTAAAAAACGCACTGGGACTTATAAGCGAAATTTCCGGTCAGGGCATTGAGATGAAGTATTTCATTTCAAATTGCCTCGAAAATCTACACACCTTGCTTCTTGAAAAAGCAGGGGTCAAAAAAGACAGCAAGCCGGACCGGACACCGTTTTCAATTGAAGAGATAAAATTAATGACAGAATTGCTCTCCAAAGCCTACGGCGGCACAAAAACGGCAGTAATTGCTCAGTTGCCGCTTGAGCTGGCCGTAATAGAATACTGTTCGGCATTTCCCAAGCAGGAAGAGTCAGAAATTACCCAAAATGCCCAGGCTAACACTATGGTTTCTATGCGCAAAAAAGCCGGAGAATTAATTAAGCTTAAAGCGCTCTATGGTGATAAAAATGAAGAAAAAACAATTAAGACTGCCGTTAAGCAGTCTGTAGAGCTGATGCATGTACCGGCCGGAAGCGATGTGACCGCCGAGTGGCTGGATTCCTTTTGGAAAAATTTGATTGAGGATATGAAAAAGCACAACCACACAGTAGCCGGAGTCTTGAGAAGCTGCAAGATTGCCTCATATGACAAGAAAAAATTAGTCATAACAACCGGTTACAATTTCCACAAAGAACGTCTCGACGACATGAAGGCCAGGCTTGCTCTCCAAAAAGCCTGCAAAATTCTGACTGGAAATGAAGTCGAAATTGAGATACAATTAATCCCGGGTTAGGTTTTAGGTTATAGCATTTATTAGTTATTTAAACTAAGCCCTAAACTCTAACACCTAAACCCTAAAAAGAGGAGGTGATTTTATGGCTTTTAATCCATTCGGACAAATAGGCGAACTAAAAAAGATGCGCGATCAGGCGATGGCTATCCAGCGCCAGCTTCAGCAAAAAGTCGTCGATGTCAATAAACATGGCGTTTACGTCAGGATCAGCGGTGATCAAAAGATCCTCGAGATCAAAAGTAACGGCAAATCCGATAACGACATAAAAGATGCAGTAAATGAAGCTGTGAAGAAATCACAGGAAGTCGCCGCGAAGGAGTTACAGTCGATGACAGGCGGCATGGGCGGCCTCGGTTCTCTCCTTGGAGGAGGAAAATAAAATAATTAGAGTTTTAAAAAAGTAATTTACCCAAGACAAAAAAGTACTTGGTTATTACTTCTTACATTTTTAGCCCGCCTCACCTTAAGTATATAAGGCCTTAAATTATCTGCATTGACAAACCGGATTAACGTAATTACAATGTAATTACTATGAAAACCAGTATAATTTCGATCGGTAATTCAAAAGGCATACGCATCCCTAAACTTGTACTTGAAGAAAGCGGGCTTGGAAAAGATGTAGACCTAATTGTTAAAAAGGGAGAGATCAGAATCGTGCCGATTAAGCGCGAATTAAAAGTAAATGAAACAATGATTCTTTCCGAAAATGCTTTGGCTGTAGACTGGAATCGGCCGGAGGAAGATGAGGCATGGAAAAATTTATAACAGGTGATATAGTATCAGTAGGATTCCCGTATTCCAATTTAAAAGGTCAAAAAAGGAGACCAGCTCTTGTATTGGCAGATGTTGAGTTTGGAAATTTAATTCTTTGCCAAATCACATCTAAGTCTTATTCAAGCAAAACAGCAATAAAAATTACAAGCTCTGATTTTATACATGGTTTTTTGCCTTTAGATAGTTACATTCGCCCTGATAAGCTTTTTACTGCGGATATTTCTGTGGTTCATAAAAAAGCAGGACGGTTGTCAGGCAAAAAAGTGAATTTCGCGCTTGCGCAGTTAAGAAAATTATTTAAAAATATAAAATCAAACTAAAACAAAATTTGTAATTTTAGTTATATTCATAGTATCATTATCACATGAAGATATTTAGCGGCAGTTCAAATAAGCCTTTGGCAAAAAAAATCGCCAGAGAGCTTAATACGAAAATTTCACCGCTCGAAATTTTTATATTTCCTGACGGCGAAAGAAGAGTAAGGGTAGAGGAGGAGATTGTCGGTGAGAAGGCTGTAATTATCCAGCCGACATCAACTCCTGCCGATCAGAACTACATGGAGCTTTTCTTTATCGCTGATGCCGTCAAAAGAAGCGGGGCCAGTTCAGCGACAGCTGTCGTGCCGTACTTGGGCTACCAAAGACAAGATCATATTTTCAGAGACGGAGAATCTGTCTCTCTCGAAGTTATAGTCAAAACTCTCGAAGCTGTCGGAATAAACAAATTGATTGCCTTCGACCTGCACTCTATCAAGATCCCTGAGGTCTTCAAAATTCCCGTAACCCACTTGTCGGCTCTTCCACTGTTTGCCAAAGAAATCGAGAGGCGCGGCTGGAAAAATCCGGATACAGTTCTGGTGTCCCCCGACAAAGGAGGCATCAGGCGTGTCAAAATGCTCTCCGAGCTCTTGGGCAATATGCCGATAGCCTCGATCGAAAAACAGCGCGATCTCGCGACAGGCCGAGTGCAGGCCCTCGGAATAGATGGTAAGTTAGGGAAGCGCGCGATCATGGTCGATGACATGATCTCATCCGGTAGTACCATGATCAAGGCAGCGGAACTGCTTCATGAAAACGGAGTCGAGGATATAGGCGTTTTTGCGACACATCCTGTTTTCAGCGACCAGGCGCCGCGGTTCCTTCAGGAGTCCTTCATCAGCGATGTTTATGTAACCGATACCGTTTACATCCCGCTGAGCAGTTATTTCCCCAAGCTTACTGTGCTATCCGTTGCGGAAACGATTGCGGAAGAATTCAAAGAGAATTCAATATAAGAAAAATAATTCAGAATTCCAAACTTATAGATAAAGAACATAATTTCTACAATAAATTAATTACAAAAATAATTCTGGACTCTGAATTTAATTCTGAATTGTGACCTTGCCTGCCGCTCAGGCAGGATTCTCATTTCTAAATTTATATGAAAATACCCAAAGCAGTCCAAAATTTAATTGAGAGCTTCGAAAGACTCCCCGGTATCGGTCCGAAAACCGCGCAAAGACTGACTTTTTATTTACTTCACGTACCCCAAACAGAACTTGACCGTTTCGCCGCTTCGCTCTCTCAGCTTCGCAAAAATACAATTACTTGCTCAATTTGTTTCAGCGTTGGTGAAGACAATCCCTGCGACATTTGCACGGACATAAAGCGTGATAAATCAATTATATGCGTCGTCGAACAGCCGCTCGATATCCTCGCGCTTGAACGCAGTGGAATTTACAAAGGCGTGTATCATGTTTTGCATGGTAAGATCGATCCGCTGAACAACATCGGTCCCGAGGAGATACGGATCGGGGAGTTGGTCAGGCGAATCACGAACTACGACTTGCCAATTACAGAGGTAATACTGTCCACCAATCCGACTATGGAAGGTGAGGCAACCGCGATGTATATCGCAAAACAACTAAAAACTAAAAACGAAAATCTAAAAATAACCAGAATAGGCAGGGGTTTGCCAACAGGCGCGGATCTCGAATACGCCGACCCCATGACATTGACCAGGGCAATGGAAGGCAGGAGAGAGTATTAGAATTTAGAATTTACAGTTCAAAATTCAGAATTTAGTTATGAATTCAGAATACAAAAGCAAATCGAGTTTTAAACAAGAATTCAAAAAACGATGCTATAATTTCTCAATTAATATACTAAAATTCTCTGAAAATCTCAGGAATAAGAGAATTAATTGGCCGATTATAGACCAATTAGTCAGATCCGCTACATCAATAGGAGCCAATGTTGTTGAAGGTGGAAATAGCACTTCTAAAAAAGAATTTATCAATTATTTCCAAATTGCATTAAAATCCGCATCGGAAACTTTGTATTGGCTATCAATTGTCAAAGAAGTTAACAATGACAACAAAGATAACGCGGAAAGTCTAATTAAAGAATGTTCGGAGTTGAAAAAGCTAGTCTCTTCGATCATACTAAATACCAAGCAGAATTCTAGATTCTAAATTTAAATCTGAATTCTGAATTATAAATTCTAAATTTTATTGTGGTTAATTTTTTTAACAATTCAAACAACGAAGGCATAGAGGGCGTGCTGTCCGGCGCGGGCAAAGTTGTGAAGCCGGTAGCGAAATCCGCTGCTGATCAGGCCAAGTTTTCGACTGATCTGCAAAATCAGTTCTACGGTGTGGCGGACAAAAATCCTGATCAAAACGGAGATCAAGGCATTGAAGATCCAAACCAGGCACAAGGTAAGGCAACAGCCGACACAAAAGGCAAACAAAACATCCGAAATCCCATTATCCAGCAGGCGCGGGCTAACAGGCAGCAAAAATACAAAGCCCTCGGTAAATCCGATGATGACATTCAAAAGCTCGAAAGCCTGCGGAACAGATTGCATCAGATGCAGGTTGCGGATATTCTCGAGCCCCAAAAACCCTCCGAGGAACAGCAAAAAGAAAAAAAGCCGATTTATTACCAGATATTGGAGGAAGAAGAGCAGAAGAAACAAAAAAAGCAGGAAGAGAAACAGGAAGAAGCAAAGAAAAAAGAAGACCTGGCAGTTGTCCAAAAAAGAACGGCAGCCGAGCGTCGCCCCGGCGCGGGATAAATAACACAATTGTAATTAAATTATTAATTTAACCATAATTTTAATTTGTCCAGATAACATAATTAAAAATATATTATAATTAAACCGAGCAAAAACATGATCGATACAAAAAGACATTTATTTATAAATTTTGAAAAGTTTTTGGCTAATAGCTTTTCTGGAATTCCATTAACCGCAAATCAGATAACCTTAATATCAGGTACTATAGCTTTTTCAGGTTTGTATTTTTTAATTAAAACGGATCTGCTGTGGGCGGCCATTCTGTTCTTTATTTCAGCAATTTTAGACTTGGTAGACGGAGCAGTCGCCAGAAAAACTAAAACTGTTAGCAGGGTAGGGGCTTACCTGGATACAATAATTGATAGATATGTGGAGGGGTTTATTTATTTTGGTCTACTGTTTTTAAGTTTACCCAATATACTCTTGCCCGGATCGGTGTGGGTCTTTTTATCTATGTTTGGAGCTCTTGTAACCACATATGCCAAAGCCGCCGCCAAAGAGAAAGACCTCGTAAATCAAGAGCTCAAAGGCGGACTTATGTCGAGAGGCGAAAGGCTCTTTCTCATCTTCATCGCGCTGATTCTCGGCATCATTTATCCCGATTTCGTCTATATGACATACGTCCTGGCGCTCATCGCAATACTCGCCAACATCACCGCTATCCAGCGCGTCTACTCCGCTATCAAATTAAATAAATAAAATAAGTAACGCAAACTTTTTTCCGTTTATTTTTATATAATCGGAAATGTATGATTCTTCTCTTAAGCTTAAAGTGTCGTATAACTTTCTAGCATAGTCATTTCGAGCGCCTGCCTGGTGTTCAGGCAGGTAGCGAGAAATCTAGCGGCAGCGTACAATAATATTAATGGCGGCAAAGATGTGGTATGTTTATATCATTACCAATTTTACAAATTCTGTTTTTTATACAGGGATAACCATTGATTTGGAAAGAAGAGTCTATGAGTATAAACAAGGTTTTATCAAAAATTCATTCTCATCCAGATACAGGCTTTATAAACTAATTTGGTTTGAAGAACTCAATTCGCCCGCTGAAGCAATCCAAGCAGAGAAAAAGGTAAAAGATTTTAGGCGTGAAAAGAAAATTGCCTTAATAAAAAGCCTTAACCCTGGAATCAAGGATTTGCATGCGCTTCGTCCCGATTAAATCGGGGCTTCGCTAGATTTCTCCCTTCGCTTCGCTGGGTCGAAATGACTGATTGTTGTATTGAGTTATGCATGCATATCATTGAAAATAAAAAACACAGTGGGATTAACTAAGCTATCACTGAAGATTTATTTGCGGCCTTAACTGTTTTAGCTTTAGGTTTTGCGTCACCATTTATGAACTCCTCAACCTGTTGTTTTGCCTCGGTATCCGTAAACTGTTTGGGCGGAGATTTCATAAAATATGAACTCGGAGCTTCAAGTGGTCCGCCTATTCCCCGGTCGAGAGCAAGCCTCGCGCATCTGACCGCGTCAATTACGATACCTGCGGAATTTGGAGAATCTTCGACCGAGAGCCTGACCTCAATATGCATCGGCACATCGCCAAAATGCCTGCTTTCGATCCTGATAAAAGCCAGCTTGTTATCATTGAGCCATGGTACGAAATCACTAGGACCGATATGTACGTCTTGAGCCGCTATTGATTCATTGTGCAGTTCAACCTGCGAAGTGACCGAACGTGTTTTGGAGATCTTCTTTGATGTAAGCCTTTTGCGCTCCAGCATATTTTGAAAATCGGTATTTCCCCCGACATTGAGCTGATAGGTTTTGTCGACCGGCATGCCGCGATCCATGAACAGATTTGCAAGTGTCCTGTGTACGATTGTAGCGCCGACCTGGGATTTGATATCATCTCCGATTATCGGCACATTTGCCTCCCTGAATCGGGCGGCCCATGTGGGATCGGATGCTATAAATACAGGCAGACAATTCACCATCGCAACTCTGGCCTTGAGACATACGTTTGCCCAATATTCGACGACTTTTTGAGATCCCACCGGAAGATACGCGACCAGTACTTGGGCTTTTGCTTTTTTCAACACTTCAACCGGGTCGGCAATTTTCTCCGTACTCACCGCGACCACATCTTTCGTATATTCGCCAACGCCGTCCAGCAGAGCCGCGTTTTGAACTTTGACGCCTGTTTTCCCGACTTTCGCGAATACTTTGGTATTGTTCGGGTAGGCATATATAGCTTCTGATAAATCCTTGCCCACTTTAGTTTTGTTTACGTCAAACGCTGCGACAACTTCGATATCTTTTATCTTGTACCCTCCGATATCATTGTGCATGAGGCCGACGACAGGTTTACCGTTGGTTACATTTTTGTAGTACTCCAGTCCCTGGACGAGTGATGAGGCGCAGTTTCCGACCCCGACAATCGCAATCTTTATTTTATTAACCACCCGAATATTTAAACACATTCCGTGCCAGTTGTAAAATTAATGGATTTTATGATATATTAGTAAAATTAATTGAATAATTTACAATTTGAATTTTTCAATTTTCAAACAAATCTTAATATTTAAAAATTAAAAATTAAAACATTCAAATTTTATTTCAAATTTTAAATTGAAAATTAAAAATTAAACAAATGATCGAAGAATTACGCCGTTTTATTATCGTCGCCAACGAGGGCAATCTTACCCGCGCGTCTAAACTTGTTTTTATAACTCAGTCCGCGCTGACTCAGTCGGTTCAGAGACTTGAGAAAGAAATCGGCGCCAAACTGTTTATCCAAAAAGGCAAATATCTGGAACTGACTCCGGATGGAAAAGCTCTGAAATCAATGGGGGAGCGGATTATAGAATTATGGGACAAGGCCAAAGATCCAAAGCTTCGCGAGTCATTTAAACCGGCGATTACCATAGGCATGTTTGATAACGCCGCTCAGCGCCTGGCCGGATTTGTGCAAAAGAATACGCCTTCCCAGGATTTTACATTGGAATTTGTCATAGATAATTCCGGAAAGCTCTTGACTCAGCTTCAGCTTGGGATAATCGATATCGCGATACTTGTCCTGAGAAATTCACCGTATCCCAAAGAAATAACATGCGTCAGGGTATTCGAAGAAGAGCTCGTACCCGTCGCCGGCAGGGTATTTTCTGAACCAATTGAAAAAATCCCCTTTATTCTCTACAACAAAGGCTCTAACACAAGGGATCAGATAGATGAAGTTTTCATCAAACACGGAATTAAACCCAAAATATATGCCGAATCAACAAGCACTCAATTTATGCTGGAGCTTGCTCAGCTTAACTGTGGAGTTGCTCTTGTGCCTGAGAATTTGGTAAAAGTTCCCTTAAAAGAAAAAAAGCTTTACCGTCAAGATGTTCCAATGAGTTTCATCAGAAACTTCGGTTTGTTAATAAATAGAAACAAAAATTCTAAAATAATTAGTAATTTTACTAATGAAATGGTTTATGAGCTAAGCAATAAATCAAACTTTAATTCTCCTACGCTCAACCGATAATGTTTTCACATATTAAAGCCCCGCAGTTCACACAACCTGACCACCTTTGAACACAGTCCGCCTCTTGACATAGTATATAGTACATAGTGTACTGTGTACTATGACTACCGATACATCGAGAAAAATTTTGAGCTACATACGCTCGAACAAGCAGGCGAGAGCGGCTGATCTGGTACGCGAGATAGGCATTACTCAAGCCGCGATACATAGACAGCTCAACAAATTGCTTAGAAAAGGAGAAATTTCAAAAGCAGGTACGCCTCCTGTTGTTTTTTATATAATCAAAGAAAAGGCGATAGCTATTGATCATGACATTCCTGCGAAAATTGCAAATTTCATTAACGAAAATTATGTATATGTAAGCCCTGGTGGTGAATTTATGCAAGGTACATCAGGCTTCACCCGGTGGGCAAAATCTAACGGCCAGGAAAAATATTTGATGCCTCTGGTCAAAGAGTATATAAAGGTAAGGACAGAAGCTGATAGTTTTATTTCCCCAGCCGGCTGGATAGACGCGACCAACGCAAAAGAGTGCGCTACATTTGAAGATTACGGCGTTGATAAGCTTTATTACAAAGATTTTTATAGTATAGAAAAATTTGGCAAAACAAAACTTGGACAGCTCGTCTTGTATGCAAAAACAAGTCAAAATACTCAAATTATCGACTCCATTATACAGCAAATAAAACCCATTATAGAAAATATAATTAAAGATTATTCCATAGATACTATTTGCTTTATTCCCCCGAGTATCAAGCGTAAAATTCAGCTTATGACCGAGCTTAAGAACCGCCTCAAGATAAATTTGCCTGAAATATTGTTGATAAAAGCTTATTCCGGAGATGTTATCGTATCGCAAAAATCTCTGAATAAACTTCAGGAGAGGATAGAAAATGCCGGACAGACTATTTTTATCGATATGAGAAAGTCACCGGAAAAAGTTAAAAATATATTGATTATTGACGACGCGGTAGGGTCGGGCGCAACGATTCATGAGTCGGCAAAAAAAATACGCGAACTGGTAAAGCCTGGCGGTAAAATTATTTCTGTCTCAAATCCAACATGCTAGGCTTAAGATTTTTTATTTACTCTTTTTATGTAGTCAAGCTCTTGCTTCATGCCAGTTAATGCAGCTTTACCGGAAATTGTAGAAATTGGATAATATACTTCTTCAAATTGCCACTGTAGTAATGTTCGTTGTGCAGATGTTTCGCCCTTTGTATCAATGCCCGCTTCATAAACTACTAAATAAGTTTCTTCCTGAAACCTTTTTGGAGACCAAATGCCAATCCCGCAAGATTCATCATCTCCGTCGGTAAAACTCACCTCAATTTTTTTTCTCGGTTCAGCTGTTGTATCTAAGGCAATTGAAGCTCCAATAATAAGTATATTATCCCTAACAGACCATCCTGCCGGTGGTTTTTTTGGATCGAAATATGCCCTGGCATCGTCATATACCTTCCTGATCCCGCCGGCCAATACTTCTTTCTCCTTATCAAATATCCTATCTTTATTTCTCTCCATAATACATAGGTTATTATATCATATCAAGATTAAGATTTTAGAACGCTACCCCAATAGAACCACCACAAATTTTATCTACGCAAATAATGTGATGAAATAATTCCGGGTGATAAAAAGTAAGCACTATAAAAATTAAGTTATTAATAAATCCGCAGCCTTTGTAATTCTCCCGTACTCAAGCTATAATGCTTACATATGCTAAGACTCTACAATTCACTAACACGCAGAGTGGAGACATTTAAGCCCATCCAAGCATCAGAAGTGAAACTGTATGCCTGCGGACCGACAGTCTACCAATTTGCCCACATTGGCAATTTTCGCTCGTTTCTAACTGCGGACCTTCTCGTTCGCGCTCTCAAGCACAATAATTACACTGTAAACTACGTCATGAATATAACAGACGTAGGCCATCTCACCAATGATGATATAGGCGGAGCCGATACCGGCGAAGACAAGATCGAGAAAACAGCATCTCGAGAGGGCAAAACAGCACGCGAAGTTGCCGATTTTTATACGGAGTCATTTCTGAGAGATTCAAAAGCACTCAACATGATCGAGCCCTCCGGCATGCCAAAAGCAACGGATCACATTATCGAGCAGATTAATCTGATCGAAAAACTTCAAAAAAAAGGATTTACTTATCTGACCAACGACGGAGTCTATTTTGACACTTCAAAATTCAAAAATTACGGCCAACTTTCATCTCTTGACGAAATAAAAGCCGGTGCAAGAGTCGAGATTAATTCGGAGAAGAAAAATCCCCGCGATTTCGCGCTGTGGAAATTTTCATTTACGCATGGCCCCCTTCCACAAGCTCAGGGTGACGCTGCTTTGCAGCGTCAAATGGAGTGGGACAGTCCGTGGGGGGTCGGATTTCCGGGTTGGCATTTGGAGTGTTCCGCGATGAGCATGAAATATCTAGGCGAGCACATAGACATTCACACAGGCGGAATAGATCACAAGGAGATCCATCACCCGAACGAAATCGCGCAAAGCGAGGCAGCAACCGGAAAAAAATTTGTAAATTACTGGGTGCACACTGCTTTTATGCTGGTGGCAGGTCAGAAAATGAGTAAAAGCCTCGGAAATATATATACTATATACGATTTGGAAAAACAGGGATTTAGCCCCATGGCGCTCAGATATTTGTTTTTACAGACTCACTATAGACAGGAGATGAATTTCACTTTTGCGGCGCTTGAAGCCGCCCAAAACGGCTTCAACAACCTGTCCAAATCACTAGCAGGGTATGGGGATCCTGCCGGGGCTCTGCCTGAATACGAACAAAAGTTTTACGAAGCGGTAAACGATGATCTAAATATGTCCAAAGCCTTATCGGTGATTTGGGAAATCATTAAATCGGACAATACCCCGGAATCCAAAGCTGCAGTTGTTTATAGGCTTGACGAAGTATTGGGGCTCGGTTTACGGGAAGCCGCCGCCAAAATTACAGACACAAAACAAATTATTCCTCAAGAGGTAAGGCTATTGGTGAAGGAGCGCGAACACTTTAGAAAAAACAGAAGGTTCAACGACGCCGACAGGCTGCGCAAGCAAATAAACATTTTGGGTTACACGGTAGAAGACAACGAAAAAGGAGCTATAGTCAAAAAAATAAATTCCTAATTTTTACTTTTAGATTCTTAATAATTTAAATTTAATAAATAATTTAGAAATTAGATCAATTAGGTAAATTAGATAATTTAATATGCACTTCCCGGAATATATTCAAAAAACTGCCAGCCAAATTAACAAGGAAATAAATAATATATTACAACAATGGAGTAAAGAAGTTGAACGCGATACTTCTTTGTTAAAACAAGACACAGAAGCATTTATTTCGGCCTGTAATGGCGGTAAGAGAATCAGGGGCGCGCTGGCGGCCTTAGGTTTTGACCTGACCGGAGCACCGGGTAATACTGATATCTACAAAATCGGTGCGGCTTTCGAAATCTTCCAAACTTCAATTCTCGCTCACGATGACATAATAGACAAAAGCAGTTTGCGGCGCGGCAGACCGTCTCTTCATCATGCGTTGGGCGGAGGACATGATGGTATTTCAAGGTCTTTGTGCTTAGGCGACATCGGATTCTTCCTGGCTTTTAAAATTATTACGGCGGCCAATTTTCCAAGCGGTTATATCAATAAAGCAACTAACTTATTTAGTGACACAATGCTCAAAACCGGAATAGGTGAACTATTGGATGTTGAGCTATCGATAAGCAAAGATATAAAGATTTCACTACAAGATATAAATGCGGTAAACAGATTAAAAACAGCTTATTATACGATTGCGTCCCCATTGATGATCGGCGCGATACTCGGAGGCGCTGATGAAGAGCTGCTTAATTTGATAAAAAAATATGGACTAAAGCTGGGGATAGCATTTCAAATCAAGGACGATCTCAATGACACTTTTTCCGACCGCGATAAGCTAGGCAAGGAGCCCGGCGGCGACATCAGGGAGGGTAAGCATACGCTGCTTTTTTATTATGCTCTCGAGAATGCAGCGTCTGAACATAAGAAAGCTCTTAATGCTCTGTATGGAAAACAAGACATAGATCAAAAAGGTATCGAGCAAATTAAAAAAATATTTGTTGACTCGGGAGCATTTAATAAAACGCAAAATGAAATAAATGACTGGATCTCTCAGGCAAAAAAACTAATTCCGTCAATAACCAAAAACGAAACTTATCAAGCCCTGCTCGCCGAAATGACAGATTTTCTCGTTAAATGAAGTCTAACACAAGCCTAATAATTAAAATTATAAATTTTGAGTTTTGAATTAAGTTTTGCACTTTGCAATTTTAGTTTTGCATTCAATATTGATAATGCAATAAATTTTAATGATGATATACGACAATTAGCTTAAATTATTATGAAAGACCTATCACATATCGCATTTATCATGGA
>CAZLZN010000028.1:0-14232 GCA_964564035.1 uncultured Gammaproteobacteria bacterium | reverse complement strand
ATTATCAAAAAATTTCCCCGTTAAAGTTCATCTCAAGGAAGGAAAGAAAGGCAAAGCGTTTTCTTTGAAGCAGGGATTTGGTATCGCAAAATATGAAAATTTCTGCATGATAGATGCCGATTTACAATATCCGCCAAGCGCTATTGCGGGTATGCTTGACAAACTGCAAACGGCCGATATAGTTGTAGCAAATAGAAAAAAACACAAAACAAATTTCGCCCGGCGCTTTCTGAGCCGCGGATTCAGATCTTTATTCGGAAAAATGATATTCGGACTGAAAACCGATATTCAGTCGGGCCTGAAATTGTTTAAGGCTGAGGTTTGGAAAGATTTGAATTATAACCCTAGAGAGGCATGGGCATTTGACCTGGAGTTCTTATACAGAGCAAACGCGCTCGGGTTTAAGATCGCAAATCATGATATTGTCTTCAGTCCGCGGGAAAAAGGCATTTCCAAGGTTACTTTTTTTCAGACAGTCAAAGAAATCGGACTAAACGCCGTTAAAACACGGTTTAAACCGGTTCATCCGATCAACATCCAGGACGCGAAAAGTAAAACTATGGCGGGCGCAGGACTTAGGTATAAGAAAACAAAGTATCTAACTCACACAACCCTGCATCACAGTGCTTCCGCACTTAAAACTTTTCATTATAATCATCTGATTATTTTGGCATTTGCCGGCCTTTGGATTCTGATAGGTTTGTTTTTTAATCCTCTGCTTACTCTGCTCGCAATTATTGCTGTGCTAAGTTTTGTTTATTTTATTGATGTGATTTTTAATCTTTATCTGGTATGGAGAAGCTTAAATTACTCAAAAGAAATCACTTATGACGATAAGGAACTTAAAGAAATTAACGATAAAAATTTGCCTGTTTATACTATTCTTTGTCCATTGTACAAGGAAGCGCATGTTCTGCCGCAATTCGTTAAAGCAATTTCACGACTCAAATGGCCGAAGGATAAACTCGATATAATACTTCTTTTTGAAGAGGATGACGCTACATCAATAGAATTCGCAAAGCATCTAAAACTTCCAAAATACTTCAGGGTAGTGGTTGTACCTGACTCTCAGCCAAAAACTAAACCGAAGGCATGCAATTACGGGCTTGCCTTTGCAAAGGGTGAGTATCTGGTTATTTATGACGCTGAAGACATGCCGGATCCTATGCAGCTCAAGAAAGCATATCTTGGTTTTAAAAAAGTCGGCAAAGACACTGTGTGCCTGCAGGCAAAATTGAATTATTACAATCCGAACCATAATCTGCTGACAAGATTTTTTACGGCCGAGTATTCACTTTGGTTTGATGTATCTCTAACAGGACTGCAATCTTTGAATACCAGCATTCCGCTTGGGGGTACAAGTAATCACTTTCGAGTTGCGGATTTACGCTCTCTCGAAGGATGGGATCCGTTTAACGTAACAGAGGACGCAGATCTCGGAGTAAGGCTGTTCAGGAAAGGATTTAAAACGGCAATCATTGACTCTACAACTTTTGAGGAGGCAAACAGCAAAGTTAAAAATTGGCTTAGACAGCGCTCCAGATGGATCAAGGGATATATGCAGACTTATCTCGTTCATACGCGGGATCTATTCGATTTTTCCAAAAATATTTCCCCGCATTCTTTTTATTTTAATCTGACAATCGGAGGCAAGATCGCGTTTATATTGATAAACCCAATTTTGTGGCTCGCGACTATTTCATATTTTACGCTTAATTCTTACGTCGGCGAAACAATTGAATATCTATACCCGTCCTATGTTTTTTACATGGCGGCATTTTCTCTGATATTTGGTAATTTTCTTTTTGTTTATTATTACATGATCGGAGCTATAAAAAGAGAGCAGTGGGGCCTAATAAAATATATTTTTATGGTACCGTTTTATTGGCTTCTTATCAGTACAGCAGGCTATATAGCGCTGTTTCAGTTAATTTTCAAGCCTCATTATTGGGAAAAGACAGTCCATGGTTTTCATCTGAGAAAAGTTGCGGGCAGTAATACTGTTGAAAAAGGAGTAAAAACGCAAAAGCAGCTGTCTGCAACGCTTCCCGACCTTCCGCAATGGGACAAGAGCCTCGTTAATATCAAGCCGGATATTAATATGAACCGCATTCTGGAAAAGTTAAAGTTTTACAGTAAATCGTTCGGAAAATTCAGGCCGCTTAAAACTTTTTACTTTTCGGGAAGCATGCTAATCGGCGCTATCGTTGCCGGCAATGTTCTTAATCTTGCATTTAATTCATATCTGGGACGGGAGCTCAACTACGGCCAATTTGCGCTGGTTGGACTCATAAACAGCCTGCAATATTTTACAACCATACCGTTTATGGCAATCGGTGCGGCCTTAAGCTATAGAGCGGGGTTTTTGGACAGCAGGTACGGACAATATACCGCATATAATTTCCTGGCCGGTATGAAAAAGGGGCTGATAGTTACTTCATTTATAACCGGAACGATCTGGCTGCTGGCTACCCCTTATTTAATGAACTTTTTTAAATTGACGGATTATATGCCGATCTTATTATTTACTCCTATCTGGCTGGTCGGATATCTAGCGGCCGCGAACAAAGGGTTTTTGACCGGTAAATTTATGATGACTTATACTGCGGCAGTAATTTTGATCGAGCCTGTTATTAAACTCGCGACAGCTTACGCGCTGGTTTCATTAGATATGAAAGATCTGGCTTATGTAGCAATTCCTGTTGCTATAGCGGGAGGTTTTCTGCTGGGCACATTGTTTATACATAGAATGAGGCCTGAAAAAATTGACTTATTGTTTGAGCCGAGAAAGTTCAGGTTTCCAAGTAAATTTTTTGTGGTCTCAATGCTGTCGGGACTATCCGCGATGACTTTTTTGAGTCTTGATGTAGTGCTTGCATCGCATTATTTACCTTCCGAGGATGCCGGAAAATATGCCCTGGTGTCGCTTGTAGGCAAAATTGTATTCTTTCTATCAACAATGTTTGCGATTTTCATTATGCCTATGGTATCGAGGAATGAGGGAGCCCGGAAAGATTCATCGGATATTTTATGGACTTCGCTAGGCGTTACCTTTACACTTGCCGCAGCAGGAGTAATAGTTGTCGGTATTTTTGGAAACTATACAGTTCCCGTGCTTTTTGGTGAAAAAGCGCAAACAATTGTTCCTTATCTGCTGCCTTTTACATTCGCGGTTGGATGTTTTTCAATTTCTTATATTTTTGTTTCGTATTACCTGGCGAAAAAATTATACAGCTTTTCGGTACTTACTTTTATATTGGCTCTTACTCAAATAATCATGGTCTACCTGATACATGCCTCTGTTTATTCAATTGTTATGGTTATGCTTTTCATAGGCTACACCAATCTCTTCCTGGTCACTATGATGCATCTATTTATTCCTAAAATTATAGTTTTTGAAAATAATTTCAAAGATTTTCTGGGAATATTTACTAACAGTACGGGAGATCTGCAGCCTGATAAAAAGTTGAGAATTTTGATTCTGAACTGGAGAGATATAAAACATAAATTCGCCGGAGGAGCCGAGGTATATATTCACGAGATAGCTAAAAAATTTGTGCAGAAAGGCAACAGCGTTACTGTTTTCTGCGGAAATGACGCACATTGTCCCAGATATCAGGTTATTGACGGAGTTCAGATCGTGAGGCGCGGGGGATTTTATACAGTTTATTTCTGGGCTTTTCTATATTATGTACTCAAATTCAGGGGAAGATTTGATATTGTTATTGATTCCGAAAACGGCATACCGTTTCTTACTCCGTTTTATATAAGAAAACCGATATACCTTCTTATACATCATGTACATCAGGAGGTTTTCCGAAATCATCTGCCGATCGTGCTTTCAAAAATAGCAAGACTCATTGAGGGAAGGCTTATGCCGTTTCTGTATAAAAATAAAACGGTTATTACCGTATCAGAATCATCTAAAAAAGAAATTATTAAGCTGGGGTTTACTAATGATGCGGATATTCATGTAGTACATCCCGGAATTGACAGTGACCTCTTCAATATAGCTGAAAAAAGCGAAATTCCAAGCGTCGCTTATTTGGGAAGGATCAAGCCGTATAAAAATCTGGATGTTCTGGTGAAGGCTTTCGCAAAAGTTTTGGAAAGTGTGCCTGAGGCGCAGTTGACAATTGCGGGAGACGGCGAAGCAAGGAGTGATATCGAGAAGCTTACTGAAAAACTGAACATAAAGGAAAATGTTCATTTTATGGGCAAGGTGAGCGAAGAAGCAAAGATCAAAATACTGGGAAGAAGCTGGTTATGTGTCCAGCCGTCACAAATAGAAGGTTGGGGTATAACCGTTATTGAGGCAAATGCCTGCGGGACTCCTGTTGTAGCGTCGAATGTCAATGGTCTCAAGGATTCAATTGTTGACGGCAAAACAGGATTATTGGTTAAATCCGGCGACACTGACGCGTTCGCTGACGCGATCACCAAAGTACTCTCGGATAAAAAACTCAGATCAGATTTATCCAGCGAAGCATTTAGCTGGTCACAGAATTTTGTGTGGGAAGAAAGCGCGGACCGTTTTTACGAAATAATTGAAAAAAGCGAGAGCTTTATATACAGGTACAGATTGCAAGCTGAGATTGCTTAATAAATATATGAAAGTTTGTTTTTTCGGAACTTACGACAGGACTTATTCTTCAAACAGGCTTATACTTCAAGGCCTGAGAGAAAATAACGTGCCGGTTGTTGAGATAAATGCGCATACCAAGGTAACTTTATTGGATTCAGCTTCAGATATGACATGGTATCACATAATCCGCCGTGTTTTTAAAAAATTCAAAATTTTCGCAGAAACATTCAAAAACATAAAAGGGGTTAGAGAATGTGATGTTATTTATGTGGGCTATCCGGGTCACGCAGACATATTTTTCGCATTTGTAATTGCAAAATTATTTGGTAAAAAATTAGTATTCAATCCGCTGTTAACGGTTTATGTAGGATTTACGGAGGAAAGAATAGTTCTGGGTAAAAGATCCCTGCTCGGCTTGGCTATTAAAATTGGTGAAGGTCTGGCATATAAAATATGCGATTTAATATTTGCGGACACTCCGTATCAAAAAGTGTTACTAATAAAAGTATTCGGTTTATCAGAGTCAAAAATAAAAGTATTACCAATTGGCGCCGATAACAAAGGCTATGAATATTCTGAAAACAAAAATAAAGGTAATCGAGTAAATGTTGTTTACTATGGCCTGTATAGTCCGATACACGGAGTTGAACATCTGATATCCGCGGCGCAAATTTTAAAAGACGACAAAGATGTCGAATTTAATCTGGTCGGATGGGGAAGTGAATATCAAAAAAATTATGACAGAGCAAAAGAACTCAAACTTAAAAATGTTATTTTTCATCCCGATATCCTCGAAGGACAGCATCTGGAACTTTTGCAGAAAGCAGACATATTTATAGGTTTTCTTCAAAAACATCCGTCTGTGGATAGAATTATTCCAAATAAGGTATATCAGGGATTAGCGCTCGGGCGTACAGTGCTTACAGCAGATGCACCTGTTACGAGAAGCGTATTCGAGAACAAGAAAGATATGTATTTCATAGAAGCGGCAAACCCGCGTGCTATCGCAGATGCGATCCTCGATCTTAAAAGTAATCCGAGGCTTCGGCTGGAGATTGCGGCTCAAGGATATAACAGATATGTAAAAGAATTTTCGCCTAAAAAAGTGGTTGCAAAAATGATTAATTATATTAATGAGATTTTATAAATATGAACAATCTGATCAAAAAAATAAAAAAACAGAAATTGCCATGTTATTTTATATCACTACATCTTGATGATGCTGCTCTCTCAAGCGGAGAACTTATGCGGTATTTAAGCAAGATAACCAAAGTGACAGTTTTGAACGTCTTCACGACTATCGACTCAAAACGGGAGACCCGAATGGTCAAAAATACGCTTAAATTTACCGATAGCGATACTTCGCGAGAGCTTTACAATAAAAGAAAGAAAGAGGATAAGAATGCTCTTTTGTCAATTAAAGTTAGATCAATAAACTTAGATTTTGTAGAGGCTCCATGGCGCAAAATTTCCAGTCCTTCATTTGTTCGCAAATTGCTGTCTGCTTTTTTGCCGGAATTTGTACATATATATCCGACTTACAAATTCCATATAGCAAGCGGCAAAATATCAAAATTTGATTATAAACTAATTGACAATATAAACCGCAAAATACAAAAAGTAATTCCATCCAGGGCGATAATTTTTTGTCCGATGGGGATCGGGAATCACGTTGACCATTTGATAACAAGAGAGGCTGTTGAAAAAACTTATACACCGATATATTGGGTAGATCAGCCATATATAAAAAATCACAAATTAAAAGTTACCGATTCGTTTTTGTTCAGAGGCAGTAAGGCATTAAAAGTTAAACTAATTTCTTTTTATAAGACACAACTTGCAAGCCTGTTTCCCGACAGCAAAATTACAAATACATATGAGAGATTCGTTGTGAATAAATCGCTGATTACGAAATACAATATATGAAAAAAACAAGTTTATCAATTTGTATACCTGCTCATAATGAAGAAAATAATATTGCAAATTTATTGAATGCAATATTTTCTCAGGAACAAAAATATTACAGACTTGATAAAATTTACGTCGCATGTGACGGGTGTACAGACAAGACAGCTATTATAGTGAAAAAGTTTAAAAAGAAATACAAAAATATTGTACTTATAAATGACAACTTAAGATTGGGTAAGGCAGAAAGACTTAACGCGATATACGAATTAAATAAAAGTAGCCTACTGCTTTCGTTTGACGCGGATATTTTGCCTGATCGTAAAATTGAAATAGATTTAATGGTTAAGGAAATGAAAAAAAGCAAATACGCTCAAGTGGTCGGGGGTAGATTTATACCTATTGAGCCCGAATCATTTATGGGTTGGCTGAGTTATGTTTCTTATATTAGTTTTGAGGACGCGTATATGAAAATCAATAAAGGCAATAATTATTACTCGCTGATGGGAGGAGCGAGCCTAATAAAGAATAAACTTGTAAAGAAGATACGTTATCCAAAAGGCACAATTTCCGATCAAAATTATCTTTATGCTATGGCTACTAAAGAAAATAAAAAAGCGGTAAGGATCGCATGGAAAAGCAGAATACTTATGAAGACCGTGCATACTTTTAAAGACTGGAGAATCTCGGCGGTTAGGTCTGTTATGATGGATAGACAAAATATCATCGATATGATGGGAGACGATGTATTAAAGCTTTATTCTATGCCTCGGAATTTTTTGTTTTTTTCTTTGTTGAAATTTTTCTTTAAATATCCTGTTTATACAATCGGATCGGTAATTATGAATGTTTATATTCGACTTTTTCCTCTGAATACAGTACTGCCGCAAAGAGGAATCTGGGAACTAACAAAATCAGCTAAATTATTAAAATTAAATAATATATGAAAAATAAACTAAGATTATCAATCGGCATATCGGCTTACAATGAAGAGCGCAATATTAAAAAAACGCTTAAATCGATACTGCATCAAAAGCGATTGTCTTATAGAATTTCGGAAATTTTAGTATATTCCGACGGCAGCTCAGACAAAACAGCAATCAAAGCAAATAGCCTGAAATCAAATAAGATCAAGGTATACGAAGACGGAAATAGATTGGGTAAGCCATCCCGGCTGAATATGATATTCAGAAAATTCAAAGGCGACGTGCTTATACTTATAGACGCGGATATGTATTTAAAAAATAATATGGCATTTGAGTATCTTCTGGCTGAGTTTAGAAAGGATAAAAAGATTCATTTGGTCGGGGGCAATACTCAACCGGTCAACCCAAAAACTTTTATTGAATCTGCGGTCAGTAATTTTAAAATTTGCCGGGAAGAACTTGAAGATCTTTTTAGTTTTGGCAGTACAGCATATGGGGCTCATGCATATCTGGCGTATTCAAAGAAATTTGCCAAGTCATTAAACTTGCCTGAAAATATTTTAAATGACGATGCGTATTCTTATTTTCAATGCATAAAAAAAGGTTACAAATTTGCTTTTGCCAGAAAATCTATAATAGCATTCAGGCCGCCGCAAAATTTAAGAGACTTGGTTAATCAATCCTTGCGGCATCGGGCAGGCGGAGTACAATTATATGATTACTTCGGCAAAGAAACCGTACTCAGTGCTTTTCATGTACCTTATAAATTTCTTTTTATACTTATGCTTAAGCAAATAATAAAAGATCCTGCGGCTTATTTATTTCTTCGTGCTTTTAATACTTATTTTTATATTAGGACTAATTATATGAATTACAAAAGTGATATTAAATGGATTATGAACCAGTCATCAAAAGCTTTATCATGAAATTAAATATGAAAAAAATTAACTTAACCATCGCCATACCGGCTTATAACGAAGAGGAGAATATTAAAAGTCTTCTTCAAAATCTGTTGCGGCAGAAAACGATAAATTATAATTTGAAAGAAATTATTGTTGTTTCAGACGCAAGTACAGACAATACCGAAAAAGAAATAATCTCTTTAAAAAATCCGAAAATTAAATTGATTAAACATACAACAAGAAAGGGACAGGCTTTTAGTCAAAATGAAATACTTAAGTCTTTCAATTCGGAAGTACTGGTACTGCTTAATGCCGATATTCTGCCGGTAAAAGATAATTTTGTTGATACGATAATAAATCCTTTTCTGACACAAACAAATATTGGTATAACGGGAGGATCTATAGTTCCTTTGCCCGCGAATAATTATTTTGAAAAAATTATAAATTTCAGTGTCGATATGAAAAAATCTCTTTATGGAAAAATTAATAACGGAAATAATGTTTATAATTGCCACGGCAGAGTTAGAGCTTTTTCCAAAAAGTTTGCCGATGAATTCAAATGGATGCCGGTTATTACTGAAGATGCTTTTTCTTATTTATTGTGTATTCAAAAGGGATATAAATTTGTATATGTACCGGAAGCAGAAGTATACTATACTTCACCCGATAATTTGAAGGATCATATTTCACAAAGCGCAAGATTTTTACAAAGTCAGAAAGATCTAAGAAAATATATAAAACCGGCAATTATAAAAAAGGCTTACAAACTTCCAAATTCCGTAAAATTCAGCACTACTCTTGAATGGTTATTTAGAAACCCGATTATGTTTGTAAGTTATTTAACTATTTTGACAATATCAAAAATTATATCCTGGAAATTTTTTAAAAACAGCCTTACGTGGACGCCGTCGCTTTCGTCAAAGAAATTAAGATATAAATTTGCAAAAAAATAATTATGAAAAACATACCAACCGTAACAGTCGCCCTGAGCGCGTACAACGAGGAAGATAATATTCAGAATTTTCTGAAATCTATTTTGTCGCAAAAAGAATCCGGATATATCCTAAAACAAATTTGGGTGCATTCGGACGGATCAACCGATAATACCGTAAAGCTGGCTGAGAGCCTAAAATCCAAAAAGATCAAGGTCTGGGATCACAAAAAGCGCAAAGGTAAGTCAACCTGGCTGAACAAAATATATGAAGAGCTGGATACAGATATTTTGGTTCAGTCGGACGCGGATGTGGTTTTCGCGCATAAAAATGTGATCAGGGATCTGATAAAGCCGTTTACAAAAAATAAAAATGTTATGATGACGGCCGGAAATGAGGCTCCATACAAAGTAGAATCTTTTTTTGAAAAAGCTTTGGATTCAACATTTCAGGCTTACACGAATCTCAGGCTTTCAATTAATAACGGGAGTAATGTTTACTCTGCAATTGGTGAAATACTTGCTTATAAAAAAGAATTCGCCAAACAAATAATAATTCCTTCAAATACAATCGCGAATGATATATATACTTATTTTGTTTGTAAATCCAAAGGGTACGAATTTAAATTTGTAAAAAGCGCGCTGATTCATTTTAAGTATCCTCAAAATATAAGTGATCATATCAGGCAGAATACCAGGTTTGCTGCCGGCCCGATCAGGATGGAAAAACTATTTGACAGTAAACTTGTAAAAAGGGAATACTATGTAAGTCCTATTAAATTCTGGTTAATTTTGCTGAAGCAGTTTTTGAAGGATCCTGTTTCGAGCGTTTACATTTTCTGCATAAACTTATATTGTAAATATAAAGCAAAAAAAGCAGAGCTTAAATTAAGCGCTGTATGGCCGATGGCAGAAACAACAAAAAATTTGAATCAAAAAACAATATGAAAAATAAAATTATTATCTTAATATCGGTTTTATTGGTTTCGTTTATATTACTAGTTTTATCTATCAAAGGGAAGCCGGGTAATCCATTTTACTATCAATCGATCACAAGCCGGGATACTTTTTTGGGCGGGCCGTTTGAAAATTCGGGCAGTACGTCGCGCTTCGCACTGGTTGAAGCAATAGTTGAAAATAATAAATTTACTTTTACGCCGCAACAGGCGGCTTTTGCGTCGCCTGACATATCCGCCTATAAGGGGCAGGCATTTTCCCTTTTTGCGCCGGGAGTTGCGTTTGCAGGTGTTCCGCTTTATTTACTTGGTAAAATTTTTGGAATCCCTCAGATAATGACCTTTATGGTAAATATAATCTTTGCTGTACTGAATTCATTTTTGATCTATAAACTGGCCAGAAAATTGGAGGCAGATTTTTACCCGTCTATAGCTGCCGGATTTTTGTCTATATTTGCGACTAACATATTTACATATTCGCTTTCATTTACTCAACACATTTTGACATCAACAGCACTGCTGCTCGGACTCCTGACCGCTTTTAGAAAAAACGGATTAGCAAAATCTGCAATGTTAGGAGCTATAACAGGCGCAGCTATGCTTATTGATATTGTGAATGTTTTATTTTTAATGCCGATACTAGTTTTTACGTTCTTTAAACACTTTGAGATGACTAAATCGGATAAAAAATTATATATCAAATTTAATCCGGCTATATTTACTTTTATATTGGGTATTATTCCGTTTTTGGCTGTTTTGGGGTATTACAATTATTCACTGTCCGGATCAGCGACTACACTGGCGCAATTTCTGGGTAATGCAAAAATAGTTAACGAAAACGGAAATATTAAGGTCCAGCAAAATAAATTTGCCGACAAAAATGCAGAAAAGGCTTCTCTGCCGTTTGAATCACGCAGGATTCTGAATGGTCTCCAAGTATTACTGATTAGCGAAGAGAGAAGCTGGTTGTTTTATAGTCCGATCATGCTTACGGGCGTTATCGGTTTTATACTTATATACAAAAGGCGCGAAGATAAAGAAAAAATTGCGGTTATTGCCTCCACAGCAGGTATAAGTATTTTGGCATACTCCATGTTTATTGATCCATGGGGAGGTTGGGCATTCGGTCCGCGATACCTGATACCGTCAGCCGGACTTATCGCAATTGGAATTGGTCCGTTTTTGGAAAAATTCAGAACTAATAAAATAATTATGCCGTTATTTATAGCAATTGCCGTATATTCAATTTATATAAATACAATAGGCGCGTATACAACCAGCACTGTGCCGCCAAAAATCGAAGCTGAGAATTTAGTTGTACCGACATCATGGGGAATTAATTTCAATTATGATTTAATTTCCAAGAACGAAAACAGTTCATTGATATACAATCTCTTCGCGCTGCAGCATATTAACTCCATGCAATATATTTATTTAGTATCGGGAGTTATATCATTAGTTTTTATCGGCTTAACTGTTCCGATGTATATGGAGAAAAGACAATTAAGCAATAAATAATATGCAATTTGAATTTAATATAAATACAACTTATTTAAATAAAATTACGAAATTCATCAAGATGAATTATTTATTCATTGCTTTGGCTTTTCTATCTTTTGTTTCCATATTTAATTTTCTGATATATCTGGATAACGGGCTCGGACTGGCGTATAACGATGCGAGATCACATTTGGATATCGGACGACGCGTTGTTGAGGGTCTAAAGCCGGGACTTGCACAGCTTGGCAGTGTGTGGCTTCCGCTTCCTCATATCCTGATGGTGCCGACAATCTGGAGTGATTTTATGTGGCATACAGGGCTATCCGGCGCAATACAGTCGATGGTATCTTTTGTCGTGACCGGACTTCTAATAATTATGTTTCTGAGGAAACTGCATGTCGGAGCTATCGGACAGATTGCGGCTATTTTGATTTTTGTTACAAATATCAATATTTTGTATATGCAATCCACAGCCATGACCGAACTGCTTTTGATCGCGACAATGCTGGCAGGCGTGTATCAGTTATTTTTGTGGCACAAGTCAAGCGATATTAAAAATCTTATACTCTCGGCGCTCTGGATCATGCTTGCGACACTGATCAGGTATGACGGTTGGTTCCTGTTGGCATACGCCGGATTATTGATAATAATCGAGGTGTTTAGAAAAAAAGGATTAAGAGCGGCTGAAGGCACATTTCTCTTTTTCGGCGCGCTGGCCGGATTTGGAGTAATTCTATGGCTTTTGTGGAATCTGTTGATTTTTAAAGACCCGCTTTATTTCGCTTTTGGCGAATATTCCGCTCACGCTCAGCAGACCCAGCTTGACGCCGCCGGAGTGCTTGCGACAAAGGGAAATTTGTGGTTGTCGCTGAAATTTTATTTCTATGCCCTTGCCTATAACACGTATGCTTTTACTATGATCCTGGGATTCGCGGGCTCAATAATGCTTTGGTTTGATAAGAGGTTTAATTTATCCCTAAAACTCGCACTTTCCGCGCTTATGGCACCGTTTTTCTTTAACGTACTTGCTCTTTATCAAGGTCATTCGGTGCTTTTTATTCAGGGGCTCTCGGGTAATACATGGTTCAATGTGAGATACGGGCTTATGATGGTGCCCGCATTTGCAATATTTATAGGTTATCTTATACATAAGGCGGGGAGTCTGAAATATACCCTGATCGGTCTGCTATTCTTTGTGACGCTTATGGCAAATTTGAATGGTGACGCCGTGACAATTGATGATGCAACTGTCGGTTCATCTCAGAAAAACGTGACCGAAGTCAGCGGATGGCTTGCCGAAAATGCGGCAGAAAAACCGGGCTTCGTGCTTATATCGGCCGCATCCCATGACGCTATCATATTTTCGAGCCGGCTTCCGATGAGTAAATTTATACACGAAGGGACAGGTGCTTACTGGAAAAGCGGCACAACTGCTCCCGACCGCTGGGCACGCTGGATAATCATGCGTACAAACGATCAAAACGATCAAACTTTCAGGCTTGTCAATAAAAAACAGCTGAGTAAATATAATTTGGTCGGGAAATATCCGTTTGCGGATATTTATGAGATAAAGCCGGAATTTGTGAAATTCTTGAATACTAAGCCTGTGCTGGGGAAGCAGAAATAAAACCAACATACTAAATGTTACATGGCTAAATAGTTATATGGCCAAATAATTTTTAGTAAATTCTATAGACTAAGAGTATTTTTAACAATGAAACTATTTAACAATTAACATTGTATTTAATATCTTATAATTATATTGACATGAGGCTAATTATGGGTGTATAATAGTCTTTATAGTTTTTTATATATTTTATGAAAGCAGTTATTTTGGCAGGAGGATTCGGTACAAGACTTTCTGAACACACGGGCGTTATGCCCAAGCCGCTCGTCGAAATCGGCGGCAAGCCGATACTATGGCACATCATGAAAATATACTCTTCGCACAGTATAAATGATTTTGTGATCCTATGCGGATACAAAGGCTGGATGATAAAAGAATACTTCGCTAACTACGCAATCAAAAACTCCGATATGACAATTGACCTCGGTAAACACACAACAGAAATTCATAAAAACGGAGCCGAGCAGTGGAGAATTACATTGATCGATACCGGGGAAAACGCTATGACAGGCGGACGTATAAAAAGAGCCAAAGATTATATCGGAAATGAGGCCTTCGCACTGACTTACGGCGACGGGGTGTCAGATGTAAATATAACAGAGCTCCTGAAATTTCATAAAAAACAGAAGACTCTGGCGACAGTTACCGCAGTACAGCCGCCGGGGAGATTCGGAATATTTAATATTGATAAAAAAGGCAAAAAAGTCAAAGCGTTTCGGGAAAAAGATCAAAATGATACGGGATGGATAAATGGAGGATATTTTATACTTGAGCCGGGGATATTTGACTACATAACAGAAGGAGACCAAACAGTATGGGAGCAGACTCCGATGATAAATCTCGCGGAAAAGGGTGAGCTTTCGACATTTAAACACAACGGATTCTGGCAGTGCATGGATA
>CAZLZN010000027.1:0-14778 GCA_964564035.1 uncultured Gammaproteobacteria bacterium | reverse complement strand
CATTTTCCATATCACACCGGGCCTATTCCTTTATTTACAATACTTGCTATTTTTTGTTTTTATAAAACAATTAAGGGCAATGTAAAATATTTTCCGGCAGTTATTTTTTTCCTGGCTGTTTTATATAACTTCGAAGTAGCGACATTTGTCCTGGGCATAGCATTTATGCTGATTTTTTTGTTTTATTTATGGAAAAAGAAGAGGTGGGCTATCGACGTAATTAACAAGAAAACTATTTTAGCTTCAATATTTGCCTTTGTTGTTCCAATGCTTCCGATGATCTTTTATGACTTCGGACATCAATTTCCTCAGACTTTGAAATTTATCGCCTGGGTCGGATACCGTGTGCTGATAGCTATCCATATCCTTCCTTCAAATCAGTTGGGCGTCGTAAGTTATGCTGATCTTTTTAAGTTTTTGTATGAACATAATGGACAGATTTTATTTAGTTTTAGTCCTTTTATAGCTTTGTTGATTACTGTCCTCAGTTTTATTTATCTGTTACTTAACAGAAAAAAAGCCGAATTGATAATATTATTTTTTATTAATTTTATTTTGATTTTGGGATTTGTTATCGTCAAAACTCCTTCTCAAGCATATCTTCCGGTAATTATACCTGGAGTATTAGTTTCTGCTGCTGTTTTGTTCGACCGTTTAATCAGTGATAAGAGAATCAAAGTCGTTTCATTAACTTTTTTCTTTTTAATTATAATATTTAATATATTATATTCTGTTTGGAAGATATATTTGGTTCCGACGGTTGATTTGCCGAAGCGAATGCGTGCGGCACGTGAAATTGTAAAAATAAGCGACGGAAAAGATTATAATTTAAAAGGTGAGGGACCGGGAAGCATACATGAGAGCTTTACTATGAACTATGAATATTTGGCTTGGTATTTGGGTAACGGACCTTCAAAAAAGGAAACGGATTTGATCATTACAGTCAAAGAAGAAAATAATGCAATAAATGTATTTAAGGAATTGAAGTCCGGGCGTTAATTTGGTTTAATAAGATATCGGAATAATTTAATTAGTTCAACCTCCAATGAAAAAATTTTTAAAAATACTTCTATTGAGCTTGTTCATATTTGCGAGCGTGCCTCCTTCAAATGCCGTTTACGCGCAGGAAGCAAAACAGATCAGCACTTCCGAGCAGATCGATGTGATAGTTTTTTTGCGTGTCGGCTGTTCTCACTGTGCTAAGCAAAAAATATTTTTAAATAAAATTGAGAAAGAAAGACCCGATATAAAAATCATAAGATATAATTTGGAATTTACAAAGGATCGCAGGGTGTGGGATAGTTTTACTAATAAAGCAGGCATATCTAAGGTTACTCCCATTACGGTTGTTGGAAATAGTTATATTATCGGTTACGACAGTGATGCTACGACAGGCAAGCAGATCCTGGATCTGGTGGACACAACGCGCGCAAAGGGAATAAAAACGGATCTTGATAATGCCTTAAACGCAGCGGACAGTCAGAGCGCTACATGTGATTCCGAGGGGCTTGAACCTTGTGTTGATTCCAAGACCTATTATGTAAATCTCCCTTTTTTCGGGCGGATTGACGCCTTGAGCTATCCATTGCTTTCTTTATCGGTGATCCTGGGTTTTATAGACGGATTTAATCCGTGCGCGATGTGGGTCCTGGTTACTTTTTTGGTAATTTTGATGCAGATCGGCGACAGGAGGAAGATGTTCTGGTTTGCTGGGACTTTTATCGCGGCGGAGGCCATTATGTACACACTGATAATCACCGTGTGGTATAAAACATGGGACTTTGTTCAGTTAGATAGTATTGTTACTCCGGTCATAGGTATCGTATCGATAGTCGGTGGATTTTTCTTTCTCAGGGAATGGCGCAAAAAAGAGCTTGACTGCAAGGTGACGAATTTGGATCAGAAAAGGAAGACTACGCAAAAGATACAATCGCTAGCGTCAAGTAAGTTTACATTTATTACATTTTTGTCAATACTTGGTATCGCGTTTTCAGTTAATATTATTGAGTTCGCATGTTCCATCGGTATACCGCAAGCATTTACTAAAATTCTTGAGCTTAATAATTTATCCCTCTTTCAAACAGCGCTTTATATAGGTACTTATATTTTGTTTTATATGGTAGATGATTTTATTGTGTTCGGATTGGCTTTGTATGGTATGGACAAGCTCGCGATGACGGCTAAGTATACGCGGTACTCAAATATGATAGGTGGGATAATAATGATAATATTGGGTCTTATTTTGATATTTAAACCGAGTTTTTTGATGTTTTATTAATAACCCTCTTGAAATTCTAAAATAACTCTGCTATTGTTTACGTACATGATCCTCAAGGTTATTTATACATTTTTTATCGGAATTCTCCTTACCTTGTTTATCGGATTCGGGATTGCCGCTTTTTATGAAGAGCCTAAATATCCTGAGCCGTCAGTCCGATTAAGATATCCATTGACTGAAGCGGAAAAAATTAAAGAAAGCACGCAGACGGCAATGCTTGAAAAAGAGCAAATGGAGCTTGAGAAAAGAGAGAAGGCATTCCAGAAAGATATCGCTCTTTATAACAGGAATGTATCGACTATAGCACTGGTTGCTGCTATTATTTATCTCGTAATAAGTCTCATTCTCGCAAAGAGACTGCTTCTCATATCCGACGGATTATTGCTGGGCGGAGTATTTACGCTGATCTATAGCATAGGACGGGGTTTTGGGACTAATGATAACATGTTCCAATTTATAACAGTTTCGGCAGGGCTGTTTATCGCATTGATACTAGGATATTTTAAATTTATAAAACCTGCCCAAAAGAAGTAAGCACTTCTTTCTGTATCCTTACATTATATTAGTGGAACTCTCATCGATAAATTTTAATATGAAAATAACAGTAAAGCTTAAAAGGGGGTGATAAAGTATGAAAAAAAGCCGAGGTAGGGGATTCGCATCAATGAATCCGGACAAACAAAGGATGATCGCCAGTAAAGGCGGTAAAGCGGCTCACAAAAAGGGGACGGCCCATAAATGGACGAGTGAGGAAGCTCGTGTAGCCGGCCAAATAGGAGGGCGCGCACGCCAGCGAAAATCAATGTAATTTGTTAATTTAGCCTGAAAAATACCCGTTATTATTAGCGGGTATTTTTTTGCATTTTTGGTTTTGAAAATTTATAAATACCGTATAATATTCCGCCGGGTAAAAACGTCTGATGTATGAAGTAAAGTTGTGTAGTCAGGCTCCTCTTTCTGATTACTTACAGTATTTTAGTTGAACTCTCATTGTTAAGCTGTATCATTCTCATGTATTAACGAAAGGAGGTGAATAAAAAATGAATATTTTATCTTGGATATTATTCGGCTTGGTAGTTGGAATAATAGCAAATGTGATAGATCCGGAGCCGGCCAGAGGAGGAATCCTGAATTCAATACTTCTGGGTATCGCAGGGGCTTTAATCGGAGGTTTTATGGCGGATCTTATTTTTGGAATTACAGTAACCGGATTTAATTTAACATCGTTTTTAATAGCGATTGCCGGTTCACTAATATTACTTTTTATCGGAAGAGCAATGCGGCGGGCATAGTATTTCCGATAGAAGCCCATAAATCTCTCTGAGAGGAGGGATATTTGGGTATAAAAATACAAAGATGGAAAGGAGGTGAATAAAATTATGGCAAATGAAAATAATAATAATGGAATAATGCGTACAGCCAAAATTGCAACAAGAGCAGGATTAGCAGGCGTAATTTTGGGTGCGGTCGGTACCGCTGCGGTATTGCTGTCTGACAGACAGATTCGTAAGAGAGCGACGCAAAAGGCTGATGAGCTAAAATCGACAGCCGGAAAGTGGGGACAGCAAACGTATAGAAATATACAAAGTACCGCAAAAAGCACAGCTGACGATGTAGCTGAAAATATGTCTGAGGCTAAAAGCAAACAAGAGAAGACGCAAAATGATACCAAAGAAAAATTAAGCAGGAGTATTCACTAGTCTTCTCATATTTGCTAATGAAGTACACAATAAGTTTTCGACGCGTATGAAAAATAAATATTGAGTAATACGCGTTGAAAATGTTGTAACGTTTTTTATTAAATATGTGCCGAAAAAACACCACATTAATTTCTTCTATATAGGATAAGTGATATAGTGTCGTAGATCACTGAAAAAGTATAAATTTATTACTATAAATAAAATGTCCGCTAAATTTATATAAAGGCAGTATATCGGTATTTCCCCAAAATTATATATAAATCAAGAACGATTAGCGTTGTCAGCATAAAATTGATATTGTAAGAATATGATAAGAAAATTTTAATTTGCCCTAAATATACTATACAAGGCAGAGCATGTTTGATAAAATTGATTTTAACTATGAGACATTTAATTGATAATATAAACAAACTAATTCCAAGGCTTGTCGAGGCGGATACTGTTGATTCAATTTTTGATCTGACGTTCAATCAAGTACTAAATTTATCTAATATTAAAACAGGCGTGCTTCTTTGTAATTTGGATAATAAGCTTAGCGTGAGACAAAGTGCTAATATTGATAAAGATCTAAAAATAAATAAGGGCGATAAAATTTACGAAATTATCAAGAAACCCGGAATATCGATCAAAAAAAGGGATATATATAAAAAAAATGAGTTTTTAAGAAGTATTCAGTTTAAATATGCCGTATTTTTACCGCTTATCTACCACAAAGAAGCTATCGGAATTATAATTCTTTTTACGGATAATGAGCCGCTTTTTACTAAGGAGATACATTCTCTTTATAATATTTTTACGGCTATAGCGAGTGCGGCTATTAAGAAAACGCAACTTCATGAAGAAGTGAAGGGAGCCCTAGAAATGAGAGACAGATTTATATCACTTGCGTCGCATGAGCTCAGGACGCCTTTGACATCTATGAGCGGGTATGCTCAGTTATTGTATAGAAAGTTTGCTGACAAGGACACTGTAGAGTCAAAGTGGATAGAGGAGCTATATTTCGAAACACAAAGGCTCACGCAGTTAATTAAAGAACTGCTAGATATAAACAGAATAAAACAGGGGCAGTTAGAGTTTATTTTGAGAGAAATTGATTTGGCTGAGGTTGTTGACAAGGCTCTGGAAAGATTTAAGGTGACACATAAAGACAACAATATCGTGGTAATAAATAAAGTAGGTACTAAGAAGTCTTTTATGATCGGCGATTATAATAAGTTGCTACAAATGATTACGGCACTTCTCAGTAATGCGTCTAAGTTTTCTCCTTTTAAGTCTACTATCGTGATAGAGCTTGATAGTAATAAGCGCTATATAATTCTTCGGGTAATTGATGAGGGAAAAGGTATACCCAAAAAAGAAATTTCAAAAATATTTGACGGCTTTTATAAGATCGGCACGGAAGAAAAAGAAGGACTCGGGGTAGGTTTGCTTTTGGCCCAGCATATAATTGAATCACATAAAGGCAAAATAGAAATCAGCAGTGGGAAAAAATCAGGTACTACAATTGAAGTTCAGCTTCCTTTTTTGAAAATGTAAGAATATATTTGCCGCGCTTGACATGCAAATCAAAAAGGTGTTAGATAGTTTTGTAATTTTTGTGTAAATTATATGCCCGACAAAACATTTACAGCTAACATTTATGACTCGATACTTCAAATGGCTACAGATGAAGGAATCAATGCTTCAGGGAAAGAAGAGATTTACGGATGTATCTTCGGGAGAGACAGCTTCATAACTATATTGAAACTTTTAAAGACTGCGTCAAATAAGCATGTCAGAAATGTTATAGATATAAATCCGCTGATTCAAATTTCCAGGCGGTCATTAAATACGCTTATTAGCTTGCAGGGACGTGAAACTAATCCGGAGAGCGGGGAAGAGCCGGGTAAATTTATACATGAATACAGAAAAGAAAAGTATGAGCACCTGGTAAGCCGTCCGGTACGCCCATGGTTTCTGTATCCCGACAATATAATGCGTAATTATGATTCTCTGGATTCAACTCCACTCGGGCTTATTGCGATATATAAATATTGGAAATTAACTGGTGATGATGCGTTTTTATTATCGGCATTGCCGGCTGTTGAGGCGGGACTGAACTGGATAATAACTTATGGAGATAAGGACAAGGATAGTCTTTTGGAATATGAATTGCCGAATACCAGGATTCATGGAGGTCTAAAGGTACAGTCGTGGACCGATTCGCATGAATCTTTGGTTCAGGCGGATGGCAGTTTCCCCATGTATCCGATCGCACCTGTTGAGGTACAGGGTTATGCATGGCTTGCGTTAAAGCTTTGGGCAGATTTTTATCAAGATAAAACAAATAAATACATGAGAACCGACAGTTTTGCTAAAAAATTGGAAAAACACGCGGATCAATTAAGGAGAGTGTTTAACGAACTGTTTTTGTTTGAAACGAAGGGACTTATTTACCCGGTACAAGCGCTTGATGGTCTAAAAAATCAAATAAAAACAATTACAGGCAATCCTTTACTTTTGCTTTGGGCTACTTATTATAAGAATGGCGTGCGTCAGTCGATTCTGAAGGACGAATATATAGCTCAAACAGTAAAGCGGGCATTTATGGCGGATATGTTTGATCCTGATGCAGGAGTCCGGACGATGAGCTCCGACGCGTTAACGTATATAACGGGTGAAAATAATTATCATAACGGCAGTTTTTGGCCAAAGCTAAACGGCATGAGTCACGAAGGGCTTATGAATTGGGATTTCGTGAGATACGCGGATAAATTGAAGAAAGCGACGTTAAAGCCGATCAGATACTTCGGATCTCCGATTGAGTTATATGTAAAAAGCGATGAGGGGCAGTATCTGCTGTATAAAAATGAACGCGGCCAGCAGAGCTGTTTGATGCAGGCCTGGTCGGCTGCGGCCGCGCTTGATCTGCTTACGCTCTAGAGATTAAGTATAAAAACCTGAGGGTAGAAATCCGGGATGTCAGTAACTAATGATTAATAGGCAAAGAAAAATAAAACCTAGAACCTTTGCCTGTCCCGCTTTCACACCATATTCTGCCTTTGTGTTTTTTGATAATTTCGGATGAAATATATAGACCCAGTCCGAATCCGGAAATATTCTTTTCCTGAGATATCCCGCTCCTATAATACCTTTTGAATAATTTGCCAATATCGCTTTTGGGTATGCCTATTCCAAAATCTTCAATACATGTAATTATATAATTTTTGTTTTTGTATATTTTGATATTGATATTTTTATCCTGGGGGGAATATTTGACAGCGTTATTGATAAGATTAATCAGAATCTGAGCAATTTTGTCTTTATCAGCATATACTTTGTTTCCGGCTGATCCGATCTTTTTAATTTTGTGGTGATGAAAGGTGTACTTAAAATCCGCAACTATTTGTTTAACTAAATAATTATAATCAAAATATTCTTTTTTCAAACCGAGTCTGCCTTCTTCAATTTTGCTAATATTTAACAAGTCGGTTATAAGTCTGGTTATTTTATCAATTTGAAAATTAATTCTGGTAATTAAGAAAATATTTTTTTTATCACTAGTCTGACGTAAGTTTTTTTCCAGAATTTGGCTGAAAGCCTTTATGGCAGTGATAGGTGTTTTTAGTTCATGACTGGCTATGCTTATAAACTCATTTTTACTTTTTTCTGTTTCTTTTTCACGCCTGATATCTCTAAATACAATTGTTGCGCCAATTACTTTGTTGCGCTCCGTTACAGGTGTGATCATAAATTCTACGGGAAACTGTTTTTTGCTTGCGGAAGATATTGAGTAATTACTATCGATGAATTGTTTTGCGGTCAATAATACGTGTTTGACAGGAGATAAGTATTTTTTATGGCCTGTGTTATTTGTTGATTTAAGAATTATAATGTCGGAAAATTTTTTGCCTAATACTTTATTTATATTCAGTTTTAACAAGCGCAGTGCGGAGTTATTTATATTTTCGATTTTACCTTCGTGATTAACGGTGATAATTCCACTGCCTACACTTGAAAGTATGATATTGGACGAAAACTCAAAAAGTTCGTATTTTATGATCGCATACGCAATTATTGCTGCCATTACGCTAGTTAACGGTATGGCTGAGGGGAAAATATGTATTTGTAAAGCCGGCAAAATGCCGTTGGTAAATGTTCCGAAAAAAAGCGGTATGAGAGAAGCAGTAATAATAAGCTGTGATTGTTTGCGACGGTGTCTGTCTGTAGTTTGGTTATGAATTTTAATTATTTGGTATAAGGAATAGAGTACTGTGCTTTCAAACCATATCACCAGCCAGGGGAATAAGATTCCTGTTGGAACGGTGTATCCCCATAATGCAGAGCGGATCACAGTGGGATCTCTGGATTCAATAAAGTTAGTATTCCAGGCAAAAAACAAAAAAATTATTGACGGAATATATATGAATAGCAGTGCCCAATAACTGGACAGTGTTTTTACTTTTTTTGTAAAGGTTAATGCGAAGATAAAATAAGCAACAGGTATCATTGTGTAGCCAAGCGCGGATATTTTATCAATTAATATAAAACTTTCACCATAAAAATCAAATATCAGTAAAATTATTTGCGGGACGGCCCAAAAATTGATTAGGACGAGAAGTAAAATAAAAGATATTTTCGATAAAGTTTCCCTAGCTTGCAGAGCTATATAAAAAATTAATGAAGTATTGCTGACAACCGCAACAATCAGAGTAATTAAATATACTACTTCCATCTCAGGAAAAATGGGATGTAGCTGAAGTATAACATGTAAAAATAATTATTTGTGTAATAAGAAGCAAGTTAGGTGGCTAAGAGTCTGGTCAGCCGGCGCTTGGCTAAATAAGGGGATAATAACTTAAAAAACTTATTCGTTGAATTTTAGGACGGGTTGTTTACGTGGAATTCTTCTATTAGGGACAGAATAAAGAGTAACAGGCTTAATTTCAGGTGAAATTAAAATGTGCTTAATCCCTAGATCGTCTTTGGCCGCAACTGGTATTTCTTCAGAAATCTCTGCCGTGACACTATTGTCCGCAATATAATGCGCAAAAGGATTTTTCGGCTGAATTAATCCAATATACTTTCTGTAACTTTTTCCTTTAAATAATAGAATATCATCAACTTCCGCTTCGTAAGATCCATTTTTAGTTATTGAAGTTTTCATATAGCTGAGGGCTAGTTTGTGTCGGTTCTGCATTAATACGATAACGTCGCCTTGTAACTCCGGGTAGTGCTTAGTCACCCTTTCATAATAATCATGAGATTTTTCTGCAATTCCGATAAGCACCCGATCGGGGAGTATGATTTGTACCCGTTCAGCTTCCATAGAGATTCATATATATGATACTTTATATTGGCGGATTTTTAAATAGTTATTCTTTGATCATATATCCGAAGCCGCGGACGGATTTGAGGAGTTTTTTGGAATATCCTTTGTCAATTTTTTTTCTAAGGTATCCCATGTATACGTCGACTACTCTGGTCTCGACATCCGATGAGTATAGCCATATGCGGGACAGAATCATTTCACGGGTTAAAATTCGGCCTTTGTTGGACATGAGGTACTGAAGGAGCTTGAATTCCTGGGGTGTGAGCTGGATCAGCTTGCCTTCTCTTTTGACTTCAAGGGTGCGATTATCCAATTCAAGATCGGCAATTTTCATTACGGAATCACTTTCGCCTTGTTTTCTGAGCCTGGCTTTGATGCGTGCCAATAACTCGTCGGCGACGAATGGTTTGGTAATATAGTCGTCCGCACCGAAGTTGAGACCTTTTACGATATCTGTAATCGCGTCTTTGGCTGTGAGGA
Source organism: uncultured Gammaproteobacteria bacterium (assembly GCA_964564035.1). GTDB lineage: Bacteria > Patescibacteriota > Microgenomatia > Levybacterales > UBA12049 > JAHIGH01. The sequence continues at coordinate 5,009 of CAZLZN010000027.1, read as the reverse complement.
TAATGACAGGAAGATCTTTGTGTTTTTTGCGTATCTCCTGGCACACTGCTTCACCGCTCATTGTGGGTAAGCCTAAATCCAAAACGACTAAGTCAGGCGTTGTTTTTTTGATGTATTCAAGTGCGGCTATACCATCTCCCGCTGTTTGAACTCCGTATCCGTTGTCGAGCAGTAATTCTTTTAGATATCTCTGGAGCCCTTTGTCGTCTTCGACTACGAGAATGGTATAGTTCATAAGCTATGTGCAATTATAACAATATTGTATGCACAGAGCAATAGAATTTTGTTAGAGTTTTCTTATGCAGTTTACTCAATTCTTACCTGTTTATGCTTGATTTTTGATGCTGTGCTTGACATAATGAAAGATTATGTTTAAAATCCTCAGAAATCATCAAATTGATTTATGCCTTTTAAACTGTCCAAAATACAAATTGATAGAATTCTTGAAAATTACCTGTTGGCCTTACGAAAAAAATTCCGCAACCGTCCTTTTGAATATGCATGGTCCGGCGCAAATGTTGTATTGAGCGTTATTTGTCTGGCTCTGATTTTTACTTATAATCCAATCATATTATCAACGCAATATTTATATTCCTTGAAAGAAGTGAAACAAACTGAAAATATTAAAAGCACATTTGCATTTGTTCCGGGTTCAGCTCCGAATAAATTCGATAAAATTGATCTGGAAGGGCTTGATTACCTCGCATTTTACGATTTACCTTTTAATACGGACGGAACCTTGAATACAGAGGTTTCATGGTATAGTTTTTTCTTCAGCGACAGCGCGAATTATCTTTTTCATCAGGCGCATGTCAAAAATGTTAAAGTACTTGCTACTTTGAGCCTGACTTATAACCCCGCGATTTATGAATTTTTAAATAACCCGCAAAGTCAGGAAGTATTATTCGGCGAGGCTCTGTCCGCGGTTCAAAATACAGGGATAGACGGGGTAGCGGTCGCGGTTGAATTCGAAGGGGAAGCAAGCACTGATTATAAGAATAGATTCACGAACTTTGTCAGCAATTTTGCGAATTATATGCACGACAGAGCCCCGGGGTCAGTTGTCGCGGTCGCTGTGCCGGATAACCTGCATGAAAACGGCTTGTATAACGTGAAGGAGTTGGCTAATGTTTCCGATAAAACTTTTATAACAGCTTATGATATTGCTGTGCCGGAGGCCTTGAATAATAACCTGAGCGCGCCTGTCTATTCTTATGCAAACAATGAATACAAGGAAAAATTGCTGGGCAGGACGGACGTTTTTCATAAGAACGCGCCCGAGGATAAATTGGTAATTGAGCGGGCATGGTACGGGAATGGAAATAATTACAGATTACATGCTACTAACCTGCCTGAGAATAATGCGGATTTTTCAAGTAGTCTTAACGCTAATTTGAACGAATATACAATAAACAATTTGCTTTCCGATGTTCCGGTCAGCGCGAGAGATGCAGCCAGGAGAAATTTGCCACATATTGTTAAAGCTTTAGAAGAGGAAAAAATCCTTAATGAAAACGTACTTGCGTATGCAATGGCCACGATACAGCATGAGACCGCCAATACTTTTGAGCCGATCGAGGAATTTAAAGGCCGCAAAAGCTCTAGGAGGCTCGGGTATGAGGGTGGAACAAACTATTTCGGCCGCGGCTTTATACAGCTAACCCATTTAAGAAATTATAAAATGATCGGGGAGCGAATCGGCATGGGTGATGAACTTGTTAAGAATCCCGATCTGGCACTTCAGGCTGATGTAGCGGCAAGAATATTGGCGGCTTATTTCAAAGATTTCGGAATCGCTGAACTCGCAACTAACGGTAATTTTGTAGACGCCAGACAACTTATAAATCCGGATGTAAACGGTTATATGATAGCGCAAATTGCATACGCATATCTAAGCGCATTTGTTTAATATGTTTGATCAGTTAAAAATATCGAAATCACATATAAAAGTATTCTGTTTAGCATTTGTACCAATGTTTATAATTGTTGTCCTACAGCATTTGGGCGTCAAATCAAATTTGTTCCAACAGGTCAAAGCGCAGATCAGCATCGAAAAACCAATCCCCGACGAGAAAAATGTGATTGAGGATATTAAACCAATACTTGAAAAGAAAAAGCCCGTATTTGAGCTTAAGAAGGAGACTTCTTTTGTAAGACAAACATATGCTGATAGCGGTTTGGAGGCCGAGCAGGCAAACGCATATCTGGTTGTCGATATGGATTCGGGTAAAATCCTGGCTGAAAAAAATGGTGAATCAGAATTTGCTATTGCTTCAATTACTAAGGTAATGACGGGCGTTGTTGCTTTGGATCTTGCAGAGCCTAAAGAATTATTTCCAATTGATCAGACAGCGGCGGGTGTGGAGCCATCTATAATCGGTGTAACTCCCGGCGAAAAATTAACAGTCGATGAACTGCTAAGAGGCGCACTGCTATCGTCGGGTAATGACGCGGCGGAGGCTTTGCGGGACGGAATTGATCTGAAATATGATCAAAAAATATTTATTGAGGCGATGAACGAGAAAGCAAAAATAATCGGTATGAACAATACTAAATTTACCAATCCTCAAGGATATGATTATGGCTTGAGCTATAGTACTGCATATGATGTCGCTAAGCTTACGCAATACGCGCTGACTCAATATCCTTTGATTGATGATATTGTAAAACTGGATTATTTTTATCTTCCGGAAAACCAGAATCACAAAGAATTTAAATTACTTAATTGGAACGGTTTAATCGGTGTATATCCGGATACAACTGGTGTTAAAATCGGTAATACCGGGCGCGCAGGCAAAACAACGGTTGTAGTTTCCAACAGGAATGGCAAAAAGCTTATGGCTGTACTTCTGGGAGCACCGGATATAAAGGAAAGAGATTTGTGGACAGCCCAGCTTTTGGATTATGGTTACCAAAAGGCATATGGATTCGAGCCTGTTAATATCACCGAAGATCAGTTATTGGCTAAGTACGCCAGCTGGTATAACTAAATCCTCGCAAAGTCTTACTTAATTCTATCATTTATTTAACCCCGGTTCAGTTCTATTGTTATAGTATGAAATAAGCCCGTGTAATTTATAACGCGGAAACTTGATTTTATTTATGCCCATATGAAACACTCATTTTTTTCGTACAGAAGTTTTGATAAAGAGTTGTTTTTGATTTTTATCGCGGTTATATGTTCGTCAATATTTTTGATGATTTTTACTTATATTTATTTCGCTAAGGATCTCAGGAGTAAAAATACGATTATGTATAAAAATGATCACGGGATTGTTCTATTGGACAGGAACAATAAACCGTTTTTTACGTTTTATGACGGAAAGCATAAGAAGTTTGTTCCTCTCTCGAAAATACCGGATGTTTTGGAAAATGCGGTAATCGCGGCTGAAGATAAGGATTTTTATAATCATTCGGGTTTTTCGTTTAAATCGATAGCGCGGGCTTTCTGGTCAAATATTCAGTCCGATGATCAATTATATGGCGGGTCAACCATAACACAGCAATTAGTGAAAAATGTACTCTTAAGTTATGACAGGAATATAACGCGTAAAATCCGAGAAATTATACTGGCGCAGGAAATTGAGCGTAAATATAATAAAAGAGAGATACTTGAAATGTATCTGAATTCTGTATATTTCGGACAAAACGCGTATGGGGTTGAGAAGGCCGCGCAATATTATTTAGGCAAGAGCGTCGAGGATATAGGGATCTCCGAAGCTGCATTCCTGGCAGGCATATTGCCGTCGCCGTCAGTTTATTCAACTGAAGACAACGATCATAAAGCTGAAAACAATATCAAAAATATAATTCTCCGTAAGATGTACGAACAGGGATATATCAGCGACAGACAATTAAATGCTGAGATAAATAGAAAATTGGCTTTTGATAACAGTAAACGCGATGTCGACAGAGTTGCTCCGCATTTTGCATTGATGGTAAAGAATATGCTGGTTGAAAAATACGGTCAAGAATTCCTAAAAGAATCAGGATTTGTTGTAAGAACAACATTGGATCTGGAAGTTCAAAAGAAAGCGGAAAAAGCAGTAAGCGATCAGGTTAAAAAACTACGGGACGGCAAAGCCTCAAACGGCGCTGCAGTAATATTGAAAACCGATACCAGCGAGGTGCTGGCAATGGTTGGAAGCGCTGACTGGTATGACGAGAAATACGGAAAAGTTAATTTGGCTTCTACCCCCAGGTCTATGGGGTCTGCTTTTAAGCCGCTGGTTTACGCGATTGCATTTGAAAAAGGATTAATTACAAAAAATTCTATTTTGCACGACAATCCAACTGCTTTTGCGGGCGGGTATAAGCCTAATAATTATGACAGGAAGTTTAGGGGCAGAGTAACAGTTGCGCGCGCGCTTGCCAATTCACTTAATGTGCCGGCTGTTGAGGTCATGCAGAAAGTGGGTGTCGCAAATGTTTTGAAAACAGCTGATCAATTAGGTATAAAATCATTAAAAGACGCGTCTAATTATGGCCTGTCTCTGGTTTTGGGAACGGGTGAAGTAAGTCTGCTTGAGATGACAAATGTTTATGCCGTATTTGCAAATAATGGAGTAAAAAACGATCCGGTATTTGTTCTTGAAATTAAAGATAAAAAACGGGATATGATTTTTGCAAATAAGGAAGATCCTAAACGAATATTCAGTAAAACTACCACCGACAGTATCACCGGCATTTTGTCCGATAGAAAAGCCAGAGCCGAAATATTTGCCGATACGTTGAATACGGCGGATAATACAGCGGTCAAAACAGGGACGACCGAAGATTGGAGAGATTCTTTGACTTTGGGCTATTCCGATGATATTGCGGTCGGCGTCTGGATAGGTAACAATGATAATTCTCCGATGAACGGGATCGCAGGATCGCTGGGAGCGGCTCCATTGTGGAAAACTCTGATTGACAGAAAAAATACTGTAGCCTCCTCAATTCATTAAAAGTATTTTCGGTTCTGTGCCAGCAGATGGTATCCACTCCAGGAACCTAAATCTACAGATATA
>CAZLZN010000026.1:0-14802 GCA_964564035.1 uncultured Gammaproteobacteria bacterium | reverse complement strand
TATTATTTGTTATTTGGTGCTTTGAATTTGGAATTTCTTCTCATAGGATCAAATCACGGTATTAATCCTGTACAATGACAATTTTTGAATGTCCACTGAGCAGTTACATTGTTTGACACCTCAGATACCATTTGATAGCATAAATCTCAACCTCATGAAAACCATTATCCGCGCGGTCGCGATATACACATTATCATTATTCCTCCTGCCGTACTTGATACCGGGAATAAAAATCGAAGGCGGTTTTCTCACGCTGATCATCGGAGGCGCGTCCCTTGCGTTCCTTTTCCTGACTATAAAACCAATTCTCAACATAATTACACTACCTGTAAACATGCTGACCCTAGGTATTTTTTCGATTTTTACAAATGCCCTGATTCTTTATATTTTAACTATCTTTGTAATTGATATCTCGATATTACCGTTCACGTATCCCAAAACAGAAATCCTGGGATTTGTTATCCCGAGGCTTGAATTCAATACTTTTTTTGCTTACATTTACACGAGCTTTGTGCTATCATGCATAGACTCTTTTTTCTCATGGCTGGTGAAATAAAAAACAAACTCAAACGAATAGTCTGTCTCGGAGGCGGAAGCGGCGGCACTAGCACGCTTCTCAAATCCCTGCGCGACGCACAATCCCACCTCACAAGCATTACATCAATGGCCGACGATGGAGGATCGTCCGGCAGGCTTCGCAAAGCATACAACATCATGCCCCCAGGCAATCTCCTGTCCTGCATCGTTTCAGTCGCGCCCGATGACTACAAAGAAATAGCCGATCTAATGATGTTCAGACTTCCCGGCAATTCCAGGGAAAACAAAGTCCTAAGCGGCCACAAATTCGGCAATCTGGTCATGCTAGCCCAATGGCTCAAGACCAAAGATTTCTATAAAACACTCGAAATCACCAAAAAAATACTAGGTGTAAAAAATGCCGACATTCTCCCGGCGACGGATGAACGCACCCGGCTTACCGCAATTACCAAAGACGGCCGCAGGGTTCATGGCGAAACAACGCTTGACCTGACGCTTTACAGCGAACCCCACGGAATCAAGAAAATATTCATAACTCCCAAATCTCCCGAAGTTAACCCCCGGGTTATTGAGAACATCCAAAAAGCAGATGTGATTATCAGCGGGCCGGGTGATCTCTACACAAATCAGCTGGCGGTCCTGATCATTCCTGCAATCAAAAAAGCCCTCATCGAAAGCAAAGCCAAAAAAATATTTATCGCCAATATTGCCAACAAGCCCTTCGAAACCAAAGGATATTCACTCAGTGATTACATAAAGGCAATAGAAGAGCATATGGGGATATTTCCATTTGAGCAGATCATCGCCAACAGCAATTTCACAACCGTTATTCCCAAAAAATTCCGCTACAAATATGTAAAAATAAATGAAGAATTAAAAAAATCAAACTTGTTTAAACTCACGCTTGCCGACCTTGTCAACGAAGAAATGCCGATCCACCACGATCCCAAAAAACTTGCGGAAATTGTGGCAAAAAATATATAATACATATTATGTTGGAAAATATTCTCAACATTGCACAAATCATTATCTCTGTTCTTCTTATTGCGGCAGTACTCCTTCAGGCACCCGAAGGCGGACTTTCCCCTGTGTTCGGAGGAGGAGGAGAAACGTTCCGCAGTAGAAGAAGTGTTGAAAAATTTCTCGTAGTTTTGACTATCGTTCTCGCCGTAGCACTAGCGATTCTTTCGATCATACTACTGTTCCCGCAGTTTAATTAATAAAAAAATAACATATGGTAGTAAGAAAAAGATTGATCTTCTGGCTTATTCGTGCTTATATAAACAGATGGGGCAAAACTTTTATATTCTCATTTCTTGCCGGCCTCGCGATTTTCTTCATAGTTCTGTTCTCATCCAGATATTTTATTAATCTGATTCCTGTTTATAATCATACTGTCACCGGATTAACCGGGGCTTATACCGTTGAGAATTTGCCGGCTAACATAATGCAAAAAATCTCAATGGGACTTACCGCAGTCGGATCGGACGGCAAGATCAAGCCTGGCTTGGCCGCTTCCTGGAAAATACTTGAAAACGGCAAAACTTACGTTTTCTACCTGAAAAAAAACCAATATTTTTCCGACGGGCGCGAAATAACATCCGATTTAATTAATTATAAATTTGCGGACGTTGCTATCCGAAGGCCCGATAAATACACGATTGAATATAAGCTCAAAGACAAATATGCACCTTTCCTCATCACTGTCTCACGTCCCCTATTTCAACCCGGACTGATCGGAGCCGGAGAATACATTATCGACGATCTCAAGCTCAATGGTACTTTTGTGCAGTCCCTGTCTTTGGCCAATAAAAAAAACAGACTCGACGTAATCACATATGAGTTCTATCCGAGCGTCGAAGCCCTGAAATATGCTTATGTGCTAGGCGAAGTAAACCATATTATCGGTGTGGATAATCTGAAATTCAAAAATTCATCATATGACAAATTCCCCAATTCGATAGTTAAAAAAAATACTAACTACAACAAGCTGGTTACATTGTTCTACAATAACAACGACCAATATTTATCCGATAAAAAAATGCGACTCGCGATCTCATACACACTGCCGCAAGTCTTTGAAAGCGGCGAAAAAGCATTTCTGCCTTATTCACCTGAGTCAATCTACTTCAACCGCGATTTGGAATCCAAGGATCAGAATTTTGAACATGCCAAAGTGCTTCTGGACGCTGTCAATACCTCAAGTGAATCCGCGGGTACAAAAATATCACTTTCTATGAAAACCCTTTCCAAATATAAAGATACGGCAAAAATAATAGCGCGCAACCTGAACAAACTCGGTATCGTAACAACAATTGAAGAAGTAGAAAAAGTTCCCGCGGATTTTCAACTTTATCTTGGGGATTTTGTACTGTCAAATGACCCTGATCAGTATCCCCTATGGCACTCCGCTCAAACCAGAAATATTACCAAATACAAAAACCTCCGCATAGACAAACTCCTGGAAGACGGCAGAAAAACAGTATCTATTGAAGAGCGAAAAAAATTATACGCGGATTTCCAAAAATATCTTATTGAAGACTCACCCGCTTCATTCCTTTATTTCCCCTATGAAAACGAGGTAATCAAAAAACGGTTTTTATAAAAATGCGGATCTGCTTCTGAGCTTCTTGTGATAAGTAACCGCGAATCTGTGTGCCTCGTCCCTGATTCTCATTATCAGATTCAGCGCGGGCGAACTCTTCGACAAAGAAATTTCTTTAAATACTACTTCATCTTTAATAAACGGCATATTATCACACGGAACAATAATAGTTTCTTCCCTTTTTGCGAGTCCGATGATTGGCATGCTAAACCCGTTATTCCGCGCGATCTCAAGCGCGGATGATACTTGCCCCCTCCCTCCGTCGACAATTATCAAATCAGGCATTTTCCACTCCGGGTGTTTCAGTCTGCGCATCAACACTTCCTGCATCATAGCAAAATCATTCGGCCCTTTGCTCTTCATCTTGAATTTTCGATACTGAGATTTATCTATTTCACCCTCAGTCAGGACCACCATTGATGCCGTAGGGTTCGTTCCCTGAGTGTTTGAAATGTCATAGCATTCGATCCTGCCCAGATGAACCGGAGCATTAAAATTAAAACCAGTTTGTTTCGAATCATTCAAGACGGCAATCAGCTCATTCAGCTCGCTCTGTCTCAAATCCGATCTGAGATTCGGATTAACATCATACTCAAAGGGTTTATGAAATGGCTGTGTGATCAAGCTCAATGCATCTATCTTTTTCTGAAACATCAATGCTTCTTCAAAATTCTCATGCTTACTCGCCCGGTCCCTGCCGCGCTCCAATTCTTTCATAATATTTCTTGATTTTCCCTCAAAAATCCTTATAATTCCCCTAATATTTTTCTTATATAATTTTTTTAGTATCTCTTCTTTTTCGAAAAAAGGCAGACAAGGACATAGCCCCAAATGATTGTATAAACAAACTTTCTTTGGATGGTTCATTACAGACTGAAATGGAAAAACCCGCCTGATCGTTCGAAGAACAGTTCTGACGGATCTGGAACTGGGATAAGGTCCAAAATATATCGACTTAGCATCATCCTCGCGCCTCGCAAGCAAAACTGCGGGATATGGATCATTAATTGTAATCCTGACTCTGATATATGATTTATTATCTTTTTGGACTATATTATATTTTGGCCGGAATTTTTTTATATAAAAAGCCTCAAGCAATAATGCTTCGAGTTCCGATTCAACGATCGTAATATTTATTTTATTGATCCGCGAAACCATCGCCCGCGTTTTTTCACCAAGATCATGATTTATAAAATACGACGAAACACGCGCTTTCAAATCATTCGCTTTGCCGATATATATGATCTCGTTTCTGCTGTCCAAAAATTTATAAACACCCGCCTTTGTTGGCAAAGAGCTATATGAATTTCTTGTATAAACCATAATGAGGAATAAAAAGTATTCTATACCCCTTCGCTTCCAAAATGCAAATAGTATAATACCGCGTAGCCCCACTTCGCTAAAGCTACGGAGGGGCAGGCAATTTTTAACTTGTGCATACGAAGCTCGATAGAGCGAAGGGAGAAAAAATTAATATTTATTCTTACTTTTGTGATTTAAAAATCCTCTTAATTAAAAATATCAAAGCCGTCAAAATCACTATAGCGGACAATATCCCTACTCCGAAAATCCACCATCTCCTGACCATAAGCGGTGAAATATCCATTTTATAATCCGCATGAGTATCACCAATCGCAATTTTGTATTGCCCTGTCTTGTTAGTCAAAAAAGATTCAGCCTCAAAAACAGCTTGCGCCGCTGACCTGCCGAACGGCGGGATAGCATCTGTTCTGATCGTTTGTAGCTGAGGTTTTAGATTTAATGAGGTTATTGCCATCACCTGAGGTCCGATTATTGTTTGCCCGGTATTACTGATTTCAATTTCTCCCTTTACAGGCAAAGCAGTCATCGCGTATGCGGGAAATTTTGATTTTATCTCAAAACTTTGCTCCTCAGCAGGTACTTGTTCGGCGAAATTTACCGTGACATCTTTTGAATACTTATCGGTTATGTACTTATAGCCGCCCGCCGGGATAGGATAATTGCTGTCAATTCCTTTTCTTACAAATGTCACGTGGTCAAAATCCAAAACCGAAAAATAATCAATGCCCCCCGTAGTACTGCCCCATGTCGGATCCACCATGATCCAGGTCTTTTTATCGTCATCATAATATTCCGGCCATGCATGCAGAATATCCTTGACAAGCGACAAAGGTCTCTGCCGCGGATTTTCAGTATAAGCAAAGCCGTCAACCTCACGGGCAGGTATCCCTGCAGCTCTCGCTAAAGCAATAAATAAATCCGTATATTCCAAGCACACAGCTGAATCGGGCTTCTTCAAAGCGCTCAACGCTCCAAGCCTTGGCTTATCATCAGTTACCCTTGAAAAATCATACGTCAGCGCTTTTACTACAAATTTATAAATTGCCTCCGGTGTCTTAAGTTCTCTTGCCAGTTTCTGAATTTCAGGAGCGTTTACTTGCCAATAAGGTCTTTCTTCCAAATATTTTTGCCGGTCTGACGGCGCGAGATCTTCTCTCTTCGGTTCAAGAAATATCTCGATTTTCCCGTCGGCAACAACATCCTTTTTTTGCGCGGGTCCAAGCTCATAAGTTGCGAGCCAATTACCATCAGTATCCAATTTTACATTTGACGGTTTGGGGTTAAGATTTTGCAGATATACCGTCTGATAATTGGTAGTAGGGGGAAGCGCTATTTCGGTTTTTATAGGGTACAAATTATCATTATTTAAATGATAAACCAAATTAAAAGTATAAGCCTGACTCTCCCCGAACGAAATCGAAACGCCCGATTCATCAAGTATTTCTTTTGTAAATACCAGCTCTTGCAGAGAACCTGTATTATTCCGACTGGCAGCTGAAGGCTTTATAAAAGTGGGTTTACCAAATGAATTAGGCGCCCTCACTTCGACAGTAAAAGAATTAAACTCATCCGGATTTGCTATCCCCGGTATATTTATTTCCCATATGCGCCCGTACTTTTTGGCCACATCAGGCGTTTCAAAAGAAATATTAAAACTAAGTCTTTTTCCCAGCCCCGTTACTTTTTTGTTAAATACCAGATCTATATTGTGCCCGTCATCGGTTTTGACAAGTGTCGGATTAAGCTTTCCATCAGGATCAAATGCGGTTAGATTATTAACGTTATCAAACCCGATCTGCATTTCATAAGACGAAGCGTAGTATTCGGATGTTTTATTGGTAAGTCCGATAAATAGATCCGCTTTAGCAATTCCTTTTTCCGAAATATTATAAACGACCTTATAATCCGTCGTAAAATTCGAAGAAGCAAAAACAGGTTTAGTGCTAACAAAAACTGATCCGAGAAGAAATAAAAATAAATAAATAATTCTATATGGCTTCATTCTGTAATCCGAATACCGTTTTCCCTTGATGCTTGATACTTGATACTATTTTAGTACATTCTTCAAATATTTTCCTGTCCACGATTCAGGTACATTTGCTATATCTGAAGGCATACCCGACGCGACAACTTGCCCGCCTTTTTCACCGCCCTCCGGACCCAAATCAATTATATAATCCGCGTTTTTGATCACATCAAGATTATGCTCGATCACAATAACCGAATTCCCCTGCACAACCAATTTTTGAAGAACAACCAATAATTTTTCCAGATCCGCGAAATGCAGGCCGGTAGTCGGCTCATCCAAAATATACAAAGCGTTCCGTCCCTTTTTAGATAATTCCGCAGCAAGCTTTATTCTCTGCGCCTCCCCCCCCGACAATGTCGGCGCCGGCTGTCCAAGTTTTATATATGACAAACCGACATCCGCGAGAGTTGCCAGCCTGTGCGCTAAGCCCGGTACAAAAGAGAAAAAATTAACCGCTTCCGATACGCTCATATCCAAAACATCTGAGATGCTCTTCCCGTTAAACAGTATCTCCAGAGCTTCGTTGGTATACCTTTTACCTTTACAAACTTCACAAGTTACATAAACATCCGGAAGAAATTGCATCTCAATTTTTATTTGCCCTTCTCCCTGACAGGCTTCACATCTACCCCCTTTGACATTAAAAGAAAATCTTCCCGGCCCGTAACCGCGAAGTTTTGCCTCTTTCGTCGAAGCAAATAGCGACCTTATATATGAAAAAGCTCCTGTATAAGTAACCGGATTACTTCTCGGCGTTCTCCCGATCGGGGATTGATCTATCGCGAAAACATGCTTGATATTCTCATGACCTGTCAATGCTCTAAATTCCCCGGGTTTCGTTGGATGATAAGAATTTTTCATTTTCATAAGCGCATGATACAAAATATCATTGACCAGAGTTGACTTACCGCTTCCGGAAACCCCTGTAACAACAACGAGCTTATTGAGCGGAAATTCGACATTGATATTTTTCAAATTATGCTCACTGGCTCCTATAAGTCTGATCGACTGAGGCGTATCCTCTTTTTTGAAATGATAATCAATATTCTGCGATTCGTCGCGTCCTACTTGTATTTTTTTCTTACCCGATAGGTATTTTCCCGTTAGTGAATTTTTGTCTTTTTTTATTTCCGCGATCGTCCCCTGCGACACAATTCGCCCGCCCTCTTCTCCCGCGCCGGGACCGAAATCGTATATATAATCCGACTCTTCCATTGTTTCCTGATCATGCTCGACAACCAGTACTGTATTTCCGAGATCTCTAAGCTTCTTTAGAGTCTGTATCAATTTGGAATTATCCCTCTGATGAAGTCCTATAGACGGTTCATCCAATACATACAGCACGCCTGTCAATCCGCTTCCGATCTGAGAAGCAAGCCGTATTCTTTGTGCCTCTCCCCCTGCCAGTGTCGACGCTCCCCGCGACAAAGTCAGATAATCAAGCCCAACATCTATCAAAAATGTCAGCCTCTGTCTTATTTCCCGCAAAATCATTTTACCGATATCCTGTTCTCTTTTCGATAAGTTATCCGCGTTCAGCGCCTCAACAAATTTCAAAGCCTGATCTATTGCCATCTCGGCTACATCCACAATCGACTTTCCCGAAATCGTTACCGAAAGCGCTTCTTTTTTGAGCCTGGCGCCTTTACATTTGGGGCAGACATACAGCTTCATGAACTTATCGATCTGCGTCTTTACGTACTGCGATTCGGATTCATCATATCTCTTCTTGAGTTCATAATTAATCCCCCGGAAAGGCTCATAGATCTGTGTAGATCTCCCCCAACGGTTTTCTCCCTCCACCCTGTACTCTTTCTCACCTGTTCCATATAACAGCATATCTTTTTTATCTTGCGGCATATCGCTTAGTTTAGTTTTTAGTGAAATGCCGTTCTCATTACAAAAAGTTTTAAATGTTCTGGAAAACCAGGTATCATTTTCAGCCAAATTAAAAAACGGCATTATACCGCCTTCGTTGATCGTCAAACTACCGTTAAAAACCAGATCGGCGTCAGTATTCAAAATTTTGCCAAGACCCGCGCACTCCGGACAAGCGCCATGCGGCGTATTAAACGAAAAGATTCTAGGTTCAATTTCTGAAATCGATATATTACACACCGGACAAGCAAACTTCTCGGAAAAAAGCAGATCCTCCATTTCAGCAGGTTTTTCCGGCAAATTAAATGATGCATCTTTAATTACGGATACAATCATCTCACCGTTGCCATATTGCAAAGCCTGCTCGACATCCGTTATTACCCTCAGCCTGTCGGTATCCTTATCAAGCACAAGCATATCCACGACTAGATCAATTGTGTGTTTATTTGTTTTGATCAGTACAAATTTTTCATCAAGAGTCATTACCTCGCCGTCAATTCTCACTTTGCGGTATCCGCGTTTTTTAAGGCTATTAAATAGCTCCGTGTATTCTCCTTTTCTGTCTTTTACGATCGGGGCGTTTATCATGATCCTTAGATTATTTCGTCCGCCCGCATCATGAGTCTCAAGCATTTTGAATATCGCGTTCCCGATTTGCTCTTTGGACTGCCTGGCAATTTCCCGGCCGCAATTCGGACAATGCGGATGCCCGATCCTCGCGAAAAGTAAGCGCATATAATCATAGATCTCGGTAACCGTACCGACCGTTGACCTCGGATTATGACTTGTTGACTTTTGATCTATAGAAATCGCGGGAGATAAACCCTCGATCAAATCGACGTCCGGTTTTTTCATTGTCCCTAGAAATTGCCTGGCGTATGACGACAAGCTCTCAACATAACGCCTCTGCCCCTCCGCGTATACTGTGTCAAATGCAAGCGAAGATTTGCCACTGCCCGACAACCCCGTCAGAACGACCAGTTTATTCTTAGGTATCTCCAGATCAATATTCTTCAAATTGTGCTCTCGCGCACCTTTAATAGTTATTTTATCCATAATATTTGGGGAAATTGACCATTAATTATACTAATTTTGTGAAAGTATAGCAATCGTCTATAGCAATAAATCAAGCGCTGAGGTTAAAAATCAGTACCAAAATTTTATTAAATTATTTCTGCATGTTTAAGCCGGTAAGCTAAAATAGAATGTCGATCCCTTCCCGGGCTCACTCTCAACCCAAATTCGGCCTTTATGTCTCTTTACAATTTCTTTGGCAATAAACAGCCCCATGCCAAAACCCGGAAAAGCTTTTTCCTTGTTCGCTTTAACCTGATAAAGCTTTTCAAAAATTCTTGACTTCTCATCCCTGGAGATACCAACTCCGCGGTCTTTAACAGCAACAACGATTTCGTTTCCTGATTTTTTCATATTAACAGAAATACTCTTGGATTTCGGAGAATACTTAACAGCGTTCGTCAACAAATTGGAAATGACCTGATATATCCTGAACCTATCCGCCTCAACTATTACGCTCCTTGACCGTCTGAATATAATCTCATGTTTATTCGTTGTGCTCTGTACTGTATCCACAGTTTCAGTAATCAATTTATTTAGATCAAATTTTTGTCTCGTAAATATCAATTTACCTGTTTGAAGCCTGGACACGTCCAGCAAGTCTGCCACCAGCTTTTCCAACCTGCCGGCCTGATGCTCTATATTACTCACGATACTTCCAATTTTTACATTGAGAACATCTTTCTGCATTTTTTTCAAAATAGAAACATATAACTTCAGGCTAGTCATTGGCGTTTTAAGTTCATGTGAAGCCATATTTATAAAATCATCTTTACGCATATCCAGCTCCTTATTTTTTGTAATATCCAAAATTATCGAAACGCCGGCAATATTTCCTCCTCTAAAATTCCTGATAAGAGATGAACTTATTTGTACAAATGCTCTTTTATTATCTCTGCGGGTAATCGCGAATTCGCGCCCTGTTATTGGTTTGCCTGTTTTTATAGTTTGCACGATCGGAGAATCGCTCAAAGTAACCGGCTTATTATTCCACGTCCCTTGGGCAACCGGATTATCAACTCCGATTTTATAGCCTACAGGTATTTTTACACCCAAAATCTTCTCAATTTGCTTATTGCTGTATATAACATTCAAATTCATGTCTGCAATTAATATCCCGACCGGCAACTGCGCGAGAATTGACTGCAGGCGAATTTTCTCATCAGCTTCAGCCTCAATAAGCTGATCGATCTTTTGCTTTAGCCACCCGATTACCAATGATATAAAAATAAATAACAGAGCCAGTACCAAAATCGTTTCAAGAGAAGATACCAGACGCGCGCCGTTATAATTTCGCGTATAAATAATAAACAAATAATATATGACCGCTGTAACTGAAGCAATTAATCCCCCTCTGACTCCATCTCTGAACGAAAAATAAACAACCAAAGCAACGTTGAAAAAAATTATATAAGCGCCCACCGCGTTGAGATCACGCACTATATACAGCGCGTAAACTTCAGAGAGTATAGCCACTGCCGTACTCAGCAGTAATGGAAATAATACAGTATATTTTCGTGATCCCAGATGCTCAATGGGATTTATAAACTTGATGATCGAATTCATGTTTATATTTTAACGGCAGGATAAACTAAAAGAAGGCTTATTGTACCACGTTTTAAAATAAAATACAGTGATTTGACCTTGCTTAATTATCGGTAGAGCTGACCCTAAGCACTCATTCTGAGGCCAAAATACCGGAAGCGCTTAGCTTCCCGGAGAATTTAACAGCGCTCGTGAACTGACTGCTTTACAAATTTATTTTGTTGACTATAATAATGTAGGGATTATTGAATGTCTAAAATTTTTTATAAATACTTGGGGAATACTGAAACCTGGCCGGATATATCAAATGTATATCCTAGTTCGCTTACATATGACGATGTTTATCTTGTACCCCAAACCTCTCCTGTTGCCTCCAGATCTGTCGTAAAAACATCAGTCAAGTTAGGCCCCTATACTTTGACCAAACCTATCGTATCCGCACCGATGGATACAATATCCGGCGTAAAAATGATAGAAACTCTGGCTGGACTTGGCGCGCTCGGCACGCTTCCGCGCGGCGACCTGGAAGAGCGAAAAGACATTTGTAAAAAATTTACCAAGAAAAACGTTCCCTGCATGTATGCGATCGGCCTCAAAAACGGACTTGATGAGGCAAAGGAATTAAAAAAATGCGGCGCAGAACTGGTAGTTGTAGATGTAGCCCATGGCGGTTCGGTCGCCGCGCAGGAACTGGCTGCGGAAATCAAAAAGAAATTTAAAATGACTGTAGTCGTCGGAAATATCGTGACTTATGATGAAATTCAGTCTTACAAAAAATTTGGTATTGATATAGCCAAGGTCGGAGTGGGCCCCGGAGGTCTATGCAAAACCAGAACTGTAGCCGGAACCGGATTTCCTCAATTATCTGCCATATTTGAAACAGCCTATTCGGGATTGCCGGTCATAGCAGACGGCGGTATTAAACAGGCAGGCGATTTCGCCAAGGCAATCGCGGCAGGCGCGACAACTGTCATGATCGGAAGCTTATTTGCCGGAACAGATGAAACACCCGGAGATTACACCATGAATGGCAAAAAACTCGCGAGAGGCCAAGCCTCGCTTGAATACATGAAAGACAACAATATATCCACCAACGAATTCCGCGCCGCCGAAGGCATCAGCGTCGAAGTAGACCCCAGAGGACCGGTATCTCGCATCATCGAGGAGCTTATGGGAGGCCTGAGAAGCGCGATGACTTACGCCGGGGCAACAAGCATCGAAGAATTCCAAAAGAAAGCTCAATTTATCATGGTTAGCTCATCGGCTCAACGCGAAGGAATCCCCTGGATCAAAAAAGTTCTTTAATTAATCAAATTTTTGAAGCAGCTCGTATATTTTCTCTTTCAACACTTCCGTTACCCGCACTTTGATCATCGCTCCCAGATCATACTGTCCATAAAGAACAATTGACTCAAGCGGAGAAAGCAGAATAACCGGCAAAGTCAGGAGATCTTCTTCCCCTTTTATATATATCTGATTTTTCGATTTACTCTCAATGCATGACTCAAGCTTTATTATTATCTCCCTCACGGCCTCGCGCCGAATACTGCCCGGTTCATTTGCGATCTTTACGAGACGCGTATTTTTACCTTGATTGAAAGTATCGACCGCGCTCCTCCTTGTCTTAAAATCAATGATCGCGAGGTCTGCAGGTGTATTATTTTCATACAATGTTTTTGTCACGATATCTCCGACGCTTATTACCAAATTGCCGCTATTCAAAAAATCATTTATCTCGGAAGTATCTTTCACGACTTCTCCGATAGGATGCCTGAGCTGGATTCTCAAACCTTGCGGCAATCTAAGTACTTCTTTATCCAACAATATGTCCCCATAAACACAGCCTGACCTGCTTATTTTACCTGCTCTTATCCGCTCCGAAGAGATTATATCGCCATTATTATCTTTTCTGAGAGGCACATTCACTATTTCAAGAACATTTATTCCCTTTAACTTCCTTTTTTCATTAATAGCGAGCGCGTTAGCAAATGTCGCTTCTGTTACAAAAATTGCTTCAAATTTTTCATCTTCCAGCGTAGTCCCATAAACATCAACTAGAGGAATTATTTTCGCTATAAGCTCCGGCTTCTTAGAAAAAATATATTGTTTTACTTTCTCCTCTCTATAATCATATGGCTCAATAATCTGTGAAAAAGCTTTATTTATATATATTTTCTCGGTAGCGAGACCTATTGTTAAATTCTCTGCAGTATCTATTGCGCGATCCAGAAGATCTTTATGACCATCATGCAATCTGTCAAAAGTTCCTCCCAGTACACCGTATTTATATTTCATAAGATGAGTATAATATAGTATAAAGGATTAAGTATCAAGTATAAAGCAGACGAATAAGTTTATATATATCTACAAAAATAGTATAATAAGAATATAATTTTCTATGTCTTCATTCATTAAAATCTTCGATCGGCTGAACAAAAATGATACTCACCTCGCGGGTGGCAAAGGTGCTTCTCTCGGCGAAATGACGCAAGCAGGAATCCCGGTACCTCCCGGATTTGTAATCTTATCCAACGCGTTTGAGCAGTTTATTGATTGAACCGGACTAAGCACAGAAATAAACGCTGCGCTCAACAGCGTTAATCAGACTGAAATCCACACGGTAGAGCACGCATCGGAGAAAATAAAAGGACTTATTTTACAAAAGGATATACCGGGCGAGCTCGCGAAAGATGTGCTGTCTCATTTTAAAAAACTGAATTCGGCTTTCGTCGCCGTACGCTCCAGCGCGACAGCCGAAGACAGCGCGAGCGCTGCATGGGCAGGCCAGCTCGACAGCTTCCTGAACACTACCGAAGAAAATCTATTAGACAACGTCAAAAAATGCTGGGCTTCGTTATTTACTCCGCGTGCGATTTTCTACCGGTTCGAAAAAAAACTGCACAATACAAAAATTTCAGTCGCGGTAGTAGTCCAAAAAATGATCGAAAGCGAAGTATCAGGCATAGCGTTCTCAGTACACCCCGTTACAGAAGATTACAACCAGCTCATTATTGAGGTAAGTTACGGCCTGGGCGAAGCAATCGTCTCCGGCCAGGTAACTCCTGATAGTTACGTGGTTGAAAAGAATGAAAAAAATATTATAGAAAAAACAGTCCAGGAAAAAACACGCGGCCTATTCAGGAGTGCCAAAGGGGGAAATGAATGGATAAATATTGCAACTGCACAAATCGAAAAACAAGCACTGACCGACAAACAAATACTTGAACTCTCAAAATTAATAACAAAAATCGAAAACCACTACGGCTTCCCGGTAGACATCGAATGGTCTCTTTTTGACGATAAATTTTATATTGTTCAAAGCCGACCTATTACAACGTTATCAAAAACAGATAGGAATGATAACATACAGAAAATTGAAGAAAATAATCAAAATTATCATAAAAAGACTTCCGAGTCAGCACAGATTGGCACAATTATAAATCAACCATGGACGCTTTTTTTATCCCGGCCATTTTCGCTTTTTGGAACTTCTTTATGGAATTACTGGTATACAAAAGGTATTTTAGTTAAACTTTTTCCATTTCTGCAATCCAGAAGTTTATATATCCAAGATGATAAAGAAGTAGTTCGAAATTATTGGTCACCTAGTGATATTACAGATTTTAAACAAAAAATCGCAAATACTGTAAATGATCCTACATTTAATGTGATAAAAAAATTAAAATACGGCCTGGATTTAAATGCAAAATGCAATATTTTATTTAAGCGAGGTGAGCTTAGCATGAATTTTGAAGATGCCATAGAATATCTTAATGAATTAATTGTTTTTGAAGGAATGTTGCCATACTAT
>CAZLZN010000025.1:0-20610 GCA_964564035.1 uncultured Gammaproteobacteria bacterium | reverse complement strand
GATTTATTATACTTTATACTGATTTCAAAATCAAGGCTAATTGAAGCTAAATAATAGATTAATTGCTATATCCTATCTCGTTTGGAAGTATTTGATGAGGTCGACAATAATATCTGTGATTTTATCGATTGTTTTTAGATCTACTTTTAATTCTGTACTATGATAGTAATCGCCAGGAATTGGTACACCTAAATAAAATGTTTTCAATTTATATTTATGGCCGTAAATCCAGGTTTCATCTTCTGTTTGTTCAAAAAGTCCGTCGATAAAATGGATATCTTTCATGAATTTTTCTTTCATCTCATCCCAATATTTTTCAAGTCCATACGCATTGGTAATTGAGGCGGATTTGCCCTTTATATCTCTTTCTAGGATGGTATCAACAACAAAAACTAAAGTATCTCTATCCAAAGATTTAGCAACTGCATCTGCACCGTCATAATCTAGTTCTTCATAGTTGGTAAAATGCACTGGCACACCGGTTTTACGTGATGCTTGATATGAGGCAAAAACTCCTGCGAAATTATCAACAAGCCCCAAAAGGCTTTTGTCATCCATCTTTATTGACATGACAGGACGCGCGAGATCAAAATGTGCGGAAAGAATAATTTTCATGACTAATTTAAAGTATAGCAAAAAATCATAATTAAATATAAAAATCTGGTAAAATGGGTAATTACAATTTAACATTGTGTGCGAAGTTTTACATTATTTTTACAAAACAATAGTATAAGATTAAAAGAAAAGATTACTTATAATGAAAGAAGGTAGACCTGTAAAAGTATTAGTTCGTCATGCCGAGTCGGAGTATAACGCCCGAAATAGAGATAATCCTGAGAGTATTCGTATATGTGGATATCAACCTAAAGTGGGATTAACACCTAAAGGAAGAGTTCAAGCAGAACTTTTTGGGTATACTGCGCCACAACTACTAAGAGAAACACTTGGTGGAGAAATAGAGGTTGTACGTTTTTCAACTTCTCCTGCTAGAAGAACGCAGCAGACTGCCGTTTATATACAGAAATCTATGGGTTTGAAAAATTTATATATTCTAACCGATCCTCATTTAGCTGAGTTAAGAAAGGGTAGAAGATGGCTTGGCGGACATGAGAAGCGCTTACGGAGGAATGTAGAAACCCCTGAATATTTACTTCGCAAAAAAGTTCTGGGCTGGGATTTTCGTCATGGTAATAAAATAAGCGGAGGAGAAACACCGAGAGAAGCAGGAGCAAGGGTGCTTCACTGGCTTAATGAAAATCCGGAAGTAGAAGCAAATACTTCAAAAATTGCCGTGGATATGGCCGTAGGGCATTATATGTCGATATGTTATGGAGTAGGGTTGGGTCTTGGTATAAAGGATATCGAAGAAGTGGATCGCGACTATAGATTGCCTAACGCATCTGCATTTGTCTTGGTTCCAAGAAATAACGATCTGTGGGAAATGAGAAGTCGTATCATTTTACCTAATAAACTATCTAGTATTAGTTTGAACAATAATTTGGAGTAATTCTGAAAAATGGTTTACAAGGTAGTCAGGGTTACTTTTTTTTATCCTATACGCCCCAAATCCGTAGCTTACTGCAACTGTTTTGATACCGGCATTTTTTCCTGCAATAATATCATCTTCCGTATCCCCGACTATCAACGCTTGATTTTTTGGTATGGAAAAATGGGAGAGTATTTTTTCTATCCCTTCAGGATGTGGTTTGGGATAAATTATGTCGGATTTTGTGATCAGTAAATCCAAATACTTTTTAACACCTGTAATTTCTAGAGATTCGTGGAGTTGTTTTAACCTATTAGTAAGTGCGGTTATCTTGATCCCTGCTGTTTTAATGTGACTGAGTGTTTCAATAACTTCAGGAAAGGTCTTGATGAGATGAAGGTTTTGCGAGCGATAGGAGATGTGTGTTTTTATTATTTCTTCAACATTATCATGTATTCCAAGTAGAGCATATGCTTCCGGGAGGTATTTCGTTGTACTTATGACATGGTCAAGATCTGCTCTCGATTTATGGGGCAATTTGTGCGATTTTATTGCGTGTTCAAATCCCTGATAAAGAAATTCGCGCGTATCAAGAACTGTTCCGTCAAGGTCAAATATAACAAGTTTAATTGACTCTCTCATTAAATTACATTATACATTAAAAAATAGTGTATAATCTACGCATAAATAAGCACAATATGAAAAATGCTGTAAGAGAAGTAGATAAAGAACTGCTTAAAAAGAAAATTCGAAAAAACTTAAAAGAAAAGGGATTTACTAATCAGGAAATAACTGCTGCTTTAAATTCATGGGATTATGCTCAAGCATCAGAAAAATATAGTCATGGTTTTGATCGATATTCTTGGTTATTAGAAATGGTTCACCAAGAAAAAATACTTTCAAATAGTCCATTAAAAATATCCAATAATAAATATACGACAAAAATTATTGGGTCAAAGTCTCTTGGATATTTGGCAGCAGAATTAGCTGTAAAATACACAGTTATAAATGCAAAAAAGTATGGCATAAGTATTGCTTCACTTTTTGATTGCTACCCAACCGGGTGTATGGGGCAATATACTGAAAAACTTGCCAGAAATAATTTGATTGGCATCGCTGTATCACATAGTCCAAAAATAGTTACCGCATTTGGCGCAATTGATAAAATTTTTGGAACTACCGGTCATAGCTTTGGCTTCCCGGCAAACGATATACCTTATATTTATGATTCATCAATTGGCGCTGTAACTAATGGTGAAATAATGTATCTTCATAAGACAAAAGGACAATTACCTCAAAATACTGTATTCACAGACAAAGGAGTTATGGCAAAAAATACAAGTGATGTTATTACTCAGACCGGTATATTTCAGGGTATTATTAATATTGCGGGAGATCGATTCGCACATAGAATTTCAGGTTTTGCAGGCGCATTGGAATTATTATCACGGCTTGCTGTGTTAGGTTTTTCAAATAATTTAAAATTACAGGCATATTCCATCTTTATTGCTATCGATCCAAGGTTATTTGGGGATATTGATGAATATAAAGATCTCGTTGATGAATTGGAAAAGGAAATTATAAATGCAAGCAAAAGAAAAAATGATAATAATGTATATTTCGCAGGACAAAGGAGTTATATAAAAAGAAAAATTAATATGCAAAAAAACACTGTCACAATTTCAAAAGAAACTTACAAATTACTTTTTAACGAATAATTTATGCATGCTAATAAATATAATATTGTAGAAGATAAGACTGGGGGATTATTAAAACTTATAATTGCCAGAAGAATAGGTGATGCTAGAAATTATTATGTAAGAAATAATCTCGATGGTCGATTTGTCAAAGGAGATATACATGCTTTGCAAAAAGTAGTAAACGAACTAAATAAAAATCTTCCAAATCCTACACCAGGAGAAACAATTGTGGGCTTTGCTGAAGGTAGTCTTATTTTAGCTTCCATGTTAGCTCTGATCCGTAAAACCAATTTTGTATGTTCGACTAAAACACAAAAATCAAATAAAAAAAATGAAATAAAATTTTTCGAAGAGCATAGAAGGACATTATCTGCTCATTATATTTATGCACTTGAAAAAAGAGATAAAGTGATACTATTTGAAGATGAGATATCAACTGGTAAAACCATTATTAATGCATTCCAAACATTAAAAAAAATAGGAATAAATATTGTTGCAATAATTACAGTTACAGAAGTATTAAATTTTTCAGGCAGGGAAAACATAAATAGAGAAACTGGATTAGATTTACAGTCTTTATGTAAAATACGCTTACTGTAAAAAGTTAATTTAATTATTTTATTTCTTGTATTTTTTTATAATAATCCCTGATTTCAGTAAATTGAGCTGGTTCAAGCCTCGTTTCAATTCTTTCAACTACTTTTGAGGCTCCATAAGAAGCTGTAAAAGCAGCTTTTTTAACGTCTGATAAAGACCATTTATTGTAAGGCTTTTCAAAAAGACAACCCAATAGAATTCCCATAAATGCATCGCCTGCACCTGTAGAATCAATAACCTTTGAGCATGGATAGGCGGGTATATTTATTACAGAATTATCAAATCTAAGCATTGATCCATGTTCGTCACGGGTTATAGCTACTAATCTACTGTTGGGGAATAATGATGCAAGAGCTTCCGTTGAATTCGATTGAGAGGTAATATACTGAGCTTCAAGTTCATTACCCACAACAATTTGTGGCGATATATTAATAGATGATAACCCACCGAATAATATATTTGTAGTAGTTTTATTTTGAGCTGTTCCGGTCAAATTAAGCGCTATGATTCCTTGCATCTTTTTTACATGATCTGTTATTTTATTTAGTTCAGAAATTACATGTTGATGGCGAAATACTACGCTGTTTGTCACAAAAAGAGCGATTTTCTCGTCTTTATATGATTCCTTCGGTGCTTTAACTGTTGTAGCTGCACCATAAAATGACCTGCGGTCAATTGCAATACCGTCTTTATTTATTAAAAACGCAATTATTCCGGTAGGTATAGTTTTAGATTGCTGGAGCTCACCAAGACGTTTGTCTGTCCCTTGCCTATAAAATTCTCCCCTTGCATCCATTCCGACCGCACCTATAAGAGAAACATGCTTATTTCTAGAAAATTGAACATACGCCGTCATAGTATTTGGCGTAGACCCTCCTACAGCTAATCGATGTTCTTGATGCTGATCTAGGAATGAGAGTAAATTCGTAGGATTATCTGGTAGTTTAAAAATATCATTTTTATGTACTTTTATTTTTGCATCAACTAAAGGATATCCTAATCCAATAATTTTTCCAGCTTCCTTCATAACTCATTTTTTTGGGCAAGCATTGTATCAAAGTTAATAATGTTGATAAATCCAACGGTCTCTAATAGTTTATTTACTGAAATACAAAACGAGTCAGCTTCTAAACCACGATCATGGATTAAAATATTTTTACATATCTCTTCCATAGCCCTAGATGCTGCCCTTAACTGATGGTTTGCATAGATTACAATATGGAAACCAGCTTTTGCTAATTCTTTTGTTGTGATTTTGTTATACATAGTCGGGGCGCAGACTAAAATTTTATTTTGAATCAAACGCTTGGGTAATAAATAGAATTGTTTTGTAAATTCCAGGATTTCAGATGGGTCTTTAGATTTTGAATGAATCATGATTCCGTCAGCCCCGGCTTTTAAATATGCTTTTGTTCTTGTTATAGCCTCATTTATTGGTTTACCGGCAATAAGACTCTCTGTTCTCGCGATAATCATAAATTCTTTATTTTGTTTTACTTGTTGCCCGTGTTTAATTTTTTTGCAAAACTTACTGATTGATTCTAATCTGTGATTAACATTAGCAAAGCTATTACGTTTTGGGTATTGCTTATCTTCAATAATTACCATTGAGACACCCATTCGTTCAAGTCTTCTAACCATATATGTGAATTGATTTATATCTCCCCCAGTGTCGCCATCAAAAATTATCGGCTTGTTTGTAACTTCCAAAATTTGATTCAATGTATCAAGTCTTGAATCCAGGCTCACTATTTCTATATCCGGTAAACCTTTTGATGAGGAGTCTGTTAAACTACTTTCCCAAAATCCGTCAAATGTACGAATTTCGCTGTCTTTAGTTTCTACCTGAGCATTACCCGCTATTAAAGCGCTTAATCCGTTATGAGCTTCAATTATACGAATACAACCTTTTTCCTTGATCAATTTATTTAATAAGGATATTCTTCCTAAATTATTCATTATGACTGCTAATTTTATCAAAAATGCTTTAATTGAGCAATAAATTACCCCGACAAAAGAATATAATATATGAGTTATAGTTATATAAATAATCTAAATTTGGCCGGGGTAAATTTGGATATTTAATCTTCGGAGACAGTCAGGATAGAACAAAAGAAATTGAAGGAAAACTTGAATCTACTCTCAGTAAAATTTAATTATTTGATTTATTATTCTAAAATATATATTTTAATATTATTTTTCTATCTTCTTGTTTTTCAGTTTTAATTACCTTTTTTCGAAATATCTTTTCCGGGCGGTCTTTCCTTTGTCCTATTGTTGATACTTTTTCCTTGCGGCTATGCCTTTTTCAGAATAGTAATATCGTTTATAGTATTATGCATGAAATTTGAAATTATTATTTAAATAGACTGTGTAAATACAGCTCGAATGAATTGTTGGTATTATTCACAATTAGTTGGAAAAAATCTATTATCTAATGGTACGCTATAATGATTGTGTCAACTTGATTCTTGAGGATACTCATTGGGGATTTCATACATAAATATAAGCAGCATTTCAACAAACTTAATTATTTTTTCTGATTCATCTTTTGTTCCAATTTTAATTTCATGATTTTTTTCATTACCAAGTTTTCGAATATAATCTAGAGCTTTACTGCCATTAGGAGGGATATATCCTGAATTTTTTAAATGTTCAATATATTTAATAAAAGTTTCTCCTTCCGCCGCACCTGCAATGTCTACAGCTAAATGCATTATTAATTTTCTCCCAATTAATATTGCTGATGTATATGAAGAGTTTTTTATATCATCCCTCATTTCCTTATATAAAGATTCAACATTTTGAGGTAAGTGTAAAATATTTCTTCCGATTATCGGACCAGGAAATTGTAATCTACCATAAAAAAATGTAGGTAAACCGCAAGTTGAGCAAATATAAATGTTTGCAGTTCCATCATTATGTAAGTATCCTTTATGTGTTCCTACTTGATTGCCACAGTAACCGCAAATATATTCTGTAGGTTTTATATCAGAAAGTTGATTCCATCTGTTCCATGTTATTTTCATATTCGAGGTAAAATTTTTTAATTGTTAATTCCTTTGCCGTAAAAATGCGGGAATGTCCCAGTCGTCTTCGGGATTTTCTTCTTTTTTAGCCGGCTCAGGATTGTTTTGAATTGGTGAATTGTTTGAGATCGTTTGTGACGGATTAATCGGCTGGTTTGTTTTTTCGGGCTGTTTGGCAACCGGCTGATTTATGACAAACTGCTGAAGGCGCTGTTTGGTCTGGTCAAATCCTGTCGCGACAACCGTGATCCTGATCTGGTCGTGCATGGCTTCATTGATTGTCGCGCCGAAAATGATGTTGGCATCGGGGTCTGCCGCTGATGAGATGATTTGTGACGCTTCATTTACTTCATTCATTGTTAGATCGGGGCCTCCGACGATATTGAACAGAACTCCGCGGGCGCCTTCCATGGTGATTTCGAGAAGGGGCGAGGCGATTGCCGCGCGAGCCGCTACTTGCGCTCTGTTTTCGCCGTTGCCCATACCTATACCCATAAGCGCCGAACCAGCATTGGACATGATAGTCCTGACATCCGCGAAGTCTACGTTTACTAAGCCCGGCATGGTGATGATTTCGGAAATTCCCTGCACGCCTTGGTTGAGTACGGAATCAGCTACTTTGAATGCGTCCAGTAGCGACAGCTTGCGATCGATTACATCAAGGATTCTTTGGTTTGGTATTACGATCAGTGTGTCGACTTTGTCTTTGAGATTTTCGATTCCTTCTTCGGCTGAGACCGAGCGGCGTGTTCCTTCAAAAACGAACGGCTTGGTGACAACAGCGACCGTCAATGCGCCTACTTCTCTGGATACTTCAGCGATGATCGGTGTAGCGCCTGTGCCTGTGCCTCCGCCCATACCGGCTGTCAAAAATACCATGTCTGATCCTTCGAGCATGTGTTTGATTTTTTCTCTTGATTCCTCGGCTGCTTGTCTGCCTACGTCCGGATCGCCGCCGCTGCCGAGTCCTTTGGTAAAATTCTCGCCGATTTGGAGTTTGGTGTCGGCTTTGTTGAGGAGAAGTGCCTGCGCGTCTGTATTGATTGCGACAAAATCAACGCCATGTATAGCGCCGTGTGAGATCATCGAGTTGATAGCGTTGGTTCCACCGCCGCCAATACCGCAGACTCTGATCTTGGCGAAATTTGTGGACTGAGGCCTGATTAACATAGTATTCGCTACATAGTAGCAAATAAGTGTATAGTTTGCAAGAATTTATTTTTTATGCAGAGACTTGTTTTCTTGCGGCATGATCTTCGCTTTGTTTGAAAGATGTGTAAATATTTATCCATTTTCCCGCGCTAAGTCCGGCGGCTCTGATTTTCGCAATTTTAGCTTTGTCAATGCCGTTTTGGCCGGTACGAAATTCGTGAGTATCTAGATGTTGTTGTCCTGAAAATAATTCGGATTTACTGCAGTCTCTATATATTAGGATTAGACCGTTTTGACAAGCATATGCATATTCAATGCCGCTCATATTTGATGTAATTGGTTCTCTATTTTCGGATAATTTCTCTGTTTTGGAAATATTGAAGCGTCTTATCCTGACTGTATTTGGTGCATTGAGTTTTATGCTTATAACAAAGTTATCAAAATTGGGGACAAGTCGTTGTTTGAATTCGATAGGCTGCAAGATATTGCCGTTTTCATATTCTTTCATATAATAATATTTTGGTGATTCTATTATATTACCAGTGTGATATATATTCAAACTACTTGGGTTGGTAATGATTTGTTATTAATAAGGGTAAGAAGATGATTTACACGTTATTTAAGGGGAATCTCCCCCCACAGATTGGGTTCGACATATGTAGCCATATTGTTTTTAATAGTCCAACAGCCTGCTTCTCCGCATTCCCATTGGCCATCCGGTTTTCTAAACCACGCTTCGGGTTTATGAGTTTTTTGGTATTCATAGAATTTTGAAAGCGGTACTTCAACTTTGATGGCGGAATTTTCAATCTTCAGCGGTATCATTCCATATCTTGAGGCTATTCTAAGCCACGGATCACCCGGTAATCCGTTTACTGTTGTTTGTTTACAATACTCATCGATGCTAACCAGCTTGTATCCGTTATTGTATTTATATTCTCCGAACAAATTAGGCCGGAATGAGCAAATCAAATGGTTAACGCCAAGGTTTTTAGCAATATAAATTACCTCCATGAATAATATGGTTGCTAATCCTTTACCATGCATTGATGGATCCACTGTAATTGACATAATATCGAGCGTATTCCCATTTTTTATGTAAGTATTTGAAAAATTACTTTTTTCAATTGAGCCCCCGGCAACTGAATCCCATGTAGGAAGCTCTGCTATGCTTCCATTCCAGTTAATTCTATTCGTGGAAATCATAGCAATAACTTCTCCATTAAGATCAGTGATTTTTCTTTGACCGTCCGGAAAAATTTTTGCAATAATATCAAAATTTTTTTGAGGTTTTTGCATCCATGGTGCCCATGCTTTTTGCTCCAACTTATATAGATCAGGGTGATCTACCCTTGTCCATTTGGAAATAAGATATTTGAATTGTCGTTTATTTTTGTCGGCTTTTTGTGCAATTAGCTGATTTAACGCTGCTGGCATAATTATAATGAGTTTACAGCACAATGATATATATCAAGTGAAAAAAATGCAATAGGTAAGTTTAGGAAAAGTGTAAGAAGTTATTCCCTGATGTGTTTAGAAGAGCCATGAGGTTGTAAGTGTATTGAATTGAGAATTAAGTTATTGTTAATTTGTGCGATTAACCAACTTACATAATAGATTATCTGGTGTACTGTGCTATATTGATGGACAGGGATATTTGAAGAGGCTAATATTAACTTCAGGACTTTGTCTAGATATGATAAATATTTATTGTAGTCAATAGCAAGGGAGTTCTGGAAATGTTTATTTGCTATTATTATCAAATTACAAATTAGAGTCACTGAAGCGAGTGTTTTGTTAGTATTTTTGTGTGAATCAAAATTGGGTTCCTCAAACCAATTATTTTCATTCTTTAAAATAAAATCAATGATTTTATGGATTTTTGGCCTGAACTGCGTAATTTTTCCCCAACTATCCAAAGCTTCAAGGCATAGGGCGGTGGATTCCCAGTCTGAGACCCAATCACTAATTCCACTTCTCCAATATTTATCCTCAATTACTGACCTTAGTAGATATTCAATTGCCTCTTCTACAACTTGTTCAATATATAACTTGTCATTTCTTGTCTCATACCCAGATTGTCTTAAGCCAATTAAAATTCTTGCAGTCAACCATGGTAGTCTTTGAGGATACCATCCTCCATGATCATTTGTCGGTTTTTTATCTATGCCATATATTAAGTTTTTAATCGCTAAATCTCGAATCAATTTTAGAGTAAGACTATTGGAGAATTCTTCCGAATATGCTATCTGCGTCATGAGGCCATAGTGATAATTGTTATGTAGAAGATTAATATCGATATTAGCCGCATTACTTTTGTTGAATCGAGAATAATAATCATCATGCACATCTTCTTCAATCATACTATTCTGGATTTCAGCTAATTCGATATTTGTATCTAGCTGATACTTGTCGGATAGAATTAATTGATTATCTACTTTCATATAATAATTTTTTAGAAAAGAATCTAGTAGATTAAGGTAGTCATTGTTTTTAGTAAGTTTTAATTTTCTTGCTAATTTGATTAAGAAGTATTTTGATGGCAAAGTTTCTGTCCATGAAGCGTCATCAAGACCGCGATCAGCTATTAGTTTTTTAATTTTATTTAAAATTTCTAATAATTGCTCATTGCTTATGTAGCCGATGGTAGCGTTGTCATGAATTTCGAAATAATTTTTTTGACCAATTTGTAATAAATTATTCGCGATGATTTTGTATGATGTATCGTGGATTGATTGGGGTTGGGCTATGGTTGAATGATTGCCATTGGTGAGTTCGCGTGAATCACGGAAGTATTTTGTGACCTGTTCGAAGGGCACGAAGTTATCATCTTCACCGGCAACCATAAGTGTTTTGAATGTTATGTTGTCGTTTTTGAAAACACGCTCGACCCATTCTTCTCTCAACGAATTGATAAATTCATTATAAGATCCAATATCTGCAATTTGATTATTAAAGCCTCCCAGAAATTTGTTATTGGCTATATCCAGGCCTTCGTTTGGGGTGCCAAAAAGTATGATATTGTTTATACGATTAATTCTATCTGTACTTTCTTTTGTGTTTTCTTTCAGGTTTTGGATAATATAAGATCTTATTATTAGTCCGCCCAGACTGTGCCCGATAAGCGTAATATTTTTGTATTCACTTAAATATTTTAATTCTGTTTGTAGACCTTGGGCTGTGATCTCGACGCGCTGGTTTGTTTTGTGACGGCTTAGAATTTGAGTAAAAAATTGTTTGATGTTATCGATAAAGAAATTTTCTTTAGGGAAAAACAGACTGCTTGAGTAACCCCAAAATAAAAAATCATAATGAAGCAGGCGGGGGTCATTTAGGAGAAGATCGGGGAGTTTACCCCAGGTTGAGAGGTAGTTTCCTGTAAAGCCATGCACGAAAACCGCGAGGTGAGTGTTTTTCTTTTGCTTGTTTTTATAAAACACTTTTTTCCCGGATGAATCTCGAATTATTTCGTATGATTCGTTCATAAATTTATTGGGACAGAATAACGATGAATAGGCAGGATAAACTAAGCAATTATAGCTGATTTTTGTAAAAAATCAAGCCTATAATTTAACTATATACCTTAAAATGTTGTCGGAAAAAGACGACAATCTAATGAAACTAGGGGATGAAGGATTTGATGAGGTCTATTGCTTTCTTGAATATCTTGTTGATGCCGGATACAGACCCGCGCGCGATATTGATTCCAAGCGGCATACTGCCCGCCTCCGGTGATTTCATACCGCCATACGATATCAGGCCGATTACTGTAGAAAAGGCCGGGTGCTGAGCTTCATCGATTATGCCTTTGATATTTTGGGGGATACCGATTCTTACAGGCATTGCGAGAGTGCGCCTGGCGGATTCTTTGATGCCGACAGTCAGTGCGCCTCCCCCTGTTATCACGATGCCGGCCGGAGTTTGTCCGCCGAATCCGCTTTTTTTGATTTCCATGCCGATCATAGTAAATATTTCATTAAGACGCGGACGTATAATACCGTCAACCAGCGTTTTTTGGGAGACCTTGGTTACCTCCTCCATCAGATTCAATGATGAGAGATCAAGTTCGTCAGACGGTTTAGCTTCTTTCTCGCTCTCAACGTTTTTAGTGATTTTTCTATTTTGATTTTGTGAGAGAAATAATTTAATTTTTTCGGCGCTCTCAAGAGAAATTCTAAGCCCTATCGCCAGATCGTTGGTAACATGACGCGCGCCGATTGCTAAGACCGAGGAATAAGAGATTGAGCCTTCGGTGTAGATCGAAATATCCGTCGTGCCTGCGCCAATATCGACCAATACCACACCGAGTTCTTTTTCAGTATCACTGAGGACCGACAGTGAGCTTGCGAAACCACTAAAGACAAAGTTTTCTACATCCACTCCGACTTCGGTATATGCTTTTTCGAGATTGCGGACGGCTACACTATTGGCGGTAACGATATGCGTATCAACTTCGAGTCTGACTCCCGACATACCGACAGGATCTTTGATGCCTTCCTGTCCGTCGACAATGTAATTGCGCGGAAGAACATGGATTATTGAGCGGATGGACGGGAGTGAAATTGCTTTTGCAGCATCAATTACGCGGTCTAAATCGCCCTGAGTTATTTC
Organism: uncultured Gammaproteobacteria bacterium; assembly: GCA_964564035.1. GTDB lineage: Bacteria > Patescibacteriota > Microgenomatia > Levybacterales > UBA12049 > JAHIGH01. The sequence goes on along the minus strand of CAZLZN010000025.1, from coordinate 8,035 downwards.
TCCCTGGGGAGCGGAGGCCGCTACGACACCGCGTGAGTTCTGGCTCTCTATCTGATTTCCGCCGATTGAGGCAAAGACTTTGGATACATTGTAGCCTGCCATTCTTTCCGCGGCTTCTATAGATGAGTTGATCGCAGACACTGCTTCTTCAATATCGACTACCTGGCTTTTGCGAATTCCCTGGGATTTAATTTCCGAGACGCCCAGGACATTTATGGTGCTGTCAATTACTTTCGCGATAACGGTTACAATTTTGTATGTACCTACATCCACACCGACAACAATTTTACCTTCAGTCATAATTTTTATTTAAAAACAATAATTGGCTTTTCGTAACGCAGATCAAGACGCACGAATTCCCTTCCTTCCATTGTAAGCCGTGAGAGGATGTATTGTAAAGAGGATAATTCCCGGGCTAAATCTTTTCCGGCTGAGATTAGGATTTCCCGGTCATCGGTTAGAATTATTTTATAATACGAATTTTCCAATGTCTCCAGACTTTTGAATGATATATTTTCTTTTTCCAGAAAGCTGCGTAAGTTGTTTTCGCCTGAATTTATTAATGAGGCGTTTCGATCCCGGGAAATTGCCAATGGACTGATTATGGCTTGATTGGTGGTTTTGCCGGATAGTAAGAAAATTACTGCCAGGCATATTGCGCTGATAAATAGCGAAACAGGTATCAGAATAAGCGTGATTTTTTTGAGTTTGTTACGCAGTCTGCGCGGATTTTTTTTGCGCGGCGGCCTCGAGGATGATTTTGACAAGTTTTTCCGATGCGTTTTTCTGAGCGGTTTTAGTTTCATAGTTATTTTTATCTTGTCTTTTAAGTTTAGCAGTTAATTTAATAATTTGTGAATAGAGGATTTCAGGTGTCAGGTTTTTTTGCTCGAGAACGATACCGGTTTCTGTTTTTTCAAAAAATCTGGCATTGGTCAGTTGTTCGTTGGTCTGTCCATAGGGCAGGGGGATCAGGATAGATGGCTTTCGCAGAAGCATCAGTTCAGCAATTGTATTTATTCCGGAGCGCGAGATTACAATATCGGCTTTGTTCATTTCATGAGCAGTTTCTCCCGGATCGATGAACTTAAATATTTTGTATTTTTTTTTAATTTCAGGAGGGAGGCTGTCGCGAAGGCGGGATAAGCGCTCGAAGTCATTGTATTCAACAGCGGCGCCTGTTTGGTGTGTGACGTGATAGTTCTCCAAAAGCTTGGCAATACAGCCTTCGACAAGCACGTTCAGAGCATGCGCCCCCAGGCTCCCCCCTGTGACATAAATTGAGCTTGGATTGCCGTTCTCGGTTTTGGGTTTTTGGGTCATAAAGCTTTTGCGAAGAGGCAGTCCCGTGAGTACTGTTTTAGCTGCAGGAAAATATTTTTGTGACGGCGGCCAGGATACGCAGATTTTTTGAGCAAATGGAGATATTAGCTTGTTGGCAAGGCCTGCTTTTAGTGTTTGCTCGTGTATGATTATGGGAATACGCAGAATAAAGGCTGCAAAACATAGCGGAATCTGCAAATATCCGCCGAAACAAACTAACGCGTCAGGTGTGTGCTTATGTAATATTCGGAGGGATTGAATAAATCCTAGCGGCAATTTCAAGAGCGATGGTAAGGTGCGTGATGTAAATTTGCGCTGAAGTCTGCCTGTATTCAGGTTGATAAAAGGAATCTTGAGGGACGTGATTTTTTGATATTCGAGAGATAGCGCTTTGTCGCCTTCCAGGGCATATTTCCTGCCTATAAATATAACCTCAACATTTGAGGGGAGATTTTCTATGACACATAATGCCGGGTTGAGATGGCCGCCTGTTACTGCAATTTTCATGTTTTTTTGGATTTTTGGCTTGACGCTTGTTTGGAAATGTTCAGCAAGATACCGATCGATATAAGATCTATTATCAGCGCCGAGCCGCCGTAGGAAACAAAAGGCAGGGGAACTCCTGTAAGAGGGAATAATAGAGTGGTAGCGCCGAGATTTATAACGATCTGAATTCCTATGAATGAGATTATGCCTGCGGCCAAGAGACGGCCGAAGTTGTCTTTGGCTTTGAGGGCAATATAAAAACCGCGCCATACAATAATTACAAATAGAATAATGAGAATGCTTGCTCCGATAAAGCCGAGTTCTTCTGCTATGATCGGAAATATAGCATCGGTCATGCTTTCGGGTAAATAGCCGTATTTTTGGCGCGAATTGCCGATACCCAGGCCTAATAATCCTCCTGATCCGAGCGCAATAAGTATTTGTTTGAGATGGTAATCTACTTGCGTAAAAGAATCCCCGACATTGAGAAACCCGGTAAGTCTGGCGGCGCGGTAGGGTTCGATCCTGATCAAGGCATACCAGACTACGGCTATCGCGGGTATGGCAAGAAGGAAATGCTTGATGCTGCCTCCGGATAAGAAATAAATCATTGCGGATTCAAATAAAATTATTGAAGCTGTTCCGAGGTCGGGCTCCAAAAGGACGAGCAGCAGCACTGCTCCAATCAGCAGTAGAAAAGATAACAGACGGCCTTTTTCTTTGTTGGAAAACCACGCGGCCAAATAAATAGCCAGTGATAATTTCACGAGTTCGGCAGGCTGAAATGTTACGTAGTAAAAATTTATCCAGCGGTTTGCTCCATATGCACCGGCTCCGATCCCCGGTATAAATACCAAAATCAGACTTATAAGCGCAACGACCAGTATGGGAAGTGCGAAAAAATATAGTTTGCGGTAATCAAAAAATGAGAAAAAGAACATCATGATAAACCCGAGAATAACCCATGTTGATTGCTCACGCAGATAATGATATTTGTCTCCGTCGAAATCTATAAATGCTCTGACGGAGGAGGCGTCATAGATCATAAGCAAGCCAAAAAGTGTCACGAAGATCACAACCGAGAGTAGGATATTATCGACTTTTCTCATGAGTTTCTATATAAAAGCGATAAAAATGCCGAGTATTGCCAGTAGAAAACCAATCAGCCACGCTCTCATGACGATCTTGGGCTCTTCCCAGCCTCTTTTGAGAAGGTACAAATGCAGAGGCGCGCATGGCAGGAGTTTGCGGCCCAAATATTTTTTGGATAGCAGTTGTATAAGCGAGGAGGCGACTTCGATAACAAAAATTCCACCGACAATTACCAGCGCCAATGTTTTGCCTGTTAGTAACCCTGTCACTGCCAACACGGCACCCAGCGACAACGATCCGACATCTCCAAGCCAAAGTCGGGCTTTGTAAATATTGAAGTAGAGAAAAGCAGCTACACTTCCGAGAAGTACTGCCAGGAAAGCTCCGAGGGGCATATCGAGCTGTTGATTGATGACAATAAACGCGACAAGACATATCAAGAAAAGTCCTGACGCAAGTCCATCCAGGCCGTCAGTTATATTGAAGGCGTTGACGAACGCTACGATTACAAATGCGGCAAACGGAATAAACAAAAACCCGAGTGTTAGCTGGCCGAGAGCATGAATGTAGAGAAAGTCATAACCTAGCTGGAAGTAAAATACGCTTGCTATGATAAGTGCGAGGATCCACTGAATTATAAATTTGTATCTGAATCTAAGCCCGAAGAAGCCTTCTTTCCAGCCTGTGAGTTTTTTGAAATCGTCATAAAAACCCAGGGCGCCGAAGCTGATGAATGAAAAAAAGATAACAAAAATTTCTGCAGGTTTAATGTCTATATTGAGAATACCGTAGGCCCAAAATGACCAAATTGTTGTAACTATTATAATAAGTATACCGCCTCCGAAAGGAGTTCCTACTTTCCAGGCGTTATATTTGTCGAACAGGGGAGTCCGCTTGTTGAACATATCGCGAGTTTCCTGTTTTTGCCTTTTGAGCTTGATTTTGTATAAAAAGTCTATAAAAGGTACCAGCAGTATTGCCGTGACCAAAAACGAGGACAAAGTAAGCCCCAATAATCTTTCCATTGCTTACGAATTATACTATTTATGGTTTTTTAACACAAACATTCAAAATAGTATGTTTTGATATAGTTTTAGCTCTTGTTTTACTATCATAAATTTAGTATAAGTTATATATGAGAATAAGTGTACTTGGGACGGGAATGGTCGGTAGGGCACATGCCGCCCGTTTAATAGAGCTTGGTCATGAAGTAATGGTCGGGACTAAAGACGCGGCGAAAACGATGTCGAATAATCAGCCCGATCAAATGGGAAATCCGCCATACAGCCAGTGGGCAAAATCAAATACCAAGGTACAAACAGGTACGTTTAGCGAGAGCGCTAAATTTGGTGAATTAATAATCAATGCTTTAAAGGGAGATGCGGCTATTGAAGTCCTGAAGAGTATTGAGAGTGAACTGGAGAACAAAGTCATAATTGATGTGTCTAATCCGCTTGATTTTTCAAATGGAATGCCGCCATCTCTTTTCGTGAATAACACAGATTCATTGGGTGAGCAAATTCAAAAAGCTCTGCCCGGCGTCAAGGTCGTTAAGACACTTAATTCGACAAACGCGTATATCCAGGTAAATCCTAAACAGCTTGCAAACGGAGATCACCATGTGTTTGTCAGCGGAAATGACGCGGAGGCAAAAGAAAAAGCCAAAGGATTATTAAAAGAATACGGATGGACAAATATAATTGATCTGGGCGATATAACAACAGCACGCGGCACCGAGATGCTGTTGCCAATCTGGCTGAGGCTTTGGACGGCATTGGGTACTCCGAATTTTAACTTCAAGATCGTTGTCGGCGAAAAAGCTTAATTTGAAACACTACCCCAAATCGACCATGTTTTTGAGAAGTTCCGCCGACCATCTGTATATATTGTAGCTTTTTACGATTTCCCTCATACGGCGCATTCTTTTGGTTTGTTCGGATTTTTTCATCTTGATCGCCTGGTTGATCGCGCGTGCGGTTTGTTCGCCGTTGTATGGGTTAATTATAATCGCGTCTCTCAGTTCTCTCGATGCACCGGCGAATTGACTTAAGATAAGCACACCCTTTTCATCATCGCGAGAGGATACAAATTCTTTGGCGACCAGGTTCATACCGTCATGAAGAGATGTGACCAGACATACATCTACAGCTTTGTACAGAGGGTATATTTCTTCGTGGCTATGGTATTTTTTGAGAAATACGACCGGTTTCCAGTCGTTGAGTTTGAATTTATTGTTTATTCTGTCTATTTCCGTCTGAACATTTTCCTCAAAGATCTGGTAATGCTTAATCGTGCTTCGGCTGGGAGCCGAGATCTGAAGGAATGTAAATTTTTCGATATATTCGGGAAATTCTTCCAGGAAAAGCTCAATACCCTTGAGCCGTTCGAGTACTCCTTTGGTGTAGTCCAGGCGGTCGACGCCTAATGCTACATATTTGGTGTTTATGCCCATTTTGATGAGTATTTTTTTGCCTTTTTCAGCGAAATTGTCATCTTGGGTTTTGTCTGTTTTGGTAAAAGCTATGCTTATCGGGAACGGCTTTATAAAAGTGCTGTGGTTGTTTTTGGTTACGCTGTATTGTTCGAGATCAATGAGAGCTTCGAGTTCTTTGCCTACGGTATTTATAAAATTTATACAATGAAGTTGTGTATGGAAGCCGATTATATCGGCGCCGAGCATTCCATCAAGAATTTCTTTTTTCCATGGGCATATGCTGAATGATTCGGCGTTGGGCCATGGAATGTGCCAGAATAAGCCGATTGTGGCATCGGGCCGGCTGTTTTTGATTAGCCTAGGAAGCAGTGAAAAATGGAAATCCTGGATAAGGACAATCGGATTTTTTTGGTATTTGATTTCTTTGAGGACGCTTGATGCGAATTTATTGTTTACTTTTTTGTATTGTTCCCAGTCGCTTTTTCTAAAAATCGGTCTGGTATGAGCTATATGGCATAGAGGCCAAATGCCTTCGTTTGAGAAGCCGTCGTAAAAACCTTTTTCTTCAGCAGGCGTAAGCCAGACTCTTTTGAGGGTATAGCTCGGATCATTTGGAGGGACACTGACTTTGTCTTCTTTGTTTACGACCAGTTTGTCCGCACTGCCGCTTCCCTGGGCGATCCACATGCCGCCGCATGCCTGCATGATAGGTTCGATCGCTGTGACCATGCCGCTTGCCGGGACAAAAAATTCAATTTTGTTGCCATGTTTTGTGTGAACGTACGGCTCACGGTTAGATACTATATATATAGGCCTGCCTTTGAGCATGGTCTGTACAAATGCCCGCAACCTCTCGGCTGTCCAGGGTGAGTCGAGCTTTTGCAATCTAAGCCTTGCTTCTTCAACAGCCGCTGTACGAGCCTGGATCAGGTTTTGCTGGATATTGCCAAGTTCCTGCAGGAGCGGCCTGAACAGGGGGTTATTCAAGACTCTATGCGTCGTACTTGTATTGTCGCCCATTCTGGTCAATTCCAGGGATCTGACTATGCTTTTGATGGGCTCGAATATGATCCATTTGATAATGAAAAGTATGGCGACCGAAAACAGGAAGACCTGGGCAATGAGCCTGATCATGTTGTTTCTCCAAATGTCGGAGATTCTGGTATCAATGTAGTTCGCGTGCTGGACTACAAACAGGGAGCCTACTACGCTTTTATTCTCGTGCAGGGGATCGGCGAACACATATAATTTTTGATCATTGTAACTGATAAATTTTCCATCGGATTTGTCGCCGTCCATGACATCTGTTCCAATTTTTTTGAAATCGGCCATTTCATCGGGCAGTCCTTCAGATGAGGCGAGTATCTTGCCTTTGTTGTCCATAAAGGCAATGCCTGCAAGCCGCTGGTTGTCCGTAAATTTTTTCGCCAGGTACTTGAAGCCTTCGTCTGATCTTTTTGTAAAATTCGGCTCAACAGAGTCTTTGAGTCCGTCAGATAGAAGAGAGGATCTGTATTTTATGTCATTTTCCAGGCTTTCGGCTTCGCGGTTGACCTGATTATAAGTGAAAGCTACTGTTATGAGGCTGGTAATTATTATTACGAAGAATACAATGGTCGCTATTTGTCTCATGGGTCACGATTATATCATATTATAAGTTTTTGATTGATATTGTTCACTAATCTATTTCGTAATAAATAACGGATTGGCGTATATTTATTATAAGTTTACTTAGTTCATTTTTTATGTTAAATTGGAAAACGGTATGAATAAGTTGTATTCTTACGGTCTGGTAGGCGCTCAGTTTTTATTGATAGTTTGGTTGTTTGTTGATCTCGATCTGCGGGATTTGGGATATTTTTTTATTTTATTTAGTCTGGGTGGTCTGTCTCTGGGGCTTTGGGCGATCACAGCAATGCGAAAGAGCAGGTTTCAGGTGATTCCGGATCCGGCGGACGGGGCCGAGCTTGTGACTTCGGGTCCTTATAGATACATCAGGCATCCTATGTATTCGGCGCTTTTAATTGTGTGCATGGGGCTTTTGATAGAAGATTACAGCAGTTTGAAGTTATTGCTATATTTAATGCTTTCAGTTGTATTAGTTTTGAAGCTTAAATATGAGGAGAGTTTGCTTGTCAAGAAATTTGGGGGTTACAGGAGTTATATGAAGAGGACAAAGAGACTGGTCCCGTTTGTTTTATAGCGGGTCTGGTTTTTTGTGACTAGTCTTTTTTCCAGATCAGTTTTCTCCGGAGATATTTGCCGGGTCTGCGGTAGCGGGCTATTTCATTGATTTTATTTTCTTTGAGTATTTCTATTCTGGTTTTATATAGAGGCAGGGGTTCGGGGTTGGTATTCGGGACGTCATAAAAAACGATTGCAGGGGGCGTATATTGCGCCGTAATAGTGTTGCCGTCTCTAATTCTGAATTTTGCTTCCTGCCGGTAATATGCGTATTTATTTAAATCCTCAAATCCTTGAATGCCTTCTGCGGGCGAGGTTAATATTGCGTCTATAGTCGTGTCAGGGTTTAGTGTTTTTTGCGCGAAAGGTATTCCGAATGCATAAAATCGTTCTTTGATTGTCATAGAAGAATATTGTATAGGTGGATGCGGAAAAATGCAACATATAGTATTTTAAATGAGGTGGTGAAAGACTTAGCGTAGATACGTGTTTTCTGTTTTATAACATTTTTGGTGA
>CAZLZN010000024.1:0-22878 GCA_964564035.1 uncultured Gammaproteobacteria bacterium | reverse complement strand
TTCAACGCTCACTTATATGAATTTTTTATTAATTACGGCCTTTGTTTAAATCGCAAATTTTTTGGACATTCCCTTACGCGCTTTTTTGAAAGTTGACAAGTTTGCGTATGCGGGGATATAATGATTTTATTGTATGAATAAAAATATCGTCGTCATTCTTCTCGTTACCGCTTAAAGCGGGGACGTTTGAATGGCAAACAAATGTTCACCCCGCACCAGCGGGGTTTTTTTATGTTCTGCAAAGCAGAATTACAAATTAATTTAAAGCAGAATTACAAATTAATTTAAAGTAGAGTTGCAAATTAAGTTAAAGCAGAATTACAAATTAATTTAAAGCAGAGTTGCAAATAAAACTAAAGCAGAGTAAGGGATAAAATTAAACGGGTATCATATATTTATGACAAATAATGTAAAGAAAATTACCGGAGCGCAGGCTGTAATGGAGTCTCTGGTGCAGGAAGGGGTAGACGTGATTTTCGGCTATCCGGGAGGGGCGATAATGCCTGTTTATGACGCGCTCTATGATTACCGCGCAAAAATAAGACATATTCTGATGAGGCATGAGCAGGGTGCAGCGCACGCGGCGGAAGGATACGCGAGGGCGACCGGGCGGATCGGAGTGTGTCTGGCAACATCGGGGCCGGGCGCGACAAATCTGGTTACCGGAATTGCCGACGCGATGATGGATTCCGTGCCGACAGTATTTATTACGGGGCAGGTGGCGATGTCGGTCATCGGGACGGATGCGTTTCAGGAGGCAGACGTGATCGGCATTACTACTCCAATTACAAAATGGAATCATCAGATAACGGATGCTTCGGAAATACCTCAAATTCTCGCGAAAGCTTTTCACATTGCGGGAACAGGCAGGCCGGGACCTGTTGTTATCGATATTACCAAGAACGCGCAGTTTGAGATGATTGATTACGCTTACGAAAAAATAGACAGTCTCACGGGATATCAGCCGACAACAGAGCCGAATATGAGACAGATAAATACCGCGGCCGAATTGTTAAACACCGCGAAGCGCCCGATTATTTTCGCGGGACACGGTGTACTTATCTCAAAAGCGGAGAAGGCGCTGATCTCTCTTGCCGAGAAGGCGGAAATACCGGTCGCAAGTACTCTCCTGGGGCTTTCCGGATTTCCCGCGAGTCATCCGCTTAACGCGGGGATGCTCGGGATGCATGGGAATTATGCTCCGAATATTCTGACCAACAAAGCGGATGTGATACTTGCCGCCGGGATGAGGTTTGACGACAGGGTTACCGGCAGGCTTTCCGATTACGCTAAACAGGCAAAAATAATTCATATAGATATTGATCCTGCCGAGCTTAATAAAAATGTTACCGCTGATGTGCCGATCGTCGCGGATTGCAGAAAAGCGCTTGAGGCACTTGATGCCAAATTAAATAAAAACGAACACAAAGAATGGTTAGGCGAATTTAAAAAGCTATACAAAAGTGAAGTAGAGAAAGTTATTGATGATGAAACAAAGCCTAAAAAAGGTGAAATAAAAATGGCGGAGGCAATAAGGATGCTTTCAGATAAAACACGGGGACGCGCAATAGTTGTTTCGGACGTAGGCCAGAACCAAATGATGACAGCAAGATATTATGAGTTTGAAGAAACGGATAGCCATATTACATCGGGCGGACTTGGCACAATGGGTTTTGGGTTACCTGCGGCATTCGGAGCGAAAGTCGGCAGACCGGATCGGGAAGTAATCGCGATCATAGGCGACGGCGGATTTCAAATGACGCTTCAGGAGATGGCAGCGATCGCGCAGGAGCAAACTCCTGTCAAGATAATTGTACTTAATAACGGTTATCTCGGGATGGTGAGGCAGTGGCAGGAAATGTTTTTTGAGAAGAGGTATTCGTTCGTGAATTTGAAGAATCCGGATTTTATAACTTTGTCCCGGGGATTCGGGATTGACGCTTATAAAGTTGAGCATCGAAACGAGTTGGCACAGGGGATCGATAAACTGCTAAATTCGAAGGGTCCGTTTTTTCTGGAAGTCAGGGTGATGCAGGAAAATAATGTGTTCCCGATGGTGCCGACAGGCGCTTCGGTTGAGGAGATAAGATTAAATTAGAATTTTCAATTTTCAATTTTCAATTTTCAAAAATAAATTTTGAATTGATATAAAGTAATAATTAATAAATATATGAATTTAGAAAAAAGATATACGATTACGGCTTTTACGGAAAATACACCGGGCGTTTTGTATAGAATCGCGGATCTGTTTTTGCGCAGAAAAATCAACATCGAGAGTCTGACTGTGTCCGAGACTGAGAAGGAGGGTATGTCGCGTTTTACAATCGTCGTCAAAACGGGATATTCGAATATTGAAAAGATTATGAAACAGCTGTACAGGATCATAGAGGTGGTCAAGGTTTATGAGAGTGAAGACAACGCGCTGATTTTCAAGGAGATTGCATTTATTAAAGTTTCAACCAAAAACGCGAATACCAGACGGGAAGTTGCCGATGTGGTGTCTATAGCGAAGGGGCAGATCGTTTATGTCGGACAGGAATTTGCGGTGATCGAAAAAACAGGATCAGAGGAGGAAATTGATGATCTGTTGGGACTTCTGAGACGGTACGGGATAAAAGAATTTGTGAGGTCCGGAAGAATTGCTATTCTGAAAGAAGTGGGTATCAAGCAGGAAATCAGGGCGAAGTAATGAGAATTGAAGATTATAAACTGAATTATTGTTTAAAATATACATTTTATTTATAATGTAAAAAAATTATGGCAAAAATAAATTTCGGCGGAGTAATTGAAGAAGTGGTGACGAGAAAAGAATTTTCTCTCGAGAAGGCGCGGAAGGTTTTAAAAAACGAAACAATCGCGGTTATCGGTTACGGCGTACAGGGACCGGCTCAGGCATTGAATCTTCGTGATAACGGATTCAATGTGATTATTGGACAGCGGGAAGATTCACCAACCTTTGCCAAAGCAAAAAAAGACGGGTGGAAGAGCGGTAAAACTCTTTTTGGAATTGAGGAAGCGGTTGAGAGAGGAACTGTTATTTGTTTGCTTCTGTCTGACGCCGCGCAAATCGCGGTCTGGCCTAAGATTAAAAAATATTTAACTCCGGGCAAGACACTTTATTTTTCTCACGGGTTTGCCGTAACTTATTCCAAACAAACAGGGATAGTACCTCCTAAGGACATTGATGTAATTCTTGCCGCGCCAAAAGGATCTGGAAGAAGCGTGAGAAAAAATTTTCTGGAAGGACGCGGTATTAATTCGAGCTACGCGGTTTATCAGGACGCGAGCGGAAAAGCTGAGGATAAGGCAAAAGCTATGGGGATCGGTGTCGGATCGGGGTTTTTATTTCCGACGACTTTTAAAAAAGAAGTTTACAGCGATCTGACCGGAGAGCGGGGAGTATTGATGGGAGCTATAGCAGGGCTTATGGAGGCGCAATACAGCCTGCTTCGAAAAAAAGGCCACTCGCCCTCTGAGGCTTTTAATGAAACCGTTGAGGAGGCAACGCAAAGTCTGATTCCTTTGATCGGCGAGAACGGAATGGACTGGATGTACGCGAATTGCTCGACGACCGCGCAAAGAGGCGCTCTTGATTGGAGAGGAGAATTCAGAAAAGCAGTTGAGCCGGTTTTTAAGAAATTATACGCGAGTGTTGAGAGCGGAAGGGAAGCGGAAATCGTGATCAGGAGAAACAGCAAGAAGGATTATAGAAAGAAATTGGATAAAGAACTTAGCGAGATGAAAAATAGTGAAATGTGGAAGACCGGACAAAAAGTCAGAGAGTTAAGGCCGGAGAGACAGAAATAGATTATAAAGGGATTAGGTTTTAGGTGTTAGGTTTTAGTTTATTGGAACGACTAATGTGGATCGAAGGTTATAAAGTAGATTTTTTATATGAATATTAGTTTGAAGGAAATTGAGGAAGCAGAGGAGAGGCTCAGGGGGGTAGTCAACGAAACACCGCTTCAATACTCCAAGCGTTTGTCGCAAAAGTTTGGTGCCAATATCTATATAAAACGTGAAGATCTTCAGGATGTGCGGTCTTTTAAAATACGCGGGGCATACAATAAAATTTCATCACTTACGGACGCGGAGCGGAAAAAAGGAGTGGTATGTGCCAGTGCCGGAAACCACGCGCAGGGAGTCGCTTTCGCGTGTTCCGCGCTTAAAATAAACGGCACAATATTTATGCCTGTTATAACTCCGCTACAGAAAATTAACAAAGTTAAAAGTTTCGGAGGTGATTTTGCGGAGGTAGTACTGACAGGATCTACGTATGACGAGGCAAGCGCGGCGGCTCAGAAATACTGCGCTGAAAAAGGGTCTGTGTATGTGCATCCCTTTAATGATCCGTTTACTATTGCCGGGCAGGGGACGATCGCGGGAGAAATTTATAATGAACTTGAATCGGGCAGACGTAAACATTTTGACAAAAAATTTGAAAACCTGATCGTAACAGCGGCAATCGGAGGGGGAGGTTTGATATCGGGATTGTCATCATATTTAAAAGAAAAAAATAATAAAATTACCGTGTTGGGGTGTGAGCCCGCGGGTGCGCCGGCTATGTATGAGTCGTTAAAGCAAGACCGAGTCGTGACTCTTGATAAGATCGATACGTTCGTTGACGGCGCAGCGGTGAAGTCTGTCGGGGATCTGACTTTTGAGATCGTCCGTAAAAATGTTTCACGAGTAGATTTGGTTCCGGAGGGATTAATATGCAGTGTGATGATCGAGCTTTATCAAAATGAGGGAATAGTTGCCGAGCCGGCGGGGGCGCTTAGTGTCGCGCTGTTAAATTTGATCCGCGACGAAATAAAAGATAAAACCGTCGTGTGTGTTCTCAGCGGGGGGAACAATGATATTTTAAGATATCCTGAGATCATGGAGAGAAGCCTTGTTTATCAGGGGAGGAAGCATTATTTTATAATCGAGTTTGCGCAGAAACCCGGACAGCTGAGAAAATTTGTCGATCAGGCGCTCGGGCCGACGGATGATATTGTGAGGTTTGAATATATTAAAAAAACAAGCAAAGAGAAAGGCGCGGCTTTGGTCGGGGTCGAGCTTGCGGATGAGAGTGATCTTGATCCTCTTCTGGATCGTATGAAAAAAAATGATTTAAAATATAAAAGGCTTGTCAGCGAGGATCTGCTGTATGAATATTTAATTTAGATTTAAAACCAGAATATTATGAGAAAAAAGTTAGATGAAAATAAATTGAATTCAATTAAAAGTAAGTTGACAAAGAGGAGTAACCTGCTGACCGGAGAGCCGGGAGATGCCGATTATGTAAAAAGGGCACCGGCCAGAGCGATGATGAGGGCGGTCGGATTTACCGACACAGATTTTAGAAAACCGCTGTTAACCATCGCGTGTCCCTATACGAATATAACTCCTTGTAACGCGCATATCAGAGAAATGGGAGATATAGTTTTTGAGGAAATCGAGAGAGCCGGGGGTAAACCGATAATGTTCGGGACTCCGGTTGTAACAGACGGGGAAACAATGGGAATGGAGGGGATGAAGTACTCGCTGGTGTCGCGGGATTTGATAGCGGATTGTATAGAAACAATGCATGAGGCATACGCGGCCGACGGGGCGCTTACTTTGTCCGGCTGTGATAAGACGATCCCCGCGGCATTGATGCCGCTTGCCAGAAATAACAGTATAGGATTGACGCTTTACGGAGGTACGATACTTCCCGGAAAATATAAAGGTCGGGATTTGACTATTGTCAGTACTTTTGAAGCAGTAGGGGCTGTCGCCGCTGGTAAAATGGATGAGTCGGAACTGTATGAAATCGAATGCAGATCATGTCCGGGAAACGGCGCCTGCGGAGGAATGTATACCGCAAATACGATGGCATCCGCAATAGAAGCACTTGGAATGAGTATACCGGGCAGTTCTTCTAATCCGGCGGTTGATATACGAAATAATATATCTGACGATAAAAAACAGGATTGTATCAAATCGGTGAGCGCGCTTTTTAATTTATTGAAAAGAGGAATCAGGGCGCGGGATATAATGACGCGTGAGGCTTTTGAAAATGCAATAACTCTTGTTATGGCTCTTGGCGGATCGACAAACGCGGTTTTACATTTGCTGGCTTTGGCACATGAAGCGGATGTAAAGCTCGTTATTGATGATTTTGAAAAAATTGGTAAACGAGTTCCGCTGATCGGAGATTTTAAGCCGTTCGGGAAATATGTTATGGATGATTTGTACAAGATCGGCGGCGTACCGATGGTCATGAAGATGCTTCTTGATGCCGGGCTGCTGCATGGTGAGTGTTTGACGGTAACCGGGAAAACTATTGCCGAGAATTTGAAAAACGTTTCCGGGAGGCCTGAAAATCAGGATGTAATATATAGTCTGGAAAAGCCTTTTGCCTCACCGGGAAGACATATTATAATAATGCGGGGGAATATGGCGCCTGAAGGGGCTGTTTTGAAGTTGTCCGGAAAAGAGATGCAGTTTCATAAAGGGCCGGCAAGGGTTTTTGATTGCGAAGAAGACGCCTTGAATGCAATCCTGCAGGGCGGAATAAAAAAGGGAGATGTAATTGTGATCCGCTATGAAGGGCCCAAGGGAGGGCCCGGTATGAGGGAGATGCTAAGTCCGTCCGCGGCCTTGATGGGAGCGGGCTTGGGACGGGACGTTGCTTTAATTACAGACGGACGTTTTTCAGGCGGGACGCATGGGATAATGGTGGGACACGTATCTCCTGAAGCACAAGACGGCGGGCTTATTGCGATAGTTCAGGACGGGGATTTAATTGATATAAATCTTAATACAAAGACGATCGATCTTTTGATTGAAAAGCAAGAAGTTGAGAGAAGATTTAAGCTTTGGAAAACTCCGGAGTTGAAATATAATAGAGGTATACTTGCTAAATATGCTAAGCTGGTCGGCAGTGCGAGCCGGGGGGCGGTGACAAACTAAGATCAAAGCGCAAAGCGCAAAGATCAAAATTAAACTCAAAGTTAAAATTTAAAATAGTAATAAGAGATTTACGTTTTGAACCAGGTTTTGATATTTGAGATTTTATTTTTGAATTGAATTTTATGAAAACAATAAATACTAATAAAGCGCCAACAGCAATAGGCCCATATTCTCAAGCAACAGAATCTAACGGGTTTCTGTTTTGTTCCGGGCAGATCGGGCTTGATCCTGAAACGGGCGAGCTGAGACCAGGTATAGAAATTCAGACTAATCAGGTTCTAGAGAATTTGAAAGCAGTAGTTGAAGCCGGCGGTTCAAGTCTGGAAAATGTAGTGAAGACAACAATTTATTTGAAAAATTTATCGGATTTTCAGACCGTAAATGAGATATACGGAAAATTTTTTGAACCTTTTAAACCAGCAAGAGCGACAGTTGAGGTGTCCGGATTGCCGAAGGGGGCTTTGATAGAGATCGATTTAATTGCTAAGATCTAAATTAGTCCGAGACTTGGATATCCGAGGCTGAGTGTTCTGCGAAAATTTGAACGATATCGTCGAGGTCATACTCTTCGACCGCGATTGCTAATAACGTATAGCCATCTTTGAGGTTTGCTTCATATTCCCGAGCCAAATCTGTACCGAAACCTAAATGTACGATCCTTTGGCGGAGATCTTCAGAGGTAACTCCTTTTAGCGGGCCAAAGGTCGGTGCATAATGCATGATCTTGAACTCGTCACCGGCAATAATCGAGATATCGAAATCTTCATATCCGGAATTAATTAAGCTTTCCCTGAGTTGTCTTGCTGTTTGAAAGTGAACGAACAAGCCTATGACGATTTTTTTATCCATAAGATAACAAGTTATATTATAAGCATAAATTGAATTATTTACATCAGGCAAAATTATTGGTATGTTTAAATATGATACGAATTATGGACGAGCACGTTTTATATTTGGGATACTGGTATCAGAGAACTTCGCTTCATTTGTCAGAAGTTTATGATTTTTTGAAATACGGCAGAAGCCCCCTGAGCCTCAGTAAGCAATCACTGCATCAGCATTTGAGAGAGCTGGATCTAAAAAATATTACATTTCATCTGGACGCACTTGAGTATGTGTTGCTGGATACAAATTCCGGTATTACCGCCAGATTTTATGAGGACGGATTGGTGATAATGAAGACAAAATTTGAAAATATAAATGACGCGAAAAAAAAGCTTTCCGAATATTATGAACAAAAGTTTTTACCCGCTGTCAGTTATCTTTTTAGCCTCGGAGCTCCGGTGCCGAAGGAACTTCTCGGTATAAAAAATACTTACCCGTATTTTTTAATTACGCAGAATAAAGACAGTGAAGCACTGGAGCTTCTTTTAAAGGAGCTTGAGGAAAAAGAATATTTTGAATTTATCAACGATACGGCGGCAATATTCAGAGGGGATAATCATTTTGTTATCAATTGCCACAAAGAATTTCCCGGCATTGATAATTTGGTCGAAATGTTTATATTTTTCAGTGAATTCAAAGCACAACTTCATAACTATCTGAATTTGCACAGAAGCGTTTGGGAAAAGATTGAGAAAATCAAAGAACAAGGATATATTAAAGGCCGCGATATATCAAAACAGCGCGCAGAACTTGAGAGTTATAAGAAGACAATTGAGCTGATCGACGGAAGAATTGAACAGATGGGGCTATATATATCTACCAGATCAAATATTTTGCAAAAGAGCAGTTTTAGCGATGTGCTTGTAAATGTTCTGGAGTTCAAATATGAAAATTTGAAACATACTTTGGATTATGTGCGGGTATTGTGGAAAATGACCCGGCAATATGTTGACAGCGCAATTGCGCTTTTTAATGAAATTAATCAGACCAGTACAAAAAACGCCGTAAATGCCCTGACAATAATTTCAAGCATCGGGATGGTAAGCGTGCTACTTGCCGGACTGGCCAAGACCGATATACCTATTTTTACCCAAAGCGGTGTTTTTTATGTGCTGATCATGGTCGGGATCTCGTTTTTTATACATAAATTAATTAATTTTATATTTAAGTCTATGAGGTATAAAATTAGTGAGCCCGATTATAGAAGCAGGATCGAGTGATCAAGGCTTCGGGAGATACTGCGTGTTTATCTTCAGTATTTTTATAATTATTACAATATAAATAAAATAAAAGATTATTTCCAGAAGGGACGGCCTGCTTGAGAATCCGAACAACGCGCGAAGAATACTGCCGGGGGCACTTGAGTGATCAATAATATTTGATATATTGTACACGGGATCAATCGGGAAAAGAGGAAAAATTCCTAATTCCTGAAATTCGTGAATACCGTGTGAGATAAGTCCGGCCGCGAATAAAATCAGAAATACACTTGTGAAATTAAAGACATATTTTAAATTAACGCGGATTGCAATCCGTCCTAAAATAATACTAAGAGCTAATGCTGTTATGATCCCTAAAATGCCTCCTGATAATTGGTCGGTAATGCCTAAAACACTGCTTGTCTTCAAGTAAAGAACAGTTTCGGTACCTTCTCTTATAATTGCTGTAGAGGTTAGAACGGCTATGCCCATCGCGTAACCTTTGTCTATGTGGTTTTTTAATTTTGTCTTGAGATTATTGATAGTGTTTTTTTGCCGGTGTATCCATAATATCATCCAGGTTATAAAGGATGCGGTTATGAACATCAGGGCACCTTCAAATATCGCTTCATATGCCTCAGGTAATACACCGAAAAATATTTCTATACCGATCGCCAGAATTGCAGACACGATGATTCCCGCTGTAATTCCATACCAGACATATTTACGCAGTGAGGTTTGACCGGTTTTTTTGAGGACTGTAAAGATAATGCCGATGACCAGTGCCGCTTCTATAGTTTCCCTAAATGTAATAAGCGCCGATGGGAGCATGAGTGAAGTTTAATGTATTTAACTTATACAAGACAAGTGTTAGATAGATTATAGTTATATTGACGATATGTTGTAACACAGGTACAATCTATATTGCATGAAGAAGAGTTATCCCCCTTCGCGGAAAACACCGAGCGTCCTTCGGCATGCTCAGGAAGGTGAGCGTAGTCGTACCATAAGCTCTAGTATGAACGCGAAGAACATTTCCGCTTCGGAGGGATTCCGCTCCCGATTGAGCGCAAAACATGAAACCCCGAACGCACGTTCGCGGGAGCTTCATTTTCCATATGCGTATTTTCAGGGAAATATCGTGAAGACTGAGGACGCGAAAGTGTCGATCATGACTAATGCTCTACAGTATGGAACGGCTGTGTTCGGAGGGATAAGGGGATATTTCAGACAAGAGGATAATTCGATCGCAGTATTCAGACTTGATGATCATGTAAAACGACTTTTAAAGTCTGTTAATATTTTGGGGTGCGGAATAGACGCGGATCATGAAAAAATTAAAAAAATAATATTAGATCTGATTATTAGAAACGCTCCTAAGCAAGATATATATCTGAGGCCTCTTGCTTACGTCGGTCATACCGCGCTCGGTCCGAATTTGGCCAATACGAATTTGGATCTTGCGATATATATGATTCCGTTGGGTGAATATTTGCCGGTTGATAAGGGGCTCAGGGCAAAAGTAACATCGTGGATCAGGATCAGCGATAATGCAATTCCGACAAGAGCAAAAATATCGGGGGGTTATGTAAATTCAGCGCTAGCCAGAAAAGAAGCGGCTGACGGAGGATTTGATGAGGCTATTATGTTAAACAGCGCAGGACATGTCGCGGAGGGGTCTGCCGAGAATTTGTTTTTGGTCAGGGACGGCAAGTTGATTACACCTTCATTGAGTGAGGGGATTCTTGAGGGAATAACGAGAAGATCAGTAATTACTATCGCTGCCGATCTGGGTATTGAAGTCTCGGAGCGGCCGATCGAGAGAAGCGAGTTGTATGCCGCGGATGAGGTGTTTTTTAGCGGTACGGGATGCCAGGTTGCGTGGGTCAGGGAAATAGACGGGCGCGTTATAGGAAGCGGAGAAATAGGCGGTGTATCTGCTGATATTCAAAGAAAGTTTTTTAGCGCGGTAAGGGGAAAAGATGCTAAATACAGTAAATGGAATACTTTGGTAAATATCGAGTAATAAAATTAGGAACTTATTGTATTTGAAAAAACCATATGTTACACTATTTTTATGTCATTTAGATTTCCTGCAAACATATTAACCGCGGCGGCAGTAATGCTAATGAGTCCGGCGGTTGCAAGCGCGCACAATATAGGAGGAAGCGGATTCGGCAGCGGTGCAACTCATCCTCTGTTGGGAATTGATCATTTGCTTGCAATGATTGCTGTGGGAGTTTTCAGCACCAGATTTAGCGGTAGAGCAATTTGGTCGGTGCCAGGGACGTTTATTGTATTTATGGTTATCGGGGGTTTGATCGCGGTGAACGGATTAAACTTGCCCTTTATAGAGGTCGGAATAGCATTGTCAGTTTTGGTTTTCGGAGTATTAATTGCTATAAAGCGAAGTTTGCATATAGCTGCCGCGTTGTTTTTTACAGCAATATTCGCGGTTTTTCACGGGCATGCACACGGAAGTGAAATGCCATATATTGCAAATTTTTATTTGTATGCTTTCGGTTTTATTGTATCTACGACTTTGCTTCATTTAACAGGAGTTGCTTTAGGTTATTTTGCTAAGAAAACATATATAACTAATAACGCGTTGAGATTTGCCGGAGCAACTGCTGGAATTTACGGACTACTTCTCAGCCTTAACCTTCTTATCCTGTGACGGATGGGGCTTAATGCAGAGAGAGAACGAATAAGCCCCGAGAGGGGTTTTTTATTTGGGAAAATACAAAAAAATGAAAAATAGAGTTATTGTTTTTGATACAACGCTACGGGACGGGGAGCAGGTTCCCGGCTGTCAATTAAATACGGTTGAGAAGATCGAAGTGGCAGAGGCTCTTGATACGCTTGGCGTTGACGTTATAGAGGCGGGTTTTCCGATCTCAAGTCCGGGGGATTTGAAATCGATCCAGGAAGTGTCAAAGGTTGTCAAAAGGCCGGTTATTACCGCATTGTCGAGAGCTATAAAAGCCGACATAGACGCGGCTTTTGAATCTTTGAAGTTTGCGCAAAATAAAAGGATACATACATTTATAAGCAGTTCAGATATTCATATTATTCATCAGTTTAAATCAACGAGGGAGAAAATAATGGAGCAAGGAATTGATGCTGTAAAATACGCGAAAAAATTTTGCGAAGATGTTGAATTTTCGGCTATGGACGCGGGACGCACCGAAAATGATTTTTTGGCAGAATTTGTAGAAGAGGCGATCGCGGCCGGGGCGACGACTGTAAATATACCCGATACCACAGGGTATTGTATGCCAGGGGAATTCGGTGAAAAAATAAAATATTTATTTGAAAATGTAAAAAATATTGATAAAGCGGTTATTTCGGTGCATTGTCATAATGATTTGGGCATGGCTACAGCAAATACGATTGCCGCCGTACAAAACGGCGCCAGACAAATTGAGGTGACAATAAACGGCGTAGGCGAGAGGGCGGGAAATACTTCTCTCGAGGAAGCGGTAATGATAATTAAAACCAGAAAAGATCTGATTGCGGAGACGGGAATTAATACAAAAAAAATTTATCCGGTCAGCAGATTGGTATCCAGGCTTATGAAAATGCCTGTACAAGCCAATAAAGCAATAGTCGGGCGGAATGCATTCGCGCATTCATCGGGAATTCATCAGAACGGAGTATTAAAAAATAGATTTACTTATGAAATAATGAGCCCCAAAGATGTAGGGATAAGTGAATCATCTCTTGCTTTAACTGCAAGGAGTGGCAGGTCTGCTTTAAAGCATCATCTGGAACGGCTGGGTTTTAAGTTAAGCGTAGAACAGCTGGATAGTGTATATAAAAAGTTCGTAGACTTGGCGGATAAGAAAAAGGATATAAATGATGATGATCTGCGCATGATTATGGGCGGCAGCGCCAACGGACACGGCGTAAAGCTGGAGTCGCTTGAGGTTATTTGCGGGACAAAAAGGAAACCCAAGGCAACTCTCAGAATCAATTTAAATGGAAAAAGTGAAATTGCAACAACTGAAGGTAACGGGCCGGTTGATGCTGTCTATAAAGCGATCAACATGATTGTAAAAAAGAAAGTAATTCTCAGAGAGTATTTGGTTCAGGCAATAACCGGCGGCAGTGATGATGCTGGGCGAGTACATGTTCAACTGGAGCATGAAGGGCATATTTATTATGGATTCGGGGCGGATACGGATATAGTAACTGCGAGCGCCAAGGCCTATCTTGACGGGTTGAGAAAATTTTTATAAATTTTTTAGATCGGATAAGCCTTTTTTAAGTACAGCAAAAATGAGCAGAGCGCATTTGGATCTGGTTGGTGTGATTTGGATTTGCAGAGCGTTTAATACGTCTTCCGCGCGGATATTTTTTATTTCGTCTATTGTTTTGTTTTTAATTTCTTCAGTAAATATTGAGCCGGATGCAATGGAAATCGCACAGCCTTCTCCCGTAAACATAACTTTATTAACTTTATTATTTTTCAATTCGACAGTCAGTCTGATTTTGTCACCGCAGAGAGGATTATCCAGTTCGGTATCTATGTCCGCGTTTTTCAAGACGCCGAAGTTTTGAGGATTTTGCCAATGTTCAAGAATTAAGTCTTTGTATATTTGATCCATAATTAAGTATTAAGTATTTTTCTTGTGGTCTAAATTTTTAATATTTTTTTGACTTTTTTCAGACCTTCGATGAGTTTGTCGATGTCTTCCAGGGTATTGTAGATATAGAGTGACGCCCGGCACGCGGCTTTGGTGTTCAGGGCATTAAGCGTAGCGGGTGAACAGTGGTGACCGGCGCGTATCGCGATATTTTCAGAGTCAAGTATCTGAGACACATCATGCGGATGAGCGTTTTTGATATTGAATGAAAAAATGCCAATTCTATCGCGCGTAATATCAGGGCCTATCAGTTTTATAAAATCCAAATTTTTCAATTTTTGCAATGTATAAGTAGAGAGTTCCAATTCGTGCTCTTGAATTTTATTGTATCCGATTTTTGAGATATATGAGAGTGCTTGAGAAAAGCCTGCAACGGCTTCAATTCCCGGAGTACCGGATTCAAACCGGAACGGCAGGTCAGAATACGCAAGTTTGTTTTGGTCGGCGCTTCTAACCATATTGCTTCCATAGATAAGGGGATCCATTGTTTCCAGAATTTGTTTTTTTGTCCAAAGTACTCCGACGCCGGACGGACCCAGCATTTTGTGCGATGAGAACGCAAAGAAGTCGGCTTGGATTTTTTGTACGTCGGGTTTGATATGCGGGACAGCTTGAGCCGCGTCAATTGAGATAAGTGCTTGCGGCGCGAATTTTTTTAACATCGGGATAATTTTGCTCAACGGGTTTATAGTACCTAAAATGTTTGAAGCATTGGTCAGTGAAATCAGTTTTATTCTGCTAGTATCTAAATCAGGTTTTTTGTTTTTCAGCAAATTTAAATCAACCCTAAACTCCGGATCTATAGGGAGATAAATTATTTTAATTCCTACAAGTTCTTTAAGTTTTATCCACGGGACGAAATTGGCGTTGTGTTCCATGTCGGTTAGAATCAGTATATCGCCTTTTTTCATAAACTTTTTTGCCCATCCGAAAGCGATCAGGTTAATAGAGTAATTCGTGTTGGGAGTAAAAATAATTTCGTCGCTTGAGCGTGCGTTGATAAATTCACCTGTTTGGATCCTTGTGTTTTCATAAATTTCGGTCGCTTTTTCGGCTAGCCGGTAAACTCCCCGGTGTATGTTGGAATTTGATTTTGTATAAAAATCATTAACAGCGTTTATTACGGCGTCGGGTTTTTGTGTTGTAGCGGCGCTGTCGAGATAAACAAGATCAGGAAAATTCATCAGCAGAGGGAAATCTTTTTTTAGATTTAACATACTTTTTAATTATTTTTGTTATTTAAGAATTGAGATATCTCATGATGAGCTTTTTCGCCATCACCTTTTGGGAATTGTCTGATCAAGCTTTCTAAAAAACCTCTGATAATCAATGATTTGGCATCGTTTTCCGATAAGCCTCTGGACATAAGATAAAAAATTTCTATTTCATTGACTCGTCCTACGGTTGCCGCGTGACCTGCTTTTATGTCATTTTCCATAATTTCAAGACCCGGAACGGCCCGGCCTTTGGCTTGATTTGACAGTAGTAGAAGATTCGCGCCCAACCAGGCATTTGTGGTTTTTGCTCCTTTTTTTATTTTTACAAGACCGTCAAAATTTACAAATGAGCGGTCAGTAAGTGCGCCTTTTACAATTATTTTACTTGTGGTGTTCGGGGCGTTATGATAAATATTGAGTTGAAGATCCAGAGTGTCATTGTTTTTGCCAAGCAGAATTGCCGGCAATAAAATACCTGATCCTTCTCCATCCAAATGAATGTTGTAAGAAATATTTTTTTTACCTCCAAACCAAATAAGGGGCAGAACCAGTTGCTGATTTGCAGCCAATGTAATCTCTTCCATGATTTATCCTACAGCTCCTTCCATTGACAGGTTTATCAGCCTGTTTAATTCAACAGCATATTCCAAAGGAAGTTCGCGAACGATAGGTTCAATAAATCCATTGACAATAAGGGAGGTTGCTTGTGATTCGTTTAGCCCCCGTGACATCAGGTAAAATAATTGCTGCGCTCCGATTTTTGAAACTGTTGCCTCATGTCCCATTGAGACATCTTTTTCATTGATGATATTCACCGGATATGTGTCGGAGCGGGAGATTTCGTCAAGAAGCAGTGCATCACATCTGACAAATGATTTACTGCCTCTGGCGCCGTTAATTATTTTGACCATGCCTCTGTAGCTCGATCTTCCGCCTCCCATGCATACAGATTTGGATGTTATAGTGCTTGAAGTGTGAGGCGCGAAATGCATGGCCTTGCCTCCTGCGTCCTGATGTTGTCCTTTGCCTGCAAAAGCCAGTGATAAAACGTCGCCTCGGGCTCCTTTGCCTGTTAAGTAAACTGACGGATATTTCATCGTGACTTTTGATCCCAGATTGCCGTCTATCCATTCGCCGATACCTTCTTCCTCAATTTTCATACGCTTTGTAACCAGGTTGTATACGTTACTGCTCCAATTTTGTATCGTTGTATATCTGACTCTCGCGCCTTTTTTTACGATAATTTCAACGACTGCCGAATGCAGGGAGTCGGTTGAATATATCGGCGCAGTACATCCTTCGACATAATGTACACTGCTTCCTTCTTCGGCAATTATTAATGTCCGTTCGAATTGCCCCATGTTGGCGGCGTTAATTCTAAAATATGCCTGGAGTGGAATTTTGACTTCCACATTTTTAGGGATATATACAAAGCTTCCTCCGCTCCAGACTGCCGAGTTGAGTGCCGCGAATTTATTATCCTGAGGCGGGATAATTGTGCCGAAATACTGACGCAGAAGATCAGGATATTTTTTTACAGCAGTGTCTGTGTCGACGAATATCACCCCGAGATCTTCCCATTCTTTTTTAAGTTTGTGATAAATTACTTCCGAGTCATATTGAGCACCAACGCCTGCCAGAAATTTCTTTTCCGCCTCAGGTACACCTATTTTGTCATAAGTGTCTTTTATGTCGGCGGGTACATCTTCCCATCGCCTGAATTTTTTTTCGGAGGGATTTATGTAGTAGTAGAGTTCGTCGAAGTTTATGCCTGACAGATCGGCGCCCCAATTAGGCATATCGAAGTGTCTGAATGTCTTGTAAGCCTTGAGTCTGAATTCAAGCATCCAGGCAGGTTCTTTTTTAAAATATGATATGGATTCAATGATTTTTTCAGACAGACCTTTGGGTGTTTTGAAAACCGAATTTTCCGGCTTGTGAAAGCCCAATTTATATGTGTCTTTGATAATCGTATTTGCGTTCATAAAAGTAAGTTTTAATTTGAATTTTTAAATTCGTAATGAAAAATAAATTTTTTAATGATCGAATTTAAAAGGTAAACTGTTCGTAGCCTTTTTTTTCAATCTCCCTGGCCAATGCTGCGGAGCCGGATTTGACGAGTTTGCCCTGCACCATAATATGAACGAAATGAGGTTTGATATATTCCAGGATTCTTTGATAATGAGTTATCAGGATAAGTCCGAGCGGGTAATTGAGAGACATAATTGCTTCAGAAATATATCTGAGCGCGTCGACGTCAAGTCCGGAATCGGGTTCATCAAGAACCGCAAAGTCAGGCTTAAGTAAGCATAATTGGAGAATTTCGGCTTTTTTCTTTTCTCCCCCTGAAAAACCTTCATTTAGAGCCCTGCCGGACAGATCATCGTTGAACGCAAGTTTTTTACCGTTTTCGTTAAGCATTGTCCTAAAAGCAATCGGGGAGAGTGATTTGATATTTTCTGATTTTTTGTTGTTCAGGTTTTTTTCTTTTAGTATCATGCGCATAAAACTTGCAAAATTAACGCCGCTAACCTCGACAGGGTATTGAAAGCCCAGGAATAAGCCTTTTTTTGAACGCTCATCGGGTGAAATATGAGTAATATCGGTACCGTTGAGGAGTATGGTGCCGTGAGTTATTTTGTAATCGGGGTGACCCATCATAACTTGAGCCATAGTTGATTTTCCGCCTCCGTTGGGGCCCATTATGGCATGTATTTCACCGGGTTTTACTGTCAGCGAAACGCCTTTGAGAATTTCTTTTCCGTTATTTATGCCCGCGTGCAGATCGCGAATTATTAGCTGTTTCATTTATAAATTTTTATTTTTGAGCATGTGTTTGCATATCATGTTTAAAGTCTTTGGATTCAATAAATTCTTTTTGCAGTACTTCGTTTATTTCGTTTATCATTGAATTCATTTCGTAATCGGACATACCGTGAATCTTGGCCCCGTTTTCTAAAGTGTCAAATTCGCTGAAGAAACAGCTAATGCAATGCAGCCCATATTCTGATAATAATTGTGCTGCCCGGGGGCTCTCCTGACTAACCGTGAATAGATTTGAGTCGGCACTAAGTACATATGATTTATTTTTGTCGGTAAGATTATTTTCTAATACCATATAAGTGTTAGTTTACATTTAAGGCTGTCCAAAGTCAATATAAGTGCCGGTATTATAATTTTTTAGATTTTAGTATTGCAACTTGAATATGAAACATAATTGATGTATCTTTTAATATAGGAGACTAAAATGATCAAAAAAATATTAATTATTGAAGATAATGAGTCGTATGCCGGAATACTACAGCATAAGCTGACTAATGCAGGCTTTAATATAGTTTTGGCGGGTGACGGTGAAGCCGGTATTATTGAATTGAAGCAAGGTAATTTTGATTTGGTTATGATTGATCTACTGCTTCCCAAGATGAACGGCATACAGGTAATGAATGAGATCAGGAGGCTGGAGACTATCGCGGGTATACCGATTATTATACTTACTAACTTGAATCCTAATGAGGAGTTATTGTCAGCGATTAAAAAAAATAAGCCGTCCGATTATATGATAAAACCTGATGTAACCCTTGATGATATTGTAGCTAAAATTACTAAAATAGGATGGGTACAGCCTGTTAATTGATATCTAAAAATCCACTACATGAAGCAGGAGAATCCGGGGTGTTTTTGAGTATCAAATATTCCTCCCCATTCGATCATTGAATACCCCTCTCTTTCAAAGCTTTTTAGCTGAGGAGACTTGACTTTAATTTTTTCAGACAGAGGTTCAAAATAAAGTGATACGCGGAGAACACTGTCAGGCCGCGGGTTTATATAAACGGGAGCCAGGGAGTCGATTTTGGATTGGGGAATAATGCCTATGAAGTAGTATTTTTTTTCGGGAAGTTGATTTGTCCAGTATTCGATAAAATCATCTGCTTCATTTTGGTTGAGGCCGATTTCGGGCAGGATACGGTTCAATAGGCTTTCAATATTATTGAATTCAACGACATAGCCTTCTTCAGGTTTTTGAATCAGCTCATTCGGAATTGCGGCCTCCCAATAAATGTACGGGTAATTTTTGCCGTTATGAACAAGTGTTCCGTCGGGATATGCTGTGAAGTTCCATCCGCCCGTTTTGTACTGCGGGAGAGTATATACGAATTCACCCTGAGGTTTAACGTCAAATTGTATTTGGGTTTTTTCTTCGGGATAAAAATAGTTCGCTGGTTTGCACCAGGCTCCAAGCCATTTGTTCTGTTTTTTCTCCTGTTCGACTTTAAAGGTTTCAAGCTGGAGATTGGCCGCGCCGCTCGGAGTCGGTAGGCCAATAACTCTCTGAGGTGAACCGCTTACGCCGCCCGCATCGGGCTTGGGGCAATAATTTGCTACTTCATAGGGGACAGGACCGTCTTTTACTCTATAATAAACATCAAAAGGAACAGTTCCTTCGTTTATGGGTTTGGAACATACTTCAGGCGTGTCTTTGCATACATAGATCAATTGTTCATCGGGTACTCCGAAGCATCCGCCCCATTTTTTGGTCGGATCCTGTAGTCCGATCAAGTCTTTGCCCTGTTCACAGCCGGGAATTGAATAATTGGCCGAATGATCAGATGTGTTGACGAAAATTTTGTATCCATCGGCGGTAAATGATTCTTTGTAGCCGTGCTTGCCGTCCAGCTCTGCAGGCGCGATGTGATAGGCCTCACCCTGGTATATTTTGGACTTAAGGAGCGCATAGGTTTCTCCGTTGAAGGTAATTTGTTTGTCGAGAATGGGCTGGCAAGCAGGGCCGCTGCCGGTATCGCAACAGGCATAAGGTTCTTGCGGCGGCGGTGGTGTTCTGAGCTTGAAGATGTCAGGTAATATACCTCCGGACAAAACTCCGGCAAATAAGGCTACAATAGCCAGGATAGCGATCGCGTAAAGTGCACCGTTCATGGCTCCGCCTTTTAATAATTTCCGTTTTTTTGGAGAATTTTTGGAAGCAGTTTTTTTTGGAGCAACTTTTTTAACCGCCGTTTTTTTTGATGGTGATTTTTTTTTGAGGGCAGTTTTCATTTTCTTTATTCTATGCTTAATTTATTGAATCAAATGTAGTATGCAATGTCAAGTGTATTACTATTTAATATACAGTGTTGTATGATAATATGACAAGTGCGGTATGAATGAAGAGTTTAATAATAATGGGAGTAACGTAATTCAATCTGCTAAAAAAAAGAGCAAAAAAAAATTTGTAATTATTTTTTTGGCTGTAGTTATCCTGGTTCCAATTTTGGCATGGGGCGCATCGGTAATAATTTCCATCAATCAAATAACAAATCCAGGTAAGAATAATATAAAAAATACGCCTCTTGATAATCCTGTTGTAATGAAGGTCGCGGAGAGTCTGCCGATCCCAAAAATTACACTTGTGCAGGTTACTCCGGGCCCAGCGACTCCTACGCAGATGCCAAGTGATGACGGGATGAATTCCGAAAGCGGGCAGGACGCGGATGCGCGCGATGAGCTTAGCGAAGCATTTGACAGGGGCAGGTCGACATATACTAACACCGATCTCGGCTATTCTATAGATTATCCCGCGGATTATAAAGCAGAGGAGAATTCTTACGGGCTTGGCGTGTCTCAGGTGAATTTTATAAGTCCGAATAATAATGATCCCGCTAATTATCCCGATATGCAGTTACTTGTTTATCCCTCGCAAATCGGTAAGCTAATTGGACAAGATTTTGAAAAACTGTATTCATTGGAGGAGAATTCAACTCAAAAAATGTCAAGCGAGACGATAGATCCGCGTTTGTTTACGGTAGTTGAAAAAAAACAAATCGGAGGGAATAGGGCATTTTATTTCCGGACAACAGATGATCCTCCTGACGAAAATATAGAAGCGGAGACAGGCGTATATATTTATGCAAATGATACGGTTTTTATACTCTCAACAGGTGAAAGCGGAAAAACTCTCCTCGACCGCATGGTCTTAACTTTTAAGATGAACTGATTTTGAAGGTTTAGTTTTTTTGATAAACAGGGTTGAACCGATAAGTCCCAGGGATGCGCCCAGAATAGCTCCTCCAATTACGTCTGTCGTCCAATGTTCGCCCAAATATGGCCTCGAAACAAGCATGGTAAGGACGATAGTTAAAATGATTAGGGTCAGCAGGATTTTTATGTTTTTGTGAAGCATTGTCGTCTGCCATATAAAGATAAGTAAAATCAGGGATAAAAAGACCGTCCTGCCGGAGTGACCTGACGGGTAAGCGTTCGCGGCCTGTACATGAAACTGCGGAAATTCAATAATGCTTTTTGTTTTTAAAAGAAAAAAGGGGGGAGGCGGGTGGTGTACATATATTTTCCCGAACAATTCAATTATGTGAAATATTGCAAAAAGTCCGAGTGCAATTCCTCCGGCAATTATTTTTCGGGAGATCAGCAGGGTTATAACCAGTAAAATCAGAGTTACTTCAAAACTGCCTAAATCGCTGAACAGAGAGAATAAATTATCAACGCGGGGCGGAATATTATCCTGAAGGCGAACAGTTGTGTCAAAGTCAAAATTTATAAAAACATCTTTATGGACTAAAAACGAGAAAATGACGAATAACAGAAAAAGAATTAGACCGGCTGAGAACAGATAAGTACGTCGGAGCATTTAATTATTATACAAGTTTTAGATTTCTGAGGTAATCGCGAAATTCGCCGCTAATGTCTGGGTGTTCGAGGGCAAGTTCAACGACTGTTTTAAGATACTCAAGTTTGTTTCCTGTGTCATAATAAGCGCCGTTTTCTATCTCGCAAGCGTATACAGGGTAACCTGTGTGAATAAGCGCGTCAATTGCTTCAGGTAAATAAATCTCACCGCCGACTCCGGGTTTTTGCTTTTCGAGTATTTCAAAAATTTCGGGCGGAAGAATATATGCGCCGTGTGTCGCGAGATTGGACGGAGCGTTTTTGGGATCGGGTTTTTCAACGATTTTTTTAATTTTGAATACATTTCCTTCAACTCTTTCAATGTCTGCTATGCCGTATCTTTTCAGGTCTTCGTTTCTTTCAATTCTTACTGCCGAGATGACCGCGCAGCCGTATTTTTCGTATACTTTCATCATTTGAGATAATCTCGGGGGATTACTGTGGATAAATTCATCTCCCCATAGTACGGCGAAAAATTCATTGTCTATAACGGGACGTGCTGACAAAACAGGGGTTCCGTTGCCATACATGCCTTTTTGACGAATGTAAATGAAATTGGCCAGTTCCGAGATATTGCGGACTTCTTCGAGAAGTTTTTGTTTGTTGCCGGCTTCGAGGTTTTTGATCAGGTCGGCATTCGGGATATCAAAATGATCTTCTATTGCCCTTTTGAGAGCTCCGGTTACGATAATTATATCTTTGATGCCGGATGAAACTGCTTCTTCAACAACGTATTGTATTACCGGCTTATCGACGATCGGAAGCATTTCTTTGGGCATGGCTTTGGTTTGAGGTAGAAACCTGGTTCCGAAGCCTGCCGCCGGAATTACCGCTTTTCTGATTTTTTTATTCA
The DNA here is from genome assembly GCA_964564035.1 of uncultured Gammaproteobacteria bacterium. Classification (GTDB taxonomy): domain Bacteria; phylum Patescibacteriota; class Microgenomatia; order Levybacterales; family UBA12049; genus JAHIGH01. Next base: position 455 of record CAZLZN010000024.1, on the reverse strand, counting down.
TATATAGTAAAAAAGCTCTCTCCGCCCAATTTATTATACATAATAACGAAGAAAGCTTAAAATATTATTTTTAACAACCAAAATGTGGTAGGAAATCCCCGCCTTCGCTTGCGCTTTGGGCGAGGGGCGAGAATAGTTTTATAAATTTCTAAGTATCCCCCTTGCGGGTTGCGAAATTTATCAGGTACTATTCACTCAACCTGTTGTCTTACACTTTGTTCCAAAACTTCAAATCCCGATATTGTATTGAAACAATAATCAAAATAAGAAATTTCCTATTGCAGTTAAACTGAAACAGGAGGTTAGGTGTCTTCCCCTCTCCATATAACGATTAACTGAATACTGAAGACCTAAAACGAATGTTTTAGATTTAAAGCTTCACATTTTAAGTTATAAAAAGAAAGGAGGTGATCCATCCCCAGCTTCGGCTAGGGATACCTTGTTACGACTTAAGC
>CAZLZN010000023.1:0-24842 GCA_964564035.1 uncultured Gammaproteobacteria bacterium | reverse complement strand
CAGGGACGGAAATTGCAGTTCCTCTACCTGATGGGCCGCCTGTGGCACTGGCGGCTACAGCGGCAGCCAGTACAACAACGCCGAATGATATTTTTGTGGCAACCGCCCCGAATACAACCAATTCAATTAAATTTTCCCATACCAGAACTACGGCAAATACTTCTTTTCCTCAATCAACTTTGAGAGGAGTATTTACTCTCGACCCTGCCAGGTACAGCGACGTGTCGCATGTTCCGACAGGAATAGATATAGATAATAATTTCAAGACTAATAATGTGGTTATGTATAAATCACTTTCGGGCAAGTTATATGCTTTGCTTACTACGAATTTGGCTGATAAGGAGGTAATTGCAGTTCTGGTAAATGACAATAATGGTACAAATGATAATACTAATAATGGGGAGTTTCAGGATTATGAAGCTAACCCGAAAATATATAAGTATCATACTTTTTTTAATACGAATATGTATAAGGATGCAATAACCAGCAATGATACTGGCTATTTGAGCCCACAAACAAACAGTGCTGATAGCGGCGGAGACGGAAACGGGTTTGAGCTTGATGCGACTAGGGCATATTCGGATAATACTTCAAGTACGCAGTACGCAGAAGATAGAAATAGCGGTACAGGTACCGGAACAACGTGCGGGAGCGCAGGCAAAGACCGGCATATATTTTCGGGTTATAATTTCGGATTGCCAGCCGGTGTTCCGATAAGCGGTATTTCGGTGCGACTTGATGCCTGGGTGAATAGTACCAGCGGTAGTCCAGACCCAAAAATGTGCGTGGAATTATCATGGGATGGTGGAGTAAATTGGACTACTGTGCTTATGGAAAATACTCTAGGAACTTCACAAACCCAGGAGATTTTTGGAGGGTCTACTAATTTATGGGGTAGGACTTGGACTACAGATGAATTTTCCAGCGCGAATTTTAGAATTCGCATAACCAATGTAGCTTTTGATAATTCCAGAGATTTTTTTCTCGACTATGCCGGAGTTAAGGTTCATTATACTGCTCCTGCCAACGATCAGGCGGCTTTCGGGCATGGGGCGACTGCCTTGACTGTTTTTCAGGATCGGGGATATGTAGCATCAGGCGGTTATCTGTATGTTTTTGATTTGAGCAATATTGATACGAAATCTCCGTCTGATGAGCTTGATCAATTCGGATGCAGGATACTAATAAACGGTTTTGAGTGTCAGCCGGGATACGGGACAAACCTGAAATATTCTCAAGGCGAAACGGGAACCACATGGTCCTCGTCATCGGGACCGGTTCATTCCGAAACTTGTTATGACGGAGGAAATATTGAACTTTATTCAACGAATGATATTTATCCTGTGAAATCGGGCTCTAATACATATATTTTTGGGGCAATAGGTGCCGGTACTATGCCGGAATTTGAAGTGGTTGATGTGTCTACTGTGCCATCACAAGTACGTAGCGCAGAAGCCTCTTGTGGTAGAGGGGTTGATGTAGGGTGGAAAAAAACAGACGATTTAGATTTTAGGGAAGTGGGGGGTGAAGAAGCTGCAAATTCGGTTTATGCGAAATCCGACGGAACGCGAGCTTATATATCTTCTAATGGAGGCGATGCCAAGCAATTTTTTATAATAAATACTTCAAATAAAAGCGATTTGAGGTTTTTGTCCGGGACTTCTTCGCCGCCTACGACAGGTTTTTATTATGGAAATTCGCCTAACGACGAGATGTATGCCAGAAAATCTTTGACAGTATTAAATGGAAGCAGAGCGATTTTGGTTGGGCGTGATAGTATCGCGAATACTGACAATGCGCAGGAATATCAGGTTCTGAACATCGAGAATGAAGCGACTGTCGATGATGCGCAGGCTTATTGCGGGGGGCTGGATTATGATGACGGATTCAATGATTTGACTGCCGTATCGGAGGCGGACGGGGATAATTTTGTGTATATGATTTCGGGGTCGGGTACAAATGAGCTGAAGATTATACAAGGAGGGCCTGACGGGACGTTTGTTGAGTGGGGGAGCTATACTTCTCCTGTCATTGATATTGGTTATTCAACGATTTTTAATCGCTTTACTGCCAATACAGTCATTCCGGCCAATAGCGGGTTGGATTTTCAATTTGCAGTTGCAAGTCCGGCGGCGGGTCAAAATTGCGCTGATGTGTCTTATGAATTTACCGGACCCGGGGGTAATCCTGCGACGCGTTATTCAACGACTTCTGCCGCGATTTGGGTAGGGACTTCCGGGCTTTATAAGAATCCGGGAAGGTGTATTAGGTATAGGACCTCGATGAGTACTTTGAATTATGAAGCATCCCCGGAGCTGAGGAATATGATCATCAATTTTGCGCCTTAATTTCAAATAAGGTTTTTTTGCATATATTGTCTGGTAAAATCTTTTAAAGATAATTTTTTGAGCTTGATTTTATAGTAATAATTTGACATACTTCAGTTGTAGTTATTAAAACTATATGATATTTAATAAGTTGGTTTTTTCGAGATTTATATTTATATTCTTGTTTTTCTTTACGTTTTTTAGTTATGTGCAGATTGTAAATGCGCAAGAGCTGATTGCAGTTACAGAGTACTCAATAAATACTCAAGCTAGTAGTCCACAAGATATTGTAATTGGTGATCAAAATGAGATATGGTTTACTGAGAAGGATGGTAATAAGATAGGTAAGTATATTAAAGATAGTGGTTTTATTGAATATCAAATTCCGACAGAAGACAGTGGACCAACGCGAATTGCTAAGGATGTTTCTGGTAACATTTGGTTTATTCAAAGTAATACAAGCAAAGTTGGAAAGCTATATAGGCAGGGAGTTTTTACGGAGTTTGAGCTTGGCACAAATGGAGTCCCAAATTCAATAACTGCAGGCTACGATGAAAATATATGGTTATCTTATACTGAAAATAATATCATTTCAAGAATATCGCCAGAAGGATTAATTTCAGATTACTATTTTGATCAAGATGATAAAAGAGTCTTTGAGCTAACGCCGGGTTTGGATAACAATATTTGGTTTCTTTGCACTTCTGTAGATAATGGCAATAGCTGTATAGGGTATATAACGTCCAATGGATCAACAGCTAAATTTGATTTGGCCAATAATAATATTACTTTAAACGGTCTTACAAAAGGCCCTGATGGTAAAATGTGGTTTACCGGGTACGATACTAACTCATACCAAGGTGTGCTAGGAACAATAAGCTCAAATGGTCGTATTGTAGAGTTTGCATTTGATGAAGATCAAATTATTCCTTATAAAATAATTTCGGGTCCTGATAATACTCTTTGGTTTGATATTTGGGCGTATGATAGCGTTTCAATGATTGGTAAAGCAACAACGGACGCTAACATAGTTATTTATAAAGTACCGAATAATGTCATAGTTAACCGCATAACTTTATCTGCTGATAACAAGATATGGTTTATTAATAATAGACATAATAAAATCGGATATTTTGATCCAAGAGCTACAACTAATGAGATATTGAATGTCCCATATTTTAGCCAAAATGATGAGCCGTGGGGATCTAGCGAGTATGATCATGCAAAATTTTTAGGATTGAAAGGGGCACTGGCTACAATGGATAGATGGGGATGCGCTGTCACCTCGGTTGCGATGATTTTGAGATATCATAATATAAACGAAATGATTGATGGTAGTGTTATTGATCCAGGAACTCTGAATGTATGGTTAAAGAACAATAAGGGTTATTCGTACGGTTTTGGCAAAGATGGTTGGTATTCGTATCTTAATTGGCCATCTATCGGAAAATTGACTAATTTACTTTATAATTCCGGAAAATCAAATATAAAGCTTGAGCATAAGCGCGCATATCCAAGCACTGCCTCGATAAAATTGCTTAATGATGATTTAACTGTAGGTAATAGCTTTGGACCTTTTCCTGATATTTTGTATGTCAATAATAACGGTCATTTTGTTGTAGTAAAAGGATTATTAGATGATACATACGCAATTAATGATCCTGAATGGGGCTATGAAACTTTGAATTCATTTAATAATAGCTATTCACAAATAGATAGATTTGTACCATCACAAACTAACTTGAGCTACATAACTATCGTTGTGAATCCGGATGTAGAAATATTGGTTACTGATGGTTATGGCAGAAAAACGGGCAAAATAATTCAGGATGGACAAGTGTTGGAGTACAATGAAATTCCAAACGCAACTTATGCATTCTCAGCGCCTATTGAGAATACTGATAGCTCAGGTGATTCACAGATGCTTGGCACAGGTGTTAATGAATTTTTGCTGCCTGTGCCAGATGATGGAGGTTATGAGGTTGCCTTAACTGGATTAGAAAGTAGTTTTTACTCTCTTAATATATCTACGTTTCAGAAAGATGGTGCAAATGATTTGGTAGAAGTGTATGGCTCATTTACACCGGGACAAAGTAATAATATTAATATTCAATATAATCAGTTGGATTCTTCAGAAATTGAAAAGGAAATTACTTTTGATAATCTTAAAATTGATCTACAAGTTCTATATAATTATGGTCAAATTACAAATAAAGGAGTTTATAATAGCTTGATAAAAAAGTTAGACTCAGCGATAGGTTTAAAAGATAAAAAAGATTATGAGTTTGTGCTGAGGCCATTTATAAACGAACTGAAAGCTCAACGAGGAAAGCATATTACCGAACAGGCATACCTGGTGCTAATGAATGATATTAGTGCGCTCATAAGTAATTAATGCTCTGATTTAAGTTTTTAAATTTTCTACATCCCACTTGCAACTGGTTTTCTAACAAGCTAATCTAAGTATAGTACCTATGAATTACCGGTATTATTTTTATGTGGTTTGGGAGATGGTGAAGGGGCAGAAAATGCTGGCTGTTGTTTTTGGGCTGACTGTGATTTTGGTCGTTGGAGTTGTAGGGATGCCAATCGTGAATCAAAGCGCCCGATCCGCTAATGAGGGGTATAGAGGCGGAAATACCGTTTATCAAATAACACCCGGTATGCCGGCGGAGCAGGGCGATTTGCCGCAGGAGTCGGTGCAAGCCGATCCTGATCGGGATCTGCCCGCATTGACAAAATTTGTGTATGTGATCATGCCTTTTTTGAGACCTGCAAATGATCAGAGTAAGCAGACTGCTTCTGTAGCCCGACCTGCTGTTCAAGCGAATACTTATGTGGAGCTTAGTTCAACTGGGGTGCCGACAGGACAAGCCAATCCAATTCAAAACACTTCTATAAATTCTCAAAGCGGAAGCAACGGGGGCGGCAGTACTGGAGAGGGATCGCAGCCGGGTGGGCAAGCAGGAGGCGTTGAGCCAGGCGCGTCGACACCAACTCCTACACCCTTTAACATCATTGCTGTCCCGACGCCTACGCCGGTAACGATTATAGATATAGTTTTTGAAGACGAAGGCGGGAATTTCGACACTTATGTGCCGCCGACCGAGCCGCCGATCGATACCGGGTGGCTCAGATATACCAATTATCAGGATAATTTTTCAATCGAGATTCCCTCGGACTGGAAAATTGTGAAGTCTATTTATAACGGACATGAGAGTGTGACGTTATATAACCCGGCTGATGACGGTAAATTCGATAAACCGTCGATTTCATTCGTGGGCTGGCCTGAAAATTATCTAAGGTCTGCTGCCAAATATACCGGGAGCATCATCCTAAATGATGTTCGAGGAACTCTTTATACAAGCGGATTTTTGGGTCCCAGTTCGATTGCCGCCGTATTTACTTTGCCGAACGGCTTTTTTGCTATCGGGAGCAGTATAAGTGATCCGATTTTTATTTATGTTTTTGATCACATGCTCAGGTCGATAGATTTCAGTCCGTAAAATGAGAAGTGTGGATTTATAAGTTTATCTTAAACTACGCTTCGCTAGATTTCTCCCCCGCAATGCGGGGTAGAAATGACTTTGGTGAGTATTGATATGATACTAAGAATTAGAAAAATTAAATTAGACAGGGGTTTTACGCTGATAGAGCTTCTGGTGTTTATGACAGTGCTTACTACTTTGCTGTTGGTGCTTAGTCAGGCGTTTTCGACAATTATGGATGTGCAGAGGGAAGCAAAATCGTACTCAAGTATTGATCTGGACGGCCGATTTATACTTGCCAGACTTGCATATGATTTTCAAAGCGCGAATACGGGGGATCCTGCCAGAAATTATATAGATACTCCGGCACCGGGATCGACTTCGGCTGTTTTGAGATTGCGGCTTAATTCTACGCTTCACACTTATGTTGCGTCGACTTCCGGAAAATTGCTGATGACAACGCCGGAGCTTATAAGCATGAGCAGTTCGGAGTCCAGTATTTCGGGACTTCTTTTTCAGCGTATAGGCCCGGGAACGAACAGGGATACGATCAAGATCAATTTTACATTGAGCAGTAAGACGGCGAGGCGGGACGGCGTCGAATCGAGGGATTTTCAGACGGTACTGGCGTTTCCGTAAGATAGTTAGGGGTTAGGGGTTAGGGGTTAGGGGTTAGGGGTTAGGGGTTGTTGTATTATTTTTGACTTTTGAGTTTTGAGTTTTGATCTGGGTTAAATAGTCAGAAAATATGAAATATAAAGAATTTTTAAATAAATTTAGAATTTGCAGGGGTGTTTCGTCCTCGGGGCAGGCTTTGATCGCGCTTATTTTTATATCCGCGATAGGGATAATGATCGCCTCGGGGGCCGTAATACTAATATATATAAACTCACAGAGCGGACTCAAAGTGCAGGAGGGCAATAGAGCTTATCAGATCGCGCAAAGCGGAGCCGAGAACGCACTGCTTCGCCTGCTTCGTAATCCTGATTATACGGGGGACTCAAATCTGGCTATCGGCGACGGGGTTGTTGATGTGGCGGTATCGAGAACAGGCGCTACAAGCTATATCGCGACCGCAAGCGGCAGGATCGGAAATTATGTCAGGAAAGTTCAGATCGATGCGCACTATAACGAAAATTATGAACTTGTGATAGACTCTAGAAAGGAGATTTTTTGATATGACTGCCAAGGGAATGGGTGTAATTTATCTTCACCGCGACCGGTTCGAAATTTATAGCCCTCTTCCTCCGAGGATACTGGAGTTTAATTTTGTAACGGATCTGGTACGCGATATGGAGATAATCAATAAAGATTTTCTTCTTAATATACTCAAGATCTTTATTCAGAATAATAAGCTTACTCCCAGTAATTTGATTATTGTAATCGCGAATAATGCGTGTTTTGTCAGGGATTTTAACAGGGATACATCTGATAAGCCGCCTATAGAAAAAACGCAGGAGATCAATTCTCAGATCGATGAGTTTCTGGAGCATGTTCCTTATGAGGATGTGTCGGGGAAGACTTTTGATTTCCAAAAGGGTATCCGGGTATTTGCGGTTAATCAGGAGCTTTTTGAAGTGCTGAAGTTTGCATTTGAGCAGGAAGGGTTCGCGGTTGATTCTGTTTTGCCTGCCGGGGTTTTTTCTAACGATATTCAGCAGTTGCCGGCTTTGACCTTACCGGCCGCGGCCGGTATTATTCAGAATTCTTTTATGTTGAAGAAGTATAATTTTTTGAATAATCCTATTCAGGAGCATCAGGTGAAGCAGGACGCGCATGATGAGCCTGTTGAGGAGGTCCAGGTGCAGGAAGCGGATCAGGATAATGCGCCTAAGCCGAAGAATGATCATAAGCGGGAGATCATGCTGGGCGCTGTTTTTGGTTTGCTGCTGGTTGTTCTGGTAATTGTTTATTATGTGTCGAATACGCCTGTTCAGCCGGGTACAAACGCGCAGGGTCCGGTATCGAGCGTGGAGTCGATTAATCCTTAGTTTTTGGTAATATTTGATATATTTGATATCAGTTGACAAGTACTCATCAGTTATGTAATGATTGGTATAGATAAAGATTTACTGAAAACAATATGACTGCCAGAAATAATAATTTACAAAAGGGATTCACACTTATTGAGCTTTTAGTCGTTATCGGAATTTTAGCAGTACTTCTCGCAATTACACTTATCGCCATCAACCCGGCACGCCAATTCGCCCAGGCAAATAATACAAAGAGAAATAGTGATGTTAAACAGATTTTGAATGCTGTAGGTGCTTATGTTGCTGATAATAAAGGTGTAACACCGTCACAGATTCCCGTTGGTACGGCTTCAGCAATTTCGTCTACAGGAGTAAATATTTGCGCAATTTTAGTTCCGGAATATATTCCAGCACTACCTGCAGATCCAAGCGCAACAGATCCTAGCGATGTAGAAGAAGTGACCCCAGGCGATTGCGGTACATATGATACGGGGTACACTATAAGGAGAGATGCGTCAGGTAGAATAACAGTATTGGCCCCATTAACAGAGCTTACACCAGAGGTGCCAATAATACAGTTCACAAGATAATAATTTATTAAGAAAGATAAGCGCCGACAGGCGCTTTTTTTTTGGGAAAATAGTTCAAGTATTGTTATTTTGTTTACGCAACTTTTGACTATTGACAAATATTTAAGTTTTTTGGTAGTCTTTCTATATATAATAGATACGTTCTAATGTTAATTAGATTCATGCACATATTAAATTGTATTGCGCTCTTATTCTTTGTGCTATTTTTGGTTCCAAACCAAGTCCATGCAGAGCAGACGGGATATCGGTCAGCAGGGTGGGTTTCTACAGACGGTTCTCCGTCATATACGAATTTAGCGAATTGTCAGAAAAGCGATGATCAGTTTTGTTCAAGGATTGGCGCCGATGGCATGACATCTTTAATCTTTGGTTCTTTTGGCAATTTGTCGGATTTTGGTATTTCAGATAAATCTATAATAAATAAAATTTTAGTTCGCGTAAAAGGTAAGGCTAACACCAATTTATATATTCAGATCAATAATTCTTTCAATAATAATTTTATTAATAATGTACACAATAATTGCAAAGTGCCATCAAATTGGGCGTTTTATATGAATAATTCCAATATAGAACATGTTGTTGACGCAAGCATATCGAATGAGCTTGCTCTTTGTATATCTCCTGAAAAAATAGACCAGGAGAATCTTACCTTAAAACTAGTGAGAAGTCCAAACTATTATGATTCTTCGTGGTTTGCAGATATTGATAATCTAGAAGTAGCCTTTGACTTTACGCCGCCTAATGAATTAACCCAGGCTATAAACAGTGAAGATTTGTCAGGAACTGTTTGGCAGTGGGACAGTACGCATCATAATGCTAAAAAAGTGAACGGTTTGAAAGATGTAGTATCTATTGCTAGCGGGTGGAATCATTCGATGGCTGTTAAATCGGATGGAACCGTATGGGTATGGGGAAGTAATAGCAAGGGGCAATTTGGTGATGGAAATGTCGGCAATACGAGCGAAGAGCCGGTTCAGGTGAAGGGGCCAAATGGTGTAGGATATCTGGACTCCGTAAAAGCTGTTGCGGGAGGGAGAGAGTTTAGTATGGCTCTGAAAAAAGATGGGACGGTGTGGATTTGGGGGAATAATTGGAACGGGCTACGAGGTACAGGATTTGGAAATAATGATAGTACGCATAAGTTATTATATCCTGCGCAGGTGAAAGGACTAAATGGAAGTGGTTTTTTAAGTGATATTTTAGATATATCTGCTGGGTATGATCATAGTTTGGCTTTAAAATCTGATAAAACGATTTTGAGTTGGGGCGATAATTATCATGGTCAATTAGGGATTGGGTGTAATAGGTATGTGTGTGGTGATAGGCGGTTTCCGGATAACGTAAAAAACATTAATAATGTATCAAAAATATCTACAGGTTTTTGGCACTCTACAGCTTTAAAAAACGATGGCACTATATGGGCTTGGGGAAGAAATCATGAAAATCAATTAACTGTATCAAATTCAAATAGTTCTATGCCTGTACAAGTATCCGGTTTAGCTAATATAATAGGATTATCTTCAAGTGTAGTAGATAATGTTGTTTTAACTGAAGATAGTAGAATATTTAGTTGGGGGTCATATATAAATACTCCAATTGAAACCCAGGGATTAGGTAGTATAGATTTTGTATCTATGGGTTCTGATTTTCGCCTTGCATTGCAAAACGATGGCACAGTTTGGAAGTGGTGGCCAAGTAATAATAAGCCATATAAAATAAAAAATTTGACGAATGTTACAGCTATATCCGGAGGGGGGCAGTATAGTCCGTCGCTGGCAATTGTTGGTACTGCAGGCGAAGTACTGGGTGATAGTGACTCTACAATTCCGAAGCCTTTTTTGAGTTTTCCATATGACTATAAAAGCAAAGGTATAAAGTCTTTTGATGAAGTTGCATTAGATCCGGAATCTTGGCTTGATCATGAATATCCACTTGCAGATGTTCGTTGTTTTATAGATAATTGTCCACTTGACGTCGTTAAGTTTGATTCATTTGGCGTGAGAACAAACTCCGGATATAGGCACCACAATGGCTATGATTTTGGCCAATACAGGAATAAGGCCGAGCCCAAAACTCCGGTTTTGGCGGCTGCTGCAGGTGAAGCAAAATTAATTTTAGAAGCTAAAAGTGGTGGTTATGGAAATTTAATCAAAATTACTCATCCAGAAGGATATCAGACATGGTATGGGCATTTGGATGATCTGAATTTAAATCCTGCAACAGAAGGGGCATCAATATACGTAAATAAGGGTGATAAAATCGGCGAAGTGGGGAATACGGGAGGTTCAACAGGGTATCATTTGCATTTTACGGTAATTAAAGATTTAGATGGAGATGGTGACTTTGAAGACGATAAAAGAATAGGCGTAGTTGATCCGCTTGGCTGGAAAGATACAGATGAGAAAGGCATAAAATATATTGATCCTTGGACGCAATATAAGATTAATAACAGTTCAGGTTCTGCAAGTTATAATTTATTTATTGAAAGAATGCCGCCCCTACAACTTCAAGTAACTAAAGATAACGGTGGCGAGTTGGTAAAAGACAGTGTAAAAATATCAGTGCCCGTAAATGCTATAGCAGTGCAAAGCGCTACGCTCATAGCTGAGAATGCTTCGTTTGATAAGAGTATAGATGAAGAAGGCAATATTTTTGAGAGTATTATGCCGTCTATATTCATTACAATGAAATCTTTGTTGGGAGAGCTTATTACAACATTTTTTAGTCCGATTTTACTTACTTATAATTACAGTAATGCAGATATTTCAAATATTGATCAGGATTCAATACAATTCTATTATTTCAACGAAGAAATAAGTAAATGGGAAGCTCTTGAGACCAAGGAACACGATAGGGCTAATAAAATTATATCCGCAGAAACAGATCATTTTTCCAGATTTGCTCTAATGGGGAAGCAAAAAGATAGCGAGGCTCCGGAAACAAATTTGTTGATCGACGATGAGCCATCTATTCTCGATTGGTACAATAAATCTGTTAATGTAAAGCTTGAGGTAAATGATCATCGCAATTCAATAGGCATAGGAAATACTTTTTATTCAACAAATTATACTGAAGAAGTAAATAATTGGAACGATTATTTAAGTGAATTAAATTTTTCGGGAGAAGGAAAATATCATTTTGTTTATTTTTCAATGGATAAGGGAGGTAATAGGGAAGGATTAAAAAGATCTGAATTTGGTATTGATAAAACTTTTCCTATAACAAATGCCAATATCAAAGATGGTGTTCGGGGACAAGAGGGTTGGTATACTTCGGATGTGACAATTGAACTAGGTGCTCAAGATGGGGGTGGGTCGGGGGTTGATAGGACTGAGTATTCTGTTAATGATAGTGCATTTGAGGAATATTCCGGGCAGATAAATATATTTTCGGAGGGTAAGAATGAAATAATATATCGATCAATAGATAATGCAGGCAATATAGAAGAAGATAAATTATTAGAAATAAAAATAGATAAAACCTCTCCGGATACAAAGATGTATTATACATGGGCTAAAAAAGGTGAGGAGTGGTTTGGCTCCGATGTTAAGGTGAGTTTAAGCGCTGATGATGCCGGGTCAGGCGTAAAGTCAATTTATTATAAATTAAATGATGGTGAATATGCTGAATATTTTGATACTTTAACTATAAAGGATGAGGGGAGTACGATTATCAGTTATTATTCCGTAGATAGCGCAGGGAATGTAGAGGGTGCAAAAAGTAAGGAGTTTAAAATAGATAAAACTTATCCGGTTATGAATATAATGGTAAGTCCTGAAGTTATATGGCCGCCGAATGGAAAAATGGTAGATGTTAGGATTATGGGTGGCAGTTCTGATATAAATCTAGTTTCTACAACTTTTAAAATAGTAGATGAGTATAAAGCGGTCGAGCCCTTGTTGTCCAATTTTGGTCAGACAGTAAAGCTTGAGGCTAAAAGAAGAGGAGATGATTTGGATGGGAGACTTTATGAAATTCAGGCTGAAGCTAATGATTTAGCAGGAAATATATCCAGGGCCTCTAAAAGAGTGATCGTTCCGCATGATAAGGGAAATTAATTATTACGCACGGCTTATGCTTATCAGTTAATCAAGGTTTATCTCCGTTCGCGGAAATCCCCGAACGCACGCTCGCGGGAGCTTCATTTGTAATGTATAAATATTTTGTTTGTTATTTTTTACTTTAATGTATAGTAAGTTAGTATATTATGCAGTATTGGGATTTTTGAGATGTGGGATGAGGGTGACTTTGGTAGATAGTTGTATATAAATGTAAGATATGGTAGTATTTTGGTATGGGAGTTGAGAGTGACAGGAGGCCGTTGTCGGTAATGTTTCGAAATCGGAGGGTTTGGCTGAGAAGTCGTCGAAGGCCTGATGAAGAAATAAAAAAATTGGAGGAAGAGAAATCCAAGATTAGAAACGCATTGCTTCTTACTTTGCCAGAGCAACAAAAGGTGCTGACAGCGGGTGAGCTTGTGTTTGGCGACACGCGCGTATATAAGAGGCCTCAAAAACTACAAAGATTTTTTACCACTAAATCAGACATGATTATTGGAAATCTAATTCTCGAATCCGAGTCTCACGGTATGAATGGGCGTACAAAAAACGCTGTAATGCAGTATGGGAATTATTATGATGATATGCTTGCTGTTTTCGATCAGCAGGGATTAAAAATTAGGTTTGATATAAAGCTTGATCAGCTTTTGCGGATCGGCTGTGTATTTAAGCCGATAGATCAGGCCACAAGTGATCTGCATGGCAGATTTGATATTAAAAAAGCGCGTAAATATCAAGAAGGCCTGCAAATAGATGTCCGGGATGATTATGGTTTGCATAGACCAGCTACAAATCCGCAAACGTATATTCTAGCCCAGAATCTTATGAATTTTTATATCGATAATTATAAGCCGAAGTTTTTGAAGAGGGAGTATAGGTAGTGGATTTGTAATGAAATAAAGATATGGCAGAAATATTTCTTAAAGGGATTTTTGATAGAATATTTACTCGAAATAAACCTGATAAAGGCAAAGAAATTGAGAGGATAAATGTTCTACTAAGTCAAGCGGGGGAAGTCGGAGGAGAGTTTTTGGCCGGGCTTTATATAGATCCTCACTTGTGGGTAGATAGGCTTGAGCGGTCAAGGGCTAATATAAAGGATTTCGCTGATAAATCAGTTGCGCGACCGCTATTGGCTGCGCATGTTATTAATGATGCCGCGGAGACGTATTTTAAAGAATATGGAATAGATAGATTGCACAGTGGAAAAATTACTAAAACAGAGTTGGTATATATTCAAAATTATTTAATGGGGATTGGTTCGGTTATGCATATGTCAATAAATGCATTTGAAACAATAGGACAAAATGGCGAAGTAAGTCCTACGGCTCAAGAATTACGTGAGAAATCATATATAAATATTGTTCAAGGATTATATAAAAGGGCGCCGTCCGGACATCTTGTAGTCAGTATTATGAAAGATATGGTTATATATAATAGCCGGGAAATGAAAAGTTTAAATTTAGTAAAACATCCTGAATTTATTGTTGAGGGGGCGGAGCTGGCGCAGAGGGCTTATTACGCGCTGTATCCTTTGACGGCCTCATTGGAGCCGGCAGATTCAGGAGTATTGAACGATTTCGTGCCGGGGCGGGGTTGGGGAAGGGCGGGATCAAGATCTTGAGCAGTTTTTGTTTTTTGCTTCGTTAAATAGTTTTGAGAGTGCGGTTTGTTTGATAATCTCAATTAAGATACTGTCTTCGAATTGATCCGGTATTTCACCCCGTTGTAATCTACTAAACAAAGCGTTTGTATTTTCGGCAATATATTTATTTACATCGGTACCTTTTCTTTTGTAAGTCTTCTCGATTATGGGTTTTGTAATTAAGGTGTTTAGATCTGAATAAATGGCGGCGTATTCGATTAAGTCTCCGGTTTTAATTAATTCAGGGTGATGGTATATATCGGTTGAGACGCCCTTGAGAAGCACGCTATATTTGTCAATCTTGCCTATCGCGGAGTATGCGGTATCTGCGAGTACAACAGTGTTTTTTTCATGTTTTTGCAGCCTTTCTTTCATTTTTTTAAATTAGGAGCCAGAAGATGTTGTTCGTTACGACTGCAGCGAGGAAGAGCATATAGGAGTAAGTCAGGTAGCGGAATTTTGAGCGGTAATGGATCAGTGTAAAAATTAGACCAAAGATCAGAGAAAGCGAAATGTTTATAATTACAAATTCTATCACAGGTAGTTGTAATAGCTGGCGCATGAAGGGGTTTATTTCAGCGTCGATGGTGTATTTTGAGACGCCGAGCAGTGTTGTCATTATGTCCATGAGGCGCAGGAATATGAAATAAATAAAGAATCTCATAGTAAATGGGGATTATAGCATGGGAAGAGGGTTTACTACAAGCTAATATGTTTTTTATCCCCCTTCGCGGAAAACCCCAAACGCACGCTCGAGGATGAACGCGAAGAGGATTTCCGCTTCGGAGGGATTCCTGCCTGCCGGCAAGGCAGGTCGCTCCCTATTGAGCGCAGTGCATGAAACCCCGAACGCACGCTCGCGGGAGCTTCATTTAGATACCATATAATATGCATTAGACCGTTCGTGAATGAAAATTTTTTAAGTTCCAAAACTCCCCCGCTGAGCGGGGTCAAACAGTTGTAACTGTAAAAAATTTTATTCACTCACTAATTTTTGGGTTTCCGAATTGTTGCAACATTTACATTAATTGACAAAGGCGGAAGCGGTGTGAAATCATAGTTGTGTGCTGAGAATTTTTGTTGTACTTAGTTTATTTTCGCTGATTATTACGGGGATGCTGTTTGCGGCAGATCCCGCGGGGCAACTCGCAGGAGCAAATAATACAAAGAGAAATAAAGATATAATTAGTATAATTAATGCAATTTATCAATATTCGGCAGATAATAGCGGGCAATTTCCCGATGTGTTGCCAGGCCCCGGCTCAAAAGCTATGAAAATCGCAAAGGGCGGAGTTGATCTTTGTGGTATTCTCGTCCCAAAATATTTGGAAAATTTGCCATCGGATCCCGATAGTGAGAGCGGAGGTCTGAGAATTGAGTGCGACAGCGATTACGATTCAGGGTATGAGGTAAGTGTTGATTTCAGGACGAATAAGATCACAGTTGCCGCGCCGATGACTCAGGATCCTCTGAAGACAGCCTTGTCTGTTACTAGGTAAATTATGTTAATTTGTTTTTGAAATAGTCCACCCAGGGATTTATCGCGGGGTTTAGTTTGTATTCAAGTGCAAGGAAAAGAGTGAGATAACTGCCGTAGACGAGGGTTTCCAGAAAATCATCATAAATCGATTGTCCGTCTGTCATAAATTCGTAAGCCTCGAGGTTGTTTTGTTTGACCACATCTATTGTCAGCTCAACCCGTTTTTTGATTTTGGTTGAGAAATCCGGTGAATTTAAAAATAAGAAAGCAAGCGGGGCGCCCTCAGGACGTGCGAGACCTTCCATGAGATGGTGATTCAGATCGGGGATCAGAAAAAAAGAAGAAAATGATTTGCTTGTTTCGTTAAATTGATTACGAAGGATCTGGGCGTTGCCGGACAAGTGCTCGGCTGTAATAACGACAGGTATTTTGTTTATGAATTTTGTGTAGTCTGCCAGCGCGCGGGATTTCAGATCGGGGATTTTTTCTCCGAGAGACTTGACGGACCTTGTGATCTCATGTTCGGCAATTTCGAATAATCCGGTTTTGTTGAGGAGTCCCAAAAGGCCGAGTATTGTATATCCGTTACCAAGGCGCGGAACGCCGGCCGGATTTAGGGAGCCGTCAAAAATATATGATGGGATGTTGTTGTCCTCGGCAAACTCGGCGAGAGGCCCGCCTTTGGTCAAAATCAGCATTTTGCAATTTTTTGCTTTGGCATCATGGGCACAGGAGAGAACTTCTTCGGTAGTTCCGGAATAGCTTGTCAGTACGACTAGTGTGTTTTTATCTGCGTATTCGGGCAGAAAGTAATCCGAGATAGTCTCACACGGCATTGATAATTCTCTGCCGACGAGCGCTTTGAACACCATCGCTCCATAAATGGACGCTCCCATGCCGCAGAACACTAATTTGTTGACCTCTCTGTATTCTTGCGGGACAGAGATTTTGTTTACTTCGTTCCAGGCTGTTTCGCATTGTTTGAACATTTGTTCGGTTGATCCATAGGAATTTTGGGGGTCAATTTTTTGCAAAGTTTCAATGTCGTTGAGATCGATCATGAGATTAGGAATTCATGCCTGCAAGCATTTTTTTTAGATCTTCGACCATATCAACAGGCGTGGGGTCCTGATTGTAGGAGAGAGCCAGATGATAGGCGGCAAAATCTCCGAGAGCCAGAGTGCGGAATATTTTGGTGAATACCGTATCGCCCTCGACGCTGATCGTTTCTACTTCGACACCTTTGTTTTTGAGGAGAGAAGTTGTCGCTTCAAAGCGGTTGAGATTTTTGGGGTGGTCATTTGCGTCTCTGAGCATGATTACAAAGAATTTGCCCTGCGGATTGGTGAAGCCGATCATTTCATTGTGGTTGAGCTCCGGGAAGAAATTCCAGAACGCCGGAGTCTTGGCGTGTTCGTTGAACTTGATTTTCCAAACCATTGCCAGGGCTTTTAGTTTGGTTGACGCATAAATAACCGGGGTTTTGCCGATCAGTTTTTGGGAAAGGGATCTGCCTTCTTCCTCGAGCTGTGACATTTGCGCATTAAGATCGTTTGCCATATCAAGAATGGCAGCCGTAGTGTCTGATACCATACCCTGGTTTACCAGAACTTGATAGACGGATGCAAAAAAGTAACCTGTACCGACCCTGGGTTGGAAATTCGGGAACGGAATCGGGAGTTTAATGTGAGGTAAATTGTTGTTTTTGCAGATTTCTTCTATTGCACCGCCTGCCGAAATTCCGATGCACGCAAGTTTGTTGTCGATTGCTTCGTGGAGCGAGGCGATCGTCTCCTCGGTATTTCCGGAGTAAGAGCATAATAAATTGAGACCATTGTTATATGATTCGGGAGGGAGTGAATAAAATCTATTCTGGTATATCGGGATAGGTCTTTTGCCCTCTTTTTTGTATACATCGTTGAGGTAAATCCTGAGCAGGTTTCCGGGCAAAGCAGATCCCCCCATGCCGGAGATCACCACATGGCTGAATTCTCCTCCCGGGATTTTGATATCTTTGGCCAAATCAAATCCTACCTTGAATTGATTCGGGCTGTCCAAAATCATGCCTCTCAAATTGGAGGGGTCAAGCAGGTTGTTTGTATTCGGTTGTTCGTCGTTCATGTTGCTATTAGTTTTTTGATAAAGATTTTATAAGTTCCATGAGTTCAGTTTTTTTATTTTGCATAACGCTCTCATCGTAGCTCTCTACGTTTAGGCGCAGTAAGGGCTCTGTGTTGGATGTGCGGACGTTGAATCTCCAGTCGGGATAGTTTATGGATACGCCGTCCAGTGTGACTAATTCGCCGTCTTTGTATTTTTCTTTGAGCGCGCTTAGTATCTCGGGCGAATTGGTGACTTTGAAGTTGAATTCCCCGGATTCGTAGCTTCTGTGGAGTTCATCAACGACTTCCGAGAGTTTTTTATTTTCCTCTGTCAATACTTTCAATACGCAAATCAATGTGTTGAGCTGGGATTCGGCGTTGCCGTTTTCTTTGTAGTAGAAATGCCCTGAAGATTCTCCGGCGAATATGCCGCCTGTTCTACTTAGAGCTTCAGTAATAAAAGCATGTCCGACGCGTGTGATTTCGTATTTGCCGCCGAATTCTTCGACAATTTTTTTGGATCCCAGTATATATCTGACGTCAAACAATATTGTGGATCCGGGGTATTCTTTGAGCATCTCGCGCGCGACGAGTGCTGTGATGATAGTTGCCGGGACTATACGGCCTTTTTCGTCTACAAAATACAGACGGTCTCCGTCTCCGTCAGGAGCAAGACCCATATCGGCTTTTTCTTCAAGAACTTTTTTCTGCAGGTCTTTGAGGTTGTCGAAATCCAGAGGATCGGGCTGATGAGCGGGGAAACTGCCGTCCAGTTCGAAATTCATTTTGATAAGCTCTGCCGGGACTTTTTTGAATAATGCGTCGATATACTGCGCGCCCATAGCATTGGCGGGGTCTGCTGCAATTTTGAAGTTTTTGAGATTCGGGTTTCCGAATAGTTTGAGGGAGTCTCTGATTTCGTCATCAATAATTCCCGTTTTTTCAGTAATACTGCCGGGCTCTGACGCTGAAAATTCGACACCATTTATTGCCATTTCTTTGATTTCGGGCATACCGGTTGATCCGCCGATTTTGATTAGACCGCCGGGTGTATTGATGACGAATTTGAGGCCATTGTATTCTTTGGGATTGTGGGAAGCTGTAATTTGAATTCCGCAGTCATATCCGTAATGCGCGGCGGCGTAATAAAAAGACGGGGTTGAGAGTTGGCCGGCATCAATAACGCGCGCGCCTATCCCGATAAGTGTTTTTTTGGCCGCTTCGAAAAGCTGAGGGCCCGACAGGCGCATGTCGTACGCGAGAACAATCGTCAAATCGTTTTTGTTAATTTTGTTTTGGAAAAATTTGTATATTGCCCTGATAATGTCCACAATATTTTGTTCGTTAAGCTGCTCGGGGTAAATGCCGCGTATGTCGTATGCTTTGAAGATTTTCGGATCTATCACTTAATTATTTTAAATCTCAAGTATGAAAAAGTCAATTTTTGAAGCTAATGTAGTTTCGAGATTTCCTGTTTTTTGGGCTGTTTCGATCATAAATAGTTTGCTATAGAGCTCGAGCAGTTTTTGCGTATCGAATAATTTTGCTTGTTTTTCGATTTTTGTTTTTTGCCACGGGGACATGCGGATTATTTCGGATATTGAAACGTCTGATTTTTGGGATAGCGCAAGCAGGAGGCGGAATTGTCTGATCAGCATAAAAAAGATCATTTCTGGCTCGTTGGCTTCCAGAGCCAAGTGATGAAGCTTAATTGCTTCCTGCGAATTTCCGGGTTTTAGGGAGTCGAGAAAGGAGAACAAAGAAGGCGGAAGCTTAAATATTTTGATAGACGCGCCTTTGAAAGGAGAAAGCTGGGAAGCTGTTAATTCTTTGCTTTCCCACATAATTATATTGTTGTTTTTTGAATTTTTGATCAGGTAGTCAGTTACTCCCTCTTTGTCTTTGCTTTTTTTTCTGTCAGATATGAATTGTTCGATAAAGAGAGTTTTGGTATCTTCGAACAGACCTGCTCCTTCAAGGATCTGCGCAAGTCCGGTTAGTTCGACTTCTTTTTCACTTAGAGTCAAAGCGTTCGGGTTTTTTTGTTTTTCGAGGACGAAATAGTTTCTGGAAGCAGATATGTCGGAGCCGTGAATGATAGTCAACATAAATTTAGAATTTAGAGTTCAGAATTCAGAATTAAATTATGAATTTAGAATTTGATATATGAAATTATAAATTTTGAGCTTTGAATTAGCAATACTTATATTTTTGAGGATTTATTTATATATTCTTTGAATAATTTGTTGGCGACATGGTGGAGGTTGCGGCTTCTTGTGTGGTGGGGGAGGAGGGCGCCGGAGAAATTTTTTGGGATATGAAGAAGTTCATGTATCAGGACTTTTTTACGTGCATCATCATCTAATTTGTCATAATGATTTGATAGCACTTCAATCACATAAGCGGGTGTGATTCCCAGAGCGTCCTGGAAGATTTTGGGCATAGACCATGTGCGCGCATAAGCTCTGGCTTTGGAGCCTGCCGTTCTGTAGCAGAAGATTCTCTCCGGGCGGATGTAGGGCAGGTCGATTATTTTGAGAATATCAATTATATCTTGTTTGACGTCATGCGCTTTTTGCCAATTCATAAATTAATTTCCGATGAGCCATTTAAGAGCGATCATGCTTAAATTGGCGGGGGAATATTTGTTTTTGGGTTTGGGAGCGTCGGAAAAAGAGCGGTAGGTTGATGCTTCCGCTTTGTCTATATCCAGAAGATCGTCGGCAATACCCAGTACGCTTTTTTGGGGCTTCAGTAGATCAGCAGGTTTTTTGGCAAGAGCAGGTGTGCCTTTGGTTTTGGAGATTGATTTGATCATAGTATATTGGTGTGTCGGGCTTCCGTTTTCATCGAGGAATGAGAATTCCTGAAATGCTCCGTTGGCGCGGAGCAAAAAAGGCGTTACGGCAACAATATCCCGGTCGGACCAAGCGTTTTTGAATGCATTCTGGTAATAATCCGCTCTATCCAAATCGCTTATTGAGTTGGCGGTCCATCCTGTCTCGGTTATGAAAATCGGGAGTTTTTTAGCGCTCATGCTTTTGATTAGTTCGCGCTCAAATGAAAAGCTGGATATACTCATGGAGCTAATTCGGGAAGGGGGTTGCGAGAACCCCGGATTTGGATATGAATGGCTGGAGTATCCGTCTATTTGATTGAATATGCCCGGAACTGCTGTCTCCATATCACGCAGATAATCGTATTGGCCTTGGTACTCGGGGAGCTGATTCGGGGCGGCATTATCCAGCCCCGCGTTGATCATGAAATAGTCCTGACTGCGGGATTTGAAGATGTTGATCGAAAAAGCTAAGAGCTTGGTATATTCCTGCGCATTTACTTCTCCCCCCCATTCATCGGCGCGGTTTACTTCGTTATACACTATTATATATCTGTTTTTGGTCGGCCAATCGAGGGCGCTCAGGAAGTTGGCGAAATCGATGATATCCGTTTCGGTGGGTTTTCGCCAGACTTTGGTGTTGAAATAATCTCCTTCGGTGGCGAGCCGTATGATCGGTATCAAATGCAGGCGTTTGGCGTCGTCCATGAATTTTTGCCATTTGGTGATGTCTTTGTCGCCGGATTGGATCGGGATAGTGACATATCCCCAGTCGCCGCCGCTGCTGTTGACAAGGTCAGCGGCCTGGGGTAGTTCTTCGGGGAAGAGGATGTGAATGCCGAATTTGTTGTTGAAAGACGAGAAGGGGTTGACGATCGCTTCAGCGGGTTTTGCGAATATTAATCCCAAGATTAGCGTTATAAATAGTAGAAAGAATTTGATGGGCATCGGAAAATAATTATAGCATCATGAGTATAATTTATACAATCTCGGCATTGGATAGTATTTAATTATTCAGATATGGGTAAGTTCAGGAACGCGCTTTTTCTTCTCATCAATGCGATTCTGATTTTTGACATAGTGCCGCATCAGTACTCAGTTTTTTGTGGTTTTATGCCGCTTGCTTCTGATTGTTTTCCTTAGCGGAAAACTTCAAGCGTAAGCCAGCGCGATGTTCATTGGCCGCGGTGATATTTTTGTTCGTGAATGAAAATTTTTTAAGTTCCAAAACTCGCCCTCGGCAAGCTCGGGCTCAAACAGTTGTAACTTGAAAAAATTTTATTCACGCACTTTAATACTGATTTTGTGTGAAGCTAGATGTTTATTTAGTGCCTTCGTCCCAGGAGGAGAGATATTGTTTTTGTTCTTTGGTGAGTTTGTCATGGCTTATTCCCATGGCTTTGAGTTTGAGGGATGCTACCATGTTGTCGAGATCTTTGGGAAGTACGTGTACTTTGTTTTCCAGTTTGCCTCTGTTTTTTACAAAAAATTCGGCTGCTAATGCCTGGTTCGCAAATGACATATCCATAACCTCGGCGGGATGGCCTTCTGCCGCAGCCAGATTCACCAGTCTTCCTTCACCGATAATATAAAGTCTTTTACCCGAGGGCATTACATATTCATCCAGAGACTGTCTGATGCGGCGTTTTGATTTTTTAATTTTTTCAAGCGCGTCCATCTCGATTTCGACATCAAAATGACCGGAATTCGCAATTATGGCTCCGTCTTTCATTTGTTTCATAATTTCAAGAGATATTACATGTTTGTCGCCTGTGACGGATACAAAAATATCGATATTGTCTTCGCGTGCCAGATCAGATAATTTTCTGACTTTGAATCCGTCCATTGCCGCCTCGAGTGCCTTGATGGGATCTACTTCGGTAATATAAACGTCAGCCCCCATGCCTTTGGCCCGCATCGCTACGCCTCGTCCGCACCAGCCGTATCCGCAGACAGCGAATTTTTTACCGGCGAGAAGAATATTGGTTCCTCTTATTATGCCGTCAATTGTTGATTGGCCTGTGCCGTAGCGGTTATCGAATAAATGTTTGGTATCGGAATCATTAACAGCGATGACAGGGAGCTTCAGTGCGCCTTCTTTTTCCATTGCTTTGAGCCTGATAACGCCTGTGGTTGTTTCCTCAGATGAGCCGATTATATTTTTGAGCAGATCTTTGCGGCTCGTGTGAAGAGCGTAAATCAGGTCGCCGCCGTCATCCATAGTTATATTGGGCTTGTAGTCCAGAACGGTATTGAGATGTTTAAAATATGTCTTGTTGTCTTCGCCTTTGATTGCGAATGTAGGTATGTTGTTGTGCTTTACGAGTGACGCGGCTACGCTGTCCTGAGTCGAGAGGGGATTGGATGCATTGGCGATAACATTTGCTCCTCCGGCCTGCAGCGCGATCAGGAGATTTGCTGTTTCGGACGTGACATGGAGACATGCGGCGAGCGTCAAGCCTTTGAGGGGTTTTTCTTTGACGAACCGCTCCTTGATCGTCTCCAGGACCTGCATTTGTCTGCCGGCCCATTCGATCTTAAGACGACCTTCGTCTGCTAATTTTATATCCTTTACGTCAAATTTGATAGTTTGTGCCATATGTTAATAAACTCAAAAATCAAAAATCAAAAATAAGATAAAAATTAAAATTAATAAAATATTTTTATTTTTAACTTTCAGTTAAGCTTTGATATTTGATCTTTTCACTTTGATCTTGAAGATAGATCAGTTAAATATCAATTTCTGAATTATACGCTTCTTTATATCGTTTTGTAAACTCCTTTTTTGAAAACGCGTGTTCCTGGGTTCCGTATTGTTCGACTGTGTAGGCTGATATGACCGCGCCGATCTGCCCGCATGTTTGCAGATCGTATTTTTTTGACAGCCCGGCAAGGAAACCGGCGCGCCAGGCATCACCCGCTCCTGTGGGATCGACAACTTCTTTTACTTTGGTGCTTTTAACGGAGATTCTTTGACCGTCAGTGCTTATCAGTGCGCCTTTTTCTCCGAGAGTCGTAATAAGCGTTTTATCTTTGATAATTTTGTCAAAATTTTTGATTCTCGAATTTATAAGATTAATTTCATAGTCATTGCCGATCAGGTATGAGCAATTCTTTACCCCGGCAGTCAGGTCTTCATTGGAGACTTGAGTTAGTATAAATCCGGGGTCAAACATATAATTTATGCCGTCGCTTATACATTGTTTGACAAAAGACATTGATCCAGCAGCGCCGGATGGCCCTATCAGTACCAAGTCGCCTTTTTTGGCGATTTTTTTGAGCTTTAGCTCAGGGATGTGATCAGAGGCACCATAAAAATATCCCCAGATCTGATTGTCTTTTTTGTCTGTCACAGCGAATCCGGTTGACGTGTATTCTTTTTTATCGATCAGTATGCGGCTCGTATCTATCTTTAATTTATCAAACGCAGTTTTGTATTCTTCGAAATCTTTACCGGCTGCGGTAAACAGTATATGAGGAGTGTTTAACAG
The DNA here is from genome assembly GCA_964564035.1 of uncultured Gammaproteobacteria bacterium. Taxonomy (GTDB): domain Bacteria; phylum Patescibacteriota; class Microgenomatia; order Levybacterales; family UBA12049; genus JAHIGH01. The sequence goes on along the minus strand of CAZLZN010000023.1, from coordinate 852 downwards.
TGCCATGTTGTATGAAACGTTGCCTGCCGTTCCGCCGCGGCGTTTCGCAAATTTGTTGACGATGAAAGAGAGATTGATGCTATGTTCCTGGCCTGCCAGTATGTGATCTGCGAATTTGCCCGGAAAATCCATGATGTAGTCGTATGCAAGAGTTCCTGTAATTATGTACATAAGAAAAAAATATTATAATATATATAATAGTAAAATAACAATAGCAAAATATTCAAAATGCCTATATAAGGTATAATAATGATATGGAGGAAATTTTAGCAAAAAACACACCGTGGATGCTGTATAACTTATCCCTTGCCGTAATACCGGTATTTTTGGGCTGGTGGATGCTTTATGTAAAAAATAGCCTAATGAAACTTGTTTTGTTTGGGGTTTGGCTTTCGTTTGTCCCGAATACGATTTATATATTTACGGATATAATTCATATCCTGAAAGACGCTGCGAGAGTAAACAGTTTTTTTGAATTGTTTGTGATATCAATGCAATATACCGGGCTTTTGACAGCAGGATTTATAACCTATATTTTAGCGCTTTATCCCGTAGACCGCTTAATTAGAGCCATAACGCAGGGGAAAAATAAAAAGCATAAAAAGCACGAAAAAAGCAGGCTGAATGTAATTATTATTTTGAATTTTTTGATCGGGGTCGGCATAGTCCTGGGCCGGGTTTACAGGCTTAATTCGTGGGACATACTGATGGAAATTGAAAAAGTAATTGTTTCGACTCTAAGCTTGTTTACAACTCCATCGATGATCGTGCTTTCTTTGTTTTTTGGAATTGTTGCCAATTTTGTATATTTTGGTTTTAAGAAAAAAGTTGTAAATTTGATGCTTCGTGAAA
>CAZLZN010000022.1:10781-25872 GCA_964564035.1 uncultured Gammaproteobacteria bacterium | reverse complement strand
ATTTTTTTTGATGAGATCATTTATTTAAATTTTTTTCTAAATATTTTTGATAACCTTCGGTATCGATTGTTTGTATTTTTTCCATTACGGTGTTGTTTAAAGTTTTTTTATATTCGATTAATTTATTTTGTAATTCATTGTCGGTTAGTGCCAGGATTTCTGCCGCCAGAATCCCGGCGTTTTTGGCACCATTTATTGCTACTGTCGCGACGGGAATTCCAGGGGGCATTTGCGCGATTGATAATAAAGAATCCAGACCGTCCATGGATTTTGTTTTTATGGGGACGCCGATTACGGGTAGAGGCGAAAATGACGCGGTCATGCCGGGCAAATGAGCTGATCCTCCGGCGCCAGCGATAATTACTTTGATACCTTTTTCGTGCGCTGATTTCGCATATTCTACTAAGCGGTCCGGGGTGCGATGCGCGGAAACAATTGTGACTTCATGAGGGATCTCAAATTCTTCCACAATTTTTGCTGCTTCCTGCATGACGGGAAGATCTGAATCGGAACCCATGATAATAGCGATTAATGACTTTTTATTTTTCATTTTATATATCTATAAAATTATACCATTTTTAATCATTGTTTTTAATTTAGAATTTAAAATTTAAAATTCAGAATTGCAATTTAGAATTAAGAATTTAATATTAAATCGAAATTATATGCCTTGCTTTGGTTGCGTTTTCGAGTGCAAGAGTAACATTGTCTGCGATTGATGTGATGTGGCCCATTTTGCGTTCGGGTTTGGTGTCCGTCTTGCCGTAAATATGGACGGAAACGCCCGGGATATCAAGCGCGTTTTCTAATCCCTTCAAGTCTGCCTTGCCCGCACGATCGCCCAGTATGTTTACCATAACTGCAGCGGGGGTCAGCATTTTTGTTTCACCGAGAGGAAGACCGGTAACTGCGCGGATATGCTGTTCGAATTGTGAAGTTACACATGCTTCAATTGTCAGATGGCCTGAGTTGTGCACGCGCGGCGCGATTTCATTGACTAAAACTTCTCCGTTTCCCGTCAGAAACATTTCGATAGCGAAAACTCCCGCGCCCTGAAGATGGTCCATTACGCGATATGCTAATTTTTTAGCTTTTTCAGATAATTTTTTATCAATAGGAGCCGGGGCAATTACAGTATGGCAAATATTGTTTTTATGTATAGTTTCGACGACCGGATATTCGACGATATTGCCTTTTATGTCTCTTGCCGCTACTACAGACAGTTCTTTTATGAAAGGCACAAATTTTTCTACGTATAATTTTTTGCCGGATAATTTTTCTAAACCTTCATCTATATATTTTTCATTTTCAATAAGTGCGTTGCCGCGTCCGTCATACGCGCCGAACCGGGCTTTTAGCAGAAACGGATAACCGAATTTTTTCGCGGCTTTTAAAATATCATCGCGAGAGTCAACCCGGGTAAAATCAGCGACCGGAATATTTGATTTTTTGAGAAATTCGTTTTGGCGCAGTTTGTCTTTGATAGTGCCCAGTGTAGCGGCTGACGGGTTAACACGGATTCCTTTGCGGGAAAATTCATCCAAAATATCAGCATTGGCTAGCTCAATTTCAAAAGTAAGATAGTCAGAGGCCGATGCAAGTTCGCGTATTGCTTTTTCGTCGTTATAGATTGCAATTATTTGCTTGTCTGCCACTTGTCCGGCGGGGGAGGCGGGAGTCGGATCAATTATTGTCACGTAGAAACCGAGTTTTTTTGCCGCGAATATAAGCATCCTGCCCAGTTGTCCTCCGCCAACTATTCCTATCCTATTTTTCATCAGTTATTTTTCTTATTTTTTCAACTATCATCATGGATCTTGCCGGCGCGGTGCCTATATGTTTATTGATATCCAAAAGTTCGTTTAATTTACCTAATTTTATGAACTGAGTAATTGATTTATTTCCGCGAAGTAATTCGAGCATGGGGTTGGGTCGGCCGTTTTGGATTTCATCCCACGCTTCAAGTGAAATGTTTCTAAGCGCCTCGTGCATTTGTTGTCGATCGGCGCCGTTTTTGACGGCTTCTATCATGATTGCCTCAGTTGAGGAAAAAATACCGTATTGCAAAAGATTGTATTCGATTTTTTGGGTATTTATAACCATCCCATTAATAATCTTAGATGCCGTGATCAGAATCTCATCGAGAGCGAGAAATGCTTCGGGGATAATAACCCTTTTGTTTGCCGAGTCGTCGAGAGTGCGCTCGAGATATGAATGCGCAGCGTTTTCGAGCGCGATATTGGGGAGGCCTGACACATATCTGGCAAGAGAGCATATTTTTTCGGAATTTATAGGATTTCTTTTAAAAGGCATAGCGGATGAACCAACCTGTGATTTGGCAAAAGGCTCTGCCCATTCACCGATTGCCGGGGCTTGAAGTAATCTTAAGTCTGACGCGAATTTCGCTAAACTTGAGGCGATGCTGTTTATTAGAGTTAAAACCAGATAATCGTATTTTCTAGGATAAACTTGTGTTGAGATCAGAGCAGGCTTCAAATCAAGCTGATCCATCACTTCTTTTTCCAAATTAAACGATGTCATTTCTTTTTCACCAAGTATTTCCTCGTATCCTGCCTGGGTGCCCACCGCTCCTTTGATCCCTTTGCCTTTTATTGTTTTTTTAATGAATTGCAGATATTCAAAATCGGTAATTAAATCCTGCGCGTAGATACTTAATCTGTAACCGAGAGTTGTGGGTTCAGCCGGCTGAAGATGTGTGTATCCCATGCATGGTGTATCGGCATATTGTTCAATTTTTGTGCTTAGTATATTAAGTGCCGTTAATAATTTTTGTTCAATTATTTGCAGGGCGTTTTTAATGCGCAGGGCATCTGTGTTGTCAACAATGTCCATACTTGTCGCTCCGTAGTGAATTTTTTTACCGCCAATTTTTGCATGAGACGCGAATTCTTTGATTGCCGCGACGACATCGTGTTTGGTTTCTTTTTCGTATTCAAGAATTTTATCTATGTCGATATTATTTTGGTTTTTTATCAGATCCGATAATTCATCATCGGTAACGAGGCCGGCTTTGTTTTGAGCTTTGGCAAGCGCAACCCAGATGCTTCTCCATGTTTTGTATTTATTTTCTTCACTAAAGAGCGAACGCATTTCATCGGATCCATAGCGCCATGTGAACGGGGAATTATAAGTTTTATAATCTATTTTCATATTATTATTTGTTAAAATAAATCAAAGATCAAAAATCAAAGATCAAAAATAAATTAAAAATTAAAACTAATAAATTAATATATATTTAATAAAATAAAATATTTATTGCCTTGAATTTGGTTTTGATTATTTCAATAATTTATTTATTGAACATTATGTTATTATATCGCTTAATCTATTTCCAGTAATTGCATCTTTGATTTCCATTGCCACGCGTTTACCAACGCTGATGTTTTCACCGTGTAAGTATCCGCTGTAAGGAGTAGCAGAAATGCCCGGAGAGCCCGGCATGCGCGGTGAAACATCGATTACAACAATGTCTTTTTTGGGCGGACCGGGAATGATAATGGATTGCAATGCGAACGGTCCGATAATGCCGGGAGGCGTTAATTTTTTGGATGCTCTAACAAATTTTTCGCCCATCTCAAATGCCTGTTCTAGCATTGATTCCAGAACTGTTACCGCAATATGACCGGCTTCTTCATATTTAATTCGGCCGCCAATATCAATGAATTCGTTTTGGTATTCAGGGGACAGTTTGGTTATGCCTTCGTGGTTAGTCTGTCTTCTCATGTCTGTTCCCATCAGTTCTAATCTTTCATTAAGAGGGGAATAGAAAAAGTTGAAATTGACATGTACACCAATTATAAATTCTTCGATAACAGATTTTTTTAGCTGATCTAAAGTAAACTCACCTTTTTCAAGTTTACTTTTTACAGCGAGAGTATATTCTCCATAATTTTTAGCTAAGAAAAATGCTCTTTCGAATCCTCTTTCTTTTTCCAGGACTTTTACGATACAAAGTCTATCAATATCTTTCGGGTCTTTGAATTGTTTGGGGTATCGTATTTGCGCGGAATCTAACAGGTCATACTGGTTGGGTTTGAATCCTCTTTCTTCGATTCTGAGTAATTTTTTGTTACCAAACATAGGGGATGTAAATTTAGTCTCTAACGCGTCGTAATCATTGATATATACCTCGAATGATCTGTTGGGTATAAAAATACTTGGCTCAAGTTTTTTTTGGATATCTTTATTTAAAATGTCTTTGAATTTGTCGACAAGAATTACTTCATCGACACAGCCAAGCTGATCGCGTGATTTATAATAATCGCTATATGTTTTGTCACGTCCTTTTTCGCAAACGACAATCGTTTTGAATCCCAGGTCTTTGGCTCCGCGGCAGACGTCGAGAGCAGAGTGACTACCGAGAGTCGATACAGAAATATCGTTTTTTTTAGTTTTAATATTCATATTAAGTATAGATCAAAAATCAAAGATCAAAGATCAAAAATAAAAATTTATATATTAACCAAGTTTTTTATTTAATCTAAAAGTAAATCTAGTTTTTTATTTTTAATTGCGGTTTTGATTTCTCTTGCGATCCGGCGGCCGGTACTCATAGGCTCATTGTAGTAAAGCCAGGAATATGCGGAGCCGTTGACAAACAGGTTTGTTCCGGCGACGATACGGCAAGAAATTTCTATCGTATAAAATTTTTGGTCAGGGGTGATGATGGTTTCCAAACAGAACGGACCGAAAATTCCGCGTTTATCTATTAGTTTTTTTGATGTCTCAATAACTTGATGTCCCATATCATAGGCTGTTGACAGCATCCCTTCGCGGAGTACCAGTTCGCTGTTTCCTATAACTACAAATGAAGGATTTACTTCGATATCTTTTTGCATGTCATGCGGAATTCTACCGATCGCGTCGGTATTGGTTTCATATCTTCTGTCCATACTCATGATCTCCAATTTGCCTGATATGGGTGAGTAGAAATAGTGAACATAAAGCGGAACTCCGATAACATATTCCTGTATAGTATATCTTTTGTTACCAAAATCTTTTATTTTTGTTTTTAAATCAGATAAATTTTTAGCTAAGAAGTATCCTCTTCCTCCGGCTGCACCGAAGGATTTGACGATAACAGGAAATTTAATATCGCTGTTCAGTTCGAATTTGGCCGGCATATTAATTCCTGCTTTGGTCAGCCATTCACGCTGTTTGTCCCTGTCTTCTTCCCAGTCCAGTACGTTTTTGTTGCCGAAATACATGGCTTTCATTTGTTTGTTTTTTTCAAATCCCAAATAAGCAACATAAGATCCGTGAGGGATTAGAATTACATTTTTTTTGATGAGTGTATTCTCGAGTTTGGGAAATTCTGAAAAATCGGGAATTGTTATGATTTCATCTATGAATGGGAATGTTGAGTAGAAGTTTTTATGGCGAGGCAGTGTAATTAGCAGGGTGCTGAAGCCTTCGTCTTTGGCGCCTCTGAGGATCTGCAGTGCCGAGTGACTGCCCAGAGTACCGATTGTGTATTTTTGTTTTACCATATATTATTATATCACTATAAGATCTTTAAATCAATTTTTTATCCGGAAATTATTAATTTTATTTCATCGTTCGTGAATGGAAATTTTTTAAGTTCCAAAACTCACATTCGACAAGCTCAGGTTCAAACAGTTGTAACACCTGCCTGCCGGCAGGCAGGTTATAAATTCTTTTCACCCACTTAGCTTATATAATAATCAGCAAGCTATCCGAAATATTGTACAGCATTTTTGAAAATTTGTAAGCCGTCAGAAAATTCCGGAATATTGTTGCCGCTTCTAAGAAATGTTTCTTTTTGGTATTGACTGTCCGGTCTTTGCAGGAAAAACATGCCTCTTTCGGGGTGAGGCATAAGTCCGAGAATTTTGCCGGTTTGGTCAGTTATACCCGCAATATCTTCAAGTGAACCGTTGGGGTTTGCGGGCAAGTCAAGATATTCACATATTTCGCCCCTGGTATATCTGAGTGCTATTTGTTTATTTTTTTTGAGCGTGCTTAGATTTTTATCATCAATATAGAAATTTCCTTCCCCGTGGGCAATGGGCAGACTTAATGTGTCTATTCCTTTTAACCATGGCGAATTGTTTTCGACCTTTAGATCTGTCCAGCGAGTAGTAAATCTCGCCTGTTTGTTGTATGAAAGCACTGCCTCGCGCTGTCCGTATTTATGATTAAACGCAGGTACCAGCCCCAAGTTTGTTACGATTTGGCAGCCGTTGCAAATGCCGATTATTAATTTATCTTTTTGAATAAATTTAGTAATGTTATCCCATAAATGGTTTCTTATTTTGTTCGCGTAAGCGTTGCCTGCTCCTGTGTCATCACCGTAGGAGAAGCCGCCGGGGAACGAAATGATCTGGTAAGATTCGAGTTTTTTTAATCCATCAACAATGTCATTGATGTGAACAATTTCGGTTTTCGCGCCGGCTAATTCAAAGCCGTATGCGGTTTCTTCTTCTGAATTTAGTCCGTATCCCGAAAAGACAAGTACTTTTGGTTTCATAATTTTAATTCTTCTGTCATTCCTGCGCAGGCAGGAATCCAGAATTTAATACATTTTAAATTATATTATTTTATCGTATAAATTATTCCAATCAGGATTCATTTTTTCGATTAAATTTAATTTCCAAGTTCTTTTCCAGGCTTTAATTTGTTTTTCTTTTGTAATCGCGCTCATAATGTTTTGAGTTGATTCGTAATATACTAGCATATGAATATTATATTTTTTAGTAAATCCTTCTACTAAGTTATTTTTGTGCTCGTAAACTTTCTTTACAAGATCATTTGTAATACCGGTATATAAAGTGCCATTTCTTTTATTGGCAAGTATATTAACATAATATTGTTTATCCATTTACTATAACTGGATTCCAGCTTTCGCTGGAATGACAGTTTTTTTAATAGTTTTTAAATGTTTCTCTATATGCAGTCGTGATTTTCTCCAGATTGATATCGATTATTTCCTTGCCTTTTGAATCTTTTATTGTAATCCGGTGATCTTTGGTTACTTCTCCAATTTGAGCGAATGGAATTCCTTTCAGCGTTTTTTCAAATAATAATTTATTTTCCGGCGCAATTGTGGCAAGTATTCGGCCCTGGCTTTCCGAGAATAACATTGTTTCTTCATCGAGCATGTTGCCCGGTAAATTCTTTGTGTTTATTGTAATACCCAGATTTCCTCCGATTGCTTTTTTGGATAAAGCGACTGCCAACCCGCCGCGATTGATGCTGATAGCTGAGGCAACCAGATTCTGCTGGACTATTTTGTGAAAACTCTTGTAGAGTGTGTAGTTTTTGCCGGAGTTTACGGAGGGGATTTTGCCGGAATTAAGCTTGTTTTGCATCATGTAATATTCTGATCCGCCGAGTTCGCTGTATGCTTCGCCTAAAACATATACCAGATCTCCGGGGATTTTTGCGTCCAGTGATATTGTTTTATTTATATCACTGATAACACCGAACGCTGAAATTAAAAGTGTTGGCAATATGGAGAGGTGAACGGGTTTATCATTTTCATCGAAGCCTTTGAAGTCATTGAACATGCTGTCTTTGCCTGATACAAATGGCGTGCCGAACGCTACCGCGTAGTCGTAACATGCTCGGGCGGCTGCTTTGAGCTGCCATAAACGCTCCGGGTCGTTGGAGCTGCACCAGCAGAAATTATCAAGAAGGGAGAGATAGTCGGGGTCCGCACCTGCAGCGACGGTGTTTCTGATCGCGGTATCAATTGATGAGGCGGCCATATTGTAGGGGTCAAGCTCGGTGTATGACGGATATAGTGCCTGAGACATAATAACGCCGCGGTTTGACGATAGTACCGGACGGATTACCGATGTGTCCGCGTTTACTCTGCCGCGCCCCTGGAGCGGTCCCAGAACAGCATTTCCTTGAACTATATTATCGTATTGCTGAGAAATGAATTCGTAACTTGCAATGTTGAGACGGGAGAGCATTTGGAGAAGAATATTATTTTGATCTATAGATCGGGACGCGGAATTATCCTGCGTTTGCGATATATTCCCCGATTTATTTGAAAGGACCTTCAAAGCGGGTTTTTTGGTTGACATAGGTCTTTGGGGAAGGCCGTCGTGCAGGAAATCCAAATCTATGTCCATTATTTTTTGGCCTTTATATCTGACCGTACAATTACCATTGTCGGTAAATTTGCCTATCACCGCGGCTTCGACTCCGCGTTTTTTCATCAGTTTTTCAAATTTTTTCCATTTCTCAGGCGGAACCGCGAGAGTCATGCGCTCTTGGGATTCGGAAATCCAGATTTCCCAAGGCTCAAGATGAGGATATTTTAGAGGTACTTTTTCCAGATCAACTATGCAGCCGTTTGATTCCTTGGCCATCTCCGCGACTGAACATGATAGTCCGCCGGCCCCGTTATCGGTAATACTATTATAAAGAAGTAAATCGCGGGCTTCTTTGGTTATGGCGTCGCTTAATTTTTTTTGAGTGATGGGATCGCCGAGCTGAACAGCTGTTGCCGGACTGCCTGTGTCCATGGCTTCTGACGAGAATGTCGCCCCGTGTATGCCGTCTTTGCCGACGCGTCCGCCAATTATTACGATATAATCTCCGGGCATAGCTTTTTTAGTGTGCGAAAGCCGGTCGTTGATATTTTTGGGAATAAGTCCGATTGTGCCAACGAAAACTAAAGGTTTGCCTCTGAATCTCTCATCGAAATAAATAAATCCCTGAGGTGTAGGTATGCCTGACTGGTTGCCTCCGCTATTTACGCCTGCAATAACTCCTTCCATAATCCTGCGGCTTCCGAGCATTTTTTGGGTTTTGTTTTTACCTTTATATAGAGGTATATCTTCGCGCGGATCAGCAAAGCAATAACCATAAAAATTGGCAACAGGTTTGGCGCCCATGCCGAAGCCAATCGCGTCGCGATTGACACCTACAATTCCTGTTATAGCGCCGCCAAACGGGTCGAGAGCAGACGGGCTATTGTGTGTTTCGACTTTGTGTGTGACCATGTAGTTGTCGTCAAATGATATTCCGCCTGAGTTGTCAGTAAAAACGGAGATGCAAAAATCTTTTTTGCCTTTTTTCTTCCGAATCTCGTCAGTTGCTTTTTTAATGTATGTCTTGAATAGTCCGTTTTTAATTTCATCAATTGGATCGGCAAAAATTGTGTGCTTACAGTGCTCGGACCATGTTTGGGCTATCGATTCGATCTCTATATCTGTCGGATTTCGCCCTAATTTTTTGAAATATGACTGAATAGTTTTCATAAATGCCAGATCGAGAGCCAGGGGTCCGCGTCTTGTGCCGTCTTTGTTTTCGATCCCCATTTTACCGATTTTGGTCAATTCTTCATCGGATATATTGAGATCAACTTCTGATGTCTGAGGTTTTTTTGTTATCGTGACTCGAGGAATTATGAAATTCATGCCTTTTGACTGTTGATATTCCTGATAGCTTTTAATTCCGGCGCGCTGTATCAGGGGGTTGTAGAAGTTATCTATAACCGCGTTTAATTTTTTTTCCGGGATATCGCCAGAGATAAAATACAATTGCGATGAATAAATTCCTTCGCCGGGTTTGAATTTTTGTTTAAGAAGGTCTTCAATATTTTCTCTGGCCGTCGCTGCGATGTTGTCGGTCACACCCGGGAGATAGCCGATTTCGATCACATGGCTGAATTTTTCGGAATTTGATAATACCGGTTTTGCTGAAGTGGTGACGAAGTATTGTTGACTAACCGGGTTTGAAAGCATACGGGAAATTTTGGCTGTTTGACCGGGCGTAAAGGGTTTGTCGGTTGTGTAAACATCGGCGATTTTTATGTTGTTTTGCGTCGTGATCAAACCGCGGCTCAGGAGTTTGGTTTTTACAACCTGCGCTCTCGTGTCGTTTATTTTTGAATAAATTTCAATTCTTGTAATCATGTGTGAAATAAATACCTTTAATTCCTAATTCCGGAATTACAACTTTGTTGTCTAAACTTATAATAAACTCAATAAAAGCTGAAACATATTTTACATCAATGCCATCTTCCATATTTTTCATAATTCCTAATTTTTCAAACATTTTAGTTTTCATCTTGCCGGGATATATTCCGGTAACAGATATACCGTATTTTGATAATTCCGGCTGTATTGATTTAGTGAAACCCGTAATAGCCCATTTGGTAGCAGTATAAACGGATCTTTCTTTTTTTGCATATAATCCGGCTTGCGAGTTGATATTTATAATGAGTCCTTTATTGTTATTTTTCATATAAGGAATTACATGTTTTGTCAATAATATAGTTCCCGCGATATTTATATTAATTACATCAATTATATTACTAGAATCGTTTGTATCCAGTTCGCCTTCAATCCAAACGCCTGCATTGTTAATTAGGCAATCTATTCGTTTATGTTTAGCTATAATAGACTTAATTGCATTATAAATACTTTTTTCATTTCTAATATCACATAATTCAAAATCACACCCGATTTCCCCTGATGCATGTTTTAGTTTTTCCTCAGAAGGAGATAAGATTATGACTTGATGCTTTTTTGATAAAGCTCTAGCTGTTTCTTTACCTAAGCCATCAGAACCGCCTGAAATTATTATTATTTTTTTCATACTAAATTTTTCCGATATCTTTTCTATACTGCATGCCGGGGAAGTGAACGCCTTTTTTGCCAATGACACTGTAAGCTTTTTGGAGGGCATCGTTGAGATTCTCTCCAACTGCTGTTACACCGAGCACCCTTCCGCCATTGGTTGTGATCTTGCCGCCGATAACTTTGGTCGCGAAATGAAATACGACAATATCTTTTGCGCTATCCGCCTGATCAAGTCCCAGTATTTCATCACCTTTGGAAGACGACGCAGGATAGCCCGCAGACGCCAATACTATACAACATGCAGATTGTTTTTTCCAGTTAACTTTTATATTGTAAAGTGTGCCGTCAGTGCACGCGCTTAAAATTTCAAAAAGATCCGTATCAAGCAGACGCATGTAGGACTCCATTTCAGGATCGCCGAACCGGCAATTGAATTCTACAACTTTGGGGCCGCCGGCTGTCATCATAAGCCCCGGATAAATACAGCCGGTGAACGGGATCCCTCGAGCTTTCATAGCTTTTATCAACGGCTCGACTATTGTTTTTTTAATTTCGTCCAGTTGGCTGACGGTTATTTCGGGTACAGGCGCGATTGTTCCCATGCCGCCGGTGTTGGGTCCTTTATTTCCTTCAAAGATAGGCTTATGATCTCTGCTTGGCGGAAAAATTGAGAAATTAGTGCCATCTGTAAACGCATGAATCGAAACTTCTTTGCCGGTCAGGAATTCTTCTATAACAACAGTTTGTCCTGCTTCTCCAAAAATTTTTTGGAGCATTATTTCCTCAAGAGTTTTTTTGGCTACACTTAGCGTATTTGCTATGATAACACCTTTGCCAAGCGCGAGACCGCTTGCTTTGATAACGACTGGCAGGGGATGGGAGCTGATGTAGTCAAGTGCTTTGCGGTAATCTGAAAAGGTTTCAAATTTGGCAGTCGGGATGTTTTCTTCCTGCATAAGTTTTTTGGCGAATGCTTTGGAGGATTCTATTTGGGCTGCTTCTCTGGTGGGGCCGAAAATTTTCAAGCCATTTTTTTGAAAAGCATTTACAATACCGCCTGCCAGCGCATCGTCGGGTCCGGCGACTGTGAGGTCTATTTTTTGAGATTTGGCAAAATTTATAAGGGACTCGTGTTCATGCATGCCAATCCCGGTTGACACTCCGATACTTTCGGTGCCGATAGTGCCGGGCGCGAAATAAATTTTGTTTACTTTGGGGGACTGTTTGAGTTTCCAGCCGAGGGCATGTTCGCGTGCTCCTGAGCCTATTATGAGAATGTTGTAGGCTGATTTTACCATGATATTTTTCCTTTCGTTATATCCAGATTTTGTTTTAGCAAGTGAACCGCGCGTTTAATTGCTGTCGGCAGGACCCGATATTCGGCTTCGTGGATATTTTTTTCAAATTCCTCATAAGTTTCAGATTGTTTAATCCTGACTTCTTCTTTGAGGATCACAGGACCCGCGTCATAGTGGTTGCCCGGCAAAACTAAATGTGCGGTCACGCCGGAAACGGGAAGGTTGAGATCATAAGCGGATCTAATCGCATGAGCACCTCTGATAACGGGAATAGTGCCGCGCGAGGTTGTGATTGTTTTGTCTGTGTTGTCGGTGAGCAGGGCGGGGTGCAGGTTGATTACAGGAATTTCCATTTCACTTACTTTTTCCAAAAAGTTATCACTGAGTATCATCATCCAGCCGGCAAGGACAATGAGGTCGGGTTTGGTTTTTTTGATGTGGTCAATAAGTTTCATGTCGTATTCTGTTCTGGCAATTTTGTCACTGAATTTTCCAGTATATTCAATGGCGGATACGGGTATATTTTGATTTTTTGCTTTTTCAAGCCCAAGCGCGTCTTTGTTGTTTGATAAAACGGAAATTAATTCAGCGTCAATGTTATTGTTTTTTATTTGTTCAATTATTTGTTCAAGATTAGTTCCGCTGCCCGATATCATAACCATAATTTGAGTTTTGGATTTTATAGTTTTTTTCATTCGCGGAAATTCGTATTGTTTATCCTTGATGGGATGGGTGCCCCCGAAAGGATAATGATAGAAGTCTTCTTTGGGTTTGCCCAGAGCCTTGGTGAGATCGTCAATCGGTAAATATACTACGCCGTCTGATCCAATTAGTTCCGAGATATTTTTTTCAATAACCTCAAAAGACTCATTTTCCCATTTGGATGCAGGGAGCTCTTTTTTGCTTTTCATATCGATGCCGAGATCGCACTGGTTAACTACGGGCGGACTGGAAAAGACCATATAAATTTCTTTGGCTCGTGCTTCTTTGAGGCCGGCATGTAAGCGCCTGCTGGTTGTCAGTCTGACTGCCGAATCGTCAACGACTATTATTCTTTTTCCTACAATTTCGTCGGGTACGATGTTGTGTTTGCCTATAACCGCCGCGAGTCTGTTTTCCTGACCGGGCTGGATAAAAGTGCGTCCGATATAGTGACTTACCGTAATGGCATCAATCATCGGCAGGTTGAGCGCTTTTGCTACCCCTTTGGCTGAGGGGTAACCCGAATCAAACACCGGGACAACGGCATCAGCTTTGATGCCTTTGGCGGCAATTCTTTTACCCAATAAATAACCCGCTTTTTCGCGGGCTGATCTTACTCTGATACCGTTTTCAAAACTGTCCGGTCTTGAAAAATAAATGTATTCGAAAATACAATTTTGTTGTTTTCTGGCAGGGCCGAAAAACATAGAGTTTATTTTACCTTCTTTGGTGATTTTTATAATTTCTCCCGGCTTGATATCTCTAATAAAATCTCCGCCGTTGACATCGATAGCGACTGATTCGGACGTAATAATCCAGCCGGTTTCCAGTTTTCCTAAACAAAATGGCCGAATGCCGTATGGGTCTCTGGCGCCGTAGAGAGTGCCGTCATTGGTCATAATTACAAGGCAGAACGCGCCGTTTATGCGGGGAAGGACATTTTGCAGAGTACTATCCCAGTCCGTATATTTGTCTCTTTCGCGAAGAAGAATTTTGGCAATCAGAGCGGTATCGCTGCTTTGTTCGTCGGTATGTCCATTTTTGAGATTTTCTCCGAGGTATTCGATGTCGGGAATATTGCCATTGTGGCCGATGCTAAGTGTGTGTTTTCCGTGTTCGAGGGTAATGGGTTGAGCGTTGCAGGCATTGATGCTGCCGCTTGTAGAATAGCGGTTGTGTCCAATTGCCGTGATGCTTCCTCCGAGATTTTTAATTACTTCATAGGTCAGGACATTCGGGACAAGTCCCAGGCCGGAATAAGTTTTTATCTCGCTGTCATCGTTTATTATGCTAATTCCCGCGCTTTCCTGTCCGCGGTGCTGAAGAGCAGATAGTCCTTTTTTGACATAATAGGGCGCTATTTTTTCACTGCACCAAACACCAATAATACCGCATTTTTCACCAAAGCGTTCTTCTGTAAGTTCCAGGTCTGATTTTGTTAATTTTACTTTTTTCATAATTTTAATACTTAAATAAAACTAAATTTTTTCCTATTGGGCAATGGATAAACAGCTTAGAAAATAAAAAAACCCGCCTTGAATGCGGGTTAATATTTTGCGCCTGTTATCTTTTTGTAATAATGTGCTTATTATAGCGATATCTCATAAATTATTATATACGATATATTGCTTGCGTTGTCAATATTTATTTATGTATATTTTTTGAAAAGATCTTCAAGGTTTTTCCCTTCCGGCATTGTGTCGATCAGCGGTTTTTCGGCTATTTGGGGCAGATGGGATTCGTAAGACGGGTGATCAGACTTATAAAATACGCCGAGGGCTATTTTTTTCTCGCCCCACTCCAGTGATTTTTGGAAAGCCATTGTGCGGTTTGTCACGTCGTGTTCAGGGCCTAAATAATAGGAGTTTTCTCTGTAGAATTCGAATGAATAATTTTTGTTGAAGGTAACGCATGGCTGAAGAATATCAAGAAGCGCGATGCCTTTGTGTTGTACGGCTTGTATGAATAATTCTGTGAGCTTGGGTATGTCTCCGGCAAAACCGCGCGCTACAAATGATGCACCTGCCGATATGGCGATTGTGAGAGGTGATATCGGGTCATCGACATTGCCGCCGGGCGTTGATTTGCTCTTGAAACCAAGCGGAGTCATAGGGGATGTCTGGCCGGTAGTGAGCCCGTAAATGGCGTTGTCGTGCAGGAAAATCTTGATATCGTGATTGCGTCTGCATGCATGCAGGAAGTGATTGCCGCCTTCTGCCAGTGAATCTCCATCACCGGTGAAGACGAAGACGTTGAGTCTGTTGTTTGCCATTTTTATGCCTGTCGCAACGGGTAAAGCCCTGCCATGCAGGCCTTCAAACGCAGTCAGCTTGGTGTAGTTTACTAAGTGTCCATGACAGCCGATACCTGCTACCATGACGGAGTTTGAGTTGTCCCAGCCCATTTTGACGCATGCGCTTTTAAACGCTGCCCAGATGGTGAAATTACCGCATCCGGGACACCAGGTCGGGAAGTGCGGTGTTTGTAAGTCTTGTAATGTCGGCATAA
>CAZLZN010000022.1:0-10681 GCA_964564035.1 uncultured Gammaproteobacteria bacterium | reverse complement strand
AGGAATTTATTTGTTAGCTCTATACCTGTTTTTTCTCTGATGAGTCCTGCCATTTGGGCGGTATAGTTGTTTTCGATGTGAAGAATTTTTTTGGCGCTTGTGAGGATTTGTTTTACGGCTTCCGTCGGGAAAGGATTCATCCAGGTCAAGTGAAGATAATTTACGTTGGGAAACTCCGACATAGCCTGCAGTATGCTGCCTTTGTTGCTGCCCCATGAAACTACAGTGAGGTCAGCGTATGCCGGGCCGAAGACTTGGGGCATCGGCATATCGGTTTTTTTACATGTTTCAAGTTTGGTCATTCGTTTACGATGCTGTTTGTTTCTGTTGTCTGCTTCTTCGCTTGAATAGCCTGATTCGTCGTGTTCGTCGGAATTTGCCAAAAAGTGATTGCCCGTACCGGGAATAGAACGGAGCGAAATTCCGTCCTCGGAAAGGGCGTACCGTTTGTAGTCCGGAATTTTGTCGGTTGTGAATTTGCCTCGGTCGATTTGGTAAGATTTGGCACTGAAATAGGGAAAGCTTTGGTCGTTTTCACAGAGGTTTTTGTCGACGAGGACTATAACGGGAGTCTGATACTTCTCTGCCAAATTGAAGGCTAGCATTGTTTGTTCGAAAATCTCTTTCGCGTCACCCGGTGCAAGGATAATGCGCGGGAAGTCACCATGATGAGCGTGAAGTACAAAACGCAGATCTCCCTGTTCGCTCCATGTCGGAAGCCCTGTCGCAGGTCCTCCGCGCATACCCATAAGTATTACTAATGGTGTTTCTGTTATGCCTGCCAAGCCGTATGCTTCCGTCATGAGACAAAATCCGCCGCCTGATGTAGCGGTCATCGCGCGCGCGCCTGCGTAACCTGCACCGATTGCCATGTTGATTGCCGCGATTTCGTCTTCGGGTTGTTTGTATATGTAGCCATATTTTTCCTGGTAAGCGGCAAGGATCGCGAGGGTACCGGTGATTGGCGTCATAGGATAAATTGAGGCAAATTGGAGGCCGGCGGAAATTGCTCCAAGCGCGGCCGCGTCGTTGCCGTTTAGCACCAGGAGCGGAGAGACTACAGGAGTGGGGACTAATTTTTTCTGAATTTTATCGGGATATTTTTCATTTACATAATCGTATCCTGATTGCGCTGCTTTGTGGTTTTGAGTAACTATTTCAGGCTTTTTGTCCGAGAATTCTTCGGAGATGAGGTCTTTTAGTTTGGATAAATCTCCGCCCAAAAGCGCACAAGCCGAACCGAGAGCGACGGTGTTGATGAGCAGTTCCTGTCCTCCTACCTCTTTGGCGAATTGAGATAGAGGTACAAGGATTTGATTGATGTTCTTGTCTATTGTCGAAAAATCGAATTTTTTGTCTAAGTCGAAAATTACTGCGCCGCCCGCGGGTATTTCATGAGCGTGTTTGGAAATTGTTTCCTGGTTCAGTGCTATAAGTATGTCTGTTCTGAGGCTTGGTGACGTAACTTCCTGAGCGGATATAATGATTTGCATGGCGTTGTGGCCGCCGCGGATCAGTGAGGGATACTCGGTATAGTCGTATACATGATATCCTGATCGTGTTGCGAGTTTGGCAAACATGATTCCGGCCGATTTGATTCCTTGTCCTGCCATGCCGCCGATTTTGAGGGAAGTAAATTCGATTTTTGCCATGTGTATTTTTAATTATACAGAATCTAAAAAAGTTTTCAATCAGGACTTTATGATCTGTTCTATTTCGATATATATAAATTTGGTTTTGGACAGAAAAAGTACTAATAATTTTTCCCTCAATGCGGATTTAAAAAATCTTATTTAAGAATGAACGGGTTGAAGTCTGTGCGGGTATCAAAGGTATCAATTTGTTCAGTTTTTTTGAGGCGGTTGATAAGCGTATAGGTTAGAGGAGTCATAAATATCTCGATAATCACTTTGGTAATCCATGTAAAAAGTATTGATGACACCAGGAGATTTGCCGGAATCACAGCATAAAAAGCAATCAAATAGAATATAATAGTATCCGCGCCCTGGCCGACTATTGTCGAGCCGATCGTTCTGGTCCAAAGGAATTTGCCTTTGGTCAAGACTTTAATTTTGGCGAGGATAAAATCATTTAATATACTTCCGATAAATATCGCGATCAGGCTTCCTAAAACAATTCTAGGAATCTGACTAAGCACTCTGATAAATGAATCATTGGCATCAAAACCTAGCGCAGGAGGCATAATCACGACTAAAGCATACAGCAAAGACATGATAACCTGGCTGTAAATAACAATCCATAAAACATTTCTGGCTTTTGCATAACCATACACTTCGGTCAATATGTCCGAAATTATGTAAACTACCGGGAAAAATAACGTTGCCGCGTCGGTAGTAAAACCGTTCAGGGATATAATTTTGCCTGCTGTTGTGTTTGAGACCAGCAGTACGGTTACATATGTAACTGTTATGAAGTTCAAGAATTTAAATTGTGTTGAGGGGTTTTTTGAATGCATTTTGTAAGCAGAGCAATTTTAGCAGTGCGATGATGAAGTGTAAACAGGTGAGTTAGTATTTCTCACAATAGATACGCTCTTTGGGGCAGGACAGGCTAATGAGAAGCTCTGATGCTTCATCTATCATGTGCTTGTTGCCGCAGAGGTATGCAGAACAGTCGGCGGCATTGGGGAAGTCCAGTTTGGCGAAATCCGTTATATGCCCTGAATCTCCTTTCCATGTTTCATCCGGCTGAGAAATGACAAGTCTGTATTTGAAGTTGGGATGATCCTGTGCTATTTTTTGGAAATAATCATTCCAGAAGATATCCTGCGTGAATCTGAGGCCGAAGTATAGATTGATGGGTGTCTGAGTGTTTTTTTTGAGCAATAAATCGTCGATAAGGCATCTAAGCGGAGCGATGCCGGAGCCGGTTCCAAGCAGTAATATCTGTTTGGCATTGTCTTCGGGGTGATAATAGAACGAGCCGAACGGGCCCATGTAAGTAATTTTTTCTCCAACTTTTACGTTTTCGAAAAATTTGGAACCTACTCCGCCCGGTTTGGTATCAATAAGCAGTCCGAACTTTTTTTCATCACCCGTTGCTATAGAATAGCAGTTCAGGCGCTGGTTTGATACTTTGACACTAACGTATTGGCCGGGTTTGAAGGCAAGCGGTACTTCAGGTTCGAATTCATAATAATGGAATTTGGACGCTACGATTTCATGGATGAGGGTTGAGGCGATTTTGAATCTGGGAGAAGGCAGGGGTTTGGCTGTTCCTTCTTTTAGAAGTACTTTGCCGTCCACAGCCCAAGCATGATTAAGCGTAACGATCAGAGGATTAATTTCTATCTCTGAAATGTCCGGGTATGCTTCGATTATTTTCGCGATCCTGAGTATGGTGTCATATAATTTGTCCAAAGCCAAAGCGGGTTCACCGCGGTAGCCATTTAGAAGTTTGGCAATTTTGGAATTCTGTACGAGATTTTCGGCTTCTTTCCGGTCCATAGGGAGTAAGTGCAGGTTCCGGTCAGCGATAAGTTCGGCATAAGTACCTCCTGCTCCAAAAAGCAGAACAGGTCCGAAAGTCGGATCGCGTTTAGCGCCGATGATTACTTCGATGCCATTGAGGATATCTTTTTGAATTTGGATTTTGATAAGTGATTTGTCTTCAGCAGGCATTGCTTCAATTTTGCGGCTTAAACTGTCCCAAACTATTTCAAGCTGCCAGTTGTTTGAGATGTCCGTGACGACTCCGCCGATATCTTTTTTGTGAAGCAGGTTAGGCGAAGAAAGCTTGAGAACAACCGGCCAGCTGTGCTCTTCGGCGAAGTCTTTGGCTTCTTTGATAGATGTAATATATTTGGAGGGCGGGGTAGTAATTCCTGTGCTTGTAAGAACGGTATCAGCTTCAAGGTTGTCCAGCGCTTTTCTGTTTTCCTGTTTTGCTGTCGAAATAATTTTTTCTGCTTGCTCTTTGTTAACTTCAATTAGAGGTGTTTCCAGTGCGGGAGTGTTTTTTTGCTCCTCTATGTGTTTCTTCCAGTGCCACATTGTGCCTATTGCTGATATTGCGCGTTCAGGAAAGCGGAAGACCGGGATTTTGAGATCGTTTAGTTTTTTTTCGCCTTGTGTAATAAGGCTTCCGCCCATGAATGCACAGAAGATCGGCTTATTGTATTTCTGCAGACCGCCTATAAGCTCCGCTGTTTTTTCGATCTGGGTCATTACCTGAGGTGTTAGTATTACAACCAATGCGTCTGCCTGATCTGTTTTCAGAATTATCTCAGCGGCTGAGGCATATCTGTCGGCAAGAGCATCGCCGAGCACATCAACAGGATTGACGGCACTGGCAAATCTGGGAAGGACACGGACCAATTCTTCTTTGGTTTTGTCATCAAATTCAGCCATCTTGAGCCCTTCATTTTCGACTGCATCGGCACATATGACGGCCGGACCTCCGGCGTTGGAGATGATCGCGACTCTAGGTCCCCGGGGGGCATTTTCCCAAGAGAACGCGCGCGCGATATCAAAAAAATCTTCAAGCGTGCGGCAGCGAATTGCGCCTGTCTGAATAAGAGCAGTTTCCAGTACCGAATCTTCGCCTGCTATGGCTCCCGTATGTGACTGCATGGCTTTGGCCGCGGAGTTGGTTTTTCCGGGTTTGATAATAAACAGGGGATTTTTTCTTGATATTTGCGAGACAATTTCTTTGAATTTGATACCGTCGGTAATTGACTCCAAATATAGCCCGATAGGATTAATTGACTCATCGCCCTCAATTTGAGATTGGAAGTAATTTAAGACGTCGTTTTCGTTGACAACAGCTTTGTTGCCCAGCGTTATAAATTCTTTAAAACCCAAACCGGTTGATTCGCACCAATCGAAAAGGCTGGCGGCAATTGCTCCGGATTGAGTAACAAATCTGAGATTTCCCGATTGACTTACCGATTGGCCGAAGGTGGTATTTACCGGACATGTGTTGTTTATAAAACCCATACAGTTCGGGCCCAGGATGTTCAGTTCATGTTTTTGAGCAATATCGATGAGTTCTTTTTCGAGCTTTTCGCCCTCAGGGCCAATCTCCTTGAATCCGGCTGTGATCACAACAGCATTTTTTATACCTTTTTCAGCAATTTTGCCCAAAGTATCCGGAATTAGGCTTGATGGTATAGCGATAATTGCAAGATCCGGCGTTTCGGGCAGAGAGTTTATATCGGGATAGCATTTAAGCCCGTTGATGTTTTCGGAATTCGGGTTAACAGGATAAACGCTGCCGGTATATTTGGAGCTTAGGATATTTTTTAATATTATGCCGCCGACTTTTTCAGGAGATCTTGAGGCGCCAATTATACATATCGACTTCGGTGAAAAAAGATTTGTAAGCTGAACGGGCATATTAAAAGATTAGTGAATTTTTTTCATGTTGTCAATTTTTAAGGATTCATATTGACTTGTTATCGGATCATGAGTTTTAATAATTTAATAAGGTCAAAGATAGGGGGTGATTTATTTGAATAAGCAAATTATAGAAGAGATTGCATTCTGGATAGTGGCGGCAGGCGCGATTGATATGGGTCTGTACGCGCTGATTGGCGGAGATACGGACGTTATAAATATGGTTTTTTCCGGTAGTTTGTCAGTACTCGCACTAGTTTTTGAAGCTCTTGTCGGAATAGCTGCTGTTTACCTGGTCTATTTGCGGTTGATTAGAAAAAAATCCGAGTTAAAAAAGTAACTATTTAATCAGCATATATACTATAAAGGCAAATAAACTATTTATTGTAATAGGAATCAGCAGATAGAGGCTTATTTGTCTGATTATTTTGGTGTTTACCGGATCGCTTATAAAAGCGATGATTTCCGATACCGGAATATAATCTTTGACCAGAAACAATATAGTTATAGAAATCAGCATAAATAACAAAACAACGATTGCGCCTTCCATGTCTTTGCGACTTGAGAACATCGTGTTGCTTATTTGGAAAATTAATATAATCATAGCGGCAGAGAGCCAAGTATTTTCCAAGGCTGTTTCGATCGGGAAAAAATAAAAAGCTATACACATAATCGTCAAACCGAATATTACCGGCGCGCCACCAATAATAAAACCTCTTATCAGATCAGGTTTGTGAATTGATACAGAGCCAAATATAATATTATTTTTTATGAGTTTAGGTTTTAGAGAAAAGTTTTTGACCGGTACAAGAAGCATCCTGGCTGTTAAAAAGTGCGCAGTTTCATGAAGGAATGTACCGGGTAAAAGTACAAAAGACATCAGGTAAGCAGCCGCGCGTGAACTCTTAAATATTTTTTGGAAGAATATATAGATATAATCATTTACTTTATTCGACAGAAGATAAAGAAAATACATTTCAAGCAGAAATAATCCTATGTAGAGCATTGTTAAATATTATTCCATATATCATTTCAGTGATCAATCCCAACAAAAAACCCGCCTGCCCTGCGGGTTTTTCGTTTGTCCTGTTTTCATCAAACTGATAAATTTAATATAGAACTTGCTGATAAGAAACAGAGCAAGGAATTGTAAGAAGTATGCAATTTAACACTTAATTTAAAAATAGTACTTGCATTTTGAAAAAAATATGGTCTATACTGAGTATTGGTATGCCCAAAAAGACACTCGTATTAGTAGCGGCTTTAGTATTTATAACAATCGTATTATTTGTTATAGCTCTGCAGAGCTCAAATAATCCCGAGATGGTACAGGCTCCTTCGCCTACCCAGTCAGCAGACACGCAATCAGTAAATGTCGCTGAGGAAACACCTAAAAATACTGTTCTGACTCTTAATCCAAGCAATATTCAAGTCGCGGCAGGTATGAGGGGCAGTGCGGATGTGAATATTGATACCGCCGGTGATGAGGTAACAGCTGTTCAGCTGGAGATTGCATATGATCCAAATTTTATAGGGAATATTCAGATCAAGCCCGGTGATTTGTTCGCGAATAGCGTTGAGCTTATAAACAAAAATGATGTTGAGAACGGCAGATATACTTTCGCATTTGGAATTACGCCTAACAGTACTCCTATACAAGGTACGGGAAGCGCGGCGATTATAACGTTTACAGCTAAAAATCAGCCCGGTCAAACTACGCAATTAGGCTTACTCCCAACCTCGCTGATTACAGCGAGAGGTATTTCAAATTCGGTACTTAAGTCAGCTGAGGGCGCGCTTGTAATAATTGCTCCAAAATAAGTCAAATAAACCCTGCAGATACTTGACGGTACTATAAATAACTTTATAATGATTGTATGATCCTCGTCATTGATTTTGGTTCGCAAACTGCTCACTTGATCGGGAGAAGACTCAGGCAGATCGGCGTGACAACCGAATACGCGAATCCGGATGAGGCGATGCAGGTAATAAAAAATAAAAAACCCAAAGGAATTATCATGTCCGGCGGGCCTTCCTCGGTGTATGAGAAAGACGCTCCCGTTGTTTCCGCCAAGATCTTGAAGCTAGGGATTCCGGTTCTGGGAATTTGTTATGGTTGGCAGTTGATGGCAAAATTGATGTCGGCAAATGTTAAGAATACAGCTAAAGAGTACGGTCCTGAGAAGATGAAGCTGGCAAGATCCGGCGAGCTTTTTAGGGGAATTCCGGAAAAAGAATTTATTGTATATGTATCGCATGGAGATTCGGTAATGAGCCTGCCGGAAGGGTTTGAGACAATCGGATCTACCCGCAGTGTTAGATATACGGCAGTACAAAACAAGACAACTAAACACTATGGTGTTCAGTTTCACCCGGAGGTTCATCATACAATGTACGGCCTCGAAATTTTGAATAATTTTGTATTGATCTGTAATGAAAACCCTAATCCGCTGATCCTGGATCCAGGGCAGATTATTGCCGATATCAAGGCGCAGGTTGGAGATCAAAAAGTAATCGGAGCGGTATCGGGAGGGGTCGATTCCAGTGTCGCTGCTTTTTTGATAGGTAAAGCTATAGGTAAGAATTTAATTCCGGTATATGTTGATTCAGGGCTTATGCGTGCGGATACGCTTGAGCGTGTAAAATATATTTTTACAAAATTAATACATGCCAATCTGGTGGTTGTAAGCGCCAGAGAAAGGTTTTTGAAGGGACTGAGGGGGGTCAGCGACCCGGAAGAAAAAAGGAAGATAATCGGAAAACTTTATATAGATATTTTTCAGGAAGTAGCCAAAAAGCATAAAGACGCGGCTTTTTTGGCGCAAGGGACGATCTATTCGGATGTGATCGAATCAAAAGGAAGCAAGCACGCATCAAAAATAAAATCACATCACAATGTAGGCGGGCTACCTGATGATATGAAGTTAAAGTTGATTGAGCCTAACAGGAATTATTATAAGGATGAGGTTCGCGAAATAGGACGGCGCGCGGGTCTCCCAGAGGAGGTTGTCATGCAGCAGCCGTGGCCAGGGCCGGGACATGCGGTTAATATTATGGGGGAAGTTACCGAAAAGAGGTTGAGCCAAGTGATGATAGCCGATCAGATAGTAGTTGATGAAATGAAAAACGCAGGTTTATATGATGAAGTTTTTGAGTGTTTTGCGGTCATGACGGGTGCATACAGTACGGCTGTCAAGGGAGATGCCCGGGTTTATGCTGAGGTCGTCGCTGTCCGCTCATATAACTCTATTGATATTATGACTGCCGAGTGGACACATATTCCTTATAATGTTTTGCAAAAAATATCGTCCAGGATCGTTAATGAAGTCCCTGATGTGTCGCGTGTGGTATATGATATAACCACCAAGCCTCCGGCCACCATGCGGTGGGAGTAATACAATTACGTCTTCTTTACAGCATACAAGTGTATTTTTTACATAAAGCAAGTAAGTTGAGCTATATATGCCGAGACATTCAGTCAGAGAGCGGACAATATACAACGGTAACGCAGCGGGAGACCGTCTTACCAATATTAAGCCGGCACTAGGAGACAGCAAGACAAGCAGGGCGGAAGTTTCTGTGAGTAAGCCCGAAGATGAGGATAGTACACATGAAAAGCCTGTTGAGAAATTGCAGCAGCAAAGGGTAGAGTCGCTAATTAAGATACGTCAAATAACCAGTAATCAAACGGATATTTTGTTCAAAACAAGCACGTTGTTTCCGTTTGATCTTTTTCCGGATAAAATAAAAATCAGTTCGACAAAAATAGAGATCACGTCATATAGTTTTTTCTTTACATATCAGACCATAAATATTCCTTTACAAGATATTGGTTTTATTGAGCTGGATATGGCTCTGTTTCTCGCGACACTTACTATAATAAATATCCGTTCCGAAAAACCTGTTGTAATCAGATACCTGTGGTATAAGGATGCTAAAAGAATGCAGAGAATAATCAACGGATTATTAGTGGCGCAGGAGGCGGGCGTTGATGTGTCAGTGATCGAGCCTAAAAAATTAATTGATCAGATAGAAAGTATCGGGGAATGATAACGGGCGTTTATGCTTCCGATTATACTTGCAATTCTCTTCTGTTTTTGTAATGCTATAAATAGTGAAAAAGCTTATTGCAGGTATATTGGTTATTATTTCTCTATCCTTCACGCCGCTGAGTATATTAAATCCTCAGAAAGCTGATGCTTTTGGTTTTGGCGGTGCGGAGATTGTGTTCGATCCAGCGGCTTTTGCGAATTTGATAAAGCAATTGGTTGAGCTTGAGAAAATTTTTGCTAACGCGCAGGAAATACTTACCGCAGACGTAAAAAGTATACTGGGTAAATACGGCTTAGGCGCCTTGTCTCCTGTGATGGATAAGTTTTTGGGTGGCACAGGACTTAAGGATCTGTTAGTTGATGAAATAGGAGGAGCGATAGGCGCGGGAGGCTTTTTAGAAGGAGCATTAAGCGGCGTGCTGAACCCTGAAGATATGGTCAGTACATTGCTTAAGCAGGTAGGTTTGAAATTGCCGTCAGGATTGTATGATAATTTGAAGGATATCGGTTATTTAAATACGGAGGGAATATTGGGAGATATTGTTAAGGGCGGGGGCGGTGCCTGCGGTGTGCGCGATGATGTGTCTTATCAGAGTATAAGGACGGTACTTTTGAGGCAAGGGCTTGATCTGAATATTCAGGAGATTGGCGAGCACGTTGCATCATGCCGTTTTGACGCGGATGCTATTTTGAAGGATTTTATCGCGAAACCAACCCCTACACTTTATATACCCCCAATACTAAGCAGTTCTTGTTCGGTGTGGACGAACGGAGTTTGTACGACATACAGGACGTCGTTTGGCGGGGGTAATGAAACTTTTTTCAGTAATGTCCCGACGCAGCCGAGCGAAATTATTCCAAGGATTGCGCAGATAATTTTGGGTATAGCAGGCGGGATAGCGTTATTGATACTTATTATGGCGGGTTATAAGCTGATGACATCGAAAGGTAAACCGGAGTCTGTGCAGAGCGCTAAGGAGCAAATTACTGCCGCTATAGTGGGTTTGCTTTTTATATTGATGTCTTTTGTTATTTTTCAGTTTATTGCTGCGGATCTCTTGAAAGTTCCGGGAATTTGCAAGGACGCGAATGATCCGCGGTGTGCCAAGCAAGAGTTTAGTAATCCCAATAGAAAAACATATGAACAGATGGTAGGAGATGCCGAGCAGGCAAAGCTTAGAACTTGTACAGATGCTTGTGAAAATAACAATACTGCTGTTTCTAACTGCGTAGCAAATGGCGACTCGGCATGCAGGACTGATTCAAGAGGAT
>CAZLZN010000021.1:0-30129 GCA_964564035.1 uncultured Gammaproteobacteria bacterium | reverse complement strand
TTCCGACAGATAGATTCATATTTGTGATTATATCAAGAAGCGCGGGAAAACAAAGTATAAGATATGAATTGAGACTGGTTTAAAAAAGACGGAGAGACGTTATAATGCAATCAATACGTCTTGGAAATTGTTTCATTCAACTCTGCTTTTGGAGCCGAAACAACTATTCGCCCCTCGTCGTTAACTGAAATTAGATAGCCGGTATTATAGGGAGTATTACAGTCAGATACTCCTTTATTGCCTATCAGGGGATCGACAGGTATTTGCTGCATTATCGCGATAAGGTCATCGCATATGTCCGCTCCGCCGGAGCTTATCTCCCTAGGTTCTGAAACGATACCTTCGGGCAAGGAGCCTTTTTGATCACGATATGCGGACACTCCATACGCGATCTGCTGGGTATCGCTCAATCTTTTCGTGTTATTTGCCAGAGAAAATTGTTTGGAGGGGTTAATTGCTTTAAGCGTTGCGGAATAGTTATTGTTAATTTGGGATATGAAATAGATGGCAAACAAAATTGGCAGACTGATAACTATTTTTAACCATAGTTGCCATTTAGTCCAAAACCACATGAATATAAGCCCGATCGGGTACACAAGCACCAATAATATAATAGTAAGTATATTCTTTGTATTTGACGAATTACTTTTATTCTTATGAGAAGTTGACTCAACCATATGTAGATTATATACAGTAAGTAGTTCTTCGTCAATCTCTGCACACCGGAAGCCCAGATGCCGCATGCTCCATTTCCCCCTAGGCGTCATAGCTAATCCAGCTCCGAGATATATTTTTTGTTAATTAGCTTGTATTTATGGTATTATCACATATATATATGTCCATATCTTATTCACCGGAACAATACCATCTACTCTACAAGCAATCAATTAGAGATCCTGAAAAATTTTGGGACGAACAGGCAAAGAAAGAGCTGGACTGGCTTACTCCATTTAAAAAATCATTTGTTTGGAATAAGCCGGATTATCAATGGTTCGCAGGAGGAAAGCTTAATATTACATATAATTGCCTGGATAGGCATATTCGAGATGGCCGCGGCCAACAAATCGCCTATATTTACAATAATGAGCGAAATGAAGAATCGCGGATCACATATCAAGAGCTTTTATTGTTAGTGAACAAAGCGGCAAATGCTCTCAAGGGACTAGGAATCCAAAAAGGAGACCGGGTTGTGATTTATATGCCGTTGATGATCAATCAGATTGTACTCATGCTTGCTTGCGCCCGCTTAGGAGCAATTCATTCCGTAGTATATGCCGGTTTTAGTGCCGATGCTCTAAAGGTCCGTATTCTTGACACTCAAGCAAAGATTGTCTGCGCGGCAACATTTACCCAAAAAAACGGCAAACAACATGATTTACTTAATGTAGTGCGCTCGGCTATTAAAGATGTGCCTTGTATAGAAAAAGTTATCGTAGCGCAGCGTTCTGAAGAGCGGACAAAACTGCAGAAGGACGAAATTGACTTGGATCAACTGCTTGAATCGTCTTCAGGTGTTTTTGAGCCTGTTGCGGTTGAAAGCTCAACGCCCCTTTTTATTCTATATACCTCCGGTACAACAGGTACTCCCAAAGGAATTGTTCATGGACATGGCGGATATAATTTATTTTCTCACATTTCTATGAAATACAATTTTGATTTACAGCCCGGACAGATACATTGGACAGCTGCTGATACAGGCTGGGTGACCGGTCATAGCTATATTGTTTATGGTCTGCTTTCAAATGGAATAACCGGGGTAATCTATGAAGGATCACCCGTTTATCCTGCACCTGATCGATATTGGGAGCTTGTTGAGCGTTATAAAATCCAAAGTTTTTATACAGCTCCTACTGTTATACGGCTTTTGATGCGCGAGGGAAGCGATTATACTAAAAAACATGATTTGTCCAGCTTGCGGGTGATCGGAAGTGTCGGTGAGCCGATTAACCCTGCTGCCTGGAAATGGTACTCAAAATACGTTGGGAAAAATAAGGCTGCAATTATAGATACATGGTGGCAGACCGAAACAGGCGGCCATATGCTGGTGACAGCGCCTGGTATGAAACAAAAACCCGGAAGTGCCGGTTTGCCATTTTTTGGCATTGAACCTTGTATTCTGAACGAAGAAGGCAATGAGCTCGGCAAATCCGGTGTAGTTGGTCATTTAGCAATCAAACGCCCATGGCCTGGAGCTCTTTTGACCGTCTGGAACAACAAGGATCGTTTCTCACAGTACTGGAGCGAGTTTGCAAACAAGGATTATTTTTATACAGGAGATGTCGCGTTAAGAGATGAAGATGGTTACTATACTGTGCTGGGCAGGGCTGATGATGTAATAAATGTCGGCGGTGTCCGTGTTTGTACCGCTGAAGTGGAGAGCGCATTGGTAGCGCATGATTCGGTAGCTGAAGCAGCTGTAATAGGAATAAGTGATGAAGTGCGCGGTGAAATAATAAAGGCATTTGTGCTTCTAAATCCCGGAATCAAGATGACAGATCAGTTACAATCAGAATTAAAGTCATGGGTGCGGCAAAAAATTGGTTATATTGCGGAGCCCGCGAAAATTGAAAGCGTAGTGAAACTCCCAAAAACACGAAGCGGTAAAATAATGCGCAGGATATTAAAGGCGCGGCAAATGGGCTTGCACATAGGTGATACTTCTACACTGGAAGAATAATTGCTTCCTTAGCTCCTGCTCTTTTAACTACATACCCCAAGTGTGATACAAATTTATTTAAAAGACTATACCAAAAAGCATAAGGAAACAGAATCGAAAAAGCGCGGCGGCTACCGGAGAATAGTAATATATTATTTAAAAATTGAGGTCTATGCGACCGGAAAGCGAACCGTACGGTTCTCCGCGCACAGGGGCATTTGCCGCAGCGCTAATTGAAAATACTTCGTTGTCACGAATCCGTTCTATTGCGTTTACACCTACACCTGCGCCGCTATCCCCTGCTGTATCGCGATAAGCTTAGCTTGATGCGCCAAATTTTAAGCCGGGTTTTTCGTGTTCGGGAAATTCGTGGACGAATCCTACTGTGACTAAATGTGAGTTTTTTTCTCGGGCGGCGAATCTAATTCACCTCCGGGTTTTTAAACCACACAGATAGATTCATAGTTATTTTTATATCAAGAACCGGGCATAATGAGAAGTTTAAAAGACGATATTATATACTTTGCTAGGTTTTTTGTTTTTCCCCAGGTGTCATAGCTAATCCACCCCCCGGGTGTATTTTCTGCGTTAGCTCACATTCTCTACTGCTGTCCAATCTTTAGTTGGGATTTTGGTTTTATAATAGTTAATTGGCGGATTTGTGCTTGGACTGGAGGGTATTTGCAAGGGGTGAACCTCGCGCAAAACATTACAGTATTAAGTTTTTTATTTGGAAGAAGATCTAAATAATTGTTATACGGGAGGCTAGATTTGCTTTGCCTGGCGCTGAGATCCGGCACTACTGATTCTTCAATGAGTCTTTGTGTTCTTTTTTGAATTCAGTACTTCCCACGTCTGACACTTGTTCTTTTGTGAGCTGGAACCGGTCCAGGTAAATAACAAACCCTGCACCGAATACACCAAGCGCTATAACTAATACTAATGAAAGATCGAACGCCTGAGGAAGTATATTATTTACTACGAGTGGAACCACCTCCCCGTGACTGTTTATTCTAGTTGAAACAACTTCCTGCCAAGGCCATATTTTCCTGACAGACCCGAGCATAATTCCTGCAAGTATTGCGATCGAGATGTCATGATGATTTTTAAACAACCACGTCAAAACACGTGCAAAAAGAGCTAGGCCGACAATGCATCCGGCCATAAAAATTCCTAATACAACAAAATCTCGATTGGTAACAGCATCCAGTACTTGCTGATATTTGCCGAGAAGAAGCAGTATAAATGACCCGGATATTCCCGGCAGGATCATGGCGCAAATGGCAATAGCACCGCTTAGAAAAAAGAACGGGTATGAATTCGGCGTTTCTATAGGGATCAAGCCCACAACGAAGTATGTAATAATAGTGGATGCGATAAACGAAATTTTATCCGAAACATCCCATTTTACTACCCTTTTCAGGACGATCCAGGTAGAGGCCAGGACCAGACCGAAGAAAAAAGCCCAAACAAACATTGGATATTCTTCCAGCAAAAAGGAAAGTAACTGAGCAAGAGTAAAAAGAGCAGTGAATAAGCCTAAGACGAGCGGTAACAAAAAACGGAACGGTATTATTGAAAAAGCTTTTCTGAACTGCATTCTCAGGAGTAATTTCAAAAATTCTCCACTGAGGGTTTTGATTGCGTAAAGCAGTTCTTCGTATATACCTGAAAGAAACGCGATCGTACCTCCCGATACGCCGGGAATCAAGTCAGCAGTTCCCATCGCGAATCCTGTCGCATATAATCTGGTATATTTTTTAGCATTTTTGCGCAGCCGGCTGATAAATGTCATATTCTGTGTCTATTTTAATACTTCGATACCCTTCTTTTCAATAACATGTTTATTTCGGCGGGCGGAGTCATCGGCGTAGGGGGGTTGTGGAATTTTTCTTGAGCCATTTTGCTATCTCCCTTACTTTCCATTCTTTGTTCGCGATTTTTAGTGCTGTTTCTACAAAATCTTTCTGGGATACTTCAAGCCAATATTCATTCAGATCAAGAAATGTAATACAGGACGTCATCCCTGTTCGCTTATTACCATCCACAAAAGAATGATTCATAATTATGGAATGTAATAGCGCTGCTGCTTTGGCAAAAATTGAATTATATAACTCTTCTACCCAATAGAAGGCAAGTGCAGAATGAAGCGCATGATAAGGTATATTTATTAAGGTTAGTATTAAAATATGCTATAATCACAGGCAAAACGTAAAATATATTACCTCAAAAAATGAGCTATAAAGAATTTAGTCAAAGAATAGAAGGCCGTGAAAAAAAATCAGGTTCACTTTAAATAGACTGAACAGGGTTAGAAAAGAACCGCTTTTCAACGATTACCCGTAGGTGCTTTTACAAGGACAAACTAAAGTGTTATTTCGAAAAATTGAAGAAATAATTTTTGGAAAACTTAATTCAGGTCGAGGTTTAGATAAAATTTCGTCCATAAGTATAAGTGGTGTGCAAATTTATTTTGGTAAATCTCAAACAGAAAGGATTGACGAATTGGTTGATAAAGAGTTCTATGGATTTTCCAGCACTGAATCTGTAATACCTGATTTATTTCATTGGAAATCAACAAGATATTGGCTAACTTCGAAAGAGGCAGGAATTAAATTAATTCTTAGGAGATCAATTAATGACGCTCCAGATTATCGCGACCAAACTACTAATACTCGAACTTCTGCCGAGTTAAAAACCAGACAATACAAAAATAAATATGAGGGGAATTATAATTTAGAAACACAAGACTATCATGTTCTTTCTACAGCCATTAATTATGCCTCGTAACGTCTTGATCTGTTAAAATAACAGCATGGGTGATAAAAATATTTCAGGCGGAGTGGTACATGAAGTGCCCGGGGATTTGAAAGAGCTACTTATTTCCAGACCGGAAGTTGCCAAAATTTGGGAAAGCCTCACTCCCCTCGCGCGCAATGAATGGATCTGCTAGGTGATATCGGTAAAAAGCGATAAGACCAGAAATGAACATCTACAAAGAGTTGCGAAAGAACTAGTTGAAGGTAAAAGACGCCCCTGCTGCTGGATCGGATGTATCCACAGGACGGACAAACCACTCAGTCCGTCTATACGAGGTATTTTACTCAAAAGAAATAAAATTGCCTAAAATAGTAAAGCATATTCAAGCTGTTATATTTACCTCCAGTTATTAGTTGATTCCGCTTCGGGATCGCGTCCGGGAAAATACAAGCCTGTACTGCAACGGCGTAATATTCTTTTTGGGATAAACCAACGACGACCTTGATCCTTTATATGCTCTTTCAATTCATTACGATCAAAAACTATAACAACCGGATCTATTCTTAGCTTCACTGGTGCCAGCGGATCCCCATAGGATCTGGCATAATCCTCTGCTGTTTGACGATCTTCGGAAGCGTTTAAATACGAATTCATCTCTGTCGGCTCATTTCCAATAATTTGTAAATTTCTACCAAATATCAACCGTCTGAGCAATGTGCCTCTAAATATATAATTTTTGGAAGCAAATTCTACATTTGAAGGAAGAAGAGACACAGCCCGGGCAAGACCCTTTAGAGCCGGGAGATTATTATCATATTTATGATGTGATTTTTCAAATAAATTTTCCCGGCTGACTATTTCTCCAAATTCATTATGATTAGACATAGCCATATTATACTATGAGCACAGTCAGATTCTAACTTATCTGCGCGCGCAATGACAAAGGCAAAAATTAATCGCGATTAAGTTCTTGAATAAGCATGATAAAATATAGTTATGAAAAAATTGAGGAGAGCAAAGAGAGGAAAAATTATCGCGGGGGTCGCAATGGGGATGGCGAATTATTTCGGTATTGATGTTGTGCTCGTCAGGCTGATCTGGATTTTTCTGTTTCTTCCCGGCGGATTACCGGGCTTAATCCCCTATATCATCTGCTGGGTCGTAATCCCGAGTGAGGACGAAAAAGCCAAAAAATAAATTAATCAGCCCTGATTTTGCGCGTATTCTTTTAAGGGGCCGAGGTAATATTTTCTCCATCCCTCTTCGATACTTTTTGAGTATTTATCAGGAACGTCAGTGTGATTCAGCTCGATAACAGTTCCGTCTCGGTCTTTTTTCAAAGTAAAACCGGCAATTGACGGTTTATCCCATTTCGTATCTTCATCACTAAACCATTCCTGGACCAACTCTTTTTCGCGTACGACTTTTAGATTTTTGCCCCAGATACTTCCTCCCCAGAGAGTGAATATAGTTCCAACTTTGTCATCCATTTTGGCAGGGCCTCCTCCCCATGAATTAATTTTTTTGGGATCGACAAGAGCTTCCCAAACAACCGCAACCGGCGCGTCTATGTAGTATGTTTGTTTAATTGTTTTCACTGCTTACTATTTATACACTTTATTGTGGACAAAAACCAGGGCTTGACGCCGTGCGCATTCACGAGACGTAATGGCTGGCGCACTGATAGTTAAAACCCCGGGAACCGGAAGCTTACCAGGAATAATCAAGCATCTCTCTTTTGTATTTTATTAAAATTTGGCGCAGGAGGCAAAAATTTATTTCTATCAATTTTTGTAATTTTACAATCAATTTCTTGTCCGGGTGTAGACTTGATAGTTCTAACATAATTACGTAATCCGCCAGGCAGCGCGTATTTAGGATCCATTCTTAATCGCGTAACTTGTTCGGAACTGCGTGTCCAATTAAATATAGTACCGAACCCAGCCATGGTGTGATTTTTAATTCGCTCACCTACTTTTCTACTCTCTGCCTTTAGCATTTCACCTCGTCCATTGATACCGGGGAAGTAATAAATGTCAGTCATAAACTTATCTTTTGGGGTATATTCGGTAATCTTGCAGTGTTCGCCATACACCATCGGCTGATCTGCCTTGGCCTCGGGAGAGGAAGATATAAGCGCGATACCTAAACCCAGGACGGCTTTGGATAGATGTTTATTTTGGCTTTTCTCTTTCACGAGTAAATTTTATAAATTTTCCCTGGTTTAGTCAAATATGATGCTAATTAAACGTATTGCATGACGAGAGGTTGCCTGTAGTGAATCCTTTGTCAAACCAGAACTGTCTATCATCTGATGAACCGTGAGTCCAGTTCTCAGGATTTATCCTGCCTGTGATGCTCTCCTGTATCCTATCATCACCAACTGATGCCGCAGCGTCCATGGCCTCTATCACTTCTCCTCTTTCAAGTACACCGAGATCTTTTATAGAATTAAGCCATAACCCCGCGAAGCAATCGGCCTGCAGTTCAAGTTTGATTGATAATGAATTGCGGTCGTCAGGATTTGAATCCGAGAGGCGTGCATGCTCGCTCATGATCCCTAATTCGTTTTGAGCGTGATGAGCTACTTCATGCGCTATGACATAAGCCTGCGCGACGTCGCCGCCTCTTGCGCCGAAGCGCGCCGTAAGCTCGTCAAAAAATGTTTCATCAAGATAAATCGTGTTATCAAGCGGACAATAATGAGGTCCGACAGCAGAGGTTGCTGTACCGCACGATGAATTTGTTGCTGTCCTGAATAAAACCAGTCGAGGCTCGGTGTATGTTTTGTCTGTTTTGTTGAAAAGGTTTTTCCACATATCGTTATTTGAGCCGAGAACGGTCGAGGAGAATACTTCATAGCTATCTTCACCTTCAAACTGGTTATTATCAATATTGCCACCGATTTGCTGTTCGACAGGTATATTTTCCAGTACATTTATGAAATCTTCAGTACTGCCGCCCGCGAGTACATTGAAAAATAATAAAAGAGCGAGGCTGGTAAGGCTTATACCGCCGACAGCAACAGGCGCCATACCGCGCCTGTCTTCAACATTGCCTCTACTTAAAATTTTACTCCAGTCAGCCATATTTTTTGGTCTCTTCCAAAGACAGAACAGTTATAGATTATATAACTGTTCCGCCTCTAAAAGAAATATTAGTTAACCATTCCGTTTTCTTGAAGAACTGCTTTTGCTTCGAGCCGCTTCGGAATGCTCCATGGAATCACCATACCAGCCTTTGCCTTTGCCGTTTGAGCGGGAGGAAGAACTAATCTTGCCTCCTTTGGCACCTGCCGCTGACTGAAATGAGTGTCTACGTTCATCACGAACCTCCTGTCTGTCATCCGACAGATTTGATGTATTTCTTTTTTCAAACCTGTCTTCGCGAGCAGTTACTGATTTAATATCATCAGCACCGCATTCTGACAGCATGGATTCTATTTCGGCTTCTTCGCCTGAGCGTGCCGGTATAGCGAGAAGTATTCCCCCCTGCTTAACGCGATCTTCATATGCTTTGGCATCGTCATCAGACAAGCCAAGGCCTGTCAGTGCTCCCAAGAGTCCGCCGGCCAATGCTCCTGTTGCCGCGCCGGAAGCTGTGGTAGCAGCCGCTCCGGTCAAACCAAGTGCCGCCGCGAGTGGTCCGCCGATAAAAAACGCACCAAGTCCCGGTATTACGAAGCTAGCGAGAAGACCCGCCAAGCCTCCTAAAATAGCGCCTGATGTCATGCCCGCAACTGTACCCTCTGCTACATCCGCTCCGGTGTTAGATGCGAGTTTTTCGCCCTCGCTTTTGTCTTTCATGACAATTGAGATGTCTTTGGGATTGTAGCCTGCTTCCTCCAGGTTTCCGATAGCTTCTTCAGCATTCGCTCTGTCGGAAAATATTCCTAAAACTGTTTTTGTCATATTTTATTCACCTCCTTTCGTAATTAAAAATGTAAATCCGATTTTTAAACCGGACAATTTAGACTATACAGGACAGATATATGCGGTAAATAAAAATTATGTATGAGTAAGTTAAGAATGGCGGCTAATCGAAAATTGCAACCACTGCGGCGGGTTTATATTTTGCATTGAGCGACTGCTATTGACAATTATTTAGACTTATAGT
Source organism: uncultured Gammaproteobacteria bacterium (assembly GCA_964564035.1). Taxonomy (GTDB): domain Bacteria; phylum Patescibacteriota; class Microgenomatia; order Levybacterales; family UBA12049; genus JAHIGH01. The sequence goes on along the minus strand of CAZLZN010000021.1, from coordinate 20,597 downwards.
ATAATGCTCCCAATATGGAAATATTTAGCGCAGACGATATTATGAATCAGCTTTATGCAACAGGAGATATAGAAAATCAACTGAATGCTACGGCCGATATTGAGGCACAGATGAATTTTACCCAAGATATTGAAAAACAGTTTTAATCTGATAATTCAGCAACGACTTCGTTCATTTTTTGACTTTTGTTTTTCGGCGAGCTTGATTGCATATATTTTTTTTACTTTTGTATAATTTTTACTCTCAGCGAGATTTGCTCTGAGTCCTCTTAATATGTTGGATTTTTTGTTGTGAAGGTCCATGATTTGCTGTTCAGTTAGTATTTTGACCCCTTTTAAGCCGTTATCAAGCTTCATATCAATATCTTGTACTTCTAAAAAAGCTTCCAGCGCACCACCCAATACAGGATTTGATTTCTTCAAAGAAGACATAGATGCAATCAGCATCAATTCTCTATTAGTGTGGTCTGGGTCCATATATACTGTCAAAATCTCATCTAGAGTTCTGTCGTCAAAACTACTTTTTTCACTATGATTAGCTGCCTCTTTCATAAGCTATGATATAGTTGAACAGTGAATTCCAATATAAATGAGTTATTTAATTAATAAATTAAACAGATGCGGCAACCAGCGTTTAATTATTTCTTTCTTCTCTGCCTAACTGCCTTGGCGAGTTGTTCGATTACGGGGACAGTCATTTCCCATCCCATGCACGAATCCGTTACGCTTACACCGTACTCAAGATCTTCTTTGAGGCCAAGTTTTTGATTGCCGTCTTTCAGGAAACTTTCGGAGATAATTCCAATAATTTCTTTTTTGCCCTGGGAAATTTGTTCGGCTACGGCGCCTGCGACGATAGGCTGTCTCTTGTAATCCTTATTGCTGTTTCCATGACTTGTATCTATCATAACCCGCGCAGGGAGCTTGGCGTGATTTAGAAGTGCAATTGTTTTGTTTATGCTTTCTTCGTCATAATTTGGGCCGTCCTCTCCGCCCCTCAGGATTATGTGGCAGTCTTCGTTGCCTTTGGTTGTTACGATAGCCGCAATCCCCTGCTCTGTCACACTCAAAAAACTATGACTGTAGGACGCGGCAGTAATTGCATCGACGGCCATTTTGATACCGCCTCTTGTACCATTTTTGAAGCCTACCGGCATGGATAAACCAGAGGCGAGATTGCGATGAACCTGGCTTTCAGTAGTTCTGGCACCAATACAAGACCAGGAAACCACATCCGCGAAAAACTGGGGCGTAATAGGATCGAGAAATTCACAGCCTATGGGTAACCCAATCTCCGTAATATCCAGCAAGAGCTTTCTGCCAATCCTCAAACCCTGATTGACGGCGCAAGTATTATCCATAAAAGGATCATTCAGGAGGCCTTTCCAGCCGATCGTTGAGCGCGGTTTTTCAAAATAGACACGCATAACAATAAAAACATCTTTCGAAACTTTATCAGCCAGTTTTTTTAGTTTGTGAGCGTAATCGAGTGCCGCTTCGGTATCGTGAATAGAGCACGGCCCAACTATCATAAGCAATCTGTCATCTTTTTTATCGATAATATCTTTGATTGCTTTTCTGGACTTTGTAATTAGCATCGATCCCTCATCTGTCAAAGGATGCTCTTCAAGTAAAATTGCCGGAGGAACCAGCGGTCGGATGTTGTCGATTTTGAGATCTTTTGTTTGCATAAAAAAAGATTATATCATGCAGGCGGGATTAAATAAATTATAAAAATCATATCATTTTATCTGCTTTTATGATAATATTGCCGAGAATATGGAGAGATTTAATCGCGCGAAAAGGGCGCATCATGAGCGAGAGGCAAATATCGGATTGAACCCCGATCAAATAAAAAAATTGACTTTGTTATTGCCTGCCAAACTGACCAAATTAAGCGACGCAGAAAAAACAGCGGCAATTAATTACGCGCAAGATAATTTAAAAAGAATAAGCAGAATGGCGAGCGAAGGCGCAGAAGTATATCCCGGACAAGTCCAAGCTGATGAAAGTAAAATGCTCAAACCGCTAGACACATTTGGGGAAATTGAAGCCGGGTTGAGAATATTAAATATTGTTTATGTAATAGCCGATAGGCTAAGAAACAATAATGATAAGGAAATTGTTTTTAGACTTGCAGATGATGCAGCGCATAAAATGCTAGGCATCAAAAGTGAGAGAGAAGCTATTTCTGATTATGACTTGTACGGAGTAAGAAGAAAAATGAAAAATTTCGTTGAAAAGAAACTGGGAGTTGACCGAAATAGCAAGCACATGAATCAAATTAAACTAAGACCTAACCTGGAAGTTAGCGATTATATTTATACCGATCTTTTTCCGTTTGGCATAGTAATGGAGGAAGCTAAAAATTTTAAATATAAAAAGAGCGATGAAAATGAACAAGGTGACATATATCGTATTAGGTCAAAAAGTATATCCGCTCTCTCCGAATTGCCCCCTCACGCGACAGATATTGCCTCAGAGCTTTTATATAAACATATCCTGCACGTGTCAAAATAATTATTCAGAGTTTGGAATTAACCGGAGCTAGAAAACAATAACCTGAGTACCAAACTCAGCCCATTCATAAAGACGCCTCGCATCGTCGACAGAAAGATTCACACAGCCATTGCTCATGCGACTTCCGAAATTGTTGTGCCAGTAAGCGCCATGAATAGCGTAACCTCTGTAAAAATACATCACATACGGCACGTCTTTATGAAAATATCTGCCATTAACCAGCGAATAACCTCTCATATCCTGAAGTGGTAATTTTGCGTAGATTTTGAATTTTCCTAAAACAGTCGGCGTACGATTTAGTCCTGTTGATACTATAATATTCATTTCCTGCCGGCCGTTATTCCAGGCAGTAAGTGTTTGAGCTGCGGTGTCTACGGTTATCAGTTTATCAGTGGTATTTATCTGCTCTGCCGAAACGCTTCCAGGCTTCAAAAATAATAAAAATAAAATTATTAATAATACCTTTTTCATAAAGTATTTATAAATCGCCTGAGTTAAAAACACAGCTAGAAAATGTAATAAGTATAAAAGAATAAAAAGGGGCTCATGGGTTATTACCAAGTCCTGATATTTTTTTTATGCAAAAGTTACTTTCCGGTTTTATAATATTTTCTATCATGAGACCTCATAATGAAATTGGACAAATTGCGACCTGGCTTACAGGCGCGGCGCTGGCGATTCTTCTTCTGATACTGGCTATACCTATTTTCAGTCCGCAGAATGAAAATTTGGCTCCTATGCCTGAGCAAAGAAACATGGAGCCGCAAGGAGGAGGGCCCGGGGTAAATAATTTTTTTGTTGATATAAATGATATCAACAGTAACCCGGAGGCTTATACGGGTCGGGAAATAAGGATTAATGGAGAGATCAGCGAAATATTGGCAAGCGGAGTTTTGCGTCTTGATCAGGAAGAAACGATCAATGGCGACGAAATATTAGTAATAATCAGACCGAATAATAATAGCGGAAATGTGAATGAAAGAAATTCAGAAAGCGCATGGAACGTAGTTGTTCGGGGCGAGGTAAGAAAATTAAACGTATCTGAGATTGAGAGAGAGCTGGGCTTGGATCTAAGCTCCGAAATTGAGGAAAAGTATCAAGGCGAATATGTAATTGTCGCCGACCTGATTACCCCGATCAGCGAAAGAAGATAGGATATTATTTATCTCCGTTACCGCTGGTAGTACCACTATTTGTGATATATTTCTTCAGACCCACCCACAAAGACCAGCCCAATAAGATCATAGCAACTGAGAATAATAAATAGCCTATCGGCCAGGTTATACCGATGGCGCTTAGCATCATGGAGAATTCGGACATGCCGCCCATTCCGGCTATTAAATTCAAGGGCAGGAATATAACGTTGATTAAAGTAAGATTTCGCAAAAGGACATTGACGTTGTTGTTGATTATATTGCCTCTCGCATCCATCAACCCTGACAAAACAGAACTGTAAATACCTGCCTGCCTCGCGCTCTGGGAATTCTCGTGAATGATATCGTCGAGATAAAAAAGCTGCCTCTGAGTCAAAGTTATCTTTTCGTGATTTGACCGCAGTTTGGCTAAAACAGCACCATTTGCCTCAATAGCATCTATATAATAAACAAGGCTTTCGCTTATCTCAAACATCTGGAGGAAGTATTTATTTTCCATGGAAACGTTCAGTTTGCTTTCTAAACGTGATGTGACCTGTTTGATTGCTTTAAGATGGCTGAGAAACTGCCTACTTGTATAGAAGAAATACCTAAGAACAACATCGCTCAGCGTGTTTACCCGGTCGAATATTTTTTCGGAGAATGGTATAGTCTCCTCGCCCATGATCATGATTAACTTGTCAGACAAAATAAAGAAACCGACAGACATGACCTCAAACTGTGCTTTGAGACTAAAGTAGCCTTTATAAGGTTGTTTCCAGATTATTGAAGCGTGTTTGGGGGCAAACTCTACACGCGATATCTCATCGGGATCGAGGGCAGCATCCAGATCGTTGCCGTCAATTTCAAGCTCCTGGATAATTTCTTCTTTCTCGCTGTCGGTGGGCGATGTAAATACCCAGATATTAGCTTCTTTTTCCACGGAATCGACTATTTTACCGTCTCTAATACTGAAAAAGTACTGCATAAATATGAAATAAAAATAAAAAGCCGGAGGTATTAAATCGCCGCGGAGATCTCTTATTATATCGCTAAAAAAATAAGCTCATCAAAATATATAATATGATTTTCCCGAACCGCCGATTTAGCCTCCTAATTGGATTGTAGTCTTGTGCAAAATTGTTTGTCAATCCCCAAAAAAATTATTTAGCTGATTTGCTTATTTCGAGCCTGGATTTGTAGAAGAAAAAGCCTACGATTGCAAAAGTAGAAACCGGAGAAATCCATTCGGGTATTTCAAATCCGAAAGCATGAAGCATCATGATAGTACCAAGAATGAGCATCGAGTACATTGCACCGTTTTTGAGATATTTATATTTTTTTATTCTCTGCATATTGCTGACTGTCAACTGACGGAGAACGATAGCACCGAGACCGTTGCCCAACAGTATAAGAGGGATAGCGAATGTGAACGCAAAAGCTCCAATAACACCATCTATTGAAAAACTTGCATCCAATACCTCAAGATAAGCAATTTTTGAAAAGTCGGAGACTCTGGCTGTTAATAACTTTTTCTCCTGTTCTTCAGCGTAGGAGCGAAAGCCGTGAATTATAAAAAACGCAGTCGAGCCGACAACCGCTCCGAACTCAAGAAGAGGTTCTTCGCGCTGAAAAGCGTACCATACAATTGCTGTAAGCAATATCGAAACTATCGCATAAAACCACGCGCCTTGTTTGGTGAAGAATTTTTCACCTTTGAGGCCGAAATTTTTCGGTTCAAGAAATAGCCAATGGAAAAACAGAAATACCAGGAATACTCCTCCCGCAAGAAGCAATACATGAGAAGATTCTTTGACGATTTTGCCGACTTCAGGATCATTTGAAAATGCCGCGGTGAGCACGCCCCACGGGCCAAGAGACGGAACAGCCGCGAAAAGTATTAAGAAGGGTAAAAGTCCGCGCACTAAAAAAACCGAAAAGAAGATCCCCCATGTGAGAAACCATCTCTGCGCTCTCTTACTCATAGTATTGAGCACTTCGGCATTTATGATGGCGTTGTCAATGCTGGTTATGATCTCAAAAAGAGATAGACCAAGAACGGTCAGGATAAGAAAAAGTATTTCCATTACATGTGATTATAGCAGAAGTTTTGTGACGCTATGAAGCGTTAATTAGCGGGCGGGATAGTAGGTTGTTGAGTGGGAACAGGAGTTTCTTTTAGCAGGGCAGAAGGGAGTGTGCTTTCATTGACTTCTAAAAATACAATGTTTGAGGGCACTTCGAATACGCCCAGGTCTGTTTTCCATTCTTTGCAGTTATAGTTTACGCCTGAACCGTTTCCAAGCTGACTCAATAACCCTTCGTTTGCAGAAGTTTCTTCGACTGCAAATTTTACGCCTTTGTCGTCGAGATTGGTCCATAAATAAGCAACATAGGAATCTACCAATAAATGCTGCTGAAAAGTACCGCCGCTATACGGCACTATAAAGCTTCCTCTGATCTTCCCTTGTGCGGCATATACCGTGCCTGATGATGACTTACCGCTAATGTTTGCTGAAAAAGTACAGATCTCTGATCTTCCACTATTCAAGAATTCCTGGTAAGTTGACTGTCTTCTCTGCGGAGTAACGCCTTGGGTTGGCGTTAATGAAATATCATCGGGTACCCGGTTGTTTGTTTGTGTAGTTAACAGTATAGATATAATAACGATCAAGATACCAACCGCGGCCGCAATAGCTATGAGTAATTTTCTATTCATTATATTATTTCGTATCTATAAATACAGTAACTGAATAATTTATAATTGTCAATAATTGGAAAGTTATTTACATTGATCTTCACAGTTGGGCAAACTGTTACCGCACTGAATAGATCCTAGCCGTACGCAATCAGTTTTACTTGGAGGTTTATCTGCGGCCGCTTTATCTCTACAATCATTCTGTGCATTTGTATTACACTGAGTTCTCCGTGCGGAATCCGTAATACTACTGCACGCGATAATGCCGTCTCTATAACATTTGCCGGAGTCGAATCTGACATAATTATTTTGTTCCTGCTCGCATTTTGCATCTACGTTATTATTGCATGTAATTCGTGCCTGTTCATTTTTGGTATTACATTCATTTATGCAGTCCTGTCTGGTATCACCTGTTTGCGACCGGGGTAAAGTTTTTTGCTCATATTGTGTACGGTCAGGCGTTTCAAATACCGGTGCAGAGCAGTTGGGATCGTTGGCATTTGTACATATGCCCGGAATTTTCAGCACATCCACTACTATTAACTGAAAAATTACATAAGAGAGCAAAATAAATATCAGACCTGTCATAGCGCCGATGATCTGCTCTCTGGCTGTCTGTAATTTCTGAGGGTCACCGGAGCCTACGATAATTTTGTAACCGGCTATGATAATAAGCAGCAGAGCAATTCCGCCGGCGACGCCCAGAATCAATGTTGTAAAGCGTAAAACAAGTTGCGGCGGGTCAGTATTTAGATCCAATGAATTATTGTCGCCCTGCGGAATAGACGATGATGTCCTGAAACACTTACCGCTAATATCCCTTTGACAACTTGGAAGTTTTGGCGCCGGACTAAATTTAATATCAGGTTTTGCCTTGGGAATGTAATATTTTAATGCCTCTTGAGGATCTATCCAGCACTTTTCTATTAAGTTATTTAGAGTAGCCTCATCCACATCCCAACCCACACGCCGGATAACCTGACCGACCTGACCCAACGCGTCACCGGTTACCACTCCGCAGCTACTGCTGCCCCCTGATATTTGTCCTAAAAAGCCTTCTTTATTCAGAAAGCCAATGTCCTTTAACTTCTTAAATAAACCTGAGGGTATTTTGACTCCTATTTGTTTAAGTAATAAATTTACGGTATCATTTTCATCAAGAACGCCTTTTAACGCGCCCTGTAAAAATCCTCCCAAACCAATAGAGCCTCCGATTTCGTCCTTTAAAATCTCCGTGAGACCGACACCGCCCAAGAACTTATCCATCACCGGTGATATAGCTCCAAGACCATATTCTCCCAAAATCCCTTTCACATCAGCAATAAGATTCAATTGATCATTTGTGAGTAAATCCTCAAAATACTTTAGCATATTGAGCAAGGAAGCTATATTGGAAGGATCATAAACTTCTTTGACTGCACTTACCTGTTTCGGGTGATTTAAATATACAAAGCCGGTTAAGGGGATGCTAAAAAAAAGCAATATTGCGAGCAGTAACTTTTTCACTATAACTAGATTGACAAAAAACGGCCGGTTTTGCAAGTACGAAGGGAATCAGATCTGATTAAGGCGTTTAATTCTTTCTTCGACAGGCGGGTGCGTCGAGAATAGATGAAGCATTTTGCCGCCTAAACCGCCAAAGGGGTCGCCAATATATAGAGATGAAATGGCCGGATTTGCCTGCATGGGCATGCGCCTCGCGCTATCATGGATCGCGACCAAAGCTTTGGCAAGCGGCTTGCCTGTACCGATCGTCTTGGCGCCCGTCTCATCAGCTCCGAATTCACGCTGTCTGGAAATAGCCATTTGCACAATCGATGCGGCAATAGGAACCAATAATGCCAGGACTATGCCAAATACTCCTGCTCCTCTATTTTCGCGGTCATTTCCTCCCAGACCGCCCCACAAAGCCATGTTCGATAAAAAGGAAATTGCGCTTGCAAATACCGCAGCTATAGTCGCAACAAGTACATCGCGGTTTTTGACATGTGCCAGTTCATGCGCTAAAACAGCCCTCAATTCTTCTTTGGACAATATATTGAGTATCCCCTGTGTTACCGCGACAGATGCATGCCCCGGCCCTCTGCCTGTGGCAAAGGCGTTAGCCTGATGATCGGGTGTTATGTACAACTTGGGCATAGGAATTTTGATTTTGCTCGAAAGATCTTCGATCATTGAGTAAATTTCTTTATATTTTACGGGATCGAGAGGCTTGGCCCGGCTCATTGATAATGCAAGCTTTTCCGAGAAAAAATACATGCCCCCATTCATAATTAGCGCGAAGAGGAATGCTGTTGTAATGCCATCACTGCCGCCTATAAATCCGCCTAGTGTAATCAAAATTACGCTTAAAATTCCAAGAAGAACAAATGTTTTAAAAACGTTTCCCATATCTGCATATATATTTTAGCATACTAGTGCAAGCACTGATAACGGAACGGGTATGCTTATACCTTTTGGGCATGATATACTAATGTCGTGGAAATAGCTGATTTTATTTTGCATTTTGATAAATATTTAACGAATATTATCGATTTGATCGGACCTTTTACTTATGCAGCACTATTCGCGATCATTTTCGCGGAAACAGGGCTGGTCATCACTCCGTTTTTACCGGGTGATTCACTGCTGTTTGTTGTCGGTACGCTCGCCGGAAGCGGATTTTTGAACATATGGATCCTCTACCCCACGCTTCTGATTGCTGCTATTTTGGGTGATTCACTAAATTATTGGATTGGCAATAGAATCGGACCTAAAGTTTTCGCGAAAAAAAATTCCAGAATATTCAGGAAGGAATATCTCGAAAAAACAAGGGAATTTTATGAAAAACACGGCGGTAAAACTATAATTCTCGCCAGATTTATACCAATCATAAGAACGTTCGCGCCTTTTGTAGCCGGTGTAGGAAAAATGAATTATAGAACTTTTATTTTTTATAATGTGATTGGTGCTTTTATATGGGTCACTTTTCTTACGTTCGCGGGATATTTCCTGGGCGGGTTGACTGTTGTCAAAGAAAATTTTGAAACTGCGGTTTTCGCGATCATAGGGATATCGCTAATCCCTGCTGTTTGGGAGTATTTCAAAGCAAAAAGCGAGTCCAAAATTTCCAAAAAGCAACTTGAGCATGCGACTTACAGCGAAGTCCAGAAGACCTTCAAAAAAGAACACCTCAGGGATTAAGATATTTATTGAAAAACTCGACAGTCCTCTGCATAGCGAGATTGAAGCTTGCGCCCGATATATTGTGGCCGCCCGAATCGTATTCGTAAAATTCGTAATCTGTGGAATTTGCATCCATAACTTCTGCCAGATCCCGACTGTATCCGATATTTACGACATCATCGTCTACCGCGTGATGGAGCTGAACGGAACCACCTAATCCTTTGAGAAAATAAATTGGCGCCATATTCTGCCAGAAAACGCTGGCAGCGCTTGGGCTTCCTACCTTGTCATAAATACGCTGGCGTCTCTGGCTCTGGCGGGAAATGTTTGCGGGAGGACGATAGCTCTGGTCATTGAGCCGGTACTTAATCAGGTCAGTGTATGAATATACGGCGCCTGCCCAAATCACTATGGCAGGGATATCTTTTTTGGCGACAAAACTTCTCAAAAGAGCGTTACCTGCCATGCTATGACCCCACATTCCGATTTTATTTGGATTTACAAAATCGGTATTCTGCAATGCAGAATAAGCATTAAGAGTATCTATTACATAATCCGCGCCGAAGTATCCCCCGCCTGCTTCACCTTCCGACTGCCCGTGACCCCTTAAGTCGATTTTAAAAACTACGAAACCGTTTTGAGCCAAATAGTCGACATATGAGGAATATGCCTGGCCGTTTGTTTCGTATTGAGCTGGCGGAATGTAGCCGTGGACGAAAACAATTGCCGGCCATCCGCCGTCGGGGTCTTCGCCGTCGGGGCGCGTCATGAGAGCGTTTATTCTAAGTCCATCAGATGTGTAGCTGGTTAGGTATGCCGAGTAATTCGCTCCCTGATAAGCCAGCTCCATTTCGCCGATTTTACTTTCATATTTTTTACCGGTCAAATATGGAATGGTTAGCTCTTCAAAAGGCAATTGTGCTGCAGCAGGCTCCTGTTGATTTTTTGTACTGAGCCCTATGGACTTACTTGTATTTACGACTTGTATAATGGTTTTTTGCGAATTGGCAGGGAGTAAAAAGAAATTAATTATTACAAAAATAAGCAATGTTAAAATGACCGCTGCAACCGGAATTATGAATTTTAATTTTATCTTTACAGGGTTAGTATTTTGATCCTGTGCGGTATTTTCATTTTCAATAACTGCCACCATTTCTGTTATAGTATAAATGATAATAGAATAAATTTGAAGTGATATAACTGTATCAGAATTATTCTAATGTTCTGTAGAATGTTAGAATAACAGATCCCCTATCGGTTAGTTTGTGGCGGATATTTTTGCTCTGGTTTCTTTTTATAATTAAACCTGCAAGGCTTAGTTTTCTGATATGTTCGCTAACATTTTTTAAATCGGATTTTATGCTTATGGATATTTCTGTAACAGATAATTCCGGCTGGCGGTCAAGCAAATCAAGGATCTGCAGTCTTCTGTGATTTGCAGTTCCTTTTGCAATTTTCTCTAATTTCTTAAATGAAAAGTGGCGAAATAATGATTTTTTGATATAATGCAGTTAATTATATCTGTGTCTTGTTATGAAATCTGCGGAAAATGGAGGAGCAAGAATCATTGGATTAAGACACGGTGATGTCATAAGACCTCAGAGCAATCCTTTGGTATTTATACACCAGGAAACACCGGACAGCGCAGCAATGTCTCCCGAAGGCGTCGCAAAAGTAAGGAGGAATTTGAAAGCGGCTAAGGAAAGAAAACTATTTAGGAGAAAAGTTGTAATTTTTTCCAGTGAAAGACCGCGCACATTGCATAGTGCCACAATTGCGAAGGTAATTTTAGATTGTGATGATTTAAAAATTAGTCCCTTACTTAACAACCGCCACATGCAGGATACTATCGATAATTATCAACTAGCCAGAACCAATGATAAAAGAGTGTTCCGGCAAATATCTCCAGAAAAAGATTGGGAACTGGAAGCCAGGACTGTGACTTTTATAGATCTTGCACTTAGAGAACACAAGGATAAAGATATTTTGATAGTATCCCATGCAGAGAATTTGGCAATTGCGCAAGCGCATTTATTGCAATTGCCACAGGAGCTGCGCTCAGATCTTAAATTCGAATACGGTGAAATTAGAAGACTGTCGGACAGACCGAACAGCAAATTTAGATTCTAGTTAATCGGCTTTTCGTTTTTGTAGAATCTCATTTTATAATACTTGCGGATTACATGCACTACCTTCGATTTTCTTATTTATGAGTAGCTGTATGTTGTAAAAGCCATTATATTTAAAGTCTTATAAAAGGGCCGGATCCATAAGAGACGTGCGGGTCATGCGATACAAGACGGAGCTTGCCTTTTTTGTCTTTTTTGAAAATGATTTCTTCGATCAGCATATTATCTGTAATAAATTTTGTGAAAAATGTATCTAAAAGGTCTTCTGTAAAATAAATTCTTTTTTTTAGGTTATTATTAATTAGTGTAAAAAGTGCCGCAAAAATGCCGGTTGTCACCTGATATGCAGTGCCGCTGCATTCCCTAAAGTTTTCGTTTGATTCCGAATTAAAATAATATACCGCCTTATCAGGATAATCCAGCCTCATAGCGATATTGTCGGATCCTATTAACGGCTCATCAAAATTTTTACCAACTACCAAGTCTCCCTCTTCTACTGTACCCTTTTTTTCATGTAGTCTTTTTATATATTTGACAGTTGCCGGATTTATCGTGTACAGAAACTTGATTGGTATATCCCATCTATTTCCTAACGTAACGCATTCTTCATGCGATACAACCATGCCCTTTGGATAAGAATCAAGCTTGAGGATAGGGCGAAAAAGCGGTTTTAAATCTTCTAAGTGATAAAGGCTATTTGGGTATAGATTTTTTATTTTGTGATCGCCTAAAACGATTTCCGACGGATCGGAGACAATTTCTACAATAAATGCAGGTGGGCACCAAGTGACTAATTTTGCATTTTTATTATTTCTGAACTGGGATGTATCAATTTCCATTTCTGTTATTTGCGATGGGATACCAAATTTATTAACTCCAATTGCAGCCCAGATGTTTACGGCTCCGGGATTCATGCCTGTAAAAAAAATGTGCGGCATTGTAGTTTTGGTTTTTTTTAATGTATTATCTATAAAATCGTTAAGCGCGTCTCCCAAAGGCATGCTCTTCTCCGTACAAAAAGCACAACATATATATGACGCTTTACCATATTCAAAAACCACGCTTGATATAAAATCTGTTGGGGCGTTGCTCAGGTCCAGGATGATGTCGGGAGCAACTCGGGAAATAAGGTCAAGAAAGCTTTTTTTGTTGCCGGTATCAATAGTAAATTTTACGAATTCAGCATTTAATTCGTCAAGATTTATAAATTTGTCTTCTGTGAATTTTGCTTGATCAACCAGCACTAGTCTGTTAAATTTTTCGCGATGATTTTTTAAATAAATCAAGGTAGAATGCCCCATTATTCCGCTAGCTCCAATTATAAGTAAATTCTTTTTATTTTTGATCATGTGTCAATTAAGATTAATTTATTTTAATAAATTTTTAATGCGAAAATAAAATTATATGATAAATATTATATAATAAATAGCGTAATATGAATATATTAATTGTGGAAAATTCAAAATATGGTAAAGCTGTTTTTGCAAATATAGATATTCCTAAAGGAACTGTCCTAATAGAATTTAAAGGTGATAGGTTTAATTATGACGAAATACCGGACATTACCTCACCGGATGATGATAGATTTGTGCAAATTGACGAAAAAATGTATATGGGTCCGTCCGGAGATTTGGACGACTTAATCAATCATTCCTGTGATCCAAATGCAGGGCTGAAGTTTTCGGATAAAATAATGCTGACAGCGATTAGAAATATCAAGAAGGGTGAAGAGATCACGTGGGATTACTCGACGACGATGGATGAGGATTTTTGGGAAATGGACTGCGCATGCGAGAGCAAAAAATGCAGAAAGAAAATCAGAGACTTCAAGCATTTGCCTACAGAAACACAAAAGTCCTATATTGATCAAGGAATTGTGCCTGATTATATAATTAGAAAGTTAGAAAAAATAAAAAAGTCTTGAGCATTATTTGATCAGAGCCCCAAGTCTTTGTTCAAACGGAGGATGCGTCATAAATAGGCTCGATATTTTTCCTCCCGCTCCGCCTAAAGGATCATATATAAAAAGTGAATTCAGGACCGGGTTAGAATAAAGCGGTGAGTTCATCGTTGACTCGGAAATTTTTTGGAGGGCTGACGCGAGAATAGCACCTGTATTTATGACTGAAATAACTGCTCTATCTGCCCTGAACTCTCGATTTGTTCCCATACCAAATCTTATTACAAAGACTCCCAGATAAATAAATATTTGCATGAAGACCTCAATAATAAGAGGGAGGCTTTCTGCGTCTTTTGAGTTATCACGATTAAGCCTGGTATATGCCGGGTATAAAATTATGCTGGCCAGTACTGCCGAAACAGAGCCAAGCATGGACTCATAATTCCTTATGTGAGCCATTTCGTGAGCGAGGATCGCCAATATTTCATCGCGGGATAACGAATTGAAAGTGCTTTGGGTAATTATAATAACTGAGTGACCGGGGCCTCGTCCGGCAGATAAGATATTGGACTGAAGATCCTGTGTTAAATATAATTTTGGCTGAGGAATTTTGAATTTGAAACTGAGCTCCTCAAGCATAACTATATAATCTTTATAAAGAATCCTGTCTATAGGTTTGGCACCGCACATAATGATTACGGCTTTTTCAGAAAATATATAGACCGCGCCGCACAAAATGCAGGCAGACATAATCATGATAAAAATAATATTGGCATCACCTAATATGAGAGCTAAAATCCCGCCGAACATCGCGAAAAGTATTACGACAGTCGTAAACAGAAAAAAAGCCTTGATCAAACTTAGCATTATAAGGATATTGTATACCTATCGGGGAATAATTTAAACGTTCTTGATGTAATAGCGAATTTTTTCCTTTTCTGGATTAATTAAGTTATATAGATATGTTATGTCTTCGTCCGTATGCCGTATACAGCCGGAACTGCCGGGATTTTCAGCGGTCAATCGTGAATTGTCGCCGTTTATACCGTGAAGACCAAACGCGCCGGGCAATATCCAGTTGCACTGCTCGCCGGCGCATTCTTTGTAGGGCGCAGGGCCAAAAGGCTCCGATTCGGGCGCCGGTATATCAAGAGTCAAAAAATATGGCGCTGTTTCGGGATTTTCGGCTGATGATTCTTTTTTTGTAATCAGCCAATATTCCCTGCCCAAAAGTTCGGGAAGCGGAGTCGGTCTCTCGCCGGGAATTCCCGTTTTTACTTTGAAAATTTTTTTAATAACACTTTGTTTTTTATCTCCCGGGGTGCCATAGAATAAGAACTCTATGTTGGATTTGCGGTGAAGCATCAGCCAATAAGATGATTTGATGTTTGATGATTTTACGCCGGGTGTTGGAGCGCTGAGACGATTTATGTAGGCTAATAAAATAGCAATAATTGCAACCGCAAAAAGAATCAATAAAATTTTTTTCATTTATGTTTATCTAAGTTAATTTAAAAATTAAAAATTTATTACGCTTCACGTAAATAAGTTGAGTATATTAAAAAAACCGGATAAATTGTAAAATAATAGTAGTGAAAAAAGATAATAATAAAAAAGTAAAAGCGGGTCAAGGTTCAAAAAAAATCTCCAGGGCATTGGCTCAGATCAGCATTAGCTTTACGATAATTTTGGCGGCTACAATGTTTTTTTTCAAGTTAGATAATTATGCCAGCACATCGCTTATAGTTTATGCTGATAAGGTAATTCCTGAGTTTGCTTATTCTCACAGAAACCCGATATTAACTGAGGTTATGAAAATAATTTCTTTCTTCGGCAATGAACTGCTTCTAGCAACCGCATTTGTTTTTGTTCTTCTTTTGGTTACACGGAACAAAATTAAAGACGCGATTATTTTTGTGATTATTATATTTACCGGGTTTTATTTTAATCTGGTACTAAAAGAATTTTATATGCGCCCGCGTCCCGAAATATTGCCGCTAGTACAAGAGCTTACTTACAGCTTTCCGTCAGGACATTCGATGAACTCATTTATATTTTATTCTTTTCTTTCTTATTTTATTTTCCGCAGTACGGGAAACAGGAAGGTTGAAATATTTACAGCTGTAATTTCTGCGCTTTTAATAATATCAGTCGGTTACAGCAGGATTTATTTGGGAGTACATTATCCAAGCGATGTGATTGCCGGTTTTCTGGCAGGATTGTTTTATTTCTCTCTTGTATTGCTTATAGAAAAATTGATTTATGTTATAAATTTCTTACGGCATAAAAATAAATAATCTGTTAAAATATTCAGCATGTTAAAAGCCATCGCTGTTTTGTTCGTCTTGGTTATATTACTTGCTTTTACTTCGGATTTAAATAATTCATCTAAGCAAACGAATCACATCGGCGCCCCATCCCCTGCCGGAAAACAGGCAATCAAACTAATTAAACCGCCAAGCAAAAAAACAATTGCGAATGATTATTTTGTAATTCAGTCATTTAATAACTGCGGGCCGGCATCTTTGTCGATGATGCTTTCGTACTATGAAATTAATATCGGACAGGAGGATCTGGCAGCCCAATTGAGACCATATAACAATGAAAACGGTGATAACGACGATAAATCCGTAACAATCCCGGAAATGGCTAAAAAGGCACAGGAATATGACCTGATCACGTATCACCGCCCGGGCGGCGATACGAAACTTATAAAGCAATTTATTTCGTATGATATTCCGGTCCTTACCAGAACTTGGTTAAGCCTTGATGAGGATATTGGACATTATAGAATTATTAAGGGCTTTGACGATGAAGAAAAAACCATAATTCAGGACGACTCGTATCAGGGACAGAATTTGATATTTTCATATGATGACTTTGATACTT
The DNA here is from genome assembly GCA_964564035.1 of uncultured Gammaproteobacteria bacterium. GTDB lineage: Bacteria > Patescibacteriota > Microgenomatia > Levybacterales > UBA12049 > JAHIGH01. The sequence continues at coordinate 4,164 of CAZLZN010000021.1, read as the reverse complement.
TATGGTCGAAATATAATTATGAATATATGGTTGCCGTACCTAAAGACAAGATGGAAATCGCGGAAAAGATAATCGGGAGAAATCTGGATGAGGAATATGCCTGGAAGCAGGCGCTGACCCGAAGCGAGAAAATTCTTAGCGAAAATCCTGAAGATGTTTACGCGAGATTCAATGCCGCTATTGCTTCATATCATTTGAATGATTATAAAAGAACCGTTGAGGAATATGAAAAAATTGAAAATCAGCTGCCATTTCGCACGCTTTGGTATCAAAAAGAGCCGATAGACGCATACTTTCGCTTGGGCAAATATGACAGAGTCATGAATATTACGAGCACTATACTGAATAATGAGAACAGGGCGTTTTCCGAGTTATATTTACTGAGAGGGAAAATTTTTCAAAGCCAAGGGCAAACTGATCTGGCCGCTGAGGAATTTGAAAACGCTGTTAAGTATAATAACAAACTGGAAGAAGCGAGGCTGGCATTGAACTCAATCAAAGATATCACTAAGTCAAAAATTTAAGTGCCTCAGGAAATAAATGCGTCTTTTTGATCAATTGCAAAACCGGATAACAGTCCAGTATACTTCTCTCTGATTCTTCCGATAATGTTTGTGTATTTATACTTTTTTTGACTGATCGCGCCTGTATATCCGTATAAGAAACTTAAGCTGATTGCTTCACGGTGTTATTAAATTTGCATTTTGAAAGCACAAGGGTATACAATTAATTCAGGTTAAACATGAATGATATTTTTAGAAAATTCGCGCATTCTATAGCGCAAAAATCCGGAAGTCCTTTTACATTCTTCGGAGCTGTTTTTATAATCACGCTGTGGGCAATTACGGGGCCTTATTTCGATTATTCAAACACTTGGCAGTTAGTGATAAACACTACAACAACGATCGTTACTTTTCTTATGGTCTTTTTGATCCAGAACACGCAAAATAGAGATTCAAAAGCAGTTCAGCTAAAATTGGATGAGCTTATCCGTGCCGTAAAGGGCGCACGCGACAGCCTGGTAGATCTGGAAGATCTTACCGATCCGGAACTAGAGGCGCTTCACAAGCAGTTTCAGCAAATACATGAAAGATACTATAAAGAAGTTACGCGAAGAAAGACAAAGCAAAGTGTACCCAAAGAGCTAAGCGCTTAATTATCTGAGTATTTTCGGGTCAATTCGCATGATTTTGTCTCCTTCCGGCCTGGAAGTTCCGCGGCCGTCCTGATTGCTTGTTGATATGTACAGCATACCCTCGCTATCGGCAACAACGTCCCGGATCCTGCCGAATTTATTTTTGAAATACTCCTTCAATACATATACTTTGCCATCTTCAATCTCCGCCTCATATAATGCTTCGCCTCTCAACCCGCCAAAATATAATGACTTACCTATCACAGCAAGACCGGCGGGCGCCCAAGTCTCATCGGGGCCGGAGTGAGCTACAGGCACTTGTATAGCGCCGTTTGTTTCATCCCCCTGAAAATCGGGCCAACCGTAATTTCCGCCCACAAAAATCTGATTTAGCTCATCATATCCGCTCGGATTTGACCTGCCGTGCTCAGTAGACCACAGATTGCGAAAAGAATCCCAGGCAAGGCCTTGCGGATTCCTGTGCCCTATTGAATAGACCAAATTATTGTATGGATTTCCGGGTGCCGGTTCTCCTTCATCGGTCACGCGGAGTATTTTGCCTGCCAACGAATTGGGATCCTGGGAAAGCGACTCTGCCTGCGCATCTCCTGTGGTTATATATAAAAACCTGTCGGGCCCAAACGCAATTCGTCCCCCATTGTGGTTTTGTGAGCCAGGGATTGAATCGACAATAATCTTCTCGTCGGTCAAAACGTTATTTTTATAGGTCATCCTGACCACGCGATTAAAAATATCTGTCCTGATTCTATTGACCTGTACGGTATAGGTGTAATAAAGATATACATATTTATTGCCGAGGAAATTTGGATGGAGAGCTATACCTAACAAGCCGCCTTCGCCGATTTCAACCGCCTGGTCAATGACCGCTACAGGATTGTATTGCAGTTTACCGCTTGATGCGATCAGGCGCACTCTTCCGGATCTTTCTGTAACAAGAATTGTTTTATCGGGCAATAGCGCAATACCCCATGGCGTATCAAGTCCGCTTGTTATTTCTTCAAATTCTTCCTTTATCTCAACGGCCTCTGTCGGCTCAGGTGCAACGACAATATTTTCTTTTTTCCCGGATGAATTGGCCAAAAATACCGTAACCGCAATTATGAGTACTCCTATAATTATTCCTGCAATAATTAAAACTTTCATATATTAATAATATCAAAAACCCGGAAAATAATCTGTTTTAATCTTGTTCGGGCTTATTCCGTTTTCCAGCAAAATCTTTTTATAACTGCTGACGAGCGCACTCGGACCGGATAAATAATATAGACAATTTTCGAAGTCCGATACTGCATCCGTTAACATTTTTTTATCAAGCCTGCCTTGTTTGCCTTGCCAATCTGACGGCACATGTTCTTTATCAGTCAAAGAATAAACTGTTTTAAGACCAATGCTTTCAGCTGAATCAAAAAGTTCTTTATAGGCTATTTCTTCCACCGTTTTGTTGAAATAGAATAGTGTAATATTTCGTTTTTGGTTCACCTCCAATAAGTAGCGTGTCATGCTAACAAAAGGCGTCACGCCAATACCGCCCGCGATAAAAATAAGTTTTTGATCTATGTTCGACGGCAATACAAAATCTCCGGCCAGTTGAGAGGCTATGATTTTTTGACCGCTTTTTAAATCCATAAGCGTATTTTTGAAAGAGCTGGATTTGTCCGCAAAGCGTATTGCGATTTTTAATTGTTTATCCAGAGGCGAAGACGCAATCGTAAAGAACCTCCGGACACCTCTAATGTCGGGACGTGAATGAGAAATCGTCCATTCCATATATTGTCCGGCCTGGAATTTGAAATTTTGAGCATTGAACGCAAATTCATAAGTGTCGAAGGCTATTTTTTGCTTTGAGCTAAGTGTTAAAAATAATTTTGATTTTGGACTCACAACAAACGAGAATAAGTTGCCAATAACGAGAGCCATTTCGGGAGTTGAATAAACCATACCGATATTAAAAGGCAGTGCCTGAGCGAGACCAACTATTGATCCATAAATAATTTGGAGATTTCTTTTGGGAGGAAGTGTTAGCGGCTCCGTAAGCATAACGGTGCCCAAAAACAATAAAGGACCGGACAGAAATATTTGTTTATATAATTCTAAATTCAAATTGCCGTAAAGTTGTCCGTAAATAGACGCCCCAACTAATCCGGCCAATATAAACGCAAAAAACATACTGAATTTTCTAATCTTGCGAACTATTACTAAGCCTAAAACCAGAACAATCGGGAAAAAATAAGGAGTACCCACCCACCATAGCGCAACGCTGAAGGGAGTAAAGCTAAGCGCAAATGCCGCAAAAGCAGCCGGATTGAAGATGTGCTTGCGGTTAAGCGCAAAAATATATTTTGAGAGCATGGCTATCACGGCTGAGGCTATTAATACATAAAAATCCAGAAGTGACTCTGCGGGTTTAAAAAGAAAAAATAAGATCAGTGCCGTAATTGACCAGGATTCAATATTCAGCGGGGCTTTCAGAACCCGTGACAATAATTCGTTTGCCAGAAAGCACGCTATAAGCAGGACCGCAGCCGAAGATAAAAGTTCCGGGATGCTATAAGGATGAAAATAAAGAAGACTAAAAATAATTGATGCCGCGAATAATACAAGAAGCGCATACAAGACCAGCTTGTACATTGTTGTCGCATTGATGAATTTATCGATAATCGCTAACATATTTTTCTAATTCGTGAACAACTCTCCGGGGAAATTTTTGGATTTTGCATACGAATTGTCGTTATATAAAATAGTATAATCAAAATTGTAATCAGTCAACAATGCATCAGGCTCCACGAGAAACAAAGATGTCGCGGCTGCGTCGGCAATAAGCGCTATGTCGGCAACAGTCCAGACCGCTTTTACTCTGCGAGGTGAAGTAAGGGTCAATGGATTTATGATGTGGTGATACTTCGACCATTTGCGCCTATTGCCGGAAGACGCACAAACGCTTTGATTTTGGATCTCAATGACGCCGATAATCTGCTGCAAGTTATCGGGATTTTCCATGCCAACTCTTA
>CAZLZN010000020.1:0-31191 GCA_964564035.1 uncultured Gammaproteobacteria bacterium | reverse complement strand
CTGCGCCGGGAGGTCCTTTCAGTAGTATGTTGTGTCCTCCTCCGGCCGCTATCTCAAGAGCCCTCTTTGCGCTTTGCTGGCCGAGGACATCCTTCATATCATAGTTATATGCTTCCTCTCTGTCTCCGGCATACTCAATTGCCGGCTGAGGCTCAATTAATTTATTTCCTGCGAAATGATCATAGATCGACTGCAGAGTGTCGACCGGATATATGTTTACTCCCGGCACAATTGCCGCTTCATTTGCGTTTGCGGAGGGTACAAAAAAATTCTTAATACCGCTCTTTTTCGCGAGTAGAGTAGACAGCAATGCTCCGTTTATCGATCTGACCCTCCCATCCAGAGACAGCTCTCCTGCGACAATTGCTTCGCTTATGTCTGCCTGCTTGTCCGCCGAAGAGGCGGAGAGTTGGCCTGATGCTAGAAGTATACCAAGCGCTATTGGCAGGTCGTATGCCGGACCTCCTTTCGGGAGATCCGCGGGAGCCAGATTTACGGTAATTCTTTTTGCCGGAAAGTCCGCCCCGCTGTTGCGAAGCGCTGACCGCACTCTCTCCTTTGCCTCCTCAACAGCTTTATCCGGAAGTCCCACAATAAAAAAATTCGGCAAACCCTGCGCTGCTATATCTACTTCAACCTCGACAGGCACTGCGGATAATCCCACAATCGCCGCAGACATTACTCTTGCAAGCATATATTCATAATAACAATTTTATTTATCAGAACTCAACTATATCAATATGAATTACTAAAAATTTCACGCAGAAAACTAAAAATACAGGTTCTATTCAACCGGAGCAAGAAATACCATTCTGACTTGAAATATAGCTCTTCTAATTTCATTCAGCTTGTGTCCCAAAATGTTTTTAAATAATATTAAATAATTAATCTTCATAGTACTCAGCAAGTATGGCACCGTCTTAGGCAACCTGTAAAGATCGTCTTATCAATCCGCATTAAGTCCGAATATATCAAAGCCGAACAAGCTCTTTTTAAAAAACTGTTTTATTATCTGATTTCTGGCATTCACAAAAATAAATAGACGGAAACAGTTTTTATACCCGCAAAATATATCCTTCTGATATATTTTTTGTGTCTCTAACTTATATTTTTCGTATTTTATTCGTAAATCCTTATTCCGGCTTGACTGTTTGACGATTTTTTTCTGACAAAAACTCAACAATTAATAAGAATTTCACAAATCGGGGACTTTCGAGCCGAAAAGTGCTAAAATTGCCGCAAGTAGAAAAGAATTAATATTATGGATGAAGTTTCATTAATTCGAGAAAAAAATGACATTGTTTCCTTTATTGGAGAATACGTAACTCTAAAAAGATCGGGCCGCAATTTCAAAGCCAATTGTCCATTCCATAATGAAAAAACACCGTCTTTTATGGTAAATCCCGAGCGTCAGAGGTGGAAATGTTTCGGGTGTCAAAAAGGCGGCGACATCTACTCTTTTTTGATGGAGTACGAGCGGTTGGAGTTCCCCGAAGCGCTTAGGTTTTTCGCCAAACGCGCAGGAATCGAGCTCTCGGAATCCCCGGCCAAACTGTCCCAAAAATCAAACAAAGAGAAAATATACACAATAAATAATCTCGCCCGCGAGTATTATCACTACATACTAACCAAGCACAAGGCAGGCAAAACCGCCATGGAATATTTGGAAGAGAGAGGTGTGAGCCGGAAGATCATCGATACGTTCATGCTGGGATTTGCACCGAACACCCATGATTCCCTGGTTAAATATTTAACTTCTAAAAAACAATTCAAACCGGCTGATATACTTGAGGCAGGTGTCGCGTCTCAGTGGAACGGGCGCGTCAAGGATTTTTTCAGAGGCAGAATTATTTTTCCTCTTATCGACCACCGCGATAATTGCGTAGGCTTTGCGGGTAGACTGTTGGAGAAAAACCCCGAGTCGGCAAAATACATAAATACCCGCGACACGCTCGCGTTCCATAAGGGTGATTTTGTCTACGCGCTGAATATAACAAAAGACGCGGTCAAAAGGTCAAATCAGGTAATCGTATGCGAAGGTGAATTTGATGTGATTTCATGCTTTCACAATGGCATAACCAATGTTGTCGGCGTAAAAGGAACGGCGCTGACAGAAAGTCAGGTTAATCTCTTGTCCAGGTTTGCCGAGAAGATAACTTTTTGTTTTGATGGTGACAAAGCCGGTCAGGAGGCAATTAAACGAAGCTTGCCAATAGTTGAAAAAAAGGGCCTGACAGCGACAGTGGTTGAGATAAAAAACGCCAAAGATCCCGATGAGGCACTGCAAAAAGAGCCCGGACTGTTCAAGAAAGCCGTCCGGGAAGACGTAAACGCGTATGACTATTTACTTGCAAGCCTGCTTAAAAAATATGACCCTGAAAGCGCCGAGAATAAGAGATTGATTACAGACGAAATTCTGCCGCTCATTTCAGATATACAAAATGAGATTGTCAAAGAGCACTTTCTGAAAAAAACAGCAAACGCGATCGGTTCATCATTTGAAAGCATAGGCCGGGAAATGGTGCGCATAGGAAGAAAGGAGCTTCCTCGGGTTGAAATTAAGCAGGCAATCCATAAGCCGGACAAAGATGAAGTGCTTGAGGAGTATTTGCTTTCATTAATTATCCAAAGCGACAAGCCCAAGGAGCTATTGGAAAAGTCGGTTCAAATCCTCGCAGGTTCCATGCCAAAAGACCGCGCCAGACAAAAAATACTCTATCATCTTCTTGACCATTTCGTACATACCGATTCATTTGACAGCAAGGTATTTACCAATATTCTCCCCGGCGAATTGATCGAAAGCTTCGATAGCTCAGTCTTATTTCCTCTCCCGCACATCGAAGATCAAAAAAGCTTGGAAGCGGAAGTTGAAAAAGTATCTCAAAAATTAAAAAAGCTGTATGTCAGGGCAAAAATGACGGACATCAGTAGGGAAATAAAGCTCAAAGAAAAAGAAGGCAAAGACCAGGAGGCTTCCATTCTCAAGATTAAATACTCCGAACTCTCCTCCCTCCTGAGTTAATAGGCCCATATCGTTGTAGTCTTTACTGCCGGCAATCATTTCTCCCCGTATTTATAATTAAGAGACTTTACAACTTTACAACTTTACAACTTTATAACTTATTTGCCCCTCTGCTTGCATATCGGCCGGCCTATGGTACAATGGACAGATGCCGGTTAAATTGTCACCGTTGCTGACCGATATTGTCGCGTCAGCTAAAAAGCGTGGTTATATTACCCAAAACGAAATTTTGGGAATTTTCTCCAAGCCCGAAGAGCATATCGAGGAGCTTGATAGCCTTTATGACAAGTTGATGAAGTCCAACATCGACGTGTTCGCCAGTGTCGCTCAGGATCAGGATGAACAAAAGCCGATTGAAGACCTCAAAAAAGAACTGGAAGCCCTCACGATGCTGACGGAAGGCTCCATTTCGGATCCTGTCAGGATGTATCTCAAAGAAATCGGACGTATTCCTCTTCTAACTTTTGAGGAAGAAATTGATTTAGCCAAAAGAGTCGAGAAATCTGACTTACAGGCTAAGAAAAAGCTCATAAACTCCAATCTCCGTTTAGTTGTGTCAATCGCCAAAAAATATATCGGCCGCGGACTTTCTCTTCTTGATTTGATCCAGGAAGGGAATCAGGGTCTTATTAGGGCCGTCGAAAAATACGACTGGAGAAGGGGATTCAAATTCTCAACTTATGCTACCTGGTGGATCAGGCAGTCTGTAACCCGCGCCATTGCGGATCAGGCAAGGACTATACGCATTCCTGTTCACATGGTCGAGAACATCAACAGATTCCTGCGCAGTCAGAGAAAGCTCATGCAGGAGCTTGGCCGCGAGCCGACTCCTGAAGAAGTTGCCAATGTTTTAGGTATTGATCCCGAAAAAGCATTAGAGATAATCAAGATTTCCCAGAACCCGGCGTCTCTCGAAGCGCCGGTCGGCGACGAAGAGGACAGCCGTCTGGGTGATTTTATACACGACTCATCGGCTCCCACTCTCTTTGATTCCGCGTCCCGGGAGCTTCTCAAGGAGCAGGTTAATCAAGTGCTCTCGACTCTTACCGAGCGCGAGAAAAAAGTTTTGGAACTGCGTTTTGGTCTTGATGACGGCCGATCCAGAACTCTTGAGGAGGTAGGCAAAGAATTCAAAGTAACTAGAGAGCGCATCCGCCAGATCGAAGCCAAAGCTCTGCGCAAGCTCCGCCACCCCTCCCGCGGCAATAAATTGAAAGACTACCTAAGCTAAAAATTTCACCTCGAAACCATTTTTATCCGTTATAATCGCGTATCTTCCCAAGTCCTGGAGATTACGGCAAAAAATCGAAGACTTATTCAGCGAATTTAAATAACTGGCGCTTAACTGTTTTTGATAAAAATTCTAGGTTGTACTAAGGCGCAGTTAAAGCTCTCATAAGAGCACCTAAGAAAAATAATAAATATACACAATAAATGTGAATTAACTTCAAAGTGACAAGGTAAAAGAGTTAGTTAAAGTGATTTCTCTGCAACTTATATATATTTAAGAATCTGTCCTGCAATGCTGTTTAACTTCGGATTCCGCAACTTCCAACTTGAACCTTCTTCAGACTGTGCTTTTTCAACGTGACTGACATAACGCTCTCTCATTTTGCCCGGCATTAAACCAGTCATAATTGCTGATAAGGGAAAAAGAGTTGTGTTGGTAGTCGCATGCGCGGTTACAGCATGAAGATATCCTCTTTTTCTCATGATCCACCAATTAAATAAACCACCTGTAAACTGGTAAAGCGGTATTTTATCTTTCGCAAAATTAATTTTTTTATCCTTGCCCCTATAGAAATTATGCCTATAGGCAAAAAGAAGTGACGAAACCAGACCAGCATCCCATCTCACCCTACTCGGATCTTTGATAATGTAACTGGGAATATTGCGGTATACAAATTCTTCCTTTATTGGTGCTGCTATGGTCATTTCCGCAAACCCCAGCATCGCTCCAAGAATTAATCTTCTCGTCATTTTTCCGTCCGGGACTTCGCTTTTATTGTCCGCATCTGCACTCTCCTCTTTTTTGTCTTCCCGGTGTTGCTTTGAGGCCTCCATCATGCCGGCATTTCCGACAGGCAGATTTAGATGTGCAGCAAGAGGCATGGTGGCGACCTCCGCCATGTTGAAAATAGTAGCGTCCATTATTGTACGTCCCAATGTCGCCTGACTATTAGGCGAAGGCTTCTTATCGATGTCAATTTCTTTATTATTCGTTTTTAAAGGTGTGTATATTTCTGGTTTTAATACATTTGCTCCACCAATGCTAACTGCAGATGCTGTGCCAAGATATATTGACGCTTTCAAAAGGTCCCGCCTTGATATACCGGGTTTCTTTACTATGCTAGCCTGTTCGTCCTGTGAAATATTGCCCTCCCTCAGCTCAGCGTTCATGATGAAGATATTATACTAAAATAAAACCCAATAATCAATACTATAAGATAATTATATTATCTCAGCTACTACCACATGACTCGCATTAATGCGCAGTACTCATAAGGTAAGGTACCTATTGAGAAAATTATGACGGTTTAATGATTATCAGTAGCAAGCTTGAATATTTCCGGAATCCAAAATATTGATTTATACCTAGACTTATTATATAGATGATCTGGACGTTGAAAGCATGTTGTTGCGGCCGATCAAATATCTTATCCTTAGCTGCTCTGTTCAAGGCCTGCACACAGGTGTCACACAAACACCATTATGCAGCTATTGGTCAGCGTGCTTGTTTCCGGGCGATCGAAGGTTCGATGCGGTGGTAACCGGCATCGGCGAACTGCTTGTCGAAGCCGAAAATTTCTCGCGTGACGTATTCATCGGCAACCGTCATTACTATGCAGTCGGTAAAGCTCACGGCGTCTGGGGCCGTCTTGAATTTAGCCAAAGCCGGTGTCGCGGGAAGGTCGCGTGGCTCGCTTAAGACCATAAATGGCGCCGTGAATTCCGAAACGGCTGCAGTCGCGACTGCGTGGCCTGCCTTGCGCCCCAGGATGTTCAGGAATTCAACATACACCGCCGCCGGAATCAGGACATCCCTTCGTTCTTTCCGAAGTTGCTCGGCCGCTTTCACGGCTACATCGTGGTTGTGATCGTCCGCACTAAAAAGCGAAATGAGGCCGCTTGTATCGGCTATGATAGCGGTGTCTTTATAAGTCTCCATAAAGATAGTCGTCAACGCGTGAAGACAGATCGGGAGGTAGTTTGACATTAAGTCGTTTGCCTAGCGTGGCCAAGCGAAGTAGAGCATCTCCGGCAGTTTCCCCCGGGGTGCTCCGTGCCTTATCGAGTCCGGCTTTCAGCAAGTCACGTATTACCTCAGCCTCCCGCTTTTTCTCACGTTTGGCGCGCAGCTTTATATCTCTAGCCTGCTCCTCTGTAATATAGACTTGTGTACGTATCATATACATACTTATAACACATATGTCATATGTTAGTCAATAACTGCAAAATGACTGAAGATGTAGCGTCTCAGAAGATAGCCGTCTGCCTGCTTTACTTCTGCTGATGTCGCTCCTGCAAGCAGGCGTCACGCAGGCCCCGCTATATAGCTGTAAACTTCTCTAAGTAGAATTTGTACTTTCTCCCTCTGAATTGTATTTAATATTCAAGCTTAAATTATTTTTCTTAATAAAATAAAACCCGTACGCAAATAGATCCACAAAAAATAATGGCAAAATCACAAAAGCCAAAAAGGCCGCGCCGTCCATTGCTCTCCTTATCGTCGGAAACTGGCTGAAATCTTCCATATAAAGCGGGATGACTATCCATGCAAGTATTCCCAAAGCAGCCAGATTTAATAAAGTAAGTAAACCGAAAATTATTTTATTTCTATTAAAAAATCTCCTCACTAATTAAAATGATATATAAAGCAATGTCGATCATCAAGCTCAGCAGGTCATTTAACAGTTCGATCATGAATAGTGCAATTCGCAGACTCAAAATCATTTTTAACTTTCGACTTTCGACTTTACGACTTTATAACTTTCGACTTTACGACTTATATTCCCTCTTGTCATTCCAAAAAATGACGGATATACTAAATATATGATACGTGTCGCGATTAACGGTTACGGAAGAATTGGCAGAATTGCTCACCGCGTAATCACTCAGTGGCATGCGGATGAAATAGATCTGGTAGCCATCAATGCCGGATCATCTGCTGACCTCAAGGGCTGGATGTATCTTCTGAAATACGACAGTGTTTACGGTCTTTTGCCTTTTGAAACATCTTTTAAGCCAAATCCCGATACGGCACGGCCGGAATTCCTGGGTCATCTGGTTATCTCCGGTAAAGAAATTGCTGTCTATTCACAGAAAGACCCGACCAGACTGCCGTGGAGAGACCACAACATCGACGTAGTTATTGAATCAACCGGCGCGTTTACCAAAGCCGAAAAGCTACAGCCTCATATCGATGCTGGTGCCAAATCCGTTGTCTTGTCTGCTCCTGCCAAAGGAGGCGGAGTTCCTACATATGTTATTGCTGTCAACGACGACAAATATGCAGGCGAGAAAATCATCAACAATGCGTCTTGTACTACCAACTGTATTGCTCCGGTCGCGAGAATTATCCAGGAAGCATTCGGCATAGACAAGGCAATGATGACAACCGTTCATGGATTTACATCTGACCAGCGGCTTCAGGACGGAGGACACAAGGATCCCCGCCGCGCCAGGGCTGCGTCAGTAAATATTGTGCCGACCTCGACAGGCGCGACAATTGCCGCCGCCGAAGTAGTTCCGGCTCTCTCCGGTATTTTCGCCGGTCTTGCGATTCGCGTCCCCGTTCCTGTCGGATCACTAGCCGACTTCACCTTCTTATTAAAGAGAGAAACCACCATAGAAGAAATCAACAATACTTTCAAAACCGCGTCCGAACAGCCCAACTACAAAGGTATACTGGCAGTAACAGAGGATCCTATCGTATCAAGTGATATAATCGGCAATTCCCATTCCAGCATAGTCGATCTTTCTTTGACGCAGGTCGTAGGAGGCAATATGGCAAAAGTTATTGCCTGGTATGACAATGAATACGGCTACGCGAATCGTCTTGTTGAGATGGCTATAACAGTAGGGCAGAAATTAGCTTTCGGCACGCAAGCTCCTGCGCCTCAAGCGTAGCCCTCAAAAACAACAGAATATTTCTTGAGATGCAGGCCAAAAATAAGCTTGTTAACTTTTTTGATTTTTGACATTTGATTTTTAACATATATTATGACACCCATTGAATTTCCGGGTATACGCAATATTACAGTTTCCGGCCGCATCGCCTCCGGCGCATCTACTCTTGCCGTCCATTTAAGCCAGGCGCTGGGATGGGAATTTTTAAACGGAGGCGAATTATTCAGAAAATTTACCAGAGAAAAAGGACTGGATATTGTTCATACGACCAGGCGTCCCGATGACTTCGATCTGGAATATGAAGAAAAAATCAAAAAACTGCTTGTAGAAAAAAACAATCAAGTAATCCAAAGCCATCTCGCAGGCTTTGACGCGCAGGGCATAGAAGGAGTTTTTAAAATATTGGTTATATGCGAAGACCTTACAGGCGAAGACAAGATAGACATCCGTATAGACAGACTTGTAAATAGGGACGGAAAAAAAGTCGAAGACGCAAAAAAAGAAGTTCTTGAACGCGAACGTCAGAACCTGGAGAAATGGCGCAGGCTGTATGCAAACAATGACCCGGAGTGGGTTTACTGGGACAAGCGTTATTATGATCTTATCGTCAACACTTACTCTCTAAACGCTAACGAAAGCATCCGATTTGTAATGGATGCAATCAGATCCTCATCTAAGTAAGAAAATCCGAACATACCGCCCGAAGCTGTTTTAAATGACTGACTTTCTTTGATATAGATATTAACAGTTGACACTACCGATATGGTGATTTATGCTAATTAATGCACTATATACAAAAATAAAATTTTGAGTTTTGCATTTCCTGTTTTAAGTTTTAGTTTTACGTTTTAAGTTATTATGCACTGTCCATATTGCGGTAATAAAAGCTCTGAAGTTATTGAAACGAGAGACAGTGAGGACATGGATACTATAAGGCGCAGGCGGTCATGTCTCAAATGTACGAAGCGCTTTACGACATACGAAAGAGTAGAAAGTATTCCTTTGACAGTTACAAAAAGAGACCGTAGGCGGGAGCAATTCAGTCGTGATAAATTAAAAACTGGTATAATGAAGTCCTGCGAAAAAACTGTGATCCCGGCTACAGTTATAGAAAAAATCGTAATTGATATTACGCGCGAACTGAAGGGGCTCGATTCTATAGAAGTCGAGAGCAGTTTGATCGGAGAAATGGTTGCGACAAAGCTGAAGCAAATCGACAAAGTCGCCTACATTAGATTTGCCAGTGTATTCAGGAGGTTTGTTGATGTCGAAGATTTTGAGAAAGAAGTAAAAAAGTTAGTAAGAACAGATCACGCATATGAAGCTTGACGGAGTAAGACAAAAAGTATTTTTAGATCGCTATTCTTTAAAAGATGAAGCGGGTAATCCTCTTGAGCAAACCCCCGAAGAAATGTGGAAAAGAGTCGCCAAAGGCATCGCCAGAGTTGAGAAAAAAACAGTCAGAAAAGAATGGGAAGAAAAATTCTACAAAGTAATGGAGGACTTTAAGTTTCTTCCTGGTGGGCGCATTTTAGCCGGCGCGGGCACGGGTTTTGATGTTACTTACTTCAACTGTTTTGTAATCCCTAACCCTCCTGATTCACGTGGCGGTATTATGGAAAATTTGACCCAAATGATCGAGATCATGGCTCATGGTGGCGGCGTCGGTCTGAACCTGTCAGGTCTTCGCCCCCGCGGCTCAAGAGTCAAAAAAGTAAACGGATTTTCATCAGGCCCTATGAACTGGGCGGAACTTTACTCCCTTGCAACAAAAGACATTGTCCAGCAGGGAGGAAGCCGCAGGGGCGCTCTCATGCTCATGATCCACGATTGGCATCCCGATATCGAAGAGTTTATAACTGTCAAGCAGGATCTAACAAAAATTAACGGAGCCAATCTCTCTGTATGCGTTTCAGACGATTTTATGGAGGCTCTAAAAGCAGACCGTGACTGGGATCTCATGTATCCTGATCTTGATGATCCCAATTATGACACCAAATGGAATGGGGACATACAAGACTGGAAGGCATTAGGCGGAAAAATAAAAGTATTCAAAACAGTCAAGGCGTCATATCTATGGAACCTCATTTGCGAAGCCGCGTGGCGCTCAGCCGAGCCCGGACTGCATTTTCTGGATCGGTCAAATAAAAGATCAAACACTTGGTATTTTGAAAAACTCCTCGCTACAAATCCCTGCGGAGAACAGCCGTTAGGGGCATGGGCAGTCTGCAACTTAGGCGCAATGAATCTCTCGGCCTATGTCCGGGATGAAAATTTTGAACAGGATAAAGCAGGCTGGTTTGATTATGAGGCATTCGGTAAAGATGTGCAGACCGCAATACGCTTCCTTGACAACGTTATTGACGATACTCATTATTTCTTCAAAGAAAATGAAAAAGTTGCCAAAGATATCCGTCGTACAGGGCTTGGTATTATGGGAATCGCCGACGCCTTCATCAAGCTGAAAGTGCGCTATGGTTCGGAAGAGTCGGAAAAGATATCCAAAAAAATATTTGAAACACTCAGAAACAACGCCTATATAGCATCAGCCAATATCGCCAAAGAAAAAGGCTCATTTCCCAAATACGACAAGGAAAAATATCTTCAGGGATATCATATCAGGGCGCTCCCTCAGGAAATTCGAGACAGAATTGCCAGGCAGGGCATACGCAATGCGGTGCTGTTGACTATAGCGCCGACGGGCACGACAAGTCTTATTGCCGGCGTTTCTAGCGGCGTAGAGCCGGTCTACGAATTCGAATACTCCCACAACGGCCGCCTTGGTAAGCAGATGGTTTATCACTCTTTGTATGGACAATGGAAAAAAACACATCCGGACAGTGCGCGCCCGAATTACTTTGTCAGCGCCAACGATCTGACGCCTGAAGATCATGTCAAAATTCAGGCAATCGCTCAGGAATATATCGACTCCTCGATCTCAAAGACCGTCAATGCGCCAAACAGTCACACAGTCGAGGACGTAAAGCGTCTTTATAGACTCTCATACGACATGGGCCTCAAGGGAGTTACCTATTTCCGCGATGGCTCACGCCTCGGCGTTCTTCAGCGCGAAGAGAAAAAAGAAGAAAAGGCCGAAGAAATAAAGCCGGCAATTCCGGTTACTGCCAGGGTGCCCCGCCCTATGCTGCTGACGGGTATGACATACAAAAGCGATAGTCCCAGCGGCAAGGTATACATCACAATCAATCAAAATGAAAAGGACGAGCCGTTTGAAGTATTTATCAACAACGGCAAAAGCGGATCGGATCTTATGGCGCTTGCGGATGCGCTGGGCCGTATGATCTCGTTTGTTCTGCGTATTCATAGTCCTGTTTCTGCCAGGGAGAGGATGCGGGAAATAGTGTCCGAGCTCGCTGGAATCGGCGGAGCCAGAAGCATAGGCTTCGGCGAGAACAGGGTCAGATCTTTGCCCGATGCAATCTCCAAGGTTTTAGCAAAACACTGCTCATTCCGCGTAAACGGCAAGGTAGAAGACAGGCAAATTAACACTACTCCCAAATCCGCCGATATTCCGGACGCTCTGTCCAATGGTCATTCAAACGGCAAGTACGCGAACGGCAAAGCAGACGTCAAACAGCAGGAGATGCTTCACCTTGATCAGCTTGCCATACCGAATGCCGATATGTCCTCGACGTCCACCAACACAAGCCTTTTTGATATTTGCCCCGAGTGCGGATCAAGCAGTTTCGCATACGAAGAAGGCTGCAAGAAATGCTACGGCTGCGGCTACAGCGAATGCTGAAAAATTATCAATTTGAAATTTTCAATTTTCAATCAAATGACAATTTTAAAATTTTAAAACATTTCAAATTAATTAATTGAAAATTCAATTAAAATTGTAAATTGAAAATTTTAAATTAAATTATAAAACCTGTGTATAGGTAATCACCGTGTAAATCGGTGGAGGAGCCGCCACTGTAAAATCCAGAAAACTATACACTTCATAGGTTTCCCGAGCCCCGATTTAATCGGGGCCAGGTGCAGTCTTGTACCTGGCTGGAGTCATTAATGAATGATATATCCTTCTCGGCATGCCTGAGAGGGATTTTTTTATGGGAATATTGAGCAAGGTCAAAATATGAAAATCTATACACGTACCGGCGACAAAGGAATGACGTCTTTACTGACCGGAAAAAGAGTCTTAAAATCAGATATTAAAGTCGAGTCTTACGGCACCATAGACGAGCTGAATAGTTCTATTGGCGTCGCGCTGTCGTTTTTGCCTAAATCAAAATTTAAAATACTGATTAAAGAGCTTCACCTAATCCAAAGCGACCTATTCGAAATAGGCTCAAACTTAGCTTCTCCCGAGACTACGCCCCTGCCGTTTTTAAATGATCGCGTATTGTCCTTCGAAAAACTGATCGATGCGTTATCGGAAATGCTCCCTCCGCTTAAAAACTTTATATTACCCGGTGGCAGTAAGCAGGCGGCATTGTTTCACGTCTGTAGGACGCTCACGCGCCGCGCTGAGCGCCGTTTAGTCGCCCTGGCGCAGGTAGAAAATATAGACAGTGCTTATATTATTTATCTGAACCGTTTATCCGATCTGTTTTTTGTAATCGCCCGCTATATAAATCATGCCAATAATACAGTCGAGATCAAATGGGTGAAAAAACAATCGGGCAATAAAGATTCCGGCTTATCCTGATTATGACTGAACGATATACCCCCGCATCATTTGCCCGAAATGAATATGCATCAGGAGCTGGTTTTGTGCGCAGATCAGGAGGTCTGGCCGGTCAAGCCCCCGATAAGTATGGAAGAGTTATGCGGCCCGTATATGATGCCGCGTCTAAGCCTCTGCATACGGGAAGTGCCGAGGTTGTAAATTTCGCACAAAAAAAGAAAGAGCGCGCTTCGCAAAAAGATTTTTTTTCCGCTGACTGGCTGAGAGAAGAGGTAAATAGCTCAAAAAATATTCCTCCAAAACCCGGAGAAGCTCCTTGGTACGCGCTTGCCGGTACGGGCTTTCGCACCCAAGAGCAGGCTCAGCAATTGATCCGAAACACTATTGGTTCAACTGGAAAGACCGATAGTCAAAAAATAGATATCGAGCTGGCCAAAGTAGGCGAAGATGTCAGGGCATTTGAAGATGAGTATCTGAAGCAAATGCTGAGTCTTAGATTCAATCTTACTTGGCATGAAAAAGACAGACGACAAAAAATAATCTGTCCCGATTACGGCAACGTGTCCTGGGAATCGGTAACTGACAAAAAAGAACGCGAAGGCGTAGTACACAGCGCCTTGTTCGGAGAGAAAAAAGGAGTTGAAAACTGGCTGAAAACCGCGCCAGATAACTCATTTGCCGTAATCATTAGTCCGCAAGGCTGGAGCGGCTTAAAAGACAGCGGCGGTCGAGACATTGTATTTACTGAGAGTCAAATTTATGCAATTCGTAAAACCGGAAACGGACTTGAGGCTCGTACCTTCAGATATGAAGCCGATATCCAGGCCAATGAAAAAATGCAAAGGCTGATGGGTTTAAAGGTTGATAAATCAGATGAACCCAAATCAAGAATTAAAAACGTCATGATGAATGTCGCTTTTATTACGCCTGAGACTGCTGATAAAGCTGAAAAGAACGGAAAGAAACCCGTCAGATCATTTGAGGATGTTGTATCTGTAATGCGGGAGTCTGTTGGCAACAGGGAGAATGCATACGCAGACCGCAAATTTACCGAGATCTCACATGCGCTGCAAAATCCTGAAATTTTTTCAAAGAGACACCCGCTTACGTCGGATTTAATCCAGCGACTTCAGGCTTATGCGCGCATGGAACTGCATCGCTCTGCCGGTCCGGCCGAAAAAGAAAAAAATCTGCAGACTGCGATGGCAATTACTATTCTGCAGTTAAATAAGCTTTACAGGGCGCAGGAGGCAGAGGAAAAGGAGTTAGTTAAGCCGGTGTCCCGCCGGTCACAAATTTATTCAGAGTCAAAACAGCCCCTTTCTCAAGGCGCCGTTATCGCACAGCTAAATATGGGCATAAACTATCATCATGAAAAAGCCGATTTACAGGAGCGTCCGGGCTGTGCCGGCGGCGGCCCAAGAGTCAATTCGGCAGGAGTATCGCGCGAAGCCGCATCTGTTTCGGCCTCTACAAGCATTTGGGGTACCGACAAGTTTGGGAACAGGGCTTATGAATGCCCGTCTTGTCATGCTACCAACGTGAGAGAAGAAAATGTTTTGGATAAAGCCTGTCCCAAGTGCAACAGTTCCGAGGTCGCTTGTTAATCATATTTATGAAGCCTGTAATCACTAAAGAATGCGAAGCGTGTTACAAGATCATCTGCAGACAATGCGGCTGGACAGCCTGTGATGCAGATGTCCAAAAAATCAGAAAAGGAATTCTTACCTCATGCCCCGATTGCGGCTGGAGACCGGACAATAAAGCAATTTAACAGTTTACACACGTTCCGTCACTTTTACTTATACTATAACCCGAAGATTGCCAGGCGGTTATTCCTCCGCTGACATCATATACGTTTGTGTATCCTTTATTTTTTAATATTCCGACAGCCTCGGCGCTCCTTCTTCCCGTCCTGCAATAAACATACAGTTTTTTATTTTTGTCGGTAAGTACGTTTTCGGCATTACGCTCAAGTGTATCAAGAGGCACAAGCTTGCTTCCATCCAGATGTCCGGCCTCATACTCCTCCGGCGTTCTGACATCGACCAGCACAAATTCATCTTCTTTCTCAAGCGCGCTTTTTAGCTCACTCGCGCTCATCATGCCTCCGCCTTTGTCACCGGTTGTATTGCTGTTGTTCAAAGCAAAAAATCCCGCGGCAAATACTATTATAACCACAGCGCTCAAGGCGGCTATTTTAAATATATTCGACATAAATTATCTTCAATCAATTATATATGTGTGTTAAGCAGTTGGGCAAGCTTTGGCTTGTCAAAACCTATCACATATTCAGGATCTCCTTCTTCATAAATTATTTCAGTAACCGGAACTCCCATTTGACCTGTCTTTTCGACCATTGCCTGCGCTTCTTTGGGGTTTAGGTCAACAAACACCATCTCGTGTTTGATCTTTTTACCCTCAAGCCATGATTGTTCCATTTTGCAATAAGGACAAGTCATGGTTGAATACAGCTTAACAGACTCGATTTTCAGCTCTCCCGCCCCCGTTGCTTTGTTTATCATTGCCGTAAATTCCTTATCGGTCTCCTCCGAGACGGCTTGCGTTCCCTGATTACCTGCAAGCGCGTTCAGTAAGACCGGTTTTTGAAATCCTGCAAATATATCATTGCCTTTCCTATAAATAGAAATGGTATTGATTGCAAAGCCTGCGATTGCCGGATCGGACTCATTCAGTTCTTCAAGATGCTTAGGCCGGTAAAAAGAAATTAATTTCCCGCGCTTCAATGGAAGATCCAATTCACTTAGGATCGTCCATCCTGCCTCTTTGGCCATAATTAGCACATTTTTTATAGTTGTATCCAGAGTATGCCTGCTTTTTCTGAAATATAACGGCTTCATATTTGTAACTTGTTATCTCTGTCGCAAAATTCGGATAGGCTTTTTGCAATTTTGGCAGCTTTCAAATTCTCTATAGAATAATATATGTATTTACCTCGTCTCTCGTCTTTCACAAGCCCGGCAGACTTCAGCTTGATCAAATGCTGCGAAACCGCTGACTGAGCGAGTCCGCATTTATCGACCAGTTCGCCGACCTGCATTTTGCCATTGGACAAACAACACAGCATCTTGAGTCTGACCGGATTAGAAATGGCCCCCAGAATTAAATTTTCCATATTGACATATTAGCAGATGCTAATATATAATGTCAATAATATGTTCAATTTCGGTCCCAAAGTTCCTGCAATTTCCGTAAAGGAACTGAAAAAAATCATTGAGGAAAAAAAAGACATTTTCCTGCTGGACGTACGGACGCCGGGGGAGTACGCGGGCGGTAGAATTGCAAACGCGACAAATTTATCCGTTGAGAGGGTTGAATCAGGCGTAGAGTCGATAATTCCCGATAAGAATAAGACAGTCTATGTATATTGCTTAAGCGGCTCCAGAAGCGCCATGGCTGTTGGCGTAATGATCAAAAAAGGCTACTCGAATGTATTCAATGTTGACAACGGCATGATAGCTTGGAGAGGAAGCGGATACCCCGTTGCTTAAAAATATGCTCAAAGTATTGACTGACAAGAACTTCGATGAAGTAGTGCTCAAAAGCCAAAAGCCTGTATTGATTGATTTTTGGTCTGCCTGGTGTCAGCCGTGCAAGATTCAGATGCCGATTGTCGAAGACCTGTCAAAAGAATATGCAGACAAGATAGAATTCTGCAAACTGGAGGCCGGTGAAAATCCTGATATTCCGGCCAAATATCAGGTCATGAGTATTCCCGCGATCGCGTTATTCAACGAAGGAAAACTGCTTGGTTTAAATACCGGCCTGCAGAACAAAAACAGTATTAAGAAATTGATTGGTGACCATCTGGGCCTGTAATTCCCGCTTTTTTTGTTTGTGATTTTACCCTCCGCATGCTAAGATAAATCTATGCAAGATACAGTTCAAAATACCAATGATCCTCAGGATAATAACCTCAGTCAAAACAGTCAGAGCCGAAGTCCTCAGTCTATTGCGCCGGCGATGAGTAAAGAGCAGGAGGCGATCAGCATCAAGCCCGCTCAGCAGGAGGGCGCGCAGAAAGCAGTTACTGAAATATCAATATCAACTCCATCCGAAGTAAGCATACCGCCTGAGTTAAAAAGCTTTGTCGAAAAAGGCCCAGACGCAAAAGAGCCCGTAATACACAAAGTTACCGAAGCGCGGACCGGGCAAAAAGCTCCTTCCGGCGATTCTGTCTTGGATACTGCTTTCGGCAGGATAAAACTCCCCATGAGCTATCAAGGTGCGCTAGGTGTATTTAAAAAAACCGGCACATCCGATTCTATGCATTGGCTGGCAAGTCTGGTTATGTATCAGTGGCTCAAGTATAATCCCGACAGCATAAGTCAGGCCGGGAAGTCGGCTCCTCAGTCATAAAATATGGAAAACATTTTAAATCTGCTAACAACAATATTAATTATTTTTCTAGTGGCAATAATTGTCGGCGGGATTTTATGGCTGTTAGGCTATTTACTCGTTCTATGGCTCAGAAACAAAGACCGCGAGGAAGAGTCTCTCAATTCGGTTATCCTCCAGGTAAGTGTCCCCAGAGAAAATGAGATCAAAATAGACGCCGCTGAACAGATGTTCTCGGCAATTGCCTCTTTGCGCAGGACCGGCTGGATGGAATTTTTCAGACAACAGCCTCGCTTGTCTTTTGAAATCGTTGGCTTGCCCGGTGACATCCGTTTTTATGTCTGTACACCAAACAAGTACCGCGACTTCATCGAAAAACAAATTAACGGCGCTTACCCTGATGCCGAAATAGCGCTAATAAATGAACCGAGAGCAAAACAAAAAGACGGCAATGTTATCGGATCCGAGTACAAAATATTTTCCGAAAACGGCAAAGTTGCATTTACTTCTCTGCGAGAAAAAGAAAGCGATTATATGTCGATCAAGCTTTACAAAGATCTACCTATCGATCCTATGTCCTCAATTACCTCCGTTTTATCCAAAATGGGTGAAGGTGAAGGCGCGGCTATTCAAATATTAGTCCGTCCCGCAGGTAAAAGCTGGAAAAAAGCTGGCAGAGGATATATCAGTAAAACCAAAAAAAGCGAAGCCAATCCTGAAACAGCAGGCTACAAAACCGATGCGAAAGAGCTTGAAGGAATAGAGAATACGATTTCTAAGCCCGGCTTTCGAACGGTAATCAGGATCGTAGTATGCGCGAAGACTTCCGATGCAGCCAAGGCTCACCTGAGTAATATAAAAAATGCATTCGGTCAGTTCTCCGGACAGAATTCCTTTACCAAAAACAAGCACCTTTTCAAAGGGTGGTTTTTGCATGACTTCATTTACCGCTATTTTCCTCTATACGGCAAAATTTCTGTCTTGACCAGCGAAGAACTGGCAACCATCTTTCACTTCCCGAACAAAAGCGTTCAGACACCGGGCATTCACTGGCTGACATCCAAAAGAGCCCCTGCACCGTCCAATTTGCCTACAACAGGATTATTTTTGGGAAACAGCTTATTCCGCGGAGTATCTATTCCCGTAAGGGTTGAGAGAGATGACCGGCGAAGGCACATGTATATAATCGGAAAAACCGGTACCGGAAAGAGCGAATTTCTCAAAACTATGATTATGCAGGATATCCACGCCGGAGAAGGCCTGGCAGTAGTCGACCCCCATGGTGATCTGGTCGAGGACATTCTCATGCAGATTCCGCCCAAAAGAGCCGAAGATGTAATACTTTTTGATCCGTCGGATCTGGAGCGCCCCATGGGCTTTAATATGCTGGATGCGGTCGGTGAACAGCAAAAGCATTTCGTGGTCAATTCGGTGATCGGACTTATGTATAAGCTTTTTGATCCGAATAAGACCGGAATCATCGGTCCGCGCTTTGAGCATGCCGTCCGCAATGCAATGTTGACCGTCATGTATGAGAAAGGCAGTACTTTTATTGAAGTCGTGCGCATTCTAACCGACCAAAACTATGTTCAGGACATTTTGCCCAAGGTAGAAGATCCGATTGTCCGCCGTTATTGGACCGATCAAATAGCCCAGACATCCGATTTTCACAAATCTGAAGTTCTTGATTATATAACTTCCAAATTCGGCAGATTCGTTACTAACAAAATGATAAGAAATATCATCGGCCAGTCTCGCAGCTCATTTGATTTCCGCAAAGTTATGGATGAGGGAAAGATACTTCTCATAAACCTTTCCAAAGGAAAAATCGGAGAAGAAAACGCCAGCTTTCTCGGTTTGGTTTTAGTGCCCAAGATTCTGGTCGCGGCCATGTCCCGCCAGGATATGGATATGGCTAAACGCCGCGATTTTTTCCTCTACGTTGACGAGTTCCAGAATTTTGCGACTCCTGATTTTGCCCAAATTCTCTCAGAAGCCAGAAAATATCGATTGAGTCTTATCGTTGCCAATCAATTTATTGGACAGATGGAAGAGGAGATCAAAAATGCTATTTTCGGTAACGTCGGTACGATTGCGTCATTCCGTGTCGGCGTAAATGACGCCAGCTACCTCCAGCGGGAATTCCAGCCGACATTTAGCGAAAATGATCTCATAAACGTCGACAAATATAACGCCTATATGAGGACGCTTGTAAACGGCGAACCCGTGCCTCCATTCTCAATTGACACTACAAAAGATGTCCAAAGAGAAAAAGAATTGAGTAACCCGAGAGTAGCAGAGCTCGTTCGTGAGCTTTCACGCCTCAAATACGGCCGCAATGTAGAGGTAATAGAAACCGAAATCTCCCAGCGTGCCCGCCTGTAGTTCATATCCGATCGATTCGTATATTCGATTCAATTTAAAATATTCGTCTCTCATGAATAGTGTTTGGATCTATCGTCTTTGTTTCAAACCCGCACATGTAGCCCGGAGAATAAATGTTAAATGAAAAAATGAGGAATGATAAATTTATCTCTCATAATCAACTGAGGACATCCTGTCTATATCACTCAAAATTTCCTTGGCATGAATCAGCGGATTTACCTTTTCATAAACTTTGGCTATTTGCCCATGCGGATCTATGATGTAGCTTATTCTCTTGACGCCTTCATATTCTTTGCCCAAAAACTTTTTCACTCCCCACGCGCCGTATTTTTTTATCATTGATGATTCTTTGTCTGAAAGTAGGGGAAAGGGTAGTTTATATTTATCCGCGAATTTTCCATGCGATTTTATCGTGTCTTTAGATACTCCGAACACCGCGATGTTTTTATCTGTAAGTTCTTTTACTGAGTCTCTGAAAGAGCAAGCCTCGATCGTGCATCCCGGCGTATTGTCCTTCGGATAAAAATACAGAACGACCCATTTGCCTGCGTATTGTCTCAAATTGTGTAAATTTCCTCTCTGATCCGGAAGTTCAAATCCCGGTGCTTTTTGATTTATGGTTAGCATATTTATGTAAAATATTTATTTATTTATTTATGAAAGCCGGCTTGCGCCCCGCTTCGGGGCGCAAGCCTGAGCTTATTATTCTTTAGGCAATATAACCGTATCGATCACATGGATTACTCCATTTGATGCTTCAATATCGGCTGTTACTACCTTGGCGTCATTTATCATGACGGTATCACCCTCAACCTTCACAGTAACGTCTTGTCCCTGTACTGTTGTTGCTGAAGTGAGCTTGACGACATCCTCTGCCATCACCTTTCCCGAAACCACATGGTAAGTCAAAATACTTGTTAACTTTTCTTTATCCTGTAACAAGGCTTCGACCGTACCGGCCGGAAGCTTGGCAAAAGCTTCGTCCGTCGGAGCAAAGACCGTGAAAGGTCCCTCTCCTGACAGAGTCTCAACGAGACCCGCCTCTGTTAAAGCGGTTGTTAGAGTTTTGAAATTGCCGTTCGCAACAGCAATATCTACAATTGTTTTACTCATATTCTCATCCGTGCTGGCAGTTTCTGTAGATTCGGGCTCTTGATTAGCCGTAGGTTGTCCGGCTTCTTCTTCCATCACCTGAGATGAAGAAGATGAATTTGCGTTCATGTTTTGAAAAGCAAATATACCGACTCCCGCTATTAGAACCAATCCCAGAACTATAAGCATGGTATTATTTTTCACTATTTTCACCTCCCTTCACAGCTCTCATTAAAAAATTAGATATTCTCCTGATCAGTGCTCGCCTGTCCGCGCCCTGTGGGGTATTGGGATAATACTCAAGTAAAAATCCGTTTATAGCATGAGTCATCACCTTTGCGTCATCGCTCAAATTTCCTGTCTTATAATCACCCTGTGCTCTCGCGAATTCCAGAAACTCCTCCATATGCAGCGCGCTTTTATCTGGCACATATCCTCCCTTGAACTTCGGAAAGGTCTTCCTGAACGCAAGATAATATTTCAGAACGGCAACTATTTTATCGGCATTATCTAGCTGAAATTCAATTCTTTGCTTGAGCATATCTATTGTGGTTTTTCGATGTGGGAGAAGGGCTCTGAGTCTTCCCAGTTCTGTATTGGTATAATCAAACATCTCGCGAAGCAGAGTGTTCTCATCTTTAAAATAATGATAAATAACTGACGGCACAACACCTGTCTGCTCCGCCAGAAGTCTTATCCTGAATTCTCCTAAGCCCCCTCTGGCAAAAATCTCAACAGCTTTTTCTAAAATAATGTTTTTTGTTATCTTTGTCATAAATAGAATGATTGTTCTATTTATAGAACATATGTTCTAATTTGTCAAGTAGTAATATCGCCTAATTCAACGCGTTATTCCTGTATTCTGAGGCCAGGTTTGACTGATCAATAAAAATACTATAGAATTCTTGTTCTATGAATAGAAATAATATATTCAAAGTCGTCAGTCAGGATAAGCGTTTTCAAAATAGCGTGGTAGCGGTCATTCTTCTATCTGCAGTGTTGGTCGGCCTTGAGACTTACAGAGGTCTTTATACGCGTTATTATAGTATATTTCACGCTCTTGATCTTACTGTTCAGCTGATTTTTACTGTTGAGATAATTATCAGGATTCTGGCATTCGGCAAAAAACCGTTAGACTTTTTTAAATCAGCAAACAACAATTTTGACTTTGTCATAACCGCTTTGTTTTATTTACCCTTTGGAGGCGCTTATGCGTCGGTGTTCCGCCTCGTCAGAATATTCAGAGTGCTCAGGTTGATTACAGCTCTCCCCAAGCTCCAGCTTATTGTAGGTGCGCTTCTTAAAAGCGTGCCTTCCATGGGTTATATCGGCATCCTGCTTTTGATTCAGTTCTATATTTTCGCGGTGCTGGGCAATTTTCTGTTCGGAGTAAATGATCCTGCCCATTTCGGTGACCTCGGTGCTTCAATGCTCACTCTGTTTCAGATAATAACTCTGGAAGGATGGGTAGATATCATGAGGGCTCAGGAGGCCGTCTTCTTGGCGCCGCTGTATTTTATAAGCTTTATACTACTTGGCACGATGATCGTCTTGAATTTGTTCATCGGCGTTATCATGAGCGGATTTGAAGAAGTCCATCGCGACCTCGACAAGGAGGCGCTCAGAAAAAACCCCAAATCAACAAAAAACGACCGCTTAAAACACATCAGTATGCAGCTTGAGGCGTTAAAAACAAAACTCGATCTGCTGATCGAAGATAAACGGAAATAATATTAAATTTATCCCTTTTTCTTGTCGAGCCTGTCAAGCTTCAAAAGCTTAACTCCGAAGTACACAACTAAAGCGACAACTATAAAATCGATCAATACATTGAGAAAATCTCCCCACATTATCCTGGCCGAACCGATCTGTATATAAGCCTCTTTGAGGTTTTTAACATTGCTCAGGCCAAGTGCCAGCAGGGGACTGATAATATCTTCGACCAAAGACGCGACCAGTTTGGATACCGCGCCTCCAAGTATAAAACCAACGGCCAAGCCGACAACGCCTTGCTCTCTGACAAAATCCAAAAATCCTTTCATAATATACTCACCGCCTCTCAAGCTAATTGCCTTTGGGTAATGATTCGCAAGCTTCACCGTCTTTGTCTCCGTCAAGTCTGTTTATGTCATTGCCTAGTCCTCCGACTTTTTCAAAAAATATCTGTGCTTCAGCTTTTGTTGAGAAGTCGCCGCAATTATACTCATCCGCCTTTTTTCCTTTTGAACCGTCTGTGGTGATGTTGCCCGTCTTGTCAAATAAAATATTTCCGGATTCATCGCGGCTTACCTTTGACTGTTCAAATGACTTTGTTTCCCAAAGCTTCCCCAAGTCCCAATCGTTTTGCGTAGCCTCAAAACCAAAAGCTGCCAGCAGGGCGATGATCGCGACAGCAAGCACGATCCTTAACTTTTCAAAAAAGAAAAACAACACCGCGGCAATAACTATAAGAATTCCAATAAACCACAGTCTGAATTTCCTGCTTCCCCGCATCTGCTGGAATTTCGAAGTTTTCTCCGCAACCTTTTCCTTAGTTTTTTCTTCTTCCGCTTGGAGTTCTTTCTCTTGCGGTTTCTTATTTTTTACCATACCTGTTTGGATTCTAACTCAACATTTACTTTTTATCAATGATTATTTTCTGTTTTCTTTCTGTTCCCGTCTCCGCTGTATGATAAGCTTTATATTTGTTCTTGCTTCACTCTTACAAAATACAAGCACTGGAGTTACATAAATTAACTAAACTCATCCTCAAGAGAACATATGCAAAAATACGACGCGATTATTATTGGAGCAGGTCTTGCCGGGCTGTCCTGCGGAGCTTATCTTGCCCAAGCTGGCAAAAAAATCCTCTTGCTTGAAGAGCGCGGTGTTTTGGGAGGCAGAACTTCATCGTGGATCGAGAAGGGCATGCATATCGAGTCCGGTCTTCATCGCTTCCTGGGTTTTTTTGAGCACCTTCCCGAACTGATTACGGATACGGGTCAAAAATTGGACGATGTTGTTGTCTGGGAAGACGAGATCGAGATAAGAATGCCCTCGGGCGAACCATCTGCAGTTTTTGCGCTCGCGCCGCTTTTCAAACCGGTTGAGGCTGTCAAAAACATTTTGATAAACAACGATTTCCTGCCTCCCGTTGAAAAACTTAAAATAGCCAAACTCATGACAGCGGGCTTTTTGTTACTGAAAACAGACCCCGGCAAATTGGATTCCTACACAGTAGCCTCTTATGCGCATCAGCATGATATAAGCCCTGATACACTGCGCCGCGTACTGACACCCATGACCGAAGGCCTTTTCTTCCTAAGTCCTCAAAAATATTCGGCATTCCACTTCTTCTCGCTATTCGCGCCTTATCTTACAAAATTTCACAAATCAAGAGTTGGTGCCTTCAGGGGAGGCATGACCGAGGTGATGGCTGATCCCATAGCGGCCTATATCCGAAAAAACAACGGAGAAATAAAAATTAATTCGGCCGTCTCCCGTTTGATTGTCGAACAAAACCGCGCCGAAGGAGTTTTAGTTGCCGGCAAAACAATTAAAGCGCCCAATACCATCCTGGCCGCGTCGCTCGCCGCTTCACAGGAGCTACTTAAAGAAAGCGGCATCAAGCACAAGTCATTTGAAAAAATGTTTAAACTTCAATCCATGCCCGCGGTTACGTTTCAGATAGAGTTGAATGAGCCGGCGATGGAAGTGGATAGGACAACTTTCAGCCCTGAAACGATATTTGCGGCATACTCCGAGCAGTCCCGGACCACTTTCCCCAAATCTTCAGGTAGACTCTCGATCATCCTGGCGTCCCCCGAAAAATATATAAATGCAGAACCCGAAAACATATTAAAAATCGTTCTCGAAGACGCGAAAAAACTCAAAATCAACTTGCCAAAAAATAATATTAAGTCATTCAGAAAAGTCACGTGGGAAAAGGACTTCTATTCATACAAAAGGGGGACTGATCCGCTTCGTCCGGATCAGGAAACAGGAATAGCGGGTCTTACGCTGGCCGGGGGATTATACCAGGCAAAAATTTCTCTCAACCATGGAAGGGGCTGTTTATTCGGGCAAAATTGCGGCTCTTAACGTGCTTAATAAATCATGAAGAAAACAACTATGTTTATAAAAGAAATAGAAAGGAGGTGAGAAAAATGAAAATAACACAAATTGCGCTGATTTCAGGTTTTCTGGTTGGAGGATTGGGTTTATTGGGGCTGGTATCAGGCGATGGCAGAATGGCAGGGGAGATGAACATTGATCTCATGCTGGATATAACCCGGCTCGGCCTTGGTGCTTTATTGATTTTTGCCGGACTTAGTAATTCTCAAGATCAGGCCCGTAACGCCCTGACAATATTCGGCATACTTTATCTTGGTATGTTCGCGCTTGGCCTATTCTCAAACAACCTGTTCGGCATATTGCCAAGCAGGCTCGGAATGATTGATCAGACAATTCACCTGGTCGGTGGATTAGCCGGAATATATCTCGGCATGCAGGCGCCTAAAAAGCTTCATGCCTAATTTGGTCCAAAATTTGCGGAACGCCTCTTCGGATAGAGGGGCGTTCCCCCTGCCCGCATAAAATCCCTCGGTATAGATTTATAAATATTTAAATGCTAAAATAATCGTTACATTCCGCGGGTTTCCGCCTGTTTACGGATTGGAAGTTTGTTATTTAGTTAGAGCAATAAATTATATATTGAAGAAGAATTGATAAAAAGATGAATTTTTAGCTCCCCTGTAGCTCAACGGTAGAGCAGGAAGCTGTTAACTTCAAGGTTCGAGGTTCGAATCCTCGCGGGGGAGCTAAGGATTTTTCTTTATCAAAAACATATTTCTCCGGCCTTGGCAAAAAGATTCTCTGTTAAGAATATCAATCGATTCCCTAACGCACGAAAAAAACGGCAAAATACTTAAAAAGAAGATCCAATAAAAAACTGTCCTAAATACAATTCACGGCCAATAAATTTTGTAATGAAGAGGCGTCAAGCCAAACCCCGCCAAGCGTTGATTACACATATTGCTTTGTAACTTTATCAGCAGTATTGAAAAATCATAATTTGCCAGCTCAAGTTATACATCGGAACTTTTGCTATAATTTCCTTGTGATTACCAAAATTTGCAGAAACGGGCATTCATACGAAAAAAGTAGTTCATGCCCGGTCTGCCCTGTTTGCTCAAATGAAGACATGAACGAAAAATATGGCAGTGAGTTTCCCAAAATAGGCGCGCCGGCATTTAGAGCATTGAATAGGGCAGGCATTACAAGTCTTACCCAACTAACAATATATACCGAGCGGCAGCTTCTTGATCTACACGGATTTGGACCAAAAGCCTTAAGATTGCTAAAAGATAGTTTAAGCGAAAAAGGCCTGTCGTTTTCTAAATAATAAGCCCTAACATTTCCCCCGCACTAGATCTGTAAAAATCGCCTTTACCTGCTTGCTTTAATTTGCTATTATTACCGCATGACTGCGATAAATCCCTGGATCAACTTCAACGGCAATGCGCAGGAAGCATTTACGTTTTATAAATCTGTTTTTGGTGGAGAGTTCGCTAAGGTGGTGCGTTTCAAAGATATCGCGAGCGACGAGTTTCCTGTTCCAGAAACAGAGCAAAATAAAATAATGCATATAGCCTTACCTATCGGTAACAATACTATGCTGATAGCCAATGATGTCCCGGAGGTTATGGGGCAAGTAAGTGAACATGAAAATCGAAGCAAGATTTTGGTAAGTACGGAGAGCAAAGAAGAGGCGGACAAATTATTCAATGGCCTCTCGAGCGGAGGAGAAGTAGAAGGACCAATGGGTGATAGTCCCTGGGGCTCATACGCTGGAATGTTTCGGGATAAATACGGTATTGAGTGGATCATTGAATTTTCACCTGCCAAATAAAATAGCCATCCATACATTTCTTCAAACGACTTGTGTCTTAGCGATTTTTTTTCATTGCGGCCCTTTTTTCAGGAGTTATCCGGTAGTTATAGAAAATAGGTTCGGACTTTATCCATCAGGCGGAGCCAAGGATTCATCGCTATGGCCATAAAATTCAACTGCAAGGCCGACCCTGTATTTTCAAAATATTACGCAGTGACTAAAGGTAAAACAACAAGGAGAAAAATGTCGGTTGTAAAATGAGCAATCATTGCCGATTCAAGCCCCTTGTTCCAAAAAAGCCATCCAAAAACAACCCCTCCTATCCCGTTGAGTACAATCGCCCTCCCGATAATAAGCGCGTCTATTTCTGTAATTGATGCTGTTATAGGCAAGTGTCCCAAGCCGAAAATTACAGCGGATAGAAGTATGGACACGATTATGCTAGTGCTTTTTGGTTTATTATTTCTAAATAACTTAGTGCTGATCCATATAAAAAATGTCATTAAAAATAGTCTCAGCAATATTTCTTCGGCTATGCCCCCATAAAAGGAGGCCAAAAGCTTTTGCCAGACCGGCGCCAAACTTACATGCGTACTTATTCCGGCTCCCTGAAGCATAAAAAGATAATCTGCCGCGTAAATAGCCCCTGCAACTAAGATTCCGCTAAGAACGGAAATCCGCAAAATATCTTTTAGAACTTTTTTATAGTCGCCTTTTTTGAAAATTGCGTCAAGCAGAGGAAGCTGAAAATTTATTTTTCTTGAAAAATATAAGCCAAGAAATATAGCAATCGAAAAAAGAATAGCGCTTTGTATAAATTGAGCGAGAAATAAGACCCAAATTGGCTGGCCTATTTTTTTCAACAAATCACCCTGAAGCGTAAGCACATATGGAAATATACAAATTACGCTCATCAAGCTCAAGGCTAAGAGAGTATAAAAAATTTTCCAGTTGATAAAGTTCTTCATTATGCAATTAGTTTAGCATAATCAATGACCTAGGCAATTCGGATATCTGGTCGCACGCTGAGCACCTTTCGCTCATTTGGAAACTAAGCCTGAAATCCTCGCATTTCTTGAAAATACGCGCAAATTAACTTGTCGTATTAATATCATGATCCTCGAGTAGTATCGACTATTTTTTCAGATATTTTCAAAAAATCAGCCTCATTTCTGATATAATCTTTTCCATGAATAAGAAAATAAATCTGACAGATTTGGGTTATGATGATTTTTTTGAATCGGCTAAATTGGAATTGGGATTAACAGAGCTTCCGGTAGCAAGGGTAATTGCCGAATACAAGCAGACTTACAAGGTAAAAAATGC
Organism: uncultured Gammaproteobacteria bacterium; assembly: GCA_964564035.1. Classification (GTDB taxonomy): domain Bacteria; phylum Patescibacteriota; class Microgenomatia; order Levybacterales; family UBA12049; genus JAHIGH01. Next base: position 3,354 of record CAZLZN010000020.1, on the reverse strand, counting down.
TGAAGGTGAATACATGGCAAAGATTACCGGAAAACATATGCATGAAGCCCAAAAGAGAGAAGATTATCCGGCCGTCGGGGATTGGGTGGTAATAACAGAACTTCCTGACTGGAAAGCCGTAATCCGCTCAACATCGCCCAGAAGGACCATTCTGAAGAAGCAATACAGCGGTAAGCAGGATGCGCAGATAATCGCTGCAAATATAGATACCGCGTTTATCGTAGAGTCTATGGATAGAGACTATAACCTCAACCGGTTTGAAAGATTTCTGGTATTGGCAAATGAAGGTAGTATAAAACCGGTTATCGTACTCAGCAAAACAGATTTAATTTCAAAGGCAGAGCTCGAATCGAGGATTATCCAGATCAAAAACAGGTTTAACGCAGTTGAAATTATTTGCACCAGTACAGTCAAAAAGCAGGGATTAAGCGATATATCAAAAAGTATTATCAAAGCGAAAACATATTGTTTTCTTGGTTCATCAGGAGTAGGCAAATCATCTCTCATAAATAAATTGCTTGGAAAAGATGAAATAAAAACAAGAGAAATAAATATTGACACCGAAAGAGGCAGGCATACCACGACTACCAGGGAAATGTACTTTTTGGAAAACGGAGGAATTGTAATCGACAATCCCGGAACAAGAGAGGTGGGTATAGCCGGCTCTGATTTTGGTTTGGAAAACGTGTTTGATGAGATAGGTCGTTTGTCCGTTGATTGCAGATTTGCCAATTGCACGCATATGCATGAACCCGATTGTGCTGTTTTGAATGCTCTAGAACGACAAAAGCTAAGTAATGATAAATATAACAACTACATTAAGCTGAAAAAAGAATCTGAGTTCTACAATATGGATGAGATGGAGAAAAGAAAAAAAGACCGCAAGTTCGGAAAAATCGTAAAAAAGTATTATGACACATTCAAAGACGATTAAATTTTATATCTTCTAACCTCTTTATACCCTTCTATCTTCTCCGCAATTCACGCTTTTTATATAGCAAAAACCGTTAATTTAGCCGATTTATAGACTAAATTCACGCCAAATTGACAATTAACAATTCTTATATTATCCTCAGTCCATGAATATGTTCAAGCCGGTCAAAGCAAAAACTCTGGATGAATACGTTGCGGGTCTCCCGCCGGAGCGTGTTGAGCCCATAAAATTCCTGCACAATTTCATTCAAAAAACAGCTCCCTCTCTCAAGCCCCATTTTGCCTACAACATGCCCGGATATGGAAGCTTTAAATATAAAAATTACAAAAAAGAAATTATCGACTGGCCGACTGTCTCACTCGCGAGTCAGAAAAATTATATCAGCATTTATATATGCGCTCTCGAAAACGGAGCTTACCTTGCCGAGAAACACAAAGACGAACTCGGCAAAGTAAGCGTAGGCAAAAGCTGTATCCGCTTCAAAAAATTAGACGACTTAAATCTGGAAACGCTTAAAAAATTATTGATTTTTGCATCCAAATCCCCGGGGCTTAAATGATTTTTACTTTCGCGCTTTTCATAAACAAAAATATTAAAGCCGTGTCTCTACCTGAGAAGAAACGATATTGCCAGTCCCGCGAGCGGAAAATAGAAAGCTTCGGAGATAATGCCTGCTGCTGCCTCTTTTCGTGAATAATTTGGCATATATGCTTGTCCTATTTCGGAGATAGCAAACATCAGAAACCATATCAGGCTGTATATCAACCATTCTCCGCCGAAAACATCCTTGCCTTTGTAGTACAAAAGCACAAAACCCAGACTCGTCCCAATTTTTTGAATCAGAACACCTGTAAAAAAATCTAATTTCCTCTCAGGCTCTTTTAATCCCCAAAACTTCGAAAACACACCGTAAACAAATATAGGAACTATAAAGATTATAATTAGAGTGGTTATAAGCGATAGAATTATTGCCATAACTTAATTATACACCGATTTTTATACTATATAATACATATCATGAGTAATCAAACTGCTGTAAATACACTGCAAGTTACAAATCGGGTAGAGTGGCGTAAATGGCTTGAGGAGCACTATCAGTCTGAAAAAAGCATTTGGCTTGTTTATTATAAAAAACATACACATAAGCCAAGCATTCCTTATGCCGATGCGGTCGAAGAAGCTCTGTGTTTTGGATGGATCGACGGACAGATTAAAAGCATCGACAGTGAGTGTTATATGCAGAGGTTTACTCCGCGAAAAGCATCAAGTAACTGGTCTGTTATCAATATCGAGAGGGCAAAGAAGATGATAGCAGAAGACAAAATGACTGACTGGGGCAGAAAAATTTATGAACACGGCATAAAGGAGAACAGAATTATCCCGTCAGCTAAAAACTTCACTGTGCCTATCGAACTCCGGAAAGCGTTGAGGGCGAGCAAAAAAGCCTGGTCGAATTTTCAAAATTATTCGCGGTCTTCGCAATTAGCTTTCGCTTATTGGGTAGACACTGCCAAAACAGCAGAAACACGCCGTGAGAGGATTGAGAAAACAATTAAGCTATGTGAGCAGGGTAAAAAACTAAACTAGATATCGCTCCGCAGCATAGTCGCACCGGACAGGGCAAATATAGTAATTATAAACAAGCGCCAAATTCTCTATTGTTTTCCAATCCCGCTTAAGCTAATGTATAAATATGTTTGCCAAAGACCCGCTCATCAAATTTTTAGCTTTTATAACTTTTGCGGCAATGATTATTGTCAACGCGCTTGCCAATATTCTCCCGCTAAACAATTTAACGACAGGGGAGATATCGGATTCATACCCGAATCTATTCGCCCCGGCCGGTATTACATTCTCGATCTGGGGAATAATCTATTTGCTTTTGGGCATTTACACGCTTTATCAATTGACGCTAAACAAAGTCTCCCGCGAAAAACAAAACTTCATCCGCGAATTAAATCTTTACTTTATCGCAACTTCAGTAATTAACAGCATTTGGATATTTGCCTGGCATTACAAGATGATTCCCCTCACTGTCGTACTTATGCTCGGTCTTTTGATTTCTCTGATTAAAATTGCAGGTATTATAAATACCGCCAAGCTTAATTTAAAAGAAAAGCTATTGATAAAAGTACCGTTCGGTATCTATTTCGGCTGGATCACGATTGCAACAATTGCCAACATAACTGTTCTACTCGTCAGCATAGGCTGGGACGGATTCGGCCTGCCCGACAGCTTATGGATGATTATAATTCTACTTGTCGGAGCGGCAATTTCCATGTGGCGGACAATTATTGATAAAAATATTGCTTATGGCCTGGTGCCGCTTTGGGCATATTTCGGAATCTGGCTCAGGCATACGTCACCGGACGGCTTTAACTCACTGTATAGGGACGTCTTAACAACTGTTATCGTCTGCA
>CAZLZN010000019.1:0-33049 GCA_964564035.1 uncultured Gammaproteobacteria bacterium | reverse complement strand
GAGATAGCGGCCGGAGGAGGACACAACATACTACTGAAAGGACCTCCCGGCGCAGGCAAAACGCTTTTAGCCAGAACTCTTCCCTCTATTCTGCCCAGACTGACATTTGACGAGATGATTGAAGTCACGAAGATATACAGCGTAGCGGGACTTTTGGGGCGCGAATCCATAATAAACAGGAGACCGTTTCGAAGCCCGCACCACACAACTTCACTTGTCGGCTTAATCGGCGGCGGCACAAATCCCAAACCCGGAGAAATAACACTTGCGCACAGAGGAGTTTTGTTCATGGATGAGTTTCCGGAGTTCCCAAGGTTCATTCTGGAAAGCCTGAGGCAGCCGATCGAGGACAGCGTTGTTTCGATTTCCCGCGCAAACGGCAAGCTTCATTTTCCAGCCAAATGCATGCTTGTTGCAGCGCAGAACCCATGCCCATGCGGTTACTATCAAGACCCTACTCATGAGTGCAGCTGCAGTACTCAACAGGTTCTTAAATACCATAAGAAAATATCAGGCCCGCTTCTTGACCGTATCGACATTCATATCGATGTGCCGGCTGTAAAAGTCGAAAAACTTACAGAAACTGAGAGTAACCATGCGGAAAAATCCGAAACCGTACGGAGCAGGGTGCAAAAAGCGCGAAACAGACAGCTTGAGAGATATAAGGGCACGAAATTAAGCTCAAACTCCGAATTAACGAGCAGAGATGTCAAAGAGTACTGCAAGCTGTCGCCGGAGTGCGTTTCGCTTTTACGTCAGGCTGTCAGCGCACTAAATTTGTCAGGAAGGTCATATTACCGTACAATAAAGATAGCCCGCACAATTGCAGATCTTGAGGATCAAGATCTCATTGCTCCGCAGCATATTGCGGAAGCATTGCAATACAGACCTAAGGCTAATCTGCTCTAAATAAGCGGATTTTATTTGACTGCCATGAAAAAAGAAGACATTGCCGGACTCAGCCATCAGGAAGCACAAAACAGACTTAGGGAATTCGGAAAGAACGCCCTTACATCAGACGCATCTTCGTCAACTGTCAAAATTTTTGTATCGCAATTTCCCACACTAATCAACGGCATTCTCGGCCTTGCATCTCTATTTTCGTTTATTCTGAACCATACTTTGGACGGCTTTTTGATTCTGGCGGTAATAATTCTTAACGGCGTGCTTGGTTTTATACAGGAGTTCAGAGCACAAAAGTCAATGGAGAAGCTTAAGGATTACACGGCGCCGACAGCCAGAGTGATCCGGGAAGGTCGCGAAGAAGAGATATTGGCGGAAAAACTTGTTCCTGGAGATATTGTGATACTTTCGGAGGGAAGCCGGGTCCCGGCAGACGGTGTTTTAATCGAGGTTACCCATCTTGAAGTTGATGAATCTATATTATCGGGCGAATCATTGCCGGTAATGAAAAAGAATTCAGAAAGTGTATTCCTGGGTACTCTCGTTACAAAAGGCAAAGGGTATTTTAAAATTGAAAAAACAGGGATGAAAACGCGCTTCGGGCAAGTTGCGGGCACGCTGTCCACGCTTCAGGCAGACAAGACTCCGTTACAGAAAAACCTGGATCATCTTGGAAAAATATTGTCGATAAGCGTTCTACTTGTAGGACTAATGATCGTTCCCATCGGCTTGTATCACGGGGGCTCCTTATTGCCTCTGATTTTGGTCGCGGCGAGCATAGGAGTTGCGGCTATACCGGAGGGCCTACCGACCGTAGTTACGGTCGCTTTTGCTGTAGGGGCACACAGAATGGCAAAGCGCGGCGCAATTGTCAGGAAAATGGCCGCGATCGAAACGCTGGGCGCGGTACAAGTGATCCTATCTGATAAGACAGGCACGATCACCGAGAACAAGATGAGGGTCAAGAAAAACTGGATGACAGACGCAAGTAAAACTGCATACATGCTCAGAGCGTGCGTGCTTGGCAATACTGCCTCGCTGATAGAGAAAGGCGGTCAAAATAAATTTGAAATCGTCGGCGATCAAACAGACGGAGCATTGCTATTGTGGGCGAGAGATCAAAAAGATTATGCTTCAATTTCAGATCAGGGAAAAATTGTAGACGAATTTGTCTTTGATCCGGAATATAAAACTATAACTACCGTCTGGGAAAATGCAGGACACAAGTATGTGTATGTAAGAGGAGCTCCGGAGGCAATTATCGCGAAGAGTAATTTGAGCCACGATAAAAAAGAGGAGGCAGAGCTGAAAATAAAAGAGTTCGCAAAAGAGGGGCTTAGGATAATCGCGTTCGCGTATAAAATTGAAAAATCAAAGGGCAAGCTTAGCAGAGACGAGATCGAGCGGGATCTTATTTTTCTCGGTTTAACAGGTATTTATGATCCGCCGAGAGAAGAAGTGAAAGAGGCAATCAAGAAGTCCAGGAAAGCAGGTATTCAGGTGATCATGGTAACCGGGGACAACGAACTGACAGCTCTTAGTCTCGCCAAAGATGTCGGGCTGATAGAGGAGGACGAAGACGTGGTGACAGGAGAGGAGCTAGCCAAGCTTACCGATGAAGAACTGCTGGCGATAATACAGAAGACGCGAATTTTTGCCAGAACTCAACCTGAGGAAAAACTGAGGCTGGTAACGGTACTTAAAAAAAGCGGTCATATTATAGGCGTGACCGGAGACGGGGTAAATGACGCGCTTGCTTTGAAAAAGGCGGATGTCGGAGTCGCGATGGGAAACGGCGGCACGGATGTAGCCAAGGAGGCTGCCGATATCGTGCTTACCAACGACAGTTTTGCCACATTAATCAGGGCTATTGAGGAAGGCAGGATTATTTATAACAATATCAGCAACGCCGTTGTATATCTAATATCAGGAAATCTGGCGCAGATCTCGCTGGTTTTTTTCGCGAACTTATTTAATTTGCCTTTTATCTTACTTCCAACTCAGATTTTGTGGGTTAATTTGATTACGGATTCACTTCCTGCGCTTGCGCTCGCAACAGGAGCGAGAGACGCGTCTGTTATTAATAAAAAGCCGCGTGACCCGAAAACAACGCTTCTCTCGGGCAACAGGACACTGAAAATAGCACTCATCGGGCTTTCTGTTTCCGGAATTTTGCTATTATTTTTTGCATACTTATTGCATATACACGGAGCGCCCCTGACACAGGCGAGGACGGCTGTATTTAACCTGCTGGTTTATCTTCATTTAATAATCGTATTGGTAATCGGATGGCAATCGCTTAGAAAAGGCAACATGTTCCTGGTAATAACGGTGATAATTATTTTCTTTTTACAAATCGCGATCTCTACAATACCTTTCTTCCAGGCTGTATTTCACTTATAAAGATTCAGATCAGCTTCGGCTGATCATGCTTGCCCGATAAAGGCGGCTTAAACCCCAAATGCGCATAAGCCGATTCCGAGGCAATGCGGCCGCGGGGAGTTCTCTTGAGGAAGCCGACCTGTAGCAGGTACGGCTCTACCAAATCCTCGATAGTTCCGGCATCTTCAGAAATAGTTGACGCAATCGTTTCGATGCCTACCGGTCCGCCGGAGTGCTTCTCGATAATAGCAAGCATAAACTTGATATCCAGCGGATCTAGACCCATATTGTCAACTTCCAACAGCTTAAGCGCGGATTTAGTCGCCGCAATATCAATAAACCCCTCTCTTTTAACCTGAGCATAATCACGCACTCTTTTGAGGAGCTTCAAGGCGATTCTCGGGGTTCCCCTGGAGCGCTTGGCTATCTCGCCGATGCTTACGTCGTCAATCACGATATTAAGTTTTTTAGCTCCGCCTCTTATGATAACGCCGAGCTCGGAGGGGCTATAAAAATTCAAGCGGTGCACGACTCCGAAACGGTCACGAAGCGGTGCCGACAAAAGACCTGCGCGCGTGGTCGCGCCAACGATCGTAAACTGCGGAAGATCCAGCCTCAGCGTGCGGGCGGATGGCCCTTTGCCAAGAACGACATCGAGAGCATAATCTTCCATGGCAGAATACATAGTCTCTTCGACTGTTTTGTGCAGGCGGTGAATTTCGTCAATGAATAATATATCGCCTTTTTCAAGATTGGTCAGGATCGATGCCAGATCCCCAGCGCGCGTGAGAGCGGGACCCGAAGTAATCCTGATGTTTGCTCCCATCTCGCGCGCAACAATGTGCGAAAGAGTCGTTTTGCCAAGTCCCGGCGGACCGTAGAACAAAATATGCTCTATGGCTTCCGAGCGCTTTTTGGCTGCCGTAATTGCTATTTGAAGTGCCGTCTTGATATTTTCCTGACCGCAAAACTCGGGCCATGAAGAGGCTCTTAATGATGTGAAGAGCTTTTCCTCTTCGGGCGAATTTTCAATAATTTTAGACTTTATTGATTTATCCGGCATGGTTAAATTACAAATTCAAAATCTCAAATTCCAAATAATATCAAAATGAAAATTAATAAATTCAAAACGATTTTTCTAGTTATTTAGATTTTTCAATTATAGCAGCAAAGATTTTTACTAATTCTATGGTTTCCCGTAATAACGGTTGGATTCTTGTATTGAAGTCGGGATTTGCTTCGATAATGAGATTAAGCCAATAAATTGTTTCTTTGCCTTCTTTTCTACAAATTCTCATCCTGAAAAGAAAATCTTTTTTAGTTTCCGTCTCATTGGCTTCGCGATAATTTGCTCCTAATGATGCTCCCGAGCGTATAACCTGATCTATTAAATTATTGTTAATTATGTTTTTTGGTATGGCTTTTGCCAGGTGAATTATTCTTTTCCCAAACTCAAGTGTCCTTTCTTCTAAGTTGTACTTTTTTGAATTTTGAATATTTATCATTTGGATTTATTTGGAATTTATAATTTTGTGCTTTGGATTTATCTACCCAGGTATTTTAGTGCCAATCTTACTTTCTCCCCTACTGTTTCGCCTTTTCCGTTAAGAGATTTTATGGCGGTCCGCGCTTCGGAGGGAGTAAATCCAAAGCTCTTGAGAGCCGCAATAACCTCCGACGAATCTTCTCCTCCGGCAGACAGATCTATGTCCCCTTCTCCGCCGAGCTTATTTTTTAATTCAATAATAATTTTTTGGGCGTTTTTTTTGCCCAAGCGCGGTACGCCGACAAAAAAAGACGTATCATTACCGGTAATTGCTTTGATAATCTCCTGTCTTGTTCCTACGGAATAAATAGCAAGAGCTGTTTTACACCCAATACCAGAAACGCTTATAAGATACTGAAAGAGCTTTAGGTCATGAGGCTCCGTAAAACCATAGAGTTCAAGAAGATCTTCGCGGACATGGGTGTGGGTATAAAGCTTAACCGGCCCCCCCAAGTCGCTTAACTTAGAGAGCACGCTTACCGGAACGAGGACTCTGTACCCGACACCATTTACATCTACAATAATAAACGGGTCTTCTCTGTATTCGATTGTGCCTTTAATAGTTCCGATCATAGGACAGCTATACTTCACTGAGATTATAGCAGATTAAAAAACGCGGACAAATTGGATAATCTAGACTTTTACCGTAAACGCGTGGGTGAGAGCGATAGCGAGCGCGTCGGCAGTATCGTCAGGCTTGGGTACGGATTTTAATTTTAGGATTATTTTTACCATTTGGCCAACCTGGGATTTTTCAGCCCGCCCGTAGCCTGTAAGCGCGATCTTGACTTGCAGGGGCGTATAGATCGCGACCGGTATTTTATATTGCGCCGCAGCGAGCAGGACCACTCCCCTAGCCTGACCCACAACAAGAGCTGTTTTTGCATTGGTGTTAAAAAACAGATCTTCTATCGCGAGGCATGACGGTTTTTGGGCGTTGAAGATAGCAAGAAGATTTTCGTGCAAGGAAAGCAGACGGTCAGGCATTAACTGATCAGATAGAGTCTCGATGCATCCGTAATTAATAGAGGTTATTTTTTGCCCCTCCTTGCTTACAATTCCCCATCCGGTTCTTCCAATCCCGGGATCTATTCCGATTATATTCATAGCCCTATAGTTTGACAAATCTTTATTCCTTGTGTTATTATATCAATTAATATAAAATAGATTTTATGAAACATCCGGTACTTGAAGCAGATGAGCGCAAAATTTTAGGTAAGAAAGTTAAAAAGCTCAGACGAGAGGGCCTTCTACCCGCAAACGTCTATGGTAAAGGGATTAAATCTCAGTCTCTGCAAGTAAAACTGGCCGATTTCCAAACGGTTTACAAGGAAGTTGGAGAAACAGGGCTAATTGACCTCAAAGTAGACGGAAAAGCTCTTCCGGTCCTTATCAAAAATCTCCAAATGGATTATACAGCAAACATGCCGCTGCATGCGGATTTTTATCAAGTAAACCTCAAAGAAAAAGTGAAGGCAATGGTACCGATCGAACTGGTCGGCGAGGCCAAGGCAGTTACGGAAAAGATCGGAGTATTACTGCAAACATTATCGGAGGTTGAGGTCGAGGCGCTTCCGGATAAGCTTCCTGAAAGCATAGAGGTCAATATTGAGCACTTGGCAGAAGTTGGCGACGGTATCAATATAAGCGATGTCAAAGCTCCGGAGGGTGTCGAAATATTAAATGAAGCGGGAGTAGGCGTTGTCAGAATCGGAGAGCCTGCAAAAGAGGAACCAGTAGAAGCGCCCGCCGAAGAAGCAGGCAGTGAGGCCGGAGCCGCCGGAGAAGAGGGAGCGAAGGAAGAGCAAGCCGCTTCGGATCAAGGCGACAAGAAGGCCGAATAAAACTACCTGGAAAGCCTCCCAACAAATTCCCCAAGCACAGCACTTTGGCGCAATTGCGGATTCAGAGCCAGCGCTTTATCGACCAACCCTTGCGAGACAGATGTGTTACCCAATTGATACTCTATTTGGGCCAGCTTCAAATAAGCGTCGGGATACTTATCATATTTTTCAGTTATACCCTTCCAGAACGCGGCCTGCTTAACAAGTGCTAATCTGTTTTGCCTGAGAGACTCAATATACAACCTGTTATCGCTTAATAACCTGCTTTGGGAGAGCGCGGCCAGCATTAAATAAACCGTGAGCACGCTGAGCGCCGATATTTTGAATACCGTGATATGGCGCTTGGATATATTGAGGCTTTCGGGAATAATTCGGAAAATACTCGGGAATAATCGCAGCCTGCCCGCATAGGCGGACGGGATTTGTGTCAAAAGCTGTTTGGGCGGTAAATCGGGCATGATTAAATATTAAAATGCTAAACTAAAAATGCAAAATAAATTACTTGACATCTCGTGTTGGCCACGGTTCTATCATAATGGATTTTTGTGTTTTTGCAAGACCCCCCGTTTCGTTGTGTGTTCGGAGAGCAGATCCGTCAAGCTGTTGATAGATTTCCTCGGTAATAAACGGCATAAAGGGATGGAGCAATTTTAATTGCATTAAGTATAAAGTATTAAGTATCAAGTATGAATTTTCATTTATTCTTTCTTTGATGTCTTCAATATAAATGTCGGCAAATTCGTGCCAAATGAACTCGTAGAGACGCTCCGCCGCGAGATTGAACTGGTAATTGTCGAGGTATTTGGTTATTTCGAGTGATAGATCTTCTACTTTCTTAACCCATTCCTTGTCGGAGGCGTGAGCTACAGCAGTGTTTAGCCGGCTCATTGATAATGGCTGTTTATTAAAAGATTCAGGCCGGTTCATTTGGATAAATCTGGCGATATTCCAAAGCTTATTACTGAACTTACGCATTGCTTCTAGCTTGGGATAAGACAATGACTGATCATGACCCAACGCAGTGCCATACACAAGCGCGAAGCGCACCGAATCAGCGCCATATTGATCTGCAAGCTCGATGGGATTTACGACATTTCCTTTGGATTTACTCATTTTTTTACCCAGAGGGTCATTTACTAAGCCGTGCAGAACAATATTCTCAAAAGGTATTTTGCCAGTTGAATATATGCCCATCATAACCATGCGGGAGACCCAGGCTTTGAGAATGTCGTAACCGGTTTCCATTACCGACGTGGGGTAGTATGTTTCAAAATCATTTTTATTTAAGGCCTGCAACGTCACGTAAGGCCACTGCGCAGACGAAAACCAGGTATCAAACGTGTCAGTATCCTGCTCAAGCCCTTTATCTTCGGGAGCCTTCCCATCCGTGACAGTCCATTCTCCTGTTTTTTTATTTTGCCACGCAGGGATCCTGATGCCCCATACCGTCTGGCGAGAAATGTTCCAGTCTCTCAAATTGGTGAGCCAATCGGTATATACTTTTTTAAAATTCTCCGGAAATATTCTAATTTCATTTTTATTAACAGCGTCTATCGCAGGAATCCAAAGCTTATCAACTTTAATAAACCATTGCTCCATAGGAAGAGGCTCTAACAGATTTTTGCATTTATAGCAAAGATTCAGCCTGGTAACATATTCTTCATCGATCTTGTCGATTAGGCCTTTCTGCATCATTTCTTCGACAATTGCTTTGCGGGCCTGCCTGACATACATGCCTTCGAACTTTCCGGCATAGGCATTCATTTTTCCGTCAAAATTGATAACCTGCCTCATGGGTAAGCCGTGACGCTTGGCGGCTTCAAAATCATTAAAGTCATGAGCCGGGGTAATCTTTACCACTCCGGTTCCGAATTTCGGATCCGCGATCTCATCAGCAATGACCTTTATTTTGGACTTACCCAGCACGGTTTCTATTTCTATTTCGCTGCCGACATACTTGCTATACCTGGAGTCAGTGGGATTGACCGCAATCGCCGTATCGCCGAATTTTGTTTCGGGGCGGGTTGTGGCCAATACGAACGGGCCGTATTTAATGTGATAAAGCGGGGTTTTTCGCTCCTCGTGCATGACCTCAAGATCGGAAAAGGCTGTACCATCGAATGTACAATAGTTGACCAGGCGCTTTGCCCGGTAAATCAAGCCCTCATCATACATTTTTTTAAAAGATTTATGAACAAGAGCTACGACATCAGGGTCCAGAGTGAATTTGCTCCTTGACCAATCCAGAGAAAAACCCAACTTGCGCAATTGGCCTTCCATGCCCGACTTGTTATTTTGGACATGTTCCCAGATCATCTCATATAGTACTTCGCGAGGGTAATCAAAGCGAGTCTTGCCTTCCTTTTGAAGTTTTTTCTCAAAGACAAACTGGGTTTCAAAACCTGCGTGGTCAGCACCGGGAAGCCATAAGGCCTTGAAGCCGCGCATTCTATGATAGCGGATGAGGATATCTTCTATGACATACATTGCGTGGCCGAAGTGAAGAGGGGCGTTAGCGTTGGGCGGGGGGAGAATTATCGAGAATGGCTCGCCGGTGGGATTGATTTCGGGTTTGAAATAACCACTTTCTTCCCACATTTGATATATTCTATCCTCAACTTTTTTGTGGTCGTAGATTTTGTCCATGAGGGAATTTTAACACACCGGATTATCCTTGAATAGCCGAGAGCTTGTAGCCCCTGGTACGTACTGTAACAATTTCATACGGACTCCCCTGCTGTTTGAGCTTGACGCGGACACGCGCGACGAGGCGGTCAATTGCCCAGTCGGATATGCCAAGCTCCTGGTATTCGGGCCAGACTCTTTCTATAATCTCCTCTCTTTCGCATATATTGCCGATATGCGACTGAAGCAGTGAAAAAAGCAGGTGTTCTTTCTTGGTCAAATGGATAGTTTGATCATTTTTTTCGTCAATCTGCACATGGGATCTGAGATAGTTCTCGAAAAGCGGGCTGAATATTTTGTAAGAGCTGTTCTTTTCGCTAATAAAGCCTGTTTCCCAAAGGTATATATTTTTTTCTTTTTCGGAAGGCGCGATATTTTGCTTACCTAAAATATCTCCAAGTGTCTTTTTTTCGTCTTTGGTAAGACTCTCCAGAAGCTCCTCCGACTGCAGGGTGATGCGCTCATCCTGAATCAAGAGGTCAAAGAGGTCTTTTTCGTTTTTTACCGACTCGATTCCCTTTTCGGTCAGAATAATTAAGGCCAGCTGTAAATATTGAACGTTTCCATTGACGATCCTGAAAAGTTCGTCTTTTATGTTGCCGGGCAGATGTATGCCGTGACGGTCAACAAATAATCCATAGATTACTTCCATGTCCTTGAGACTGGCTAATCCCATATACATAACATGAGCAAATACGGAAAGAGAGGTACGGGACAGCGGGAAGATCGTATCAAGACTTCTGTAGCTAGTAAAAACATAAGCGAGCTCCTGATTGGCTGCGTCACGTAAACCCTGCAGGTTGTCGAAAAACGAGGGGGTATAAACAGACGAGATACGATCGAACCGGTTGAAAAATATGGTCGGCAAGTACCCCTGGCTAACTAAAAGCGTCAGTGCCTGTCTGATACAATCGATTATTAAAAACAGGTCTTGAGATTGAATACTGTTGAGAAAAAGCGATCCTATTTTGCTTTTGGTTTCGGAGGGGAGATCGGACTTATCCACCTCATCAACAATCCTTTTGAGTGTCAGGGTCCAAAAAGGATAAATCTCAAGCTCAACAAGATCTATCAGATCAACAGGTATAAAAAAATGCTTGCGGCCGTCGCCGATGTATGCCTCGATTATTTTATCGTTATACATAAAAAACCTGAGAAAGTTGCTGATGCCTATGCGTTTAATTCCAACTATATTCACGCTTTGGCGATGCTTCAGGCTTTCTCCTAGTTCTTTAGCTTCTTTTTCGCGGTAATTTATAGGGTACTGCGTCTCAACAATTGATGAGGTCATGGGGGTATTATACTAAATCAAGATTAAAACTCAAATGACATACGTCATCGTGATTTGCTCTGGATTTTGCTGTAATTTTGCTGATATACTGATTAAGGACTGCCATGAAGTTTATTGATGATTATTCTATAAAGAAAAAGAGTGTGCTTCTAAGAGTTGATTTTAATGTTCCACTAAAGCATGACGGCAGTATTGCCGACGATTCCAGAATAAGAGAAACAGTCGCGACGATTAAATATCTGCTGGATAATAAAAATAAAGTGATAATTGTTTCACATTTGGGCAGACCCGAAGGACATGACTATGAAACACTCAGCGCGAATAAATCGCTTTCTCTCGAAAGGGTTTTCAGGAAGATAAAATCTTATCTCACGGGATATGAGGGGCACTTTGTGCGCGATTTTACTACCGAGACAAGAGGTTTAAAAGATATGGCGGAGGGCACCTATGCCGTACTTGAGAATATAAGATTTTTCCCCGGGGAGGAGACTAATGACCGTGATTTCTCCGAGCGCCTGGCGGAAATAGCCGAAGTATATGTAAACGATGCCTTTGCGGTCAGCCACAGGAAATGCGCGTCCGTAGTCGGGGTGACAGAGTTTCTGCCCTCGTACGGCGGACTGCTTATGAAAAAAGAGGTTAATTCGCTACAAAAAGTGACTGAGAAGCCCAAAAAACCGTTTGTCGCGATCATCGGGGGCAAGAAGATTTCTACAAAGATCAAATTTATAAGCACCTTAACCAGGATTGCCGACTACATACTTTTAGCAGGGGGGCTCGCGAATACATTTCTTGCCGCAAGAAGCATAAATATAGGTAAAAGCTTGTACCGGAAAGAAGAACTGGCTCAGGCAAATTACCTCACATCCCTAGCCAGGAGACACGGCACAAAGATCGTTCTGCCGGAAGACGCGATTACAGGCATAGACCCCGAGGGAATAAAAAGTAATGAAAGATTGATCGACAAAGTCGGAAAGAACGAGATGATTTTGGATATCGGCCCAAAAACGCAGGCGCACTACGCCTCGATCATATCCAAGTCTAAAACGATTATCTGGAACGGACCGATGGGTTATTTTGAAAATGCATTGTTTAAAAGGGGAACGGATTTTGTGTATTACGCAATCGAACAGAATCCAAATGCTGTTTCAATAATAGGGGGCGGAGATACGATAGCCGCTATCGCAGACCGCGACGGGCTGGATAAAATTACTCATATTTCCACGGGCGGCGGAGCAATGCTTGCGTTTATAGAACACGGGACGCTTGCGGGAATTGAAGCAATAGAGAAGGGTGAAAAGAGAGGGGCGTAAAATCAGGTATAAAAATCGGGTCGCGTAAGCTATAATCGGTTAGAATGATTCGAGATTTTGATAAATTGCTTACGTTTGACAAAGCTACCCTAGCTCAAATTGCCGGAGATTTTTATTGCGAAATCAAATCCTCAGCCGAGGGCAAAAATACCAGTCTTCCATTTATAATAAATCCGCTTCATAAAAATGACGGTTCAATGGCGCAGGACACTTTTCAAGCAATGGTTATTGGAGGAAGCTACTTTCAAAGCGTTAATGTTGATTTAAAAAATTCTGAATTCATTTTTAGAAGCAAAACCGAACTAATTCAACCTGCTTTCCATACTAAGGAAGATTTTCTGACTTTTGTAGACCAAAATTTGGATAAAAACATTCGGGTTCTGGCAATGAACTTTGCCTACCCGGTAGAGCCGCTTTTGAGAAAAGACAGAATAGACGGAATTCTTAAAACAGGGACTAAAGAACAGGAGTTTACAGGCTTAATTCATAAGAAAGTCGGCAAAACAATCGAGGAATATATCAAGATAAAACACAACAGGACGATAAAAGTACTTGCCGCAAACGACGCTGTATGCCTTTTATTAGCCGGACTCGACATAAGCGAGCGCAGTAAATTAGCAGGAGGAATAATAGGTACCGGATTGAACTTTTCGTTCTTTTTGGATGATAAAAGAATAGTAAATCTGGAGGCGGGGAATTTTGACAAGTTCCCAATATCAGAAGAGGCGTTGATACTGGACGCCGTATCAAGCTCGCCTGGCACAGGCCTCCTGGAAAAGGAGGTGTCGGGCAGATATTTGTTTGAACTATACAATTTAATAACCCGCAGAGAAGGATCGGCGGCGGACAGAATAGTTTCCACTAAAGAGCTAAGCGTTATCGCGGAAGACAGCGAAAAGCCAGGCTCCGATCTTGCTAAAGCCTTACTTAAAAGATCTGCAATGCTTACGGCCGCGCAAATATCAGGAATCTGCAAATATAAAGAATCGGATATGAATTTCATCATGGAGGGGAGTTTGTTTTGGAAAGGATTCAATTACAAACAGCAGGTTAGCGAATACTGTGAATTGCTGAGTCCAGAATTTAAGGCTGATTTTATCAAAATAGAAGACAGTTCGCTTAAAGGGGCCGCAATGTTAGGCGTTATTTAAACAGATTTCACTTTTTTGAAAATTTTATTTTGATATTTTTGTCTTGTGAAAAAACGTCCTGAAAGACGACTTTGCCCCCCAGGTCACTTAGCTTCTCATTGCTATCAAGCATACGAAAACCGGGCGGATATGAAAGAGTCAGCGCGTAAGGATCCCTTCCCGATCCAGGCTGCTTGAACAGAAGCAGGTCGTAAGTAAATAACGGCTGATCCGGTTTGTAAACGTTTTTTTGTGAATAATATACAGTAATTTTTTGGGATGACATTGCCGGAACAATTATCATAAATCCGTAAACAGATTTTCCATGAACTTGCGCTTGCTCAACTTCAAGCCCTGCCGGAGGAATGAATCCCGACGAACTATATACCGCAGGGTCAGTGACCGCGGGCACTACTGTTACCGGCGTGCCGTTTACTTCAACCTTATCAAGGGAGGCATCCGCAGGCAACATGATTCTCAGGTAGTTTTTGTAATCTCCCGCAAACGGCTTATCCGGACTCCCCGCATTATCGTAGCGTATATCTAATTGCGCAGAGATGCTGCCTGTTTTTTCGATATTTACTTTTTGCTCTACGGTGCGGGTAAGATAATAATTGCTTTTATTCATTCCGATATTGGAATCATAGATACTCAGATAGTCTTTGATTTCATTTATCCCCTGCTCCCTATCGTCGAGGGGCGACGCCGAAAGCTTGTTGGCGATAAATAATTTTTCGGCATGCGTATCCGGAAGTGCGATTATTAGCTGTTTTTGTAAAACCGCATCATTAATAACTCTAAGCAACTCGCTGTATGGCAAGTTAGCGCCTGAAGAAAACTTCGCTTCCAGCGCATTAAATACCGCTCTGAGGAAATCTTTTTTTTGGGTGGAGCCGGGGAAAAAATCTTTCTCCGCATATGTTTGTGTCAATATATAAAAATTGTCGGATGTCACGGTTTCGTTGTAATCATGTATTCTTAATGGCCCAACGGCACCTATTAGTGATTTTACAAAATCCGTATCAACAGCTATTACCCCATCAACCTTTTGTTTCATTTCAAGTTCATAGATTTTTTTTGCACGGCGTGCATTTTCAATATAATCAATGTCATAATTGCTGTCTCTGAGAAACAAATGCGAGGAGCCTAAATATCTACGCAAGTGGAAGGGCGGCTCAATATGTTCAGTCAGTTGGCCATCCGCGTCATAAACATCAAGTATTTTCAGCTTGCCGAATACTCCTTCGCGAACATCTATGGTCGCGAATGAACCTATGAATCCCCCGCCGGGGCGCAGTTCCATGTTATTTTGGAATAAAATAAGATAAGTTTTTTTGCGATCGAAACCAAGCAGTTGAGGGTATACGTCTATTGTGTTGCTAATTACGTTTAAAAAGTGATCAACCGGCTTAATCTTGTTCTCTAAAATATCCGGCAAGCTATCTTCCGCTTTTAGCTTTTGAAAATTAATCAAGCTGTTTTTGGCCTTGGACATGGCAAGCATGATGTCTGCGCCCGGGGTCAGACTTTTTCCGTTATTTATTTCTTCCAGAATCATAAAAGAGCCAATCAGATCGGAGAGAATATCGGATAAACTCAGTCCTATTGCCGCCTGACTTGTGATCGAATCCTGCCGGTAAAAAAGTACCGGGTTTATACCTGAGACATTTTGACCAATGAACATGGCTGATAAAAAACTCATTTTGGAGTAGTTGTTATAGCTGCCCGAACCTTTTATATTTCCAGAGCGCATGAGCCTTACAGACTCGGCAAGAAAATAGCTTCCGGTGAAAATCAGTGCGTAATTAACTATAGCCGGGATAATGATTGCCGCCACAATTGCCGATAAGGCTAAATACTTGCCCCTGAAAACCGGGAATTTGATTCTTATTCTTTGTTTCTTTTTGATCTGTGTTTTTTTTCCGGAAGCCGTCAGGTCAATTTTTTTCAGCCGTTCATATAAATTCAAATCGGTATATAAGTAAACCCCTCTCTCCGGAGGCACGTATTCTTTCAGGCTATGATTTTTTCCACTGAAATTGACCTTGATCAAGGGGTTTATTTTTTGAAAGACTCTGGAGACTGCAAGCTGTGTTAATCCGTGTTTAGGCATAGCCAAGTAAAGCTCGCCGCCCGGCGAATCAGTAAATGAAACGGCAACTACAGCACTGGCGACATCGTCAGCCGCAACAGGATAAGTTTTATGCAGGCCGTTACCGGGAATTATGATCCTTCCATGCTCTCTGGAGCTATCGATGTAGTCCTTGAGTAATCCGACGGAGTGCTCCTCACTATCAAAAATTTCGCCATGAATAATTCTGGCGCAAGCTCCGAATGACAGACCAAGAGCTTTGTGGATCTTTTTTTCATCTTCATGAATCCCTGAAACAAATACAAGCCTTGCTTTGCTCTCCTCAGTTTTTTTTAATACAGCGGGAAGGATTTTCAAGGTTATGTCTTCACTATGATAAATAACAATTATCACCCGGTAATCAAGATCAGGTATCCTAGGCGTGCTCTTGCCGAAGCGTACGTATGTTACCGATTCGGCACCTGCCAACGGAATAGGACTGACAAGCGCGACGTTGAACTGGGTGGATAGCTTTCGGGCAACTATATTTCCGAGAAAACCTTGTTTGTCTATAATCAAAACCGGATATTTTTCATCAGCTTCGCTGGTTATTAAGCGCGGGCGGGAGGGCTTCATATTATGTTTAATAATACACGATATTATTTATACCATAAAGCCCATTGTTTTATCCCCTTTCGCGGAAAACACCGAGAGTCCTTCGGTTTACTCAGGATGTGTGCGCAGCTGTACAATAAGCTTGCGGGAGTTTCATGAGTTTTCTTAAAGCTGCTTATCGTAATTTTTTCTAAGATTCGTAATTTTTTCTATTTTTTGAGGAACCGAAAATAACTGCGAGAAATTTGATTGACAGCAGTACCATAACCACAACCTCGCTAATTCCTGCTACAACTGCCGCTCCCAAGCCGCCATATAGCGGAATCAAATTAATATTCAGAATGGAATTGACCAGCGCGGCAAACATGTAAGTAAAGAGGAGATACTTCATCCTTCCAAGCGCGATGAGAGCCCACTGCATAAGTCCTGTAAGAAAAAATATTGGCAGGGATATTAAAAGCACACGCAGGATGTTAATCGAGGGCAAGAATTCATTTTTCACAACTGAAATGAGGGGGGAGAGAAACCAGGAAAGTGCAGAAATGGCTATGGATACAATAAAAAATAGCAGTAGGTATTTAGCGGTTAGCGCCCGAAATCTTCGTAAATTTTTCAGGGAACCCAGAAGGAACGGATAGATTGAATTGGCCATGAAAACGGGGAGAGCAAGTAAAAATTCAAAGTATTTGAACGCATAGCCGTAGACCGCAATTTCTTGAGCGCTACTAAGCAAGGATAGTATGAATATGTCAAAGCGGAAATAGACGAGGTTGAAAAAAAGCATTAGGCCCAAGGGGTATCCGGCAATAATTATTTTTTTAGAAAATTTGCTGTCCAGGGTCAAGGTAATTACGCGGATCCCGGCAAGCTTAAGGGACAATAATGATGTTATAATTCCCGCGGTCACGTAGGCTATGTATATAAAATTCAGAGGCATATTATTTGCGGATATAAAAATTGTCATAATCAGCAACGCAATAGCGCCCGCGGATACGGATACCGCGTAGGGTTTGTAATTTAATTTTTGCTGAAATATTGCGGTTGAGGAATAAACGATCGCCTGTGTAATGATAGTTAAGGAGAAAATAAATATTCCAATTCGCAAATCAGGGGGGAACCCGGTTCCTGCGAGACTACCGTAAGGCAATAGAAAAACCAGACTGTTTACCACAAGAATCAATGGAGCCGATATAGCAAGCCGCAAGGCCAACAACTTTCTGTAGCCGGCTTCGTCTTCGTTCTGCTTCAGGAATACAGCGTTGAGTCCAAAATCGACCAGCATATAAAACACAGCCACGAACACGGTTACCTTGGTATATTCGCCATAAAGCTCCGCTCCATAGAAATGAGCAAGAAGTATGGTGATTACAAAACCTACGGCTGATGTAATACCCTTGGTTATAAGTTGGAAAAGGGTGTTGGTTGCGACTTTCAGTCCGTGCATGATGTTACTTATTCTATACCTTATGTTTCGGGATTTAAACAGGAGCTGATCAGGATGGCTGGCCTGCGCTTCAGAGCGCCCAGCTTAATCCCAGAAATAGCGCTAATAGTAGTTGTCCCTGTTGAACCGTAAGCCAATAATGATCGAATAGCCCTAACAGAATTATCACGAGCAAGATCAAAAACATGCAGAGCTTGTATGAATTTTTATTTTTAAGCAGGTGTTTAAAAGCATACATTAATAAGGTGAAGAATAATATAAGTCCGATCAACCCGTTTTCGGCAGTAATCAACAGGAAAATATTGTGAACCGGCTGTATGCTGTTAAAACCTCCATCCGGAGGGGCTGTAGCGCCTCTAAAGGGGAGGAAATGGTAATGACCGACTCCATACAGCGGGGAATTAAATATAGCCTTGAATGCTGTGCCGGCCAAGTCCTGTCTGACAGTTACGGATTTTTCCAGTAAAGATGACGACATGAATCGGGAAAATACCGGAAGGTTAAAGAAGATAAATGCCATGAAGGCAATCAGTATCAGGGTGAAAAGATAATTGAATTTTTTCATTGCGGGACTTTGCTTGCGGATTAGATTTGTAAACAAATAAATTATTAGAGCAATCCATACCAAAATTGCTACCCTGCTTAGCGACAGCATCAAGGCGACCGAGGCAAGCGACAAAGATGTGAATTTCAGGACGGTAAAAAAAATGTTTTCGCGGCCGCGTAAAAAGGCAAAAATAAAAATCATTCCGGTCAAGAGAAAGCCTGCCAGTACATTGGGGTGGGGAAATACGGCGTATGGACGAAGTATAAGAGAGCCGTTTATTGATGCGTTGGCTATACCGGGGGTTGAAGCGCTGAATTTGCGTTCGCCGATAAAATATAAGACGCCGCCTAATGAAGATTGATTTATATATTGGAAGACAGCTATCAGGGATTGAATAATTAACGAGACCGAGAAGATCAAGGCTATAGTCCGCAGTTGTTTTTTGGTTTTTATGTTTGAGGCGATATAATAGCCAAAGAACACCATTTCGAGGTACTTGAGCAGACCGTAAAGAGCCAAAAGAGGGAACTGCGCAAAAAAAGCTTTTAACAGGAGATATATTGCTGTCAGCGCAAGAACAACTCTCAGAGGGTGTTTCGCGGATGCATTAAGTAAACATTTGAGAGACTGCCCGGGGAGAGGAATATTTTTAATCTTTTTGACAAAATCAATAATCCCCCTTTGCTTTTCATATAACCAAAAAACAAAAAGGGCTGCGATGAGTAAATCAGTGATGTAGATAACAGGGGAGAGGTAGTCGATACGCAGACCGCGGATAAATGAGAATGGCGGCCAGAAATGTATGCCCAACTGTGCCGGAAGAAGAAAGATCAGCGCGTATAGAACAAGACGCCGAAGGTTAAGCTTTGGGCTTAATAACCAGGACTCTGTCTTTGCCTTCGCCTCTTGATTCCGATGTAACTTGCTCATCTTCCTGGAGTATTAAATGTATTATTCTTCTTTCCCATGGCTTGAGCGAGTATAGAACCTGCTCCGCGTTGTCGCTAAGAGCTTTTTCTTTGGTAGATTGCGCAAGGCTTTCCAAATATTCCGTTCTGTTTTTTTTATAGTCATCAACTTCTATTGAGACCCTAAAGAATCTGTTGATTTTTTTGGATATCATGATCGAGAGCACAAGCTGTAGAGATTCGAGCATTTCGCCGTGATAACCTATGATCATGCCAGAATCTTTTGTTTCAATAAGTATGTCTATGCGGTCTTCCTGAGGCGCGACTTCGAAAGTTCCTTCGATCTCCAATTGTGAAAGGAGTTTTTCGATGACATCCTCAATTGCGGTGAATTCTTTTTTGGTTATTACTTTTTCTTCCATAAAATTATTTTTTCTTCCCGAGCCATTCGGTCAAACCGCCTAAGCCCTGAATTCGATACTGCTGTATGATACCAAAAATAGTGAACGTATTCCAGTACAAGGATAAACCGAATGGGAAAGTGTATGTAACGTAGCCTATAAACAAGGGGAGAAGGAACAAGGACTGCTTCTGGAAGACTGTTGCAAAGTCATCAGGCTTGTCTGATTTGACCTTGTCTTTTGAGGCAGCTTTTCTTGCCATCATCATTTTGGACTGTATCAGCTGCAGCAGGGCGGTAACTACAGGCACCAAGAGTATAAAAACACCATAAGACGACATGAGCTCGGCGGGGGATTTACCGAGGGGGATACCAAAAAAGGTTGTGTTCCAAAGCACGTCCAGCCTTAACCATTCAAAATATAAAGCGCCGTTTAGTTCGGCAGGAGACTTTACTTTGACCAGCTTATCAAGAGCCCAATAAAGACCAAGAAAAAGGGGGATAGGAATAAGCGCCGGCAAACAACCCGATGCAGGATTAAAGCCGCTTGATTTGTAAAGCGCCATGGTTTCCTGCTGCTGGCGCTGCATATCACCCTTGTATTTTTCTTTTATTTTATTTATCTGGGGCGCAAGCTCCTGCATTTGCTTTGCTGCTTTAAGCTGTATGACAGTCAACGGGTGAAGAATTATTTTTATAATGACAGTTACCAGTATGATCGAGAAGCCGAGCGCATAGGGCATATTTATGAAAAAAAGCGCATGATAGAAGGCTACAAGCACATTGAGAAGCGGATTTACTAAAATTACTTCAAATAAATTCATATATTCAAATTATGAGACGGGCTTTTTTTAAAACCGAAACTACTTCGTTCATTATATCATCACGAGTCTTGTCTGTCAGATTTTTTTGTATTATAAAAAGCATATCATATTTTCCGGTCACCATACCCATGATCTCTTCTATACACGATCTGAGCAGTCTTTTCGATCTATTCCTTACAACAGCGCGCTTGTCTATTTTTTTACTAATAATAAAACCGAATCTGTTATGTGTTAAGCCATTTAGGGAAGCAAGCAGTTTGAAAGACCGGGATCTATAAGCGGAAAAGCGAGTAAATCTCAGCCCAGCCGGTAAACGAAATTCTCTCTTAAGCATTTATGGGTTTCTTATACGGCCAGCTTTTTGCGACCACTCTGTCTTCTCCTCTTCAGCATTTTTTGTCCGTCGTGCGTGCTTTTTCTTGCCATAAAACCATGTTTGCGTTTGCGCTTTAATTTTTTGATCTTAACCAATTTTTCCATGAATACAAGTATACCAGCAGAAATGCCTCTTGACAAGAAGTTTTCCACACTATTAAATGACTAATACAAATATGAAGCCAAAAGACAAGCAAATCCACGACCTAACAGGCTTATGGGACAAGGTGCTAGGGGAGATAAAGCCCAGCGTATCCGGCGGAAATTTCGGTATGCTGCTAAAGCCCACCAGGCTGATCTCTCTTGAGGATGATATCGCTACAATAGCCGCCCCCTCTTCTATGGTCATTGATCTACTGCAAAAGCGGTTTGTCGGAAAGATAGAAGAGCTGTTGAAAAAAAATACGGGAAATCATGTCGATATAATTTTTGTTCCAAGATCAATACCTGATGAGTCAAGAAAAGATATAAAAAACGCGCCGCTTTTTGAGCAAGACATAAAGCCTGAGGCAAAACTGAAGCCGCTGGTCGGGCATCTGCCGAGAGTCAGGCCCGATTATACTTTTAATAACTTTGCCGTATCTTCAACCAACCAATTGGCGTTCGTGTCGGCACAGAGAGTCGCACAAAACATAGGAAAATCTTATAATCCGTTATTTATTTATGGACCTGTCGGTGTCGGCAAAACACATTTGATGCATGCGGTTGCCAACGAGGTGTATTCACAATCACCGGAACGTAAAATACTATATATAACAAGCGAGGAGTTTACCAATGAAGTAATCGAGGCAATAAGAAATAATGATACCGCAAAAATGAAAAGAAGATTCAGGTCCGCCTATCTGCTCCTCATTGATGACATACAGTTTATTGAGGGTAAAGAGCGCGTACAGGAAGAGCTGTTCCATACTTTTAATATATTGATTGACCAAGGCTCACAAATATGCCTGTCATCCGACAGGCCTCCGAAGGATATAAAAAAGCTTGAAAAAAGGTTATCTTCAAGATTTGCAGGCGGACTAACCGTTGACATATCGGAGCCGGATTTTGAGCTTAAAGCAGCAATACTGGGTATAAAAGCAAGGAGGCTGGGATTTGTACTGCCGGACGACGTCATAAATTACCTGGCGGAGCAAGCAGAAGACACCAGGAGCCTGGAGGGCCTGCTAATGAGAGTGTATACACAGGCTTCGACTTCAAATATGCCCGTCACAATTGATCTTGCAAAGAGCAGTTTGGGCGCAGTCCAGGAAGAAAAGAGGGGGAGAGTCCATATTGAAGACGTGGTCAACGGAGTTTGTGAGTTCTACAAAATCAAGCCTACTCAACTCAAGGGCCCGAAGCGGGACGCGTCACTGGTGCGCGCGCGACAGGTGTGCATGTATCTTTTATATGAGGACCTGGGTACGACCTATGTTGAGATAGGAAATATATTGGGCGGACGAGACCACACAACCATCATGCACGGTGTGGATAAAATAAGGAATCTTGTGGAGAACAAGGCTGTGGTACATGAGGATATTGCGGGGATTAAACGTGCATATCTAAGCTAAGACAGGGGATAACCCGACGGGGGAGAATTGTACACAAGTTATCCAGAAAAATATCAACAGGTTATCCACATGATTTATGAGGTTAGGTTCTTGCTTTTTTCCACATTTGCATATACACTACTACAACAACAAATAATATAAACAATACACATGAAAATAGAGATTATAACAAGTAATATTGTAAGTAAACTTTCTTTTTTAAATAGAGCCATAACGTCAAAAAGCCAACTACCGATCTTGTTTAACTTCCTGCTTGAAACCAGTAATGGTAAATTGAAGATAAGCAGTACGGATCTTGAGATAGGAATAGAAACTTATATTGAAGCCAATGTTACAGAAGAGGGCAGTATAACGGTTCCGGCCAGGACTTTCGCCGAGCTGATGAGTTCCATATCAGATCAGAAGGTTGTTCTGCAGACATCTCAAAACATACTCGAGGTAAAGGGTAGTAAGACAAAAAGCGTTTTTCAGACAATTCCCGGCAGTGATTTTCCCAGGCTATATGAGGCAAAGGGTGAGATGATCGCAGATATGGATGAGTCTGATTTGAGAAAGGCTTTTTCGACCGTTGTTTTTTCAGCAAGCACCGATACTACGAGGCCTGCTCTGTCGGGCGTACTGGTCAGGAGAGAGTCTGAAGGGTTTTTGCTTGTCGCGACAGATGGATTCAGGCTGTCGCTCAGGCACTATAAATTGTCCGACAAAAACCAGCGGATAGATAAGTCTTTTATTGTACCCGCGCGGGTTTTTAGAGAGCTGTTATCTATCAAGGATGGGGGTAAAAACGTCGGTATGTATGTATCAGACGAGAATAATCAAATAATATTTGAACAGGGTGAAACGGTCCTGGTCGGCAGGCTAATTGAGGCGGAGTTTCCGAATTTTGAAAAGATAATACCTACGGATTTTTCCCTACAGGTCGGATTTGACAGGGATGAGCTGTTGAAGGCGGTAAAGGTGTGTTCTATATTCGCGAGGGACAGCGCAAACATTGTTAAGCTTAAAATCCAGAAGAACTTGATTACAGTATCCTCATCCTCTCCTTCGGTTGGCGAAAACACTGTTGACGTCGCAGCGGTTTTGACGGGTGAGGAGAATGAAATTGCATTTAACGCCAAATACCTGATTGATCTGCTTAGTACTCTAAGCGATGAGCGACTGGTGTTTGAGATGGTCGGGCCATTAAATCCGGGGGTTTTCAGGGTGGAGGGAGATACGTCCTTTTTGCATCTTATAATGCCGATACGTACAGGTCAGTAAAAGAATTATTTGCATCCGGGAGGAAGAGTGTTCATCACCGTACCCGTACCCCTAAGACTTTCCGCAGTGTCGGAGTTCAAATAGAAGTATACTGGGTAGTCGCAAGCCGCCTGAGCGCTTAATCCCTGAGCGGCGAACCATCTCATAGCTTCGTTTTTGGCAGATTCAATGTTTCGGCTTTTTACTTCTACCTGAAAAACATCCGCTTCTCCGATATACCATATGGTGATGTCGGGGGAGATGTAGACAGTGCCCTCTTCGGCGTCTTCGGGTTCGATCAAATATTTAATTTCTAAAATAACCTTTTTATCCTCTTCTTTGAGGGGCGCACGGTTTTTTATTTTAGCAAGCAGTCTATATTCTGCGATCGTATCGTATTCTACGGGCGGGCTCGTTTTGTCGATAGGTGTCGGAGTGGGCGGGGTAGTGTTGTTTTTTTGCAAAGTCTGTCTGTTTGTTTCTGCATTTATTTTGGCCTGCTGTTTTATGGCTTCATTATTTTTTTCCCTTGCCAGGCTGTTTACATAGGCAATTATTGCGATAATTGTAATCAATATAAGCGCTAAGCTTATGATGATGATATTTTCAAATTTTTTTGTTTTCATTTTTTTATATTACATGATTCTCCCCAACTTTCCCAATAGCAGGCGCAGCTGATTTGTTTATTGTTAAGTTCTCTACAAAACGTAACTGCGTTTGTTACTTGTTGTCTCCAGCCGGTATCACCGCGGTTGACGGGGTTTGCGGAGCCATTTCCCATTTGGAACAACCCCCATTTTTCATCATTACCGTTTGTTGATTTTGAGTAAAAATTCGGGCGATAACCGCTTTCTTTTTTGATGACGGTATTGAACCAGTGGTCGGCCTGATCCGGGTCGAGCTCTGTCAGCAGTGTGTATAATGCCGATTGGTCGAAGTCACAATCGGTGTCGCCGAAGTTTTGTTTGTAGGGATTGGAGTTTATGTCTGATGCCCATTTTTCAGAGCAGTCTTGTACAGAGAGTACTGTGTTTTCGGGCGCTGTTTGATCTGTAGCGGTTTGCTCGCATGTATTCGGGTTAGCATTGGGGTCGGCGATTTGTCCCTCTGTCATGTTGTGACAATTTGAACCGGTAAAAGCGATGTCCCAGTGGTTGCCTTCCCGGTAGAAGCCATTTCCTCTGGGGCCTATGTAATAAGCCGCGCCATCTCTTCTGGTTGCGCCCTGCCGGTAGTTTGATCGAATGTAGTTGTCGATCTGCTGATTGATTCTGAGATCAAGCTTGAACCCATTAATGTGGGAATAGGTTCCGCGGGTAGAGTGTTTTCCGTCTGTTCCGCTGGTGATGACGATGTTGTTGTTTAGTCCGCTTTCGTTTTTGAAATTAATGATTCCGCAAATGGTGTTTTGCTTTATACCCTCAAGGGATACGCCTGCCTTGATGCTGTCATTACCAAAGCCCGCGGCTCTTAGCTGGGCTCTGGCTTCAGAATCGGTGAGATTGTTCATGGAGCCTTTGTATGTGACCGGGCCGCATGAGCCGCCCGTGCCGCTGACTTTTTTCTCTTCCGTACTGCCGGTGCCGGTTATTGTGTAGGTTATTATAGCTACTATAAACAAGATAAGTAAAAGTATTCCTATTGCTAAAAGAACGTAGGGATTTAATAAAAGACGCGAGGTTTGAATAGCGGCTTGCGCAGCGAGTTGAGCACCGATTCTTGCCGCCTGCATACCGAGTCGTCTCATCATTATATTTCCGCTCCGGCGGGCAAGAGATGGAATTCTGCCGCCGCCACCTGCAACAGGGCGGCTTACGAATTGCCTGTTGAGGACGCGGGCGGGAGTGAAGGAGGGGGAGGGTTGTGAATAAGTTTGTGTAATTTCATCATGGACGTCTTGAGAGCCGGGAGCTTCAAATGAAAACAGTTGGTTTATGGTTTTGTTTCCCGAAACGTTTGGCGGTATACGCGAATCAAGTCCTAACCCTTTTTGTGTACGGGTGAAGGCGTTAGCTTTACCCAGTGTACCGGACGCATCATTTTTATTATTTAAGGTGAATGCCTGGCTGCTTGTAGTATTTATTTCTGATTGTTTTTGTCCGATAGGCGTGTATGCTTGGGGGTTGCTGTTTGGTATTTGAGCGGCTAGATTATGAATTTCACTTGGATTTTCAAGCTCTAAAAGCTTAATCGCATTATCTTTTCCGGCGAAAGATGCAATATCTCTTTTAAGCTCAAGAAGTCCGGTTTTGCGTCTATATTTTTGAGCAAGAAGTTCAAGCTCTTTTGATTGCGAACCCGAACCCCTTTTTTGGGCTAAAAATTCTAGTAAATCCTGAACTCCGGATACTACGCCATTATAATCCCTGCTTACTTCGAAATTTTTTTCACCATAACGCTGTGCTATTTTACGCGCAAAAAGCTCTGTAACCCCCTCGTTTAACTCGTTAAATCTTGCTCCCTTACTTCCATGAAGGCGAGTAAATCCCGAGCGAAATTTTCGGGAAGATTCCGCAGCCATTATCTGACCACCTTGTTTATATGAGTCCGAATAAGAATGGACCCGTTCATGTCTGTAGATATGCAGGGCGTCATTATTTAAGCGGTGACTATTATATTCACGATCATTAAGGGCTATGGTTGTGGCGTTTACATCCGGATGATATGTGCCCCCCTGGTGATATTCCGAAATGTTGCCATCTATTCCGGTGTGAAAAACGGAGCTTGCATATTTTCCTAAAAAGATTGTCGGCGTGCTGTCCGGTTTTCCACCGGCGTTATTGTCTTTAAAAAAATCGTCTACATTTTTGTCTATTTTTTTCAGATCTGGCCCAGACTCTTTTACGGCAGAGTTGACCTTTTTTTGTTCTTCAGATATTTTTTTCTTAAGCACATCGTGAAAATCTCCTGTTTTTATTGAAATAACCAGATCGCTAATTTCTTGATGAGTAAAGCCTTTATTGCGCATAGTTTCGTATATTCGCGCAGCTTCGTGGCTAGTATCTTGTCTCTCCATCATTTTGTCCAGTTCTCGTGAAGGATTTTCTCCATATTTTTCTGCGTAAATATGATCATTTATGGTTAGTTCGTCAGATTTTAGTTTTGTAAGGTTTTCCTGCAAGACCCCGGTGCCTTTATTTGCGATATTGTTTATTTGTTCTTTTGATAAGAAGGGGGTATCAAAGAGTGAGTCCCAGCCCTGTTTTTGGGGCTGGTTCTTGATTGCCGTATCTTTGTCGGGAGTTTTAGATTGCTCACTGTTAGTATCAGCCTTTTCTATTTGAAGCCTATCTGATGATTGTTGAATCTCACGGGCGATTTTTGTTACTTTTTGTATTTTTCTAGGTATTCTGGTGGCTGGCCCGATTACGGGAATTGTTGAGGCCGCTGCGTCAACTAAAGCTTGATACCTACCTTTTTCATCAAGGGTTTCACCTGTGATTATCTTTTTACCTAAACCTGCTTCTGCTGCCAGCTTGGCAGTTCCTAATACCGGTATAAAATCTACCACAGTATCCGCTACTTCTCTTGCTATTGATAGGGCGGTTTTTGCCGGTCGTGGATCTTTTGTTACAGGTTTTTCGTCCATAAAGCAAAATTTTTATTATTTCTTATAGAATTGCTTGTCCAGTTTGTTTCTGAAATCTTTAATTAAATAGCCTTATTTATATCCTATCAAATTTCAGAGCTTGGGGGAAATGGGAGACGGGGGTGACTGTGGGGCGGCGGACGCAGGCGTTCCCGCAGGCGCAGATGAGGTTGTAGGCTGGTGAACAGGCACGCCGGATGAGTAGGGGTGGGGGACGGGGGATGAAGATGTCGGCTTTGGAGCGGAAGATGATGATGCCGGTGATGAAGCAGGAGGGGGCGTTGAGCTGTGGAATGAGTATGAGGAAGACGAATGCGCTGGAGCCTGGGAATTTTCCGCTGTTTTGTTTTGCGTCAGCACCCCCGTTGACATGGCTTCTTTGGCTTGTTGTCTTTTGAGAAGCTCGACGGGGTTTGAGGTGATTAGTTCGTGCTCGAATGGCGCGGCAAAAGTTTTCATCGCGACGTGATTTTGTCCGGCAAAGAATAATCCTTCCCCCACGTCGGCAGACAGGAGAAGCGCTTTTTCGCCTTCGGACAGATAGAAGGTTTCAGCAATCATGTCGACTTCGGCTGTTCCTTGTTTGAGCAGTATTTGGATTGACGAATTGGTAAGCACTGCCTTGCCGTATTGTGTTTTCATGAAATCTTCGACATCCTGTGTGGCTGTTGTCATGCCAAGATAGTATTTTCTGGCACGTTTGGCAATGGAGTACACGAAAGATGCCGAGTCTTCGAATTTCATCATATACCAGCCTTCATCAAGGATCAGGAGGCGTTTTTTGAGTGTTTTTTTGACCTTGGTCCAAACGAAATCCAGAATAATATGCATGGCTACCGGGCGGAGTGCTTCTTCCAGATTGCGGATCGAGAAGATGGTCAAACTGTTTGTAATATCGAAATTTGATTGTTGATTAAAAATACCGGCGGCCGAGCCTTTTATGAATTTTTCGAGACGATAGGCTAAATCGCGAGCGGTTGCAGTTTCGTATCCGAGCAGAACCTTGTAGAGGTCCTCCAGGAGCGGGGGCTGTTTTTTTTGGGTGTCCGGATCGGTTGTGATGCCTTTCTGGCGGTATGTTTCTATCATGGCGCGGTCGAGTATGGCGTCGTGTTCGGCGTCCATTTCGCCCATGATAATATTCAGGAGTCCGTGCAGAGACAGCACTTTTAGTCCGAGTTCGTTTTCGCCTTCTTCGTAGACGCCGGACATGTCGAAGGGATTAATTTTTACTTTGGAATTGGATGAAAAATCGACAACCTCCCCACCAAGCTCAGGAGCAATAGGCGGATATTCTCCTTCAGGATCGATAACTATGACTTCAGCCCCCATCATAAACTGGCGCATTATTTCCAGTTTGATTAAATAAGATTTTCCCGCTCCGGATTTTCCCAGAATTACCTCGTTGGCATTTTCGAGAGAAAATCTATCAAATATGATAAGTGAGCCATTTTGCTGGTTGACCCCATACATGACGCCTCTATTTTGGGTGAGAACAGCGGATGTAAATGGGAAAGTTGACGCGAGCGATGTAGTATCCATGTTTCTGGTGATATAAAGGCGGTCCTGTCCCATGGGGACTGTTGATTTGAAGCCGTCTTCCTGCTGAAGAGTCGCGATTTTGCCGGTGACGAGAAGCGATCCGAGATTTGTCTGGAGTTCTTTTACAGTCATAGCCAGTTTTTTGGGGTCATCGTCCGAGACGGTCATATAAAAGCCGAACTGGAAGAAGCGTTCTATGCCTTTGGCCAGCTCTTCCTGGAGGCCCAGAGCGTCTTCCAGGGCCGCTTCTACGGTCGGGTCGGCGGCTTTGCCCTGTTCGGCGTCAGATTGAATTGTAGCCTGCATCTCGGCAATTTTTCGCTTTAGGTCCGCTAAGACATCTTTTGAAGACGTTGGATAGCAAAACATAGCCAAGTCGAGCGTGTGGTCATAATCGATTATCGGCTGAAGCCAGCCCGGGGATACATAACGAGGGTATCCTGCCGCAAAGAGGGTGGTGTAGTACATGGTTCCAACGCGAATTTGACGAAAATCTACTTCTACCGATGACGGTGCAATTATATCGACCAGAGACATGAGTCCTGATTCGAGGGTTTGAAGCGGCGTGGTTTTGGGCGCCTTGGGGGGCGGGGGTTGTTTTGGGGCATGTCCCGGGGGCGGGTGAGCGCCTGCAGGGCGAGCGGCGGGCTGCTGCGGGGCACTGGCGGCCACAGGAGGGGCTGCCGGTGCGGGTGTCTGACTTTGTTGATTTGGTTTTTTTAGAAAGGGCAGCATATTATTTTTTAGTGTGCATCCGCGCTTGAAATTATCGCGGCATTTGTACCTTTTTCGACTTGGTCAACCTGCATAGATTCTCCTTCGTTGTAGATGTCATAATACAGCTTGATAAGATCTTCTTTTTCAAGAATCCTTGCGGACATAGCGAATTTTTGGAGTTGCGTCAGCAGGGTTTCTGCTTTTGAGCGCAGGGATGCCTGGGCTTTTTGCGCGAAGTTTTCAACGGCGGTACCCTTTTTTTGCGCATTTGTCGCGGCTCCGGTTACGCCTGCCTCGAGAGATGAATAGGGGATAGCAATATAAAAAGACTTATTCAGCACGACGTTTACAGTGACCATTTCGTGAACAAAAGTGCGATAAAGCTTAATGTGGGTTTTGAGCTGTGGTGACTTG
Source organism: uncultured Gammaproteobacteria bacterium (assembly GCA_964564035.1). Lineage (GTDB taxonomy): Bacteria > Patescibacteriota > Microgenomatia > Levybacterales > UBA12049 > JAHIGH01. The sequence goes on along the minus strand of CAZLZN010000019.1, from coordinate 3,717 downwards.
GTCTGCTTTTCAATTTCATCAAGCTCTTTTAAATAAATACTTATGTCCATTCTTTTATTGCGGATAATAATCTGGATGGGAAATGATAGCGAGTTCAGCATAGAAGCGTAGGAGAAAATCCTAGTGTCCTGTTCTCTTTTTGACAGCAAGGCAAAGTTGCTGGCTGTAATTTCTATAATCATGCAGGCATTACCCCCTTCAAATACGACAATATTGTCTATGAAGTCTACAATTTCCGTAAATTTTTGGGTTGATGCGTGTATTTTTTGCATTTTAGTTTGTAAATAGCGCCTGCCTCAGGGCCTCTCTGGCGTCATGTGAAATTATCTCAATTGGAAGCATTATTTGCCCCTGGGCATTGATTTGAACAATGTTGAATGCATGCTGTTTTTTGGGATCTTCGAGTTCAATCGTATAGACTCCGTTAGCAAGCTGTGTGGCGGAGGTAAATTGTCCAAGAGGATTGGTTTTGAAAGCGCGTACAGGATTTCCTGCACTGTCTTTTACTTCAACTAAGATGTTGGGGAGCACATTGCCGCGTGAGTCTTTGACAATGCCGCTTACGATATTTGGAGCATCGGGCACATGTGAGAGGCCTACTCCCTGGGTCAGGTTCCGCGGAACGCTTCTAACATGCGCGGCATCCAAGGCGGGAGTATCGACCGGCTTAATTGTTTCTTTGGGCATTTGTACAGCGCTTGGGATTTGGCTTGTTTGCGCATGCGCCTGGTTAAGCACGGGCGGAGTGTTTATAGGCCGGTTTATGACAGACGGAGCCGAGCGGGCCTGCTGTACAGGTATAGCAGCTGCCTGCGGGATAGAAGATATTGACTGGATGAAGGCGAGCTCTTTTTTATCAAGATTGCTACGAGCCTCTTTGTAGCTGCTGGACAGGAGAGCCCGGAGCTGTTGTTCTTTTTTTGATTCCGCCATCCTGGTGCCGGGAGCTACATGCTTTTGAGCTGTTATATTTGGTGCGGGGGGCTTAGCAAGAACAATCTCGTTAAAACTGAATTTTCGACCTCTCTTGATATATACATATTGGTTAGGCGTGATCAATGCGTGAAAGAAGCTGGCCGCCATAACGTCAACAGGTCTGCCTTCTATCGGGACAAAGGCGATAATAACACCGGAGAGAGCGAATATCGGCATCAGGGAGAATTTTAGGAGGTTCCAGAAGATGTTCGGACCAGGGGCATACCAGCAGATTACGGCGAGTATGGCGCCACCGGCGACATAGCCGAACTGTTTTACGGTCATAGTCCCGATGAGCTTAAATTGAAACCCGGTTACGTCCTGGGGGATCGGATGCTGTTCCATTTTTTATTACAAACAGTGTATAACGTGAAAATTATGATTGCAAGGGCATCAAAGTGCTTCAAAACATGTATGATTCTGTGAAAACCCCGTACTTACTTACTTGCTCTCATGGTCTGCGTACATGAATTCCGCCTACGAACACATGAAGCTTCGGCGGACAGGCTGCAAGAGTGTAAGTACGGGCAAAGAGGCGCATTGGAATGGTTATATGGCTGTATGGATATATGGCTAAATAGCTAAATGGCTATATGGCTAAAATGGTTTCGTTGTTGAGTGGTGTAAGTAAAGAGAATTGTTTGCTTTTCCGGCTCAGAAGTACAATCGGTTTGCGAATAGGGGACTGAGAAGATTATAATTGTTTAGTGAGTGTTTTTTGGCTAAAAATTATTGCATACGCCACAATGCTGGTCGATCATATCGGTTTGTTTTTTTTGCCTGATATTTTAATGCTGCGCATAATAGGGCGCTTGTCTTTTCCGATATTTGCATGGCTTGCCGCAAACGGAGCGAGGCATACGGGTAATAAACTTAAATATGCAGGCAGAGTGCTCGCGGCTGCATTCTTAACCCAGCCTGTTTACCACCTGGCCAATAGGCAGATCGGAAATAGCGACATTCATTTAAATATCTTTTTTACTCTATTTTTGGGGCTATTGGCGGTATTTATGATCGAGAAGTATAGGCTTGCGGTTATAAAAGCGGCAGTGGTTTTATCTATAGCAGTTCTCGCCATGCTGATCAATGCAGATTATGGAGCTATGGGAGTTTTGTCAATTGTTTTCTTTTATATTTTTTATAAAAATAAGCCTTATACATTTATTTCTCAAGCAATAATTTTTAGCGCATGGTATTTGTGGCTTTTTTTCGGAATGTTATATTCCAATCAAATGTCATTTCAAAAACTTCCTTATTTAATACAGCCGCTAGCTGTTTTTTCGATGATTTTTATTTTTGCTTACAACAATAAAGAGGGCAGAGGGATGAAATGGTTATTTTATGCTATATATCCTATGCAATACTTGTTGTTTTATGTAATTTTGGTGTTGGTAAAATTATAGATTACTCACAGCCGGAGAGGAACCTGCCGGCGTCGGCGAAGCTGGTGATACAGTCTGCAGATCCCGTAATGTAGCCAATAAACAAGAGGATGCCGAAAGAGAGCAGAACGATAGTTAATCCGATTATGGCGAATGTCATGGTGCGGCGCGCGCCGTCGACTTTTTTGGGGTCTCCGCCTGATGTGACAAAGCTAATGCCTGCGAATATAATAAACGCAATTGCAACTATGCCTACGAAGAGGAGCGCCGCACTAATCACGTTTTTGAAGACGATCGGTATGCAGCGAAGGGTCGCAATTTTGGTTGTCGGATCTATGCATGAATCCCAACTACTAAACATAATATATATTGAGCGTAACAGTATGTTGACAAAAAATCAAGAGAGTAAGAGTTCGTGGGTTTAGGCATAAAAAAAGCCCCTTTCGGGGCTAGTCTTTGCGGTTTGATTAAGCGCCTACTTCTGGAAGTTCCAAGTTAGAGATATCAATGCCGAAGATATTTGCAACCAGTGAGATCAGGAAGTAGGCTAAGAACACGAATACAAGACCAATGATGCCTGCAATGATCGTATTTCTGGCAGATTCTACTTTGGCTTTGTCTCCACCGGATGTGATCCATTTGATGCCTCCCCAGACTAAAAAGAAGACCGCGATTATAACGGCGATAACGATAATGACGTTGAGAGCGGTTGAGATAATGTCGCCAAACTGACTTGAGTCGAGGTCGCAAAGATTACCGAGTCCGTCCGGACACGGATCTACGTTTTCTGCAAAGGCCGGTGCTGCAAGCGCAAGTGTTCCGATAAATCCTGATGCTGCTGCAATTAGTTTTTTCATATTACTTATTTATCATAGAACAATTTTTTTATGTTTGTCAATAGGCAAAATTGATGAGCTTATTTGAGGCTAGTTTGTATTGAAATTTAGAAGATTAATGCCGAACATAAAGTTGAAAACGCTTATTATTGCGAAAGCAAGCAGTATGATTATGAGTCCAACTATTGACCACTTCAGCTGTGCTTTTGCCTGAGCGAGCTTTTGCTTGTCTCCCCCGGAAGTTATCCATTTAATTCCTGCCAAAATGAGAAAGATGACGGTAATTATGATCCCCGCGCTGATGAACAGGGATAAAGCGTTGTTGATAATGGCCGGGGCCCTGTCGGGCTGGGGAAGACTGCTTGGCGCGTCAATTGTCTGTCCTCCGACGGTAAGAGCAAGATATTCGATCATATATATACGATATAATTCAGACGGGAAAATGTCAATGCTCGGGTACGATCATTTAAAAGTCGAAAGTCGAAAGTCGAAAGTCGAAAGTCGAAAGTCGAAAGTCGAAAGTC
>CAZLZN010000018.1:0-34104 GCA_964564035.1 uncultured Gammaproteobacteria bacterium | reverse complement strand
CAATTAATAATAATAATTTATTCACGTTTTTATTTATTTTTTTTGTCATATTCTGTATCTATATTTCAGACTACCTTGTTTAATTTATAATTTCAAGCATCATTTACTTTGATCATGAGGAACAACTACTATTGCTTGCGCCTCAGCTATATTTCCTGCCAAGTCTTCAACAAATACTCTTATCTCATAAAATCGTCCGTCTTTATCCTTACCCTCCCTTTTTGACTCTAATTGAATAGTCTGATCAAAATCTGTTATATTTGGCTGGATCAGACCATATTCATCAATCACTTTGAATGTTTTAGTTTTCAAATTATCTTCAATTATATTTCCGGCTATAAGTATATCTACCATCTTCCCGTTCGGCGGCCAGATTTCATCAGGAGTTGCTCTTAATATCACGACAGGTGCAGTTTTATCTATATTTATATTTTTAAATTCGACCGTAACATCATTTCCTGCATTATCTGAGCAAGTGCCCGTCACGGACTGATCTTTTCCCTCGTTCGAGAGTAAAATCGGATCAGAATATTGATCAACACCCGATACATGATCACTGCATATAAACTCAATATTTACGCCGCTATTCGTCCACATGCCCGAAGCATATTCCTCTCCATTTGACAGAGCATTTAGAATTAGATTTGGCTTAGATGAATCATAATTTAATATATATTCTGCACGTCCTTCATTTCCCGCTTTATCCGTACATGTACCCTCAATTACCGCGTTTTCCATATCAGGCCCCTCGTAACTTACTGATTCACAAATATCTGTATCTTCCTCTGATTTAAAATCAATTTTTACAGGTTTGTTATACCATCCGCTTACATCAGGCTCCCTATCAGGTATAGCTGTAACAACCGGCGACGTTTTATCAATATCAAATTCAATTGTTTTTAGATCCCCGATATTACCGTCATTATCGCTTGAATAGAAAGATACAACATATTTTTTTTCTTGTGATAAAGATATCGGTTTATCTTCGTAGAGCGCCCATTCATCATCATTTATTTTGTAATAAGTGTATTTGACTCCTGCCGGATCTATATCAGCACTATCCGTTGCGATAAACTTCAATTCAACTTCCGACTTATACAGGTTCTCTTGCCCTCTTAACCCTTCAATCTCCGGCGTTGTGATAGGTGCAGTTATGTCTTTACGCTCACCCATTATTGCAAAGTATGTTAAATGACTGACAGCAGCTGTTATCTCTCCCGGGTTAAACGGATTAACCTCAATTTCTTTTGTCCATGTATTACCGTCTTTTGAAGAATAAACATAAAACGACCCAATCTTAAAACGAGATAGATCGGTATTTTTAAATGGATACCATATTAGATCAACAGGCTTCGTAAGAAGAGTAACAAAATCACCGAGAATATTTTTCACTTTAATATCAATTACAGGACCAACTGATCTTACAGATTCGGTTGCAATTACGCTTGGCGCATAATTCATATATAGTGTAACCGAACTAAAAAATGTATCAGGTTTAACAACAGCCTTAAAATCACCTATTGTATATGTTCCGCCTGTTTCGGTAACCGTATCTACAATTCCCGGAAATTTTTTTGCCCATAGATAGTAGCTTTTTGTGCCGGTTCTTTGTTTGCCGTTATAATAAAAAGAATAGTGTTCCCATGGATCAATGCTCTTATCTGCTTCATCTTTGGTCACTTCCCATCCGAAGGGATCGGTCATCCCGTCAGGAATATTATCACTAAAATCTCCATCGCCGTTTTTCCATTCTTTATCTCTTGTTACATCAAAATGTATATGCGCACAATCTGCCGTATTGTATATTTTATTTCCGAATCGATCCAGAGAATAACAATTTCCGGTGTGTCCCACTTTTCCTATTTGCTGCCCCTTCTCAACCCACACTTTTTGCTTGCCTGAAGGACTGGCGATCATGCCATCTAGATACATATGCATATATCTGGTTTGAAAACCGTTACCGTGATCAATAAGTATCATATTGCCGGAAGCTCCTCCAATTTTGTATGTCGCAGATCCGGAGGCAGCTGCTAAAACAGGGTCACCGTCGTTTACGCCTGCCCAGCTTCCATAATCATATCCGTCATGAGAGGGTAAGATTTACTTTCGCTAATTTCATTTGCATAGGTAATAATCTGTCCTGAAAGTGCAGCTGGCTCTCCCACGCCGCTACTTAATAATGGATAGGCGTGGTCAAAATATGAATTGATGTTCGTCGCAACTTCATCAAATTTTTTCCCGTCATGTTTAAAGGGCAAATCGAGGAAGGGTTCGGGGGCGATGGGGGTTGGTTCCGGAGCGCCAATATTGACCAGATACATTGCACTCGATGCCGCCCAGTATCCGCACTCATCCTTGATCTTCACATTTATCTCATACGTTCCCTCGCCCGAAAAATTACTTGTCAGATCCTTTGGAGGAAGAGCCTGAAGATTTCTGCAGGACGATTCATATTCATGTTTAAAAGTTTTTATGGTGCTCGATCCCTGTTTCTTAAAAGTCATCACCACAGCGTCATCAGCGTATGTCGCACCTGTCCCGTCAGGATTTGAACTAAATATTACTTGTCCGCCTTTATATTCAATCGTCAAGTTCTTCTCGAGAAACACCTCACCCTTCACCGACACCTGATAGGCAACAACGCCCTCAGTTATAAGATATGAAATTGTAGCAGCGAGTACATTTGAAGGAATAAATACAACGAAAGAAAATATAAATGCCAGGCTTATAAATAATCTCCGGGCACAATCAGTTATCATATACAAATAAAATATACCAAACTATATATAGATTACTTATTATCGATGAGATTTGTCAAGAAGAAAAATCAAAAATACCCGTATGCCCAGTAGTTGAATGAGCTGATCCCCCGCTCCAGAAGAAACTCCTTTTTGCGCTCAACAGACTCTACGTCCTCATACCACACCACATGCCTCTCCCCCGCTTCATCAACATATCTCACAAACGCCTCCCCTGACTCCCGGTCCCGCCCCCGCTCACACTTCTCAAACTCACACTTATCCAAAAACTTCTGCCGTATCTCGTTGTATGACAAAGCCCGAGCCTCCCCCTGCGACTTCCCGCCCTCATCAACGACCCAGTCATATCCGTACATCCCGAATATCATAGTAAGCTTCTCCGGCGGAAAAATCTCCAAAAAATCCCCTGTCAGCTCCTTATAATCATACCCGTAAGTCCCGCCTCCGCCGAACGGAAAATTCGGCCCCGGATTCCCGTTCGCTTTGTGAAAATCATACGCCATGATCAAAACCTCATCCGTATATCCGGACAGCTCTTTCATATCAAACGGCCGCGCCCTGTAAAAAACATCGCCATAAATCGCAAGCGAAAAAATCAGATCCTCGGCCTTGACTGACTTGGAAAAATCGCGGACAAAACCGCTTATCTGCGAAACAAGCGAATCAAAAGGGATTGCAGACATCTCAAGATCCAAAACGATCCCGTCAAATTTATTTGTAACTGCCGCGCCGATCGAATCCCGGATCACCTTTTCCTGAAGCTTTTTGCTGTCCAAAACCGCGGTATTCAGATCATTTCCGATCATCCTGACCGCAAGAATTTTTGTCTTTCCCTCCGGGACGAAAGTATTAAACGATCGCAACCTCTCTTCATCCTGACTCGATAAACCTGTCGCTTCGATGTTTGGTGCAATGCCGAAATATATAACACTTTCATAATCTTCAACTGACAATTCACTGTTTCCAACTGTCCAGTACGGCACAAAAATAGATTCGCGAGCCCTCACGCCGGTTTTTGGTTTTTGGAGAGTATCTGTAACTGTGGGAATAACTGTTGGTATTATGATTTTCTGAGAAAGATCGCGGTTGACCTTTTGCCTGAACAAAAACCCAAGCCCGATTAGTATAAAAACAATTAAAACAAACCCGAATAATTTTCTCATCAAATAAATTTATCGACTAACTCCGGCTGCAAAACTTCGCGATTTTTAACTCATCTGCCAGATTTTTAATATAATTCTCAACTGCTTCCTCGGATTCCAATGCCGCTGTCAAAAAAGGCTGAGCGATCCCGGCAAGCCTGCATCCCATAGACAAAACCTTTGCTATATCAACGCCTGTCCTTATACCCCCCGAACCGAGAACCGTAAGCCCCTCTACCCGGAGACAAGAATTGATCGAGTCATATGTGCTGATCCCAAAATTCTTAAACAGCTCCGCCCGGTACTCGTCGCCGCTGACTTGTGCCTCGATCCACGCCCAGGAAGTCCCCCCTGATCCCGCGCTGTCAACAATTCTCACTCCCGCCTCCTGCAGCTTCTTGGCTGTATCAAAATCTATTCCATGCCCTACCTCTTTAACAATAACCGGTACGCTTAATTTATCAACAACCTCGGCAATTTTCGGTATTAAATTCCTGAAATCCGTACTTCCGCCCTTCTGCAAAGCCTCCTGCAAAGGATTCAGGTGCAAAACCAGGGCATCGGCCTGAGTCAAATCAACCGCCTTCAGACAATCCTGCCAGGTCAAACCTTCATTCAAAGTCGACGCTCCCAGATTCGCCATAACAGGAATGTCCGGAGCAAATTCTCTGACCTGAAAAGAAGAAACAAGCTCGGGATACCGAAGAGCGATCCTGAATGACCCCAGGCCCATCGGAATTCTGAATTTCTGCGCCGCCTTCGCGAGACGCATATTTATAAGTCCCGCCTTTTCCGGCCCGCCCGTCATGCATGATATAAAAAAGGGGAAATTGATCTTCCGCCCCAAGAACTCGGTTGATAAATTAATCTCGTCAAGAGACATGTCGGGCATAGCATTATAGGGAAGACTTACCTTCTCCAAACCATTACCCCCGCCCTGCGACCTCGGGTCCGACGCAAACTCCAGATGCCTCGATTTTCTCTTTTTTATTCCGCTCTCATTCATCTTGTAGAGCATTATAGCTCATTATTTAATTTAAATCCAAACTCCATTTTAATTATTTTAAGTGAGTGAATAAAATTTTTTACAGTTACAACTGTTTGAGCCTGATCTTGTCGAAGGTGAGTTTTGGAACTTAAAAAATTTTCATTCACGAACGGAAATATCTTCTATCAAACACTGACCATATAAACTCAAGCTTGTTGTAGTCTTGATCTTTTTGCTATACTTTACTTAACCAATGAAAAAAACCGTACTCACCATCCTGCAGGCAATCCTGATCCTGTATATCGTCTTTATTTCAGGCGAATTTTACTATTTCAGTATCCCCTTTATCGCCATGCTTCTCGTCAGCCTGCTCCTGATCTTCTGGGCTTTTCTCGTCAAAAAAGTATTCGCGCACAAAATATCCAAAAAGGACGCAGGCAAAATATATTTTCTCAAAGAAGGCCCTTATGAATTTATACGATTCCCGGTCTATGCCGGACTTCTGTTATTCGTCCTGGCTTACGTGCAGGACAACCTGACGATCATCAGAGGAACAGCTTTTCTGCTGTTTGCGGCAACAATTCTGATTCGTATCAAAGACGATGAGATCCTGAACGAGAAACACTTCAAACATGAATATCAGGAATACAAAAAAAACACCAAAAAACTCATCCCCTATCTATATTGAAGACTTTAAAATAACCCCTTCAGAAGAAACAAAACCAGACCGATTATTATCGCAAGTATAAGCAAGCTGGAAAGTCCCGCGAAAGCAAGTATCCCAAGCACAGACAAGATCCATAAGATCAAAACTACACCGGCTATTTCGCGAAGAGGCGAGGGGAGAACGCCTATGATCGCGCCGATCACAAGCAGAGTCAAAAGATTCCAAAGCGTAACCTGCTGTCCGTTGATCGTAAAAAGTATCATATTCGGGATATTTACGTTGCCGACGGATACATACCCCAAATACCACAAAATAATCAAAATAACCAAAAGAGCTATTAACATATAACCCATGATAATTTAGATGAGTTAAATATTTTTAAACATGAGGTAAGAAATACGCAAGAGTTAAACTTTATATCTCAATTTAAATGAACGCTTAATTTTTCAATTTCTTAAAATCTTGATCAAACGAAACTACCTCACGTTTACCTCTGATTTCATAAAGATAAACATCCGTAAAATCAATATCCCTCTTTTTCATTGTTTCCAAAATCCTGAATAAAATTTTCTTTTGCACCTCAATCACCTTTATATTATTAATTTGAAGTAAACTTATTAATTGAGAATACAAGCGGCTTCGTTCTATTTTATAAAACTTTCTAAGAATCCATATTGTTTCATTAATAACTAAAATCGATATAAAGCCTGTTTTTTTTCCATCTTCAATTTCCGTAATGACGGAAGTTGCCAATTCCGATTGAGGTGGAATATCCTGCAAAAAATGCCTTAATAAAATATTACTATCTAGAAGAACTTCGTTCATATTTCTTCACAACTTCTTCCGCAGCAAGCTTATGCGTCTCTTCCCGCACTTTTACAAAAGAAATTCCAAGCTTTTTCGGATCAACATACTTCCTCAAACTACCCGCAGTCTGCTCCGTAATTGACTTTCTCAAAGGCTTGATCACCAAAGAATCTTTTTCAGAAAAAAGAATAACCTTACTCCCGTAAGTTACATCCATTTTCTCCTGAACGGCCCTCGGTATCGTAATCTGTCCCTTAGAAGAAATCTTCACAACTTTCATAACTTTACTCTATCAAAACCACTTTACTCTTGTCAATTAGTAAAGCTAATCAAAATGAAACTCCGGCAAGCATATGGTACAGCTACGCACGCATCCTGAGTAAACCGAAGGACCCTCGGTATTTTCCGCGAGGGGGAGGTAAATAAATTTTGGGCTTAACGGTCAGGAATTTAGCAAGGAGTAAAAGGCTAAATGAAAATAAATGCGGGTCAGCTCTGTGCGCTGATGCGGCCGGTGAAGGTGGACTTGGCAAGCATCTGCTCAAGAATATTCTTCGGAACAATTTCATAATGACTCGGCTCCATATAATAATGCGCTCTGCCCTGAGTAAGAGACCTAAGCTGTGTAGCATAACCCGACAAAGTCTCCAGAGGAACCATGGCAAGAATTATAGTCGCAGTACCATGCTCTTCCGAACCCATGATTTGCGCGCGCTTGCTTGACAGATCTCCGATCACCTCTCCCATAAACTCCGACGGAGTAGTCACTTCAACCTTCATAATAGGCTCGAGAAGCGTAAGTCCTGCTTTTTTGGTCGCCGCCTGTAGTGCTTGGGACGCCGCGATCTTAAAAGCGATATCCGACGAATCTACATCATGATATGATCCGTCATAACATGTAACCTTCATATCAACAACAGGATACCCGAGAAGTACCCCGTTTTCCATTGTTTCGACTACTCCTTTTGCAACGGATGATACAAACTCCTGCGGAATGGCTCCTCCCTTGATGGCGTTTACAAACTCATACCCCTCGCCGCGGGCTTTGGGTTCGACTCTCAGATAACAATGGCCGTACTGACCTCGTCCTCCCGACTGCTTAATATACTTACCCTCGGCTTCGGCCGTCTGCTCTATAGTTTCTTTGTACGCAACTTGCGGCGCTCCGACATTTGCCTCGACATTGAACTCTCTTTTCATGCGGTCGACCATGATCTCAAGCTGAAGCTCCCCGATTCCCGAGATAATAGTTTGACCTGTTTCGTGATTCGTCTTGACCGTAAAAGTCGGATCTTCATCCATCAGCCTCTTCAGAGAAAGACCGAGTCTCTCCTGATCTGATTTTGTCTTGGGCTCAATCGCAAGTGAAATAACCGGCTCCGGAAATGTAATTTTTTCAAGCACCAAAGGCTTTGCCTCATCACACAGCGTATCTCCTGTACCGGTATCCTTAAGCCCCACGATTGCGACGATCTCCCCTGCAAACGCCTCCTTGATCTCCTCTCGGTTATTTGCATGCATCAAAAGCAACCGGCCGACGCGCTCTTTAACATCTTTTGTACTATTATATATATAAGAACCCGCACTTAACTTACCCGAATACACCCTGAAGTAAGTAAGCTTTCCGACATGCGGATCATTCTGGATCTTAAACGCAAGACCGGAGAACGGATCCTCGGGAACTAGCTTGCGCAGCTCTTCCTCTTGAGTTTTCGGATTAATTCCTTTCACTTCTTTCAAATCCATTGGAGACGGAAGGTAATCTATGACGGCATCAAGAAGAGGCTGGACTCCTTTATTTCTAAGCGAAGAACCTGCGTATATCGGAACAAGCTTATAGGCGATAACAGCGGCCCGAAGGGCTTTCTTAAGCTCTTCAACAGTCGGCTCTTCTCCATTCAGATACTTGTCCAGAAGGGCATCATCCGTCTCGGCAATCTTCTCAATAAGTTTGCTTCTGTACTCCGCCACTTCCGCCGCCATTTCCTCGGGAATATTATCAGTCACCTCATATTTTGCTCCCAGCTCATCCGATCCCCAGATATAAGCTTGTTTGGTCAAAAGATCAACCGTTCCCTTAAATGTGGACTCGGCACCGATAGGAAGCACCATAATCGCGGGATTTGCCCCAAGCCTGACCTCAATTGTCTTAATTGTTCTCAGAAAATCTGCCCCGAGCTTATCCATTTTATTTACAAAACAAAGCCTCGGCACTTTGTATTTGTCGGCCTGCCTCCAGACAGTCTCTGACTGAGACTGCACACCTTCTTCGGCATCAAGCACTGTAATGCCCCCGTCAAGCACTCTAAGCGAGCGCTCTACCTCTGCCGTAAAATCGACGTGTCCCGGTGTATCAATAATATTTATGCGGTGATCCTTCCAAAAAGCCGTGGTTGCTGCGGATACAATTGTAATACCGCGCTCTCTCTCCTGAGCCATCCAGTCCATCTGAGTATTGCCCTCATCAATATCTCCGATTTTGTATGTTCGCCCTGTATAAAACAAAATGCGCTCGGTAGTGGTTGTCTTGCCCGCGTCAATATGCGCAATAATTCCAATATTGCGTATTTTATCAAGAGGATATATTCGGGATTTCTGGTCGGCCATAAATTAAAATCAAAACTCAAAGCACAAACCGTAAAAGTGATCAAAATCTTTTACAACTTGAACTTTGAGACATTAGAAGTATAGCATAAATAATTTATCTTGACCATAGCATAACATGTAAGTGCTCACTGGCTTTTATCACAATCTATGACAAATGTCATTCTGGTTAATAAATTAAATTACAAATCCAAAATTACAAATTACAAATAAAACCAAATATATAAATTCAAATATCAAATTCGCATATTACGCAGTCAAAATAAATTGTGGATTTAATTATTTGTATTTTGATATTATTTGTTATTTGGTGCTTTGAATTTGGAATTTCTTCTCACAGGATCAAATCACGGTATTAATCCTGTACGAAGACAATTTTTGAATGTCCAGTGAGCAGTTGCCATCGTCTGTAAGCAATCAGAAATTTTTTATAGTTACAACTTTTTGACCCCGACTCATACTTTTTATTACACAATTATTAACGGCTTTTAAATAAATAATATAAATCACAATTTAATATTACTGCATGTATACCAAAAAAATGTTCATCCCCGGACAAAACAAAAATCGCATTCACGGAAGCAGTATCCCTATTACGGATCTCGAGGAATATTTACAGGATGGAAAAACAATACTCGACTTCCTGGACGATTTTCCGTGGCTCAAGCTCAGCGACATCAAAAACGCACTAAGCCGTCCCCCGTCTCACCCGGGTTTTACCTGATTATCCCGAAAACTGAAAAAAGAATTCTTGCCGGCTATGACATGATCGATCATACTGATCCCCATAAGCTGACCTGCCTCAAAAAGCATTTTCGTCACTTTCGTATCTTCATCTGACGGATCGGGATCTCCCGACGGATGGTTATGGGCAACTATAAAACTCGCGGCATGCCGTCTGATGACTGTCTCCATTATTTCCCGCGGATGGACAAGGCTTGAATTAAGAGTCCCGATAAATATCGTATCAATTGCCAGAACCCTGCTCCTCGTATCTAGTGAGATAGCTATAAAATGCTCCTTTGCGAAATTCCCGATCTGTTTTTTTACGATCTCAAATACATCCTCCTGCGTCACGGACTTTTTCTTCTTATCAACTGCTTCTGTTTTGGCACCAATATTTATTCTTCTGGCCAGAGCCAAGCTCGCTTTTATCTGACATGCCTTCGCAAAACCAATCCCTTTAACTCTCTGGATATCCTCAATTGAGGCGTCACTTAACTCCTCCAGTGTACCAAAATACCCAAGCAAATTCTGACTGGTCGTCATAACCGACTCGCCTCTTATTCCCCTGGACAAAACAATCGCCAGCAATTCCTGCAGGGACAGCGCCTCGGCTCCATGTTTCGCAAGTCTTTCCCTCGGCCGCTCGTCTCGTGGCAGATCATTTACCGTAAAACTTCTCCTCATCAATTTAGATTATCAAACATAAAATATTTACTCAATACTTATCTGATCTGATATAATCTCCCTATGTTCCGCAAAGACTACCCGCTTATCTCGCTTCGCTTTGCACTCGGCATCATATTTATATGGTTCGGAGTGCTCAAGATGTTCAATGTCTCACCAAGTCTTGAAATATTAAAAAGCTCCCTGCCTCAGACACTCGGAGAGTCCCAAATCTTTCTTTTCGCTGTAGCTTTCCTGGAAATACTCATCGGAATCGGCCTCTTCCTCAAGCGCACTTATAGATTTTCAGCACTCATCATGATCGTATTACTGACACTTGTGACGATCACCGCGCTTATTACTCAGGGCTTCGATCCCCGCTTTCCGGTGCTCTCCCTGGCAGGAGAATACGCTCTGAAAAATCTCGCGTTAATAACTGCGGGTATAGTCCTCCTGACTGAAAGTAAAACAGCAAAAGAAGACAAAGAAAAACCTCAAATCATTTAGCACCGCGGTTTACTTAACACCTATAAGCTCCACTTCGAAGATAAGTGTGGAATTTGCAGGTATCGGACCAACAGCCTGCGCACCATAACCCATATCCGGCGGGATCGTAAGCTTTCTTTTTCCGCCGACCTTCATCCCCACAACGCCCTCATCCCATCCTTTTATTACTTGCCCTACACCGATCTGCGTCTCAAACGGCGTACCCCGGTCATAAGAACTGTCGAATTTGGTCCCGTCGGTCAGCGTCCCCTTGTAATGGATCACGACCGTATCCCCGCTCTTAACTTCCTGGCCGGTACCGGCTTCTATATCTTCGATTTTCAACTCTGTTACGGTTTTTGAGTCATTCATAGATTCTTGTTTTGTGTCCCCCGCCTGCAAAAAACCGTCCGTTATACGGAATATAAAAATCGAAGCGATAACAAGCGCGATTATTCCGACAACTAAAACAATTACAGCCGACCTTGGCATAAAAATATAATACACTAAAAAATGTCGTTCATCAAGCCCATCCGGACTTTTTTTTGACTCAAAAATGCTATACTGGATATATCCCGATATGCACTCGTTTAAATCGTTCAAAAACGATATCATAGCCGGCACAACTGTTGCCCTCATTCTTATACCTCAATCCCTGGCTTACGCCCAGCTTGCCGGTTTGCCGCCGCAATTCGGTCTATACGCGTCACTTCTCCCTCCCCTGATTGCGTCCTTCTTCGGATCCAGCAAATATCTGGCAACAGGACCGGTAGCCATATTATCTCTAATGACTTTTGCGGAATTGAATCAGTATTATCCTCCCGGCAGCCCTGAATACATCTCTCTCGCTCTGCTTATGGCATTTATGCTTGGAATTTTCCAGCTGATTCTCGGTATTCTCAAGCTGGGTAATTTTATAAGCTTTATCTCTCACCCTGTAATATACGGCTTTATTACAGCATCATCCATAATTATCGCCGCGACAGAATTGCCAAAATTCCTAAACATCAGCGTTCCTGCCCAAAATCACATGTATCAGTCAATTCTGCTCCTTATTGACCGCAGTATGAGCGGAATTGATATCACAACACTGGCTTTGGGCATCTGGGCGCTGTTATTTATGGCAATACTCCGCAAGATCAGCAAAAAAATCCCCGTAATATTGGTAACGGTTATCGCCTCAACACTGCTGGCAAATTTAATAAATTATTCCGGCCCTCTGGTCGGAAATATTCCTCTTGGGCTCCCGGCCTTTTCCCCTCCTACGCTCAATCTGGCTCTGCTCGAACAATTTCTGCCGACACTGATCGCCATGGGCCTCATCGGATTTACCGAAGCCATCTCGATATCGCAGGCTGTTGCCATCAAAACCAAAGACAGAATAAACCCCAACAAAGAATTGATCGGCCAGGGGCTGGCAAACATCATAGGTTCGTTTTCCCAGAGCTATCCTGTTTCAGGATCATTTTCGCGCACGGCTGTAAACCTAAATGTCGGTGCCGGCTCCAAAAGAGCAGGCATAGCAACGGCATTGGTTGTACTCCTTGTACTGCTCTTTTTTACCGAAATCTTTTCCATCATCCCCCGCGTAACACTCGCGGCTGTTATAGTATATTCGGTTTCTGTTTTTATAGATCTCAAAAAAATAAAATACATATGGCATACAAAAAAATATGACGGCATCGCCGCCCTTCTCACTTTTATAACCACGCTCTATTTTGCCCCGCACCTCGAAAAAGGCATACTGACAGGCGTTCTGTTTTCAATAGGATTTTTCATTTACAGAAGCGTCAAGCCCAACATTATTTTCGTATCAACATACAAAGACGGCCAGCTTCATGACGCAAACCGCTTCAAAATGAAAAAGTGCGCCAACATAGCCGTAGTCAGACTTGATTCACGATTATACTTCGCCAATGCCGAATACTTTGAGCAGGAAATAATTAATTACATAGCCGATAATCCTGACACAGCCTACGTACTCATAGTCAGTGTGGGAATCAACGATATTGACTCGACAGGCGAAGAGGCACTCCGCGCTCTTTATCACAACCTTCATTCGGCAGGCAAACAGCTGTATTTCGCCTACACCAAAACCCCTGTAAGAAAAGTTCTGAAGCGCACAGGCTTCATGGACAAAGTCGGACACGATCATTTCTTCACCAAGACAGACGAAGCAGTTGAGTTCTTGATCAACAAAGCGGACAAAGAGGGGATTCATATCGATACGGATAATTGTCCCCTGAAGAAATACGTCAAAGACACAAATAAAGCAGTCAGTAAATCGAGAACGAAAATAAATCTTTCCAATATCACCCGTAGCATATACGCCTACGTCTATCAAAATAAATCAAACCTCAAATCCGTTGACAGCAGGAGGAGACTATGATAATGTTTACATAACAATGAAAACTCGCTCAATTAGTATTTTCACTAAGACAACCTGCTCTATGATTTAGCGGAGGTTGCTATACCGAAAACAATCTCCCCGCAAGGGGATTTTTTATGACTATATGAAAAAATACAAAGTCGGAATTTTAGGGGCTACGGGCATGGTAGGACAGCGCTTCGCCGTTCTGCTTGAAAACCATCCCTGGTTCGAAGTTGTAGAACTTGCGGCCTCCCCCAGATCAAAAGGTTTATCATACAAAAAAGCAGTTGAAAATCGCTGGAAAATAGAGGAAAAAATGCCCAAATCCCTGGCGAAATTAAAAATAAAATCTGTAAGCTCTGATATATCTGAGATCGCCAAAAATGTAGATTTTGTTTTTTGCGCCCTTGACCTCGAAAAAAACGAGTTAAAAAAACTCGAAGACAGCTACGCCGCATCAGGCATCCCGGTTATCTCAAATAACTCCGCCAATCGCTGGACAGACGACGTCCCCGTGATCATGCCCGAAATTAATCCTCAGCATGCGCGATTAATTGATTTCCAGAAAAAAAACAGAGGATGGACCAAAGGCTTCATCGCCGTCAAGCCCAACTGCTCTATTCAATCATACGTCTCTGTGCTTTCTGCTCTGAAAAAATTCGAGCCGCTCAAAATAAACGTTACCAGCATGCAGGCGATCTCAGGCGCCGGAAAAACTTTCAAAGACTGGCCTGAAATGGTCGACAATCTGATACCTTTTATCGGCGGAGAAGAAGAAAAATCCGAAAAAGAACCCATGAAGATCTGGGGCACTCTCAAAAACAATAAAATTACTCTCGCCCGAAAACCTGTCATTACAGCGACATGCATCCGGGTTCCCGCGACCAACGGCCATATGGCTGCTGTTTCCGTAAAATTCAAAAAAACTCCGACGCGTGGAGAAATTATCAAAGCTGTCACGAATTACAATCCTATTGCTGACCTCAATCTCCCTTCATCCCCTGCCGAATTTATAAAATACTTCGAGGAGGACAACCGGCCTCAGACAGGACTCGACCGCAATTTTGGAAAAGGCATGGGCATAACTATGGGCAGACTGCGCGAAGACTCTATATTTGACTGGAAATTCGTGACCCTCTCTCACAATACTCTGCGCGGAGCCGCCGGAGGCGCGATTCTCATGGCCGAACTCCTAGCCAAAAAAGGATATATATAATATGTTTTACATTTTTCATTTTTCGTTTTTAATTTTTAGTTTTTAATTTACGTTTTATGATCATCTCACTCATCGGCATGTCCGGTGCCGGCAAATCATTTTGGACAAAAAAACTCGAAGAAAAAGGGTTTAAAAGTTATTCCATTGATGAACTAATCGAATCAAAGCTGGAAAAGGAACTAATAAAACTTGGCCACAGCGGGCTTAACGGCGTCGGCCAATGGATGGGGCAACCTTTTGAAGACCAATATAAAAAAACGAGTCAGACCTATTTATCCCTCGAAGAAGAATCTCTACAATCGGTTCTTAAGCTAATTGAAAAAGAATCAAAAAATATTGTTATTGACACTACCGGGAGCCTAATTTACCTCAATAAAAATATATTAAATAAACTGGCAAAATTAGCCAAAATAATTTATCTCAAGGTAACTCCTGAAGCTATCGAAAAACAATATAAATTGTACTTACAAGATCCAAAGCCTGTTATCTGGGGTGATATTTTTAACAAAAAAAGGGGTGAAGAAAATTTAGAAGCGCTCGCCAGGTGCTATCCGCTTCTACTTCAATACCGCGCTAGCCGCTACGAAAAACTCGCCGACATCACGCTCGATGTAACAATGCTCAAAGACCCGGCATTCACAACCGAAAAATTCATTTCAAAAATAAAAACACATGAGAAAAAATAATAATTTTGAATTTTGAACTTTTATTTTGCATTTTACGCTTTTAGCTTTAAATTTATTTTATGATAACTTATCTTAGTACTCGCGGCGACAAAACCAAATATACTTTCTCACAGGCGCTCCTCAAAGGCCTTGCGCCTGACGGCGGATTACTTCTGCCGACAAAAACCCCAACAATTAGCCGGAGTCAATTAAAATCTCTCGAAAACAAATCCTACCAAGAGATCGCGCTCTTTCTGATGAAGCAATTACAAACCGACTTTCCCGACAGCGTTCTGACCCGGCTGATCAATGATGCGTACAGCACCAATTTCGATGATCCGAAAATCGCGCCTCTGGTTCATCTGAGAGAAAATGAATACATTCTCGAACTCTGGCACGGGCCGACAGCCGCATTCAAAGACATGGCTCTCCAATTCATGCCCCTTCTTTTCTCGGAAGCTCTCCAAATCAATAAAAGTTCGTATTCCTACCTGATATTGGTCGCGACAAGCGGAGACACCGGCGCGGCCGCTCTCGAGGGCTACAAAAACAAAAAAAATATAAAAATCATAGCATTCTACCCCGACGGCGGCGTATCGACTATCCAGGAGCTGACAATGTCCACGTTCACTGCGTCAAACGCCCGTGTAATTGCCGTGAATGGCGATTTCGACTCGGCCCAAACAGTAGTCAAAGAAATTTTCGGAGATGAAAACTTCAATTTGGACCTGAAAAATAAGCACAAAATACTTCTCTCCGCCGCGAATTCTATCAATTGGGGCAGACTCGTCCCCCAAATAATTTATTATTTATCGGCATATATTCAGCTGTCCGAGCAAAAAAAGATCAAAATAGGAGACCCCGTCGATATCGCGGTGCCCTCCGGCAATCTCGGCAACATATTCGCGGCGTTTTTCGCAAAACAAATGGGTCTGCCGATCCGTAAAATAATCTGCGCCAGCAATTCGAACAACGTCCTGACGGAGTTTTTCCAAACCGGCACGATCGACATAACCGGCCGTGCCATCGTGGATACGCCTTCACCGTCCATGAACATTCTGATCCCGAGTAATTTGGAGCGCCTTCTCTATATAATCTCAGGCAGTTCTGCCAAGACAAAAAAATGGATGGAGGATCTCAAAAAAACCAAACGCTTTTCTGTAGATTCCGCTACTTTGAAAAATATGCAAAACTTTATTTTTACGGATTGGGTTGACAACAGCGCGACACTGGAATGCATCAAGGATACTCTGGATAAAACCGGCTACCTGATTGATCCCCACACTGCCGTCGCGGTAGAAGTAGTCAGAAGGTACAAAAAATCTGAGAAAAAACAGATCCCGATCATCACATGCGCGACAGCCCACTGGTCCAAATTCCCCGAAGACACCTACAATGCTGTCTTTAGCAAATCCGAAAAAAACATTTTCAAAATATTTAAAAAAATAACCACCGAAATCCCCACCGCCTCAGTCCCAAAAAACATCCAAAAACTTCAAAAACTAAACCCCCAAAAAATCCCCGTCCTCAAACCCGATAAATCATCCATCACACCCGAAATAACAAAATTTGTTAACCGCCCCTGAATAATTAAAACCTCACTGGCTCAAAAATAGAATCAAATTTTTGCAAAATCATTAAATGTTCTATAAAATCAAACTATAAAATTATGAAAAGAATCCAAATTGGTGTATTGGGCTCATGCGCCGATCTGAAATACTCTATCGAAGCGGAAAAGGCGGCTGAAAAAATTGGTGAACTGATTGCTGAAAAAAACGCTGTCCTTATTTTTGGAGCTGAAAAAGATACTGACTCTTTATCATCAGCTGCATGCAGAGGAGCCAAGTCTGCGGGTGGTTTAACCGTAGGTATTACCTATGGCAAAACTAAAAACATTATTGAAAAACAAGCCGACATAGTAATACCGACCGGACTCGAGCGCGGAGGCGGCAGAGAATTCACGCTCGTTCTAAGCTGTGATGCCGTTATTGCTATCAGCGGAGGATCGGGCACCCTCAACGAACTGGCAGTTGCCTACCAGGCGGACATACCCATGATAGTCCTAAAAGGATTTGGAGGATGGTCGGACAAATTAGCTGATACCTTTATGGATGACCGCAAAAGAAGAAAGATTTTAACCGCAAATACCCCCGAACAGGCGGTAAGCCTTGCTTTCGCTGAAGCCCAAAAATAAAAAATTTATGCCTAACTCTTCATCTTTACATCCCCGCTTTTTACTTGACCATAAATAGCATTAGGCTTTTTATAATAATGTGCCCAGTCTCTCTCGCCGTAAGAAAAATGCCACCACTCGCCATCATATGGCGCAAAACCGGCCGTAAGCATACAATCTCTCAATAACATGCGGTTTCTCATCGCCTCATCGGATATCGTATTAATAAATACATAACAATCCTTGGTGCTAAAATCATACTGAGCCGATCCGAAATTCAAAAAATTATGATCTTTTATATTTTTGATAGTGACATCTACCGAGCCGCCTGTTGGATGCCCTGCTACCGTAGGCACCGCTATAAAAGGATGGGCTGCGTTATATAAATCATAGGGATTTTCATAAAAACGGTTTATGTTATTCTTGATAAAACTCAAAAATCTTTCGGTCTGAATTTCAAGAGTCCTATATCCAAAAGTTACATAAAGACTTAGATCGCTATTTTTTTTAACCAATAATTTTTGCGCCCCTACTAACATGTCCAGCACGCTCTCTCTTACGATAACACTATCTCCCGTAATAGATTTCATCTCGCTGAATTGAGGTAAATAACCATTTAATATTCTATTATCTAATTTTACAAAAGGCTCATTATTTTCTATGACTTTAATTGAAATCAAATCTTCATAACTCGATAATCTTGATTCAATTTCATTGTAATTTAATTGCATATTTTTTATATCCGCGACAAATGGTTAAATAAAAAATTAAAAATTTTCATATACCCGGGTCCCGGCTAAACGATTTTTATTACTTCTCCGTCCTCTATCACACCTTGATCTACTTGTGACAAAGGGCTTTGAATTTGCGTATAGCCTATTTTACTCCCGTCATATTCGGCAGAAACTTTGATAGGAAGTCCCGACGGTTGATATATAGGCAAATCACTAACCGACAAACCGCTCTCTTTCGCAATTGCTAGTCCCAACGCAGCTGTCCCGCTTCCGCAAGCAGTCTCTACAAAAAGCGTGTCCATATCCCGCACATAGACAACAGGTGTAATTTTATAGTCCTTAACTCCCTTCTTTTCCGCAAATATGATCCCCGCGGCAGGTAATTCATCCAGCTTCCGCTTTCTCAAATCAACTCGCACCTTCTTTTTTATTTCACTCTCGGTTAATCCGGAAATCTGTTCTGTATTGAAATCAACATAATGCGTTATTCCTTTCATAGTAACCGTATAGTTTGTAGGCTTTTTCGGATCACGCTGTATGTAGGACACATCATTATATACCGGCATCTGGGCATATGCCTCGCCATCTTCGCTTACTCCTGCTTTTAGCCTCCCACCCGCACCGGACACTTTGATTTCCAACTCTCCCGGTTCTCTTTTCAAAACTTCCCAAGCCGCAGATCTTGTAGCATTTCCGCAAAACTCCCCTCCGGCCATCATCAGCTCCGGATCATTAGGATCTAAATTCACAAACCCGACCTGTTCAACATTGGGATAAACTCCCATTATCGCATCATTCAGCCTCTTCCTTGTCTGCAAATCTCCGGGTATTCCATTTATAAGCGCAGTATCATTACCCCCCGGTCTAATCACCGAAAACCTGTAAAAGACTTTATCCTTCATACAACTCTCTCCGCCGCCCGCTCCCCAAGCTCGACGGCATAATTCGTCCCCCTGTCCCACGGATACACCTGCTGCATGTTCGCGAGAAATACATTTTTTAGAGGCGTCTCAAAAGTCGGGATCATTTTCGAATAATTTCGGTACACAATCGGCTGAGCAAAAGGCACGGCAAACTTCTTAAAACCGATCAGGTTCTTTTTATAATCGGGACTAAGCGTCCTCAAAAACGGATCAAAAGCCTTCATCAGTTCGGTATCAGACATCTCAAAATACCTATGCCCCATAGGAATATAATGCCCCAGATATACCAGATGTTCATTATTATAATTTTTCCGGTCCATCAAATTCGTATGCTCCACAACAGCCAGAACCGGAGCACTCGTATCGCATACACTAAGCCAGTAAGTATTGTCTTTGAAAAACGGCTTTTTCAGCCTCATCACGATACACATCGCCCCCAAACCCTGAAGTTTCATTAGAGACTTTTTATAATCATCGGAAAGGCCATGCGCGATCTTCAAAAACGCAAACGACGGCAGCGTCACAATTATCCTATCATATTTTTCGTTTTTCGCTTTACGTTTTTCGCTTTCTTTATATTTAATTTGCGGACTGTCATCTGACATTATTTCGGATATTTCCGTATTATAAAAAATCTTACCTCCCTTTTTCGTGACCTCACCGGCCAAAAACTCAGCGAACCTCAAAAATCCGCCCTCGGGATAAGCAAGATCCGTAGTTCTCTTCGTAATTCTCGCCCAAAACCACGCAAGCGAAATGTCTTTATAGTGCTTACCGAATTTACCGACCAGTAGAGGCTCCCACATTGATTTATACGCGCGGTTACCGATAGTCCGTGACAAAAAACCGTGCGCCGTAACCTTCTCAAGCGGCTTCCAAAACGGATTGTATCGAAGAAGTGCCAAAACGATCCCCATCTGCAGCCTCTCCCTGAGAGTTAACTTTTCAAATTTCAAAAGAGTTGCCGGCGAATCAAGGTGATATATTTTGCCCTCGATCAAATGCGAAGTCTTCGGTCTTTTTATAATAACCGGATAGTTCAATTCTTTCGCCAAATCCAAAATAGAATTATCGTTCGTAAACCAATGATGATAAAAAGCCTCAAGCGTCCAATCCCACCGCTTTTCCTGATAACCCACAGCTAACCCGCCGGGTTGAGAATCTCTCTCAAAAACCGTCACGTCATGCCCCTTATTAACCAATCTGTAAGCTGCGGCAAGCCCCGTAAACCCCGCACCGATTATTGCTATTTTCATAATACAATTAACAACCCTTAAGAGGCTTTAATTTGAATACAGTGCTAGGAAGAACCGAGAAGCGGAGTAAGTCGTACTAAAATGTACGGCGTCGAGCATCGGAGGTTCTGACAACGCAATGTGTCAAATTAAAGACTCTTTTAAACTAAAGGAAGAATAGCACAAAACCGCCCAAAAGTGAAAGACCAGCTATTATACCTGTCAATACCAAAGTAATATTCCCGCTCGCCGGAATCTGCGCGTTCCTGGCACGCGCCGTCGCCGTCAGCGACTCCGGGTCGGGAGTAAGCGACAATGCCGCAGCTGTAAGCTGTGCCGGATCAGGCGTTAGCGAAAGCGCCGCAGCGGTAAGTTGTGCAGGGTTTGGCGTCAATGACAACGCCGCAGAAGTCAGAGCCGCGTTGGGCGTTACAGTAGGGGTCGAAGGAACTACAGTCGGCGACGGGGATGCAGTCGGCGCGATAGATACCTGCGGTGATACGGACGGCTCATTAAACTGACTCCCTGACGCAAAAACTGTAAAGCCTCTTGATAGTCTCTGCACTACGCCCGCCGCGTCCTCCGTTACTATTGTCAAAACATGATCTCCGCTGGCGATGACACTACTCGGCCGGAAAACCCAATTGCCGGCAGAATCGGCGATCACAACCGTTCTGATTTCCTCATCCGATTCAATTATTATCTCAACCGTCTTATTCGGCATAGCAGTCCCCTCAAAAAGCGGTTGCTGATCCGTAAACTCCTGACCATCCTCAGGAACGATTATTTCAGGCTGTGCTGCAATCGAGTCATTAAAAGCCGGAAATGCCGAATCTGATGCCCGCGGATCCATAGTTGCCGAAGGCGAAGCACTTGCCGAATCGGACGCGCTATTAAGCCCCGGCAGTACGGGCTCCGCTGCAAAATCATAATCTGTCGAAAGCGTTATCAGCGGCACAGGATTAGTCTCTCCGGCCAGCACCCGGACATTTGACACATACAAAGGACTTCTGACAGCAATATCTAAAACATTTTTCGGCATAAGCTGCAAATACGCACTCAAGTCCTTCGACCGAAGACCACTAAGCGGCATACTGAAACTGCCGTCCGGCATAAGCAAAACTGATAATTTTTGGGCTTGCTCCGAATACACATACGCTATACCTTCAAGCGGGATATTCCCGTCCGGCAAGATCACGCTTCCTTTTACCGTCTCATTACCTCCCGAGCCTGCCTGCCCCAGCATCTTGCCTGTTGTGACTGAAAAAGGAACGCTTCCGTCCGAATAAGTAACCGACCCGGATTGAATCGTATAATAATAAGTTTTTTCAGCCTCAAGTCCTGATACGGTTATATAATGCGTCTGCCTGGGAGAGGGCTTTCCGGACTCACGATCCCGGTCATCAATCGCGATCGGCCCGACATTTACACTTGTCCCATAGGCGACGGCGGATATCGCTTTTATATCCGTTGTAAACGAAATCGTAAACGATTTATCGGAAATATTTGAAACCTCGATATTCTTTGGCGTCTCGGCCTCGCTTGCCCGCCCCTGCCATACGCTCGTATTCCCGCCGATAAACGTAACCAAACCTACCGAAAAAAGCAAAAACAAAAGTCCGATAAAAGTCGGAATCCGTCTATTTAATAAATTATTTTTCATGGCGTACTTGTTGTTTGCGGTTGTATTTCAGGAGTTGGTGATAAGCTCTCATCCTGGGGTAGAACTGCCGTGCCCCCCTCTGCCGTCTCTGTCGGCTGGTCACTCTGCGCGGGCGTTGTTTGCACGCTCTCCTGATCCGGACTCGGAACGGGGCTTGCAGTCTGCCTGTATTCATAAAGCGGCTCCGCGTTTATCCTGTTTTTCAGCTTCTGTATTGTTGCATCATCAAAATTTGGATTTATGGGAACTATTTGCTCCTGAAGTTCCTCATCAACTGTAGATGTAACAATTATATGATAGATGTTAGTGCCTATCCAAACAGCAACAGTAACAAACGTCAAAACGAGTAATATTAGAATATTTTTCTGTTTCATAATTTAATCAGGGAAAAAAATATTGTCTCCCTTTCAAATTCAGCATCAAAGCACCCCTTTTGTCATCTTTATCGATCGATACCGAATCGATGTTGACCAGCCTGTTCATATTGGACAAATCTTTTGTAAACTTAAGCATTTCATCATAATTTCCCTCCGCCTCGATCGAAAACAAAAACGAAAACGGCTTATTTCCGGCAGTTTTTTTATTTGGAGTAATTTCAACTCCGTATGTTTGCATACTTTTAACCTCCAGGTTTGTATCGCTGACGAGCCTGTTGACACTCGCGACAAACTTCGGGATCTCAGCCGTTTGCGGCAGGGCATTCATTATATAAGACATATCTCCCCCCATAGCCTGATATTTCGTCTGCAACAAACTCAAATTCTGTGTCTTTGTAACCAGTTTCTCATTCACGAATTGCAGATCCTCAAATTTCCTCCTCAGCTCGGCAATAGTCGAAAGAGTCGGATTGATAGCAAAAATGCCGAAAAACGACAAAGCCGCCAAAGTAAAAGCAAGCATTGTATAAAGCTGTGTCTTCTCGTCTTTAAACTGAGGCAACAGCTTCAAATGCTCCCTGTACTGCGCCAAAGTTAAATTGTCAAAAAACCCTTTTGGAAGTTTGATCATATTAATTACGGCATAACCGCATCCGTATTTACATCATTCGTTTTTTCCGGCTCGCCGAACATCCCCGTCAGCTGTTTATCGTACTTGATCGCGGCATTTATTCCCGCGGTCACTTCAGAGCTGGTTGTTTTATTCTCGATCTTTTCAATACTTATCGATTGTATTCTGGGATGCTCCTTCAGCGCCGCAACAAAAGCCGTAATCGGCGCCGGAGTTGATGCATACGCCTCAATGCTCACCGATTTATCAGTAACATATACCCTCCTGAATGTTACGTATCCGCGTCCCATCTCGACGATATCGGAGAGCATCTGAGGATTATTTGCGGACATATTATCAAGCTTTTTAATATGATCAAGCCTTGCCTGCATATTTCGGAAAATATCTTCCTGACTTTTAAAACTAGTGACTATCGCGCGCTGAGCCTTGATCTTATCTTTCAAATCAATAATCTGCCAGTCCAGAGTAAACCTGTAAAGAAATGTCCCAAGCGCCAGAGTCTCAACAATTATTATCAGAAGCCGGCCCACACTAAGAGCCCAAGTCAAAAATTGCACGAGAACGCTGTCCCCTTTATCGGGCAGCAAATTAATCCCGTGCATATGCTTTGCCATACAGAAAAATCGCTTCAATTAAGCGCTCGTATTTCTAGTTTATGTATTTCAAATTGAATTGTCAAAACCCTCGGGGAAATTTTTAAAGGCGCTTATAAATATACTGCTGGTTTTTTTGATAGACAGCTTTATATTTTTTATCCGATTTCAGTTTCTCCAAAAACTCGTCAATATTCCCCGGACCAAACAAAAAATTATTCGGATTCTGCCCCGCCCTGTTATCGATAACTATATAATCCGGAGCATATGCATCATATGTTTCCCTCAGATATATAAATTTCTGATGCGTAAACCGAACCCCCAAATTATTTTGAGTCATAACCGATGCGTTTTTTGGTATTTTCGCGATCATCTCATCCAGATATTTAAAATTCGCCGTATGACTATATAAAACCGGATTTATCGACATGAGGAACGCGCCGTGATGAACAAACCTGAACAGAAAAAAAGCGTTCATGATAAGTATCAGTGCGGCAACATTCTGAAACTTATCAAACTGCTTGATCCTGAGCAGAAATTTAAATCCGAAAACGGACGCCGTCGCCAAAAGGACCGACACAACCGCGTTATAATGCAGCCCCAGCGTCCAATAAGTGACCGTATATTTTGGCATAAACCTCATCGCGTAGTCTTGAAAAATAGCAAACCACAAGCTTGGTGAAAATATAGGCAAAAATCCGAATTGCCAAAAACTATAAAAAAGCGTGTCTCTTTTCGAGGATGTATCGGCCAAAGCCAAAATCTTACCTGCGACACCCTCGGCGAGATCCGGCATATGGAGATATATACCGCCCGAAAAATACGGGATCAGGAGTTTTATAGTTACAAAACCCCAAAGCCCCGATACAATAATCGCCGCGAGCGCATGCCTGCTCCACTTTCTGTTATGAAACTCCCGCGAGATTACACTCAGGGCTTCATGCACTGCGCTCAATAAGGAGTGAAATCCCTCCGAAGCGGAAATCCTCTTCGCGCTCATCCGCGAGCTTATGGTACGACTACGCTCACTATCCTGAGCATGCCGAAGGACTCTCGAAATTTTCCGCGAAGGGGGATAAAAATAAATAAATATCCCGATGCCGATCCCCAGCAAAAAAGTAACCTCCTTAAATCCCAGTGTTAATAAGAAAAATAGCCAAAAAAGCTTTAGTTGTTTCCTGACGATGAACAGAAATGTTAGCGACAAAGGAAGAGTCATAACAGTCAGTTCATGAAAATCCGTTATTACGGCGTTTTGTATGCCCGTAAAAAATAAATAACAAAGCGAGATGCTAAGCGCCGCCAGTTTATTTTTCAACACTTCCCGTCCGATCAGATATATGACGAACCCCGCGCAGCCCGCGAATAAGGCTTGAACAATAAGCAGTATTTCACTTCGATCCGTGATCCAATAAAGCGGCGCAAGAAGCAGTATGCTCAGATCAAAATGGTCAGCCAGAAGTATCCGTCCGCTGACCAGCATATGCTCGATGACCGGAGGACGCAGTCTCGATACATTCCAGATCGCCATGTCAAAAACTCCGAAATTATAATAAAAGATCTCATACTGCCAAAACCTGTTTAGGGAAACCAAAGATCCTGAGATTACAAAAACTAACGCCGCCAAAAAAGCCGCGACATCAATAATCGGGTTATTAACAGGCTTAAAAACAGCTCTGCCAATACCTGAAAAAATTTTTAATGATTTCATTTTTTTGAAGCTCCCGCAAATTTACGCTCGGGTTTATCCGCAAAAGGGGGAGAAACTTCCGGAGCAAGTGCGGACATCTACTTAAACAGATATATTATTACTGCCATTACGACGAGAGCCGCCAGATAATATCCCGCGTCTATAAAATACAGTTTATAACTTTTTCTCTCCGGCGAAAACATAAATCCTGACAGTATAGTCGTAGCTATGAATCCTAACCATGCCCAAACAGCAGTCTTTACCGCGATAAACAGAGTATAAGACCCGGGCGCAGCGTACCAGATAAAATGAAACAAAGCATACGCCATGACAAGCGCTGAGACAAACATTAGGCCGTACGTCGGTCCCATATTCTTCTGTGCTTTCTTCAGCTTTTCCGGTGTAAACCCGACATATTTCATCCAGGGCTTACCAAAAAGTGGCCCGTACCACAAGAAGCCGATAACCATGTTTGAAACCCCGGCCAAAAATACTGCCAAATAATTAACAGGTACCTGAAAAAAATTCCCTAGATCCATATTTAAATATTAGATCTTTTTATAATACTTTGCAATAGACTCAACTAATCACTAACACCTAAGCCCTAACACCTAATCCCTAAGCCCTTCACTTACGGCTGAAAAGCCTCCTCAGGCAATATCTTCACCTCTTCTACCTCCGCGAACTGTTTTGCCGTCTTTTCTATTTGGGCTCTCATTAGATTCACTTTACACGAACCGCCTCCGGTCTTGTTCATACTATCCGCAAACTCAACCGACAGCACTCCCTCCTTCAAATTAACCCCTTTCAGCTTCAACCCCTCAATCGGAAATTCCGACATAAACCCGGCATCTCTTTCCGCGTCAGAGATTTCTCCCCTGATCAGAAGTTCCATTGTATCCTTGATCGGACTTTTTGTAATACCAATCTCCCGCTCAACAGACTGTACCGCGTCGTCACTGCAGGAAACATCCGGATCAGCCCTGCGGTTATAATAAAACAGCTTCACGCTTTTTTTATTTACGCTCTCAAATAGAACAGGCACTCTGACCTCATCCGCGTTTTCGGGAAGGCCTGAGGGATTATCCTTCTCAAATACAATAACTCCGTTTTTTGCCCCGCCTGTTTCAAATATTATTTCAGCCTCAAAAGGCACGAACTCCTCAGTCATCCAGTCACCATTTGCGCTTGCAATGCCCCTTCCAAGCTCTCGCCCCTTTTCGTCCTGCACATACACAGGAAAACTGGCCTCAAAAAACCATCCGCCGCGTGCTTCACCGCTTATTCTCAATGGACTGGCTACGTTCTCTTTTGGTTTGGGCGAAAATATCCTGATTTTCTCCTCCTCAGGCGCCGGACTTATTTCCTCGACAAACAATCTCCCGTCGGAAGTCCTGCACTGCCTCGGATATGACTCCATTATCGGATACCCCTCCTCCGCACAAGCTTCAAAATCATTTATCGCAGAAGTTTCCGGGTTTTTGGAAGAATTAATAGCCCAAAATACCGCTAGTACGGCAATTACCAAAGCTATAAATATTGCACCTTTAAATTTATTAACAAAAATATTTTTCACTGCTTTACTATATCCCGGGCCCATTTTACAGCTCTCTCAAGCTCTCCCGGCGCCAAAGGCCCCTCCTTTCCGTTCACCACAAAACCTTGTACCGGCTCAATAACTTCAATGCCCTTGCTCCAGAGCCCGGTTTTTATCTTTGAAGCCGCATATCCGATGACTCTAAGCAGCAGTTTCAAAGCAAAATTCTGCTCTTCATATTTGACTCTGGTATCAAAAACTCCTGCTTTCAGATTCTTAAATCTCCCCCCGGGTATGCTGTCAACGAATTTCAAAATATTTGCAGTCGGCCGTCCGCCTTGAGTCGGTGAACCGATAAACATGAAATCAGCTTTCTCAAGCACATCCGCGCCTGCTTCCCCCGCCCTAATGGCACTGCAGGATACAAACGCATTGGCGATCGCTTTAGCGATCTTCTCCGTATTCCCGTACATCGAATCATAAACAACAACACATTTCACAACCTTATATTAGCACATAATTCCCCGCCGTCTGCAAACCGTAACACAAAGTGAGTGTATAAAACTTTTTACAGCTCTAACTGCTTGAGCCGGAACTTGCAGAAAGGGAGTCTTGGAACTTAATAAATTTTCATCACGAGCGGCAGTACCCGGACTTCTGAATAAAACCCGGTTGCCCGCGGCCTTTTACTTGCTATCCAAATATCTCCGCGTCAGCATGCCGTAATACTTCGTCCTCATAGCGTATATAGTTATCAAAAGTCCTGTTATTCCTGTTACGGTAAACACCAAAGCAATCCCCCTGTCCGGACCGCGCCCGAACCAGTCACCGATCAGATCCGCGCCTAGGCCGCTTGTCATAAACGGTATAAATACAAACTGAGCGATAGGGCCTATGAAAAAAGCCGTGAGTGGAGAAGCCGCCTGCTCCACGCTTTGAGCAAATCCAAACACCCGTCCCTGCCTCTCCAGTGGAACCACTTTCTGCAAAATCGTTTGCTCGGACGCCTCAATATAAGGAACAACTATCAGATAAATAAAATTACCGATTGCAAGAAGTATTATAGACGGCGCAATTGTAAAAAAACAGGAAATAGTCCAGATAATTATATTTGCGAAAAATAGCGACTTCACTGGATTGCGTCCCAAGCCCCTCTTCGCGATAATAAGTCCGCCTATTATAAATCCCGTACTCAGAGCCCCCCACAAAAACCCCCAGACCTCAACAGACACAAGCGTCAATCCGTATGCATCCATCAAAGCCATAAAGACTCCCCCAAGCAAATTATTAATAGAAGAAAACAAAATAAGTGCTAATAGTCCCGGCACGCCCATAACGACCTTCAAAGTCCCCTTAACATCAACTCGCCCCTGCTGATTGGCTAAATGTACTATTTTCCGCTCATCAACGCGGATAAAAATTAAATAAACAATTACTATAATAGTTGCGGCAATTGCCAGAGCCAGGACGCCAAACATACCCGATTGTCCTACCAGCACGCCGCTAATTACCGAAGTTATCAAAAACGAGATCCCGAATGCTGTGCCCGTCATTCCGTTAGCTCTGTCGCGCTTATCCTTGTCGATCAGTATAGTGACAAGCGTTGGCAGCGCGATAGTTCTCAAATTACCGGCTACAATTCCCGCAAGCAAAAGCAAAACAAACATCCAAAGCATAGGACTCGCGGGATTTTTAAATTCACCCTGAGGCGCCGCTGTATATATTACAAACGAAATTATATAAATTACGAGCGAAATTATACTCGACAAAAGCATCACTTTCTTTTTCCTGTTGTGATCGACTATGCTCCCGAACCAAAATCCCGATAAGCTCGCGGCGACCAGATAAATACCCGAAATCATAGCGGTTGCCAAAACCGATTTTGTTTCGAGGTACACATAGAACGTTATAGCAAACCAAACAGTATAATTAGTTACATTCGCGATCAAATTATTTACCAGTAAGTTATAAAAAGTCTTCATAGACACTTATTCTATCAGCTCCTTGGTAATTATTTAAAACTAATTATTATTTGTTATAATCTCACTTGGATAAATACAATCAATGTTTATGGCAAAAAAACTCAAAACAATCACTCTCTGCTCAAGCGTCTCTTTTTACAAAGATGTACTGAGTATAGAAAAACAGCTGAAAAAACTGGGCTTCAAAACCAAAATCCCAAAAACAGCCCGTATCATGGCAGCAAATAAAAATTTCAACGTAGCCGATTACAAAACCTGGTACGCCAACCCCACCGACTACAAAATCAAAACCGCGCTTATGAACGGCCATTTCAAAAAAGTAATTGCGTCAGATGCCATTCTGGTTATAAATAATGAAAAAAATGGCATCGCGGGCTATATAGGAGGCAACGTTCTTATGGAAATGACGGCCGCGCACTTATACAAAAAACCGATCTTTCTCTGGAACGCCATATCGGCAGGTTTTACTATAGAAGAGGAAATACGCGGCCTGAATCCTGTCATGATCAACCGGGACTTAAGCAAAATCAAATAGACAAAGCGTTTATTTTCTTACCGTTTATACCCGGGCTCTTCGTTTTCTCAAAAATAATACTCTCCAGCTTTTTTAGCAAATATCCTGACAAATACTCTTTAAGCTTGAGCTGATCGGTATAATCTAAACTCCTGAATCCTGATATTTTTTTAAAACAGCCGCTCGTTCCGCACAAGCAATCAAATACATCTTCCTTGTCCCAATCGGTAGTAAAATAATTATAAGTGATCTCCTCGCCCCGTCTTATATCCCGGACCGCTCTCAATGTCAGGCTTTCAAAATCAATATATGCATTTGCTTCACACGAATGATTTATAAAATTCTCCACAGCTTCCGGATCGGTACTTATTTGATGTAGATCTTCCTCCATTCTAAGCGTCTTATTATTGCTGTAATTTACGAAGTTTCTCTCAAAACTCAGGATACTCTCTGCTTTTATTATATTTTGTAAAGCCCTTACCCCTTTGCCTTTCGTGCTTTGAAATACTTTGATCTTTTTGCGATTCACTGAAAAATTATATCAAAAATTAATTAGAA
Organism: uncultured Gammaproteobacteria bacterium; assembly: GCA_964564035.1. Classification (GTDB taxonomy): domain Bacteria; phylum Patescibacteriota; class Microgenomatia; order Levybacterales; family UBA12049; genus JAHIGH01. The sequence goes on along the minus strand of CAZLZN010000018.1, from coordinate 4,400 downwards.
AAAACACAACTTAATTAACAGCGGTTTGTTTTGTGGCCTTGCTCTTTTTAAGCGCCTTGCGCAGCAGATTTTTTCTCGTCCATTGCTTATGAATTCTCTGCAAAGAAATTACGTATGAAGCGTCTCTCATCGCGAGCAGTTTCTTTTTATGGAGATCATATACCTCATCAGCCGCCTCATGCATTTTCTTTTTAAGTTTAGCAAAAACAGTTTCACGCTCCCATTTTTTATCATGGATATTTTGATACCACTCAAAATAGCTGACTACGACGCCGCCCGCGTTGGCAAGTATATCCGGTATAACCAGCTTGCCCTTTTTTCTAAGCAGTTCATCAGCCTCCATATTTGTCGGCCCGTTTGCAAGCTCCAGTACAATGCCTGCCTTTATAGATTCCGCGTTTTCAAGCGTTATGACATTCTCAAGCGCCGCGGGGATCAGTACGTCAACATCCAGAAACAGCAACTCTTCACGCTTTATCTTTTTAATCTCCCGCTTTTTAAGCCCCGACATCAAATCCCCATTGTTCTTTTTTGACGCATACACAACTTCCGGATCCAAACCGTTCTCCGAATATATGCCGTATTGCGAATCAGAGACCGCGACTATCCTGCAGCCTGCTTTATGCAAATAATATGCCGCATGATAACCCGCGTTCCCAAACCCTTGTACTGCAATCTTCAGGCCCTTAGGCTTAATGCCCAGCTTCTTGAGAATTCTAAGCAAAACAAATACACCGCCCAGGCCTGTCGCCTCTGGTCTGCCCTTACTTCCCCCATGCTCCAATTTTTTACCTGTCACAACTGCCGCCTCATGTTTTCCTGAATGCTCCCCGTATGCCTGAGCAAACCAAGACATTATCTCGGGATTAGTATTTACATCCGGTGCGGGGATATCTTTATGAGGACCGATTGCGCTTGCGATACTTTTTGCGAATAATGCCGTCAAACTCTTCAATTCGGTTTTGGTAAGCCTTTTCGGATCGACTTTAATTCCTCCTTTTCCTCCTCCGAAAGGTACATTAAGAAGCGCGGTCTTCATTGTCATCCAGAACGCAAGCGCTTTTATCTCATCCAAATTTACATCCTGATGATAACGAATTCCGCCTTTATAAGGCCCCATTATATTATTGTGTTGCACCCTATAGGCGGTAAAGTATTTCTGAACTCCATTTTCAAAAACTAGGGGTAGCCTCTTTTCTATGATATTATTAGGCACGATTAATGCTTCCAACAATCTATCATCTATCTTAAGCATCTGCGCGCTTCTACGAAGTTGAGACTTAGCTCTATTCCAAGGGTTGTTCATATTTATCGTAGCACGTAGCCTACCTCACCATGTATAGCCTTGTCAAGTCCGAGGTCTTCCTCGCTCTTACTTACTCTGAGCTTGATAAACATTGTCATAACTTTCAAAATAATCCATGTGCCCGCAAATGCAAATACCGCGACCACACCGACCGCCAGAAGCTGGATCCAAAGCTGAGAGGGATTCCCGAACAAAAGCCCGTTATTACCGGCTGAATTTATAGCTTTCTCTGCGAACACACCTGTAAGCACCGCGCCTGTCAAACCTCCAACTCCATGCGCCGCCCAAACATCAAGAGTATCATCAACAGGAAGTTTCTTTGTTCTGAATGTAAGCGCCAGATATGTAATTGTACCGGCTACAATACCGATCGCGATACTTGAAATAGGCCCGACAAATCCGCTTGCCGGTGTTATAGCGACCAGTCCGCAGACAGCTCCTGTCGCGGTCGCCAGAACACTAGGCTTTTTATGCTCTTTCCAGCTAAGAAACATCCATACAAGCCCTGCCGCCGCCGCCCCTGTATTGGTAGCGACAAAAGCATTCCAGGCGAGACCCGACGCGGCCAGCGCGCTTCCCGCGTTGAATCCAAACCACCCAAACCACAACAGAGCGGCTCCCAGAACTACAAACGGTACATTGTGAGCGTACTGCGCAGTAAGTGAAGGGGTTTTGGAATTTGTTCTCTTACCGACAAGCATAGCCGCCGCAAGCCCGGCAAATCCCGCGCTGATATGAACAACCGTGCCCCCCGCGAAATCAAGCGCCCCGAGAGTCCTAAGCCATCCGCCCACTCCCCATACCCAATGCGCGATCGGATCATAAATAAAAGTAGTCCACAACAATGTAAAAATGATCAAAGTCTTAAATGAAATTCTCTCCGCGACGGCGCCGATTATAAGAGCCGGCGTAATTATCGCGAAAGTCGCCTGGAACATCATAAATGCGAGATGCGGTATTGTGGCCGCATAATCGGCATTCGGCCCGAATCCGACTCCTCGGAGTCCCAGAAAACTCAGGTCGCCGATTATTCCGTAAATATCCTTACCAAATACCAAACTATACCCGAAAATAACCCACTGCAGGCTTACAACCGCCAGTATCACAAACGACTGCTTAAGCACGCTGACCACGTTTTTATGATGTACCATACCTCCGTAGAAAAATCCGACGGCAGGTGTCATAAGCATCACAAGCGCGGTAGCCATCAATACCCAGGCCGTATCTCCTGCCGATATTCCTGTCTGATCTCCTCCCGCTGACGCTCCTGCAAAAAATGTAGATAAATATCCAAACCCCGCACCTATAAGTAGTATTAGTAGAGATAATGGCAAAATTCTTTTCATTTTTAGAAATTATTCCAGATTGCCTGATTTGTTACCTCGTGATGATACAAAACTTCAGAATTTTTGACCTTTGTCCCGAGCTCTTTCGGACTCCTGTCTGCGACCAACTGCTTGAAGTATGCAAACTTCTCTTTACTTGCCTCTCCCAAAATCTTCGCTGTAAAATCACTTGCTTTAAAAATTCTCAAAGAATCGGTTATTGTCGAGGGCAGGAATCTAAGCCTGTCTCTTTTATTCTCGTCTTTGGTCAGCTTGTCACCCTCCCGTCCTGTTTTCATCAAAGTATAAAACCACAAATAAGGATTTGTATCAGGCGCGACCGATCTTACTTCAATCCTTGCAGTCCTTTCATTTCCGACAGGAATTCTGATCATTGATCCGCGGTCAATAGGCGATACTTTTATTTGATTTGGCGCTTCAAAATGCGGATCAAGTCTTCTGTAGGCATTGACACTTGAGTTTATAATCAGACAGATCTCCGGCGCGTGATTGAGAAGCCTGGAAATAACGTCCCAAGCCGCTTTTGATAAGCCCTCTTCTCCGTCTTTTTGATAAAAAATATTTTTACCCTTTTTACCCATCGAAAAATTCGTATGCATTCCGCTTCCGTTAATTCCCATTACAGGTTTCGGCAAAAATGTCGCGGTCATACCCATTTTGTTCGCGACTTGCCTGCAGACCAGTTTATATAACTGTATTTGATCAGCCGCGCGTACAATATCCGTGTAGCTGAAATTCATCTCAAACTGTGACGGAGCGACCTCCGGATGATCTTTTTCGTTCTTAAAACCCATTGCCCGCTGGGCTTCAGCCGCCGCGTCAATAAATTGCCTCAATTTATCCATTGGCAATGAATGATAGTAGCCTCCTGTTGAAATCAACTGAAATCCGGTTTTTTCATCAAACCTCTGCTCCGCGTTAACTCCCTCCATCAAAAACCCTTCTATTTCGGCCGAAGCAAAACCCGTGAGCCCCTCTTTGGCAAATAAATCTGAAGAATATGATTGCAGAAGTCCTCGAAAATCCGACTCGTACTGCCTGGTATCCCGCCCGAGAATATTCGCGAAAAATATCACCTTTCCGGGTCCGAACAGATCCGACGGAAGCCACATGATGCTTCCCCAATCAACTTTGAGCCGCAGATCCGATTCGCTCTGAGGCGTAAATCCTCTGATTGAAGAACCGTCAAACGTCAGGTTTTCGGCGTTGGATAAAAGAAACTTTTTATCATAATCGATCATGTGGAACCGTCCCTCAATATCTGTAAAACAAAGAGTTACTGCCTTTATTCTCTTCTCGCCTTCCAAATATTTTCTGTATTCTGCCTCCAGCTTTTCATTATCTATAGTAGTTCTTTTTTCTTTCGCGGCAAGATTCATCTCTTCCAGCTCGTCGTAGGGGATTTCCAAAAAGTTTTTTAATTTTAAGCTCTGATCCATATCTGATTCTTAGATTATCATGATATTTATTAGTTGTCAAGAGGTTTATTATATCCGTTACAATTTTTAATATAATTTAGCTTATATTTATATTAAATCTTAATAAAATAAGTATTTATTTGACCCGGCAAATTCAACCGTTTACGGCCTCTGATTGACTTAATCACGCTCGTTTGTTAATATACTTCAACAACGCGGGGTAGTGTACGGTGCACGTGAGGCTCATAATCTCACAGGTCGGGTTCAACTCCCGACCCCGCAACTGAGGGCATTAAAGAAATGCAGTAAGCTCGCCAATGGCGAGCTTTT
>CAZLZN010000017.1:0-34243 GCA_964564035.1 uncultured Gammaproteobacteria bacterium | reverse complement strand
GGGTCGCAATGACAAAATAGTTTTGAGAGCGTAAACTGTTTCTGTTTTAATTCTGCCTCGCGGAAAATTTATTCTAATGTTATACCGCTACGCAATCATTATGGCTGTCTGCCAACAGGTTAGTAAGAAAAGATATATGTCTCCTTAATTATAAAAAACTAATTTAGATTGATGTTTAAAATTAAATAGATATTGGATTGCTTCGCGGTATTATACATTATTTTGCATTTTATAAGCAGAGGGGTATATAATATGCAAATGGCGGAGAATTTGATGGAGAAAATAGTAGCACTCGCGAAGAGACGCGGTTTTATATACCCCGGATCGGAAATCTACGGCGGGCTTGCCAATACTTATGACTACGGGCCGATGGGAACGGAACTTCTGAGAAACATAAGGAATCTCTGGTGGAAATATTTTGTTCAGAAAAGAGCTGATATAGTGGGGCTTGATGCAAGCCTAATATCGCATCACAAGATATGGGAAGCGTCCGGGCATGTGGCCGGGTTTGCCGATGCGATGATCGACTGCAAGAACTGCAAAGCTAGGATGAGAGCAGATCATTTGCTTGAGAATTTTATTGAATCAAGAACACAGGAGCAAATTGAGGAGCTAAAGAGTGCTTATGGGAAAGATAAGGAACTTGCAGGCGCTTTGTCGACCGGGAAAGTCGAAGGGCTTCCTGTCGAAGCATTTGAAAGAATTAGAAAAATATTCAGCGAATTTAAACCTCACCATGACCCTCTTCTAAAAGGAGAAGAAAAATTGATGCCTCTCGTTTGTCCGAATTGCGGGAAGAATGACTGGACACAGATCAGGAAATTTAATCTGCTTTTTCCTGTCCAACTCGGGATTGTTGAGGGCGAAGGGGGGCTCGGTTATTTGCGCGGGGAAACAGCGCAGGGAATTTTTATAAATTTCAGAAATGTTGTCGATTCAACGCGCGTAAAATTGCCGTTTGGTATAGCGCAGATGGGTAAAAGTTTCAGAAACGAAATAACACCCGGAAATTCCGTTTTCAGGACAATTGAATTTGAACAGGGTGAAATCGAGTATTTTTTTGATCCGGAAAAAACCGACTGGAATGATCTTTTTGAAAAATGGAAAAATCAGATGTGGGACTTTATAACACACGAGCTTCGGGTCGACGCGAATAACCTCAGATGGAGGGCGCATACGGATGAAGAGAGGTCATTTTATAGCAGTAGAACCGAGGATCTAGAATACAAATTTCCCTTTGGGTTTAAAGAGCTCTGGGGACTTGCTTATAGAACGAATTACGATCTTACACAGCATATGAATTTATCTAAAAAAGATCTTACGATACAAGATCCGCAAACCGGAAGTAAAATATTGCCTCATGTGATCGAGCCTGCTGTCGGGATAAACAGGCTGTTGCTTATGGTTATGATCGATTCTTATTATGAAGATGCTTCGGCAAGCTCGGGGCAGGGAAGGGTTGTAATGAGGCTTAAGCCGCAGTTAGCGCCGTATAAGGCGGCTGTATTTCCATTGCTTGCTAATAAGCCGGAGCTTGTAGAGAAAGCGAAAGAAGTCTTCGGTGATTTGAAGGAGCATTTTATGGTGGTTCTTGATAGCCGCGGCAACATAGGCAAAAGATACTTGGCTCAGGACGAGATCGGTACACCATGGTGTGTAACGGTTGATTTTCAGAGTCTGGAAGACAATACTGTTACCGTCCGGGACAGAGATACTGCTGTTCAGGAAAGAGTAGATATTGATAAGCTGGCTACATTTTTTCACCAAAAACTTGACAGTTAGACTGTATTTTTATATCCTAATCACATGCGGAATAAAAAAATATTAATACCTACGGTTCTGGCTGTTTTGATTGTTTTATTAATTGGCGCTTATGTGATGTTTTTTAATTCACAAACAGGAAGTTCTGCTGATTTGAGTCCGACTCCAATAAATATAAATATCGAAAATATATCTCCTGAGGAAATCGGACTAACTATGAAGGCTTCGCCTGAAAAGCAAAAAGTGCAGTTTGCTATTGCCAAAATGAGCGATATAAAAGCTATTTCGTACGAACTGACATATGAGGCAGATTCAACAGAGGCTGAGAAAAGTGACGGCGCTGAGGATAAAGCAATGCGAGCTGTAATTGGTGAGTCAGAATTTAAATCGGGTTCCAGTAATTATACCTCCCCATGGCTTGATTTGGGAAGCTGTTCACGGAATGTTTGCAAATACGATAAAGGGGTAGAAAAAGTTGATCTATTATTGAAGATTACTAAAGACAATAATAAAGTATATCAGGCCGAAACCTCTTTAGAATTATAAGTATTAAGTATTAAGTATTAAGTTATAAGTATTTAGTTATAAGGGATAAAGCCTCGTAAAAGTGTAATAAATTCTTTCTTACGGATTTCTTACGATCAGTACTCTACATATTGTATTAATTATTACATTAAGACACTACCGGTTATTGACAACTCATCCATTATGAGGCAAAATAGGTAAAGGTAGTACGAAGTAGGAAAAAGTAGTATGCTGATCGGACAATATGACTCTAAAATAAGTCAGAAGTTTCAGACATCTTTACCAAAGAAGTTCAGGGAGGTACTCGGTGATAAGTTAATTATAACGCAGGGGTTTGAGAAATGTTTAATAATAGTCTCCGAGGAAAATTGGAAAGTTTTGCTTGAAGGCACAGAGGGTAAGCCCTTCACTGATAAAAATACTCGGGAAATACAGAGATTTTTACTCGGTAACGCAAGCTATGTAAATCTGGATTTGAAGGGAAGATTTGTAATACCGGAATTTTTGAGAATATACGCGAGGCTTGAGGAAGACATTGTTTATGCCGGGATACAGAAATTTGTCGAAGTTTGGAGTAAGAGCGCGTGGGACAAGCATCAGAAAGATTTGTCGATCGGCATTGAGTCTATAGCAGATAAGTTAAATGCTCGGGGTGAATAAGGATAATATTGGTTAGGCAGGATGAATAATTATCATACAAGTGTTCTTTTACATGAATTAATAGACGGGATGGGCGTAAAGCCCGGACGGAGATATATTGACGCGACTTTGGGCGGCGGAGGACACAGTCTTGAGATATTAAAGCGCGGAGGGGTTGTATTGAGTTTGGATGTAGATGAAGAAGCGATAGGATATGTACGGCAAGAAATCAAAGATCAAAAATCAAAGATCAAAAATGAAAAGGAGTTTGTTTTAGTTAGGGGGAATTTTAGGGATATTGATAAGCACGCAAAGGAAAACGCATTTGAGAAAGTAAACGGAGTTATATTTGATCTGGGTTTGTCCAGCCATCATATTGACAGCGGTTACAGGGGTTTTAGTTTTCAGCAGGATGGACCGCTTGATATGAGGATGGATAGCGATCTGAATGTGAAGGCGAGTGATTTGGTAAATGTATTATCGAAAGGAGATCTAAATGAGTTATTTTATAAATCGGGTGAAGAAAGGTATTCTTATGCCATTGCTGAAAGTATTGTCGGCGCCCGTAAAATAAAAAGGATTGAAACGACAGGCGAACTTTCGGTAATAATTGATAAGGGCATAAGAGGACGAGTAAATAGCCAGGATATTAAGGCCAGAATATTTCAGGCGCTTAGGATTGCTGTAAATAGTGAATTAGAAAATCTGGAAGCAGCTTTGTTAAAAGCTTTTGATTTGCTCGAGGAGAATGGAAGAATCGGCGTAATTTCGTTCCATTCTTTGGAGGACAGTATAGTTAAGAGGCAGTTTGCTAGATGGGAAAAAATGGGAAAGGGACGGGTAGTAAATAAAAAACCGATTTTGCCAAGTGATCAGGAGATAAATGAAAATGTGAGAAGCAGGAGCGCAAAGCTTCGCTTTGTAGAAAAAATATGAAGAAACCGATTTTAATAATTTTATTTTTGGCGTTTACCGTTGCTTGCTTATCGGTTGCTCATGTGGTAATTTCAAATAGAGTTTCCACGGCGGGCATTGATCTGGAATATTTGCAGTCGGAGATAGCAAAGTATAAAAAAGATAATATACTGATTGAAGAAAAGGTGCTTGAAGCATCTTCTTTGAAAAATATTATTAAAAATGCCAAAAAGCTGGGGTTTAAAGAGCCAAAAGACTATGTTTATCTGACAGATCCTTTACCAATGGCCCGGGGAAATTAATATTTTTATTCTGCAATGAAATGGCGCTACAGGTTTAGCTTATTTATTTTTATTGTTTTGTTTCTTTTTATTGAAGCACGTTTGTATTATTGGCAAATCGTGAAAGCTGACGAGCTGGCAAAGATTGGAGCCCAGCAGTATGGGGCGGAAACGAAAGTAATGCCTTCAAGAGGATTGATACTGGCCTCAGACGGATTTAAAATCGCGGCAAACAAAATAAATTATTTATTATTTGCTAATCCTAAGGTTATTAAAGATAAAGATGAAGTTAGTGCAAAATTGTCTGCCATGCTAAATATGGAAAGCAGTACGATAAGCGCCGCATTGTCGAGGAAAAGCTTCTATTCACCCATAAAATCCGGTCTGGATGACGAATTAAAGAGCAGAATTTTAAAATTAAAATTAGCGGGCCTCGATTTTGAAGAATCTCAAAACAGATTTTATCCCGAGGCCTCTATGGCGGCGCATATGCTGGGTTTTGTGGGAAAGGACGAGAATGGAGAGCCTAAGGGTTATTTCGGACTGGAGGGTTATTATGACAGGCAGCTTCGCGGTAAGCCCGGTGTAAGCATAAGAATGCAAGATGCATGGGGGAATCCGGTAGTTTCCAGATTGAATGAGTTCTCCGGAAAAGTAGACGGCCGGAGTCTGGTATTACATTTGGACAGGACTGTTCAGTTTATATTGGAACAGGAGCTAAAAAAAGGAATTATTAAATACGGAGCTGTCAGCGGAATGGGTGGAATAATTGATCCAAAGACAGGCGGAATAATAGCTATGGCATCACTTCCTAATTATAATCCCGGGGAATATTATAAATTCGGCGATGATATATATAAAAATCCCTTTTTATCCGATACATATGAACCGGGTTCCACGTTTAAGCCTCTCGTTATGGCATCCGCATTGGAAGAAGGATTGGTCCGACATGATACTGTATGCTCTATATGCGGGGGGCCTGTTGAGATTGATGATTATACCGTGCGTACCTGGAATGATAAATACCGTTCCGGTTCAAATATGACGGATGTAATTGTACATTCCGATAACACTGGGATGGTGTTCGTAGGCCGTAAACTCGGTCTTGACCGGATGCTTAATTATTTTGAGAAGTGGGGAATCGGATCTTATACGGGAGTCGATTTGCAGGGTGAAGAGTCACCACAGCTCCGTGCCAGAGAGAGCTGGTATCCAATTGATCTGGCGACAGCGACGTTCGGGCAGGGCATAACAGTAACTCCTCTGCAATTACTTTCATCGTTTGCTGCTATAGCTAACGGCGGTGCGCGAATGGAGCCGCACGCGGCGGCTGAGATTGTTACAGCCGAAGGCGAGAGGATTAAAATATTACCGAAAAAAACAGGTCAGCCAATTTCGGAAAAAACGGCTAAAATAATGACTGAAATGCTTGTTAATGCCGTGAATAAAGGTGAGGCAAAATGGGTCAGCGTTAAGGGCTATAGGATCGCGGGAAAAACAGGAACTGCGCAAATCCCGATCGCCGGGCATTATGATCCTCACAAAACAATTACTTCCTTTATCGGCTTCGCGCCTGCCGATGACCCAAAATTTGTTATGTTAATCGTATTGAACAGGCCGAGTACTTCGATCTATGGTTCAGAGACAGCAGCTCCTGTTTTTTTCAACGCTGCAAAAAAATTGCTTACTTATTATGAAATTCCGCCAACGGAGACACAAGGAGATGTGATGCTGCCAAAGAATTTAAATTTAGTCGATGATTTTGACGTGTCAGCTTTGGAAATTAATCCTGTGCCGACAGCCAGCGAAGCGGCGAACTGAACTAATATGTAGGGGGTTAGGGCTTTAGGGGTTAGAGGTTAGTATTGTTTTTCATCTGATGGGGGTGCCGGGAGCGGATTTTGATTTGGGTTTGAGAGGAATTGGTTTTTCCGAATCGGCGCATAAAATCATGCCCTGTGATAGTTCGCCCATTATTTTTCTAGGTTCGAGATTTATAACGAATATAAATTGTTTATTTTTAATATCCTCCGGTTCGTAATGAGGGTAAATACCTGAAAGAATGGTGAGAGTGCCTTCATCTCCGAAGTCGACAGTGAGCCTGAGTAATTTATCGGATCCTTCTTTACGGACACAATCTTTTACCAGTCCGACCCGGAGATCGAGTTTGGAAAAATCATCGTAGCTAATAACAGGCTTCATATGTATATTGATTTTAGCAAATAATATCTATAAAATCACCTACTTTTGTTTTCGAAGCAATTATAGCACCCGGGGGCAACTCAATAATTGTTGAATGTTTAGGATTCCAAAAAAAAATATTATTAGGCATAAGAGATTGTTTTAATTTGGTTACCCGGCTGTTGTTGTCCAGTATAAGGATATCAAGAGGATATTTCATAAAAAAAGTATGGATGCCAAATCTGGTTTTGAAAATCATAGATTGACCTTTGGGAGCGGCGATAAGACCCAGCATATTTTCTATGAGACTCTTTGCCGGGTGTGCATTTGAGCTGAGAGACGTTTTTTTGGATGAATTTATTATTTTCATGAACTATACTATTATATATGACCGGAAGAACGCATGATCTTGCCGCTTTTACCGTGCTCGCGTCGGCAGTAATTATCAGTCCGCCGGAAAATATATCTCTGGCTACAGGGCTGACCGCAATACTCGCGAATATGATAGGCGGGGTAGCGCCAGATATTGACCAGCCTACAGCGCCGTTTTGGAGAAATTTGCCAATTGGCGGCATAGCCGGGCGATTTATCGGGAAAATGCTTGGAGGCCACAGGTTTTTATCTCATTCAGTCATCGGTATTGTTTTATTCGGATTTGGATTTAAGTACTTATTGGATATGCTGGCGCCGAGTTTTTCCAATTTGGACATGGAAATTATTTGGTGGGCATTTATGATCGGTTTTGTATCCCATCTGGTCATGGATACCTTGACGCGAGAAGGTGTTCCCTGGCTTTTGCCTATTCCTGTAAAATTCGGAATTCCACCGATAAAACGCTATAGAGTCGAAACGAGCGGCTTTGTTGAGCAGTTTGTGATATTTCCGCTTTTAATTGCGGTAAATATTTATATGTATTATCAATATTATTATGTTTTTTTGGATATTCTAAAAAAACAAATAAAATAACTGTAAAAAAGCTTCATTAAGAGGTATAATAAGCGGGTTAGAGATATGCTGCAGAAAATTAAAAATTTTTTACACTTTTTTCAGGCGCATGCCGCGAATATTTTTTATCTTTTTCCCTACCGCGGAATGGTAATAATCGGAGTTACCGGAACTGACGGTAAAACAACAACCGCCAGCATAATTTATCATGTTTTGCAAAAAAGCGGCTATAAAGCAGCGGTTGTTACGAGTGTCAGCGCTATTATAGACAATAAACACGAACCGGTTGGTTACCACGTGACTACGCCCAGATTTTTTGCGTTGAGAAAGCTAATCGGAAAGGCCAGGAGAGCCGGTGCGAAATACCTGGTGCTAGAGGTTACATCACATGCTCTTGATCAGCATAGGGTCGCCGGGATACCGTTTCAAGTTGGTGTTGTGACCAATATAACAGGCGAGCATTTGGATTATCATAAAACGTATGAAAATTATGTAAACGCCAAAGCAAAGCTTCTGAAATCAGCCCAGACAGCGATTATCAATAAAGATGATAAGTCGTATAAATTATTGAAGAAAATATTAAAAAATAAAAGTTTTCAGACATATGGATTTAAAAAGGATTCTGACATAAATCCTCATAATTTTCATTTTGAAACAAAGCTTATCGGGCGATTTAATAAATATAATTGCTTAGCTGCAATTGCTTCTTTATATAGCTTAGGCATACCTGAATCTGAAATTAAAAAGGGTATTAGCACATTTAAGCCTCCTACCGGCAGGCAGGAGCTGGTTTATGATAATGAATATAAAATTTATATTGATTTTGCTCATACCCCAAATTCATTTTTGGAAATATTGCCGGAGCTAAAAAAAATTAAAAAAAACAGGCTGATTCATGTATTCGGCGCGGCAGGAGCACGGGATCATTATAAGAGGCCCCTTATGGGAAAAATATCTTCGGATTATTCCGACATAATAATATTGACATCTGAGGATCCCAGGGATGAATCGCTAACGGCTATAAATAATGAGATTAAAAAAGGAATATCTAAAAATTTCAAAGGTAAATTACTTATTATCGATGACAGGTCCGAGGCGATTGATACGGCTATAGCCATGGCGCGGGCAGGCGATGTATTAGTGCTTACCGGTAAGGGACACGAGGGTAGTATGAATTACGGCCGAGGTGAAGTGCATTGGAGTGAGCATGAGGCAGTAAAAAAGGCTTTGGGCCGCGTAAAATGACACAAATATTTAAATTTTCGAAATTGGAATCACAAAATAAAATCGTTCATGGTTTTTCTACAAAATACTATGGAGATATGTCATCAATAAGATCCGACAGCCGTAAAAATTTGAAAAATTTTGGATTGGATCTGGGAATTGATCCGTTGAATATAGTGGATATGGAACAGGTGCACGGAAATAATGTTGAATGGGTAACGAGCGATAACAGGGGTTGGAGAATTCTAAAGACCGACGGGATGATAACTAGTGATAAGAATGTATTTTTGGCAGTTAAATGCGCAGATTGTTTCCCTGTTTTTATAGCAGACAGAAAATTGACTACTGTCGGTGTTTTTCACGCAGGCTGGAGAGGTGTGTATGATGAGATAATTGTAAATGCGGTTGATGAATTTGAAAAAAAGGGAATGAATACACGGGATTTGATTGCATATATCGGTCCCGGCATCAGAGAGTGCTGTTATTCGGTTAGCGCCGAGCGCGGGACAAATTTCAGGATGAAATTTGCGAACAGTGAAGATTTTGTGATAGAGAAACGAGATAAAATGTATATTAGTTTGCCGAAAATTATAAAAAAACAATTGGTCGATCGCGGAGTAAACAAAGAAGAGATTGAAGATTGCGGAATATGTACTTTTGAAGATCAGGATTTTTATTCTTATAGACGTGAAAGAGACGACTCGGGTAGATTTGTCGGGATAATAGGATTATTATGAAAAAAAAATATATACATTTTGTAGGAATAAAAGGAGTTGGCATGACGCCGCTAGCGATAATCGCGAAAGAGGCCGGTTGTAAGGTTACGGGGTCAGATATTGATCAAGAATTTATAACGGATGATGCTCTCAAAAAAGCCGGGATAGTCCCCTTCAAGGGGTTTTCAGAAGATAATATAAAAAAACCGGATCTGGTCATAACGACAGGCGCTCATAACGGGTATGATAATATCGAGGTAAAAAAAGCTAAACAAAAGAATATCGCGGTTATGACTACAGGTGAAGCGCTTGCTTACTTTATGCAAGGAGATGTCTTCGAAAAGAAATATAAGAGAATATCGGTTGCCGGAACTCATGGTAAAACAACAACGACAGGAATGATTGCTACGATTTTTATGGTAAATAAGCTTGATCCGACTTTTGTAATTGGAACCGGTAACGTTGGATCGTTGGGCGCTCCAGGGCATTATGGCCGTGGAAATGTATTTGTAGCCGAGGCAGATGAGTACGCGCTGGAGCCAAAATACGATAAGAGGCCGAAGTTTTTACTGCAAAAACCAGATATCGCAGTTGTTACAAATATCGAATTTGATCATCCGGATATATTCAAAGATATAGATGATGTGAGAAATAACTTTTTGAAATTTGCCAAAAATATATCAAATAAGGGAGTGCTTATAGCAAACGGGGATGATAGACAGGTAAAAATATTGTTAAGTGAATATTCCGGGTATGCTGTCACTTTTGGATTTAATCCCGATAATAATTATGTAATCAGCAGGCTTAGTATTTCGGGGGAGAGAATGTTTTTTTGGGTTGAGGCTTATGGTAAAAGCATGGGGGAATTTATGCTTAATATAGCCGGCGAGCATAATGGACTGAACGCGCTCGCGGCATTTATCGCGGCTATTGAGAGCGGATTGACAATCGACAAGATAAAAACCGGTTTGGCAGCTTTTAAGGGATCAAAGAGAAGGCTTGAATATATAGGTGTATTAAATAGCGGCGCCAAAGTTTATGATGATTACGCGCATCACCCTACTGAAATAAAGAAAACGCTTGCCGGACTTAAAAAACAATATCCGGACAAGCAAATTGTATGTATTTTTCAGCCTCATACATATTCCAGGACAAAAAATTTGTTTTATGATTTCGCGAAAGCTTTTGATGATTGTTCGGAGGTTTTGCTTTCCGATATTTACGCGAGCGCCAGGGAGCCGGCGGATGATACCGTTAGTTCGGAACTGCTTGCTCAGGAAATTGCCAAGAATCATAAGAATGTGAAGCACATAGGAGGACTGACAGAAATTATTGCACACATAGATCATAATTTTTATAGATCCAATACCGTGATTGTGACGATGGGTGCCGGAGATATTTATAAAATACACTCTTTATTAAAAATACACAGATGAACATGATCCTATGACTAAATTAGATGATTTTTTGAATTCTTTTGGAGGCGGTAGAATAAGAGAAATTGATAGGGCTGATCTGTATATAGAAATTGAAAAACTTGATGAGCTGATAAGATGTGTAATCGGCGCAAGGCAAAATAAGCTTCCTGTTTATATAATAGGTACTGGATCATGGCCCCACTTGCCTGATAAGCAAATAAAAGGTCTGCTTATAAAAAATAACTGCCGCAAATTTTCGGTATTTGCGCTATCCGGCAAGATAAATAAAAATCTCTCGGACTCTCATCAGGCAAAAGTAAATAAAACGCTGGTTTACGCGGAATCAGGCACGCCTGTTAATCAGCTGGTCAGATATACAATAGAAGAAGGGTTGAGCGGTCTGGAATATCATTTGGGACTGCCGGGAAGTATAGGCGGTGCTATATATACAAATACGCGGTATAAGCCGAAGGATATATATTTGTGCGATAATATCGAGAAAATAAGCGTGCTTGATATAAATAATGAAATAGTAGACAGGCCTGCTGATTTTTTTGCCGCGTACGATAATCATTTTAAGCCTGCCGGAGATGTAATTCTTTCAGTTATGTTTAAGTTAATACCTGATGATAAAAGTCTGCTTTGGGCACGAGGTAATGAGGCGCTTGAATATAGGGGCAGACTTGATTCATAGTAAGTTTATAGTGTATACCGCTTGCAAATAAATTTGCTGCGTGTATGACTAGACTACTGGTAAGCGCATATTGCTGTAAAAAAAAATTGGCAAAATGAGCAACGATTAGTATATAATACTGAGATTGATATGCAGAAATTTGTTGTAACCGGGGGACATAGGTTAACGGGACAAGTGAAAGTGTCCGGTGCGAAAAATGTTGCTTTAAAGGCAATAATTGCCGCCTGTCTAACGGATGAGGAGATAGTTATTAAAAATGTACCTCTTATTTCCGATATTTTTACTATGGTTGAGATCGTGAAGGAGATGGGAGGTCAAGCAAAGATCGAAGATCATACATTGCGAATCCGCCTTAAGAAAATAAAGAACTATAAATTATCATTGGAGACAGCAGCCAGAGTGAGGACTTCGTTTATGTTTATCGTTCCATTGATTGTAAGGGTGGGACGTGCAGTTGTGCCAAATCCGGGTGGTTGCAGGCTTGGCGCCAGACCCGTAGACAGGCTAATATCGGGACTTAATAAAATGGGAGCAAAAATTAAATATAATCACAATGACGGGTTTTTTTATTCCGGTCAAGCATCTAAAACAGATCAGCGCGTTATCTTGAATGGATGCGAATACGGATTTGATAAAAATACTCATACGGGCACTGAGACTATGATCCTCGCCGGAGCTTGCGCTAAAGGACAGACAATACTCCATAACGCTGCCGAGGAGCCGGAGATAGATGAATTGATCGATTTATTAAATAAAATGGGGGCGGACATTGAGAGGATCAATGGACGTAAGATCGTAATTAATGGTACAGGCGGCGTACTACTAAAAGGCACGACTTTTGTGATAGGTTCCGATCGCAATGAAATTGTTACTTTTGCATGCGCGGGGATTATCACAAAAGGGGATATATTTATCAAAGGAGCAAAAAAGGAATACATCTCGGATTTTATAGATAAACTAGCATCTGCCGGCGCAGGTATTGAAATTAAAACCGATGGTATTAGGTTTTTTTATAAAAACCGGCTGCGCTCGATAGATGTTGAGACAAAGCCTTATCCTGGTTTTATGACCGATTGGCAGGCTCCTTGGGCAGTTTTGATGACTCAGGCTGTCGGTGAATCGGTTATTCATGAAACTGTTTTTGAAAATAAGTTAGGGTATATAAATGAAATTCAAAAAATGGGAGCAAAAGCAATATTATTTAATCCTAAAATTGCTAATCCGGAGGATGTTTATAATTTTAATTTGAAAGATGATAGCGAAAAGTTTTTTCATGCTGTAAAGATCAGCGGGCCAGTAAAACTTCATAATGCCGTAATTACTATGCTTGATATCAGAGCAGGAGCTGCCGTACTGCTTGCGGCGCTTTGTGCCGAGGGTAATTCAACGATCTATGATATAGAAAAATTGGACCGCGGTTACGAGAATTTTGAAAAGAGACTGGCAAAAATCGGTGCAAGAATTAAAAGAGTAAAAAATCAATTACCCGAATGACATCAATAATTTCCTCAACTCAGGACGTTTGCGCGGTTATACTGGCGGCAGGACGCGGCAGGCGAATGAATTCTAATTCAGCTAATAAAGTAACTATGATGCTTGCAGGAAAGCCTATTATTGTCAGAATAATTAATTTTATAAAAAGCATGAATATACGGAAGATAATAGTAGTTGTCGGATTCGCGAAGGAATCCGTACAAAAAGTATTGGAATCTGAGAACATAATTTATGCCGAACAGATTGAGCAATTGGGAACCGGAGACGCTCTGCTTAAGGCCTTTGAGAAGCTGCCGCGGGATGTTCGGAGCGTATTTGTTGTATATGGTGATGATGGTGTAATTTATAGCAGTGAAAATAAACCTATAATTGAAGAATTATTTACAAAACATGTCTCAAAAGATGCCGAGATAACATTTTTGACAATTGAACAGGACGATCCTTCAGGTCTTGGCAGGATAGTGAGAGATGCTAATAATAAAGTTAGAGCAATTGTTGAAGAAAAGGATGCCACAGAAGATGAAAGGCGAATTAAGGAAATTAATCCCGGATGTTTTATTTTCAGTGTTGAATTTTTAAAAAAATATCTTTATAAGCTAAATAAAAGTAAAATTACTGGTGAATTTTATCTCACTGAGCTTGTTGAGCTTGCGATTAAGGATAAGTTAAAAATAGAGACCGTGCAGGGCGGCAAGCTCATGTGGCGGGGTGTAAATACGCAGGAAGAACTTGATAAAGCTCAGAAATTGATGTTAAGATCTAGTAAGTAGCATATGATAAATAATGATTTTTTTAATTTAGAAGATATTAGTTTTAGAGATCTGCTGGATGGCAAAACGCCATGGAATTCGATCGCGCAGCTAAAAAAATATATCGAAGAAATATTTAGTTCTAAGAAATTGCTTCCGAATTATGGAACCGATAAGCTTGTATTTATAGGTCATAACAGCAAGGTACATCCTTCAGTTGAGATAACGGGCCCGGCTATTATTGGGAATAACTGTGAAATAAGGCACGGCGCTTTTTTGAGAGACAGCTGTTTGATCGGAGATAATGTCATAATCGGCCACGCGGTTGAATTTAAAAATAGTATTGCATTAAATAATTGCGCGGCAGCCCATCTGAATTATATAGGCGACAGCATCATCGGAAATAATTCAAACGTCTCCGGAGGTACGATCCTGGCAAACTACCGACTTGATAAGAAAAATATTCAAATTAAAAATGGTGAAGAGAAGATCGATACAAATCTATTGAAGTTCGGATCTGTTATTGGAGATAATTCAAATATCGGAGTGAATTGTGCTCTAAATCCGGGAACTATTATAGGTAAAAATTCGACGGTATATCCGCTTAAGTCGGTTAACGGTGTTTATAAAGAGAGCAGTATTATTAAATAATTTATGGCACTTTGGCAGCAGTTATTTATCGCCGGATATTCATTGGTAAATTTATTTGTGTTTGTATTGGGGTGGAATCAAAGCGTAAAGCACAAAAATGCGTTTGGTTTGGCTACACCTTTTCAGTTTTTGGGAATTTTTGTATGGGGGGACGCACTTGTAATAGGGTTTTTTTGGATATTTTCGAGCCTGATTTTTTTGTTTTTTAATGATTGGATTGGCTTTCTACTTACGGCCGCAGTTTTTTGGTCTGTAAGAAGCCTTGGTGAGATAATTTATTGGATCAATGAACAATTTGCGGTAAAGCATCGAAATGCTCCCGATAAATTACTTCTTCATTCCAAACTAGGCAACGATTCTGTGTGGTTTGTTTATCAAATTTTTTGGCAGTGTGTGCTAGCTGTATCAATAATAATCTCCATATATCTGGTCAGCCTCTGGGTAAAATAATAATTAGTATTTTTTCATATTTATTACGATTTATTGTTCATTTTCAAGATATATAGGATTATTATTTATCTATGGTTAGCAGGAGGTGATTTTATGACTGATTTTAATAACATAAAAAAATCCATAAAGGAAAACGCAGAGGAAGCCCGTGATACTATGGATCGGCTTAAAAATAAAGGTGCAAAAGGAGGTATTCAGGAATTTAAGGATAAATTTAATAAGAATAAAAATAAATCAGGTCGCAATAAAAGTTAATTTTTATGGAAAAAGAAACTACAGCATTGACGGCTTCCGGCGCAGAGATTGCGGATGCGGGCTTATCGGGAGGAATTTTATTTTTCCTGTTTATGGCGATGTATATCGCGAGCCAGAATGCGACCAGATAACCCGCCTCAGTTTAATTAGCCGTCATTTTATTGTAGAATAAGCTTGATGGTATCTATAATTACGGTTAATTATAATGTCAGGAAACAGCTTCTGGCCTCGATTGATTCAATAATCAAAAGCAAACCTAAAAACAGCTATGAAATAATTGTAGTAGATAACAGCCGTGATAAAGAGCTGAAATCGGAACTTGCCAAAAATTATAATTCAATTAAATATATATCAAATGAAAATACGGGATTCGGCGCAGGCAATAATATAGGCGCAGAAAAAGCGCTCGGAGACCTTTTATTTTTTTTGAATCCGGATACAATTGTTTATGAAAATACTATTGATAATTTGGTTGATTTTTATCAAAAGGATAAAAATATCGGAATAGCAGCGCCTCTTCTGCTTGGCCAAAATGGAACACCTTATCAGCAAGGAAGTCGGGCATTAACGCCTTTTAAAGCACTGTTCGTATTGTCATTCATAAATAAAATATTTCCAAATAATCCTGTGTCTGCCAAGTATTTTTTAAATGATTGGGATAAAATGAAATTAAGGGAGGTTGACGTCGCTCCGGGAACCGCATTCTTAATTTCAAAAAAATTATTTTCGGCATTAGAGGGGTTTGATAATAAATTTTTCTTATTTTTTGAAGAATTTGATTTTTGCAGAAGATTAAAAAAAGCCGGATATAAAATCTGTATATTTCCTGATGCAAAAATTTTACATTTATGGGGTGAGAGCACGAAGCAGAATAAAAACATCATGAAAATTTTTCGCGCGAGCAGGTTTTATTATTTCAGGAAACACTTCGGTATCGCACAAGCTATTATGGTAGAAACTTTTTTGAGATTAAATAAAATTGTATTAATTAGTATTGTTGCGATTGTTGCATTGTTTACATTGTTAATATTATACTTAGTTAAATAATTCGGCTTCAGTGAGAATAAAAATATTGATTATTTTATGATTTCGGTTGTAATTATAACTAAAAATGAGGAGAAGAATATCGGAGAATGTCTTAAGAGCGTGGCGTGGTGTGATGAAAAGATCGTAATTGACGATTATTCGAAAGATAATACGGCCGAAATTGCCGAAAAATCAGGCGCAAAAGTAATTAAACACAGGCTTATAAATTTTTCAGATCAGAGGAATTTTGGTTTGGAGAAGGCCCGGAATGACTGGGTTCTTTTCGTTGACGCGGATGAGCGAGTAAGTCAGGCATTGTGGTATGAAATTGATCATTCTATAAATAACACGCTTGCAAAAATTGACGGTTTTTATATTCGAAGAAATGACATAATGTGGGGAAAGATGCTTAGGTACGGGGAATCCTCCGGTATTAAATTAATGCGGCTGGCACGGAGAACTGCGGGTAAGTGGGTAGGAGATGTCCATGAGAGATGGGAGATTTCAGGATCAAGTAGAGTTTTGAATCATTCTTTGAAGCATTATCCGCATCAATCTGTTGCAGAATTTCTTGAGGAAATAAATTATTATACGGAAATTCGAGCACGCGAATTGCATAATAAAAAATCAAGAGCGAGTTGGCTTAGCGTTATATTCTATCCGATTGCAAAATTTTTTCAAAATTATTTTTATAAGAGAGGGTATATTGACGGAGTACCGGGAATTATTACGGCCATAATGATGTCGTTTCATTCTTTTCTGGTCAGGGGAAAATTGTGGATACTATGTTCAACAAAACAAAAAACATCTTAATTTATTTTTTATTAATTTGGGTTTTTTTGATATTGCTTCAATATATTTTGTATTTGATTTCTAGAATTAATTGATATGTTTAGAGCCGGAGTTTTTATCGGGGTTTTTTCATATATTATCTTTTTTGTCGGACTTATGGGATTTATAAGTCAAACTAATGTAGTTTATCTGACTATATTTTATTGGAGTATTTTTATATTTCTAGTCAGAAAAAATCTAATTGTTTTATTAAAAAATATAAAAAAAATTAATCATAAATATGACAAGCTTTTTGTGCTTTTGCTTGTTTTAATAATAATTCAAACAATAATCAATTTAATAGGAGCACTTGGTCCGGAACTCGCGTTTGACGCGCTCTGGTACCATCTCGCAATTCCTAAAATATGGTTAGATAGCGAACGCATTTTTTATATTCCGGGCGGA
Source organism: uncultured Gammaproteobacteria bacterium (assembly GCA_964564035.1). Taxonomy (GTDB): domain Bacteria; phylum Patescibacteriota; class Microgenomatia; order Levybacterales; family UBA12049; genus JAHIGH01. Next base: position 17,083 of record CAZLZN010000017.1, on the reverse strand, counting down.
CTTTTGTATTATAGTTCCATGCCGAAGCTCGCGGAAATGATCTATATAGCAGGTCTGGCAATAGGATTGGAAACTGCTGTTAAAATAATCCATTTTGTTTTCGGAATTTTGACGGTGTCAGTTATTTATATATTAACAAAAAGAATTTTTAATAAAATTACCGCCATCGCCGCGGCCGCGATTTTTTACGCAAACCCTGTAATAGCCTGGGAATCTACTACTGCATATGTGGATCTAGCTCGAGCTTTTTATGAAGGGCTGGCCTTTTGGGCATTTATTTTGTGGTCTGAAAAACACAGCACAAAATGGTTAATATTATCCGGCGTATTTTTAGGTTTTGCTATTGCTACAAAACTCCTGGCTATAGGAAGCATTTTAATTTTTAGCTTACTTATAATTATTAATATTTTAAATAATTATAAGTCAGGAAATATTTTTGAGAGAGTGTCGAAAAATTTTCGGGTAATTATCAAATCATTAATGGTGTTTATTTTTACAGCTCTTCTGATTCCTGCCCCGTGGTTATTGTTTGCTTATTTAAATACCGGTAACGCGCTGTTCCCTTTTTTTACAGATATTTATCCGGTAAATCCGACAAGCATCAATGTTTTGGATTTTGTTAAAGATGTTTATAATTTATTTTCATTTAGCGCGGATCCGCTGTCGCCTGTGTATTTAGCTTTTTTACCGCTATTATTGTTTTTTTTCAAAATATTTGAGCATAAGGCAAGGCTGGTTTTGGTATATTCTTTTCTGGCTGTCGTAATTTGGTATTTTACACCACAAACCGGCGGGGGCAGGTTTATTGCCGCGTATCTGCCCGTAATTTCAATAGCGGCGGCGGGCAGCGTATACGCATTAAGTACAAAAACACATTATAATAAAAATTATGTATTGAAAGTAATAATATTTGGTACAATAATTACGGCATCAATAATATGTATAGCTTACAGAGGCGGAGCAAATTTGAGATATTTGCCAGTTATTTTTGGATTGCAGTCAAAGAGTGATTTTTTAGAGAAAAATCTAGTTTTTACGTTTGGAGATTTTTATGATATCGACGGTTATTTTGAGCGAACAATAAAAGATCGAGATAAGGTATTATTGATTGGATTTCATAATTTGTACTATGTAGATTTTCCTTTTGTTCATGAGTCATGGCTTACAGAACATGATAAATTTAATTACATCGCTACTCAAAACAGGCAACTTCCGGTTAAGTATAAAAATTTTAAACTAGTTTATGCGAATGATAAAACTAAAGTCAGGCTATATAAAAATTAATTAAATGAATAAAATAAAAAAACTTTTAATTTTACTTCTTATCCTTTTTCCTTTTGGCGAGGTTCTGCGGTTTGACATAGGGAACCATATTGTTATTAAGCCCATTGATTTTTTGGCCGGTTTAATAGCTGTCGTTTGGCTATTTTTAAATCTTAATAGGTTTTGGTCAAAAGCCAGAGTTAAATGGATTTTTTTTGCTTTCCCATTTGTTGCATTAATATCATTATTAGTTAATTTTTATTGGCTTACGGTTCAGGAATTTGCGGTGAGTGCTTTCTATTTGATTAGATGGATCAGTTATTTTGTATTGCTTTTTGCGGTTTTGGATACCGATCAAAAGTTTAAAAAAACAATAAATAAATTAATGCTTATTGACGGCGCGATTATTGTATTTGTAGGATATTTGCAATACTTTTTCTTTAATAGCCTGAAGCCGCTTTGGTATCTGGGATGGGATGAGCATTTGAACAGGATGTTTACCGTATTTTTTGACCCTAATTATGCCGGATCTTTTTTTGTATTGTATTTGATTTTTCTGACAGGCAATTTGTTTACAGAATTAAAAAGCAAGAATTATAAAAATTTATTTACGAAAAAATCGAGAATAATAAATATTATATTAATAATCGGGACATTGGGCGCATTATCTCTAACTTTTTCAAGATCCGCATTATTGATGTTTATTACCTCCGCATTTGTGTTTTTTGTTATGATTAAAATGAGAGGGCTTATCGCGGCCGCGTTCGGGTTGCTTATATTTTATGTGATCATAATATCCCCGAAATTCTATGATGAAAATATGAATTTGTTCCGGGCCGCGTCCAGTCTCGCGAGAGTAGCCAATTATGAGAAAGCACTGATTATTATAAGAGATCACCCGGTAATTGGAGTCGGTTTTAATACATACCGATATACTAAAGAGCTTTACGGATTTGATTATGGATGGGTAAAAGCACCATCACATTCAGACGCGGGAATCGAAAATAGTTTTTTGTTTGTGACAGCTACAACGGGAGGCATAGGTCTACTAAGTTATTTACTGATATGGTATAAGCTCGTATTCAGATCAAATTCTGAAAATAAGAAAAAAATGGATTATAAAAGTGCTGTTATTCGAGCAAGCGCAACCGGACTTTTTGTTAATGCACTGTTTATAAACAGCCTGTTTTATGCTCCGATCATGCTGTGGGTTTGGCTGTTAATAGGTTCAAGGTATGAAGATTAATTGTCCACCTTCACGATAAATTTTTAGCTTCGCACGCGCAGGGACGCAGTCTTGCTAGGAGATTGAGGAGTTTCACTTTTTGGTTATTTTTATTTCTTTTTCCGTAATATTGCCGGCTTCGTCAATTGCTTTTATTTTTAGTTTATTTTCACCTTGGGTTAGATTATAGAGATATGAAAAATTTCCTTCATCATCAACAATAGCCCAAAAATCATTTATAGTAACTCTAGAATCCGGATCGGTTTTGCCTCTGACTTCCAAGCGGTTCGGCTTGTTCTCTTCAACTTCTGTATTATCTGCGGGAGACTCTATTTGAAGCGCGGGAGGATTTTTTTTATAGATGACAGAGATTTCTCTGGTAAAACCGCTTTCTGTGTCAGTGCTTTTTTGAGATTTGGCTTTGATAATGTTTTTTCCTTCTCTGAGAACTATTTTTCTAAAAGCAAATTTACCATCCTCATCTGTTACAGTTTCTTCAACTATTTTGTTGTTCAAGTATAAATTTACTTTATCGGCGGCTAGAGCGTAGCCTGTTATGTCTATTTTGTTTTCTTTGACCGCTGTGGGCAGTTGATCTATTATTGGGGGCGCCAGAGTAATGACTTTTTTATCTGTGTCATTTAGGTCGTTTGCATCTCTGAAATTTTGCGAGAAGAGGCTCAGGTTGATCAGAAAAGGTATACCAAAGAAAATCAGGAAGATGATTATTATCAGGATTCCGGAGACGGACAGTATAATATTGCGCAAATAATTTTTGCGGGCGATATTTTCTTGTCTCGGATTTCGTTTCATATATTTATGTTAATTATAATTATGGGAGCCCATTATCAGAATCGAAGGACGTCAAACGTCCCAGGGGACGTCAAACGTCCCAAGCTGATATTTTACGGTTAATTCCTAGTTTTTCAACCGGCAATATACCGTTATATCGGCTCTGTTTTGTTACTGAGCCTACGGTCGGACTTGAACCGACAACCTGCGGTTTACGATACCGCTGCTCTGCCATTGAGCTACGTAGGCATTTTCTATTAACGGTATATATGCTAACTAAATCCATAAATCCAGTAGTTTTTACCGCTGCTCTGCCATTGAGCTAAAAGGGCATAGAATTATAGTTTATTTTATGAAATTTTTAAGTATATGGCAAATACCTCTGAATACATTATTGAGGGCGCGCAGATCGTTCTCTTCTTCTGCGTCCGGCTACATGGAGTTCCGAGACCGCGCGGCGGAGATCTGCCTGGGCAATCGCGAAATCACGTTCGCTAACAGTTTCTTTGGATCTATTGAGAATCTCTTCCGCGCGTTTTTTGGCGGCCATTGCCTTGTCTACTTCGATCTCTTCAGAAGAGACAGCAAAGTCGGCCAGGAGAGTTACCTGATCTTTACCGACTTCCAAAAATCCTCCGGCAATTGCGAAATGTTTTATTTTCCCTTTTGCTTTGAGCTCCATTTCGCCGGGTACCAAAGAAGTCACAAGCGGCATGTGCTGGGGCAAGATGCTTATGGTTCCTTCGGTTGTGTTAACTGTTACTTCGTCAACTTCTTCCGATAGGAGTATTTTGTCAGGAGTAATAACCTTGAGATGCATAAGAATTAGGATTTTGCTTTTTTGACGGCTTCATCTATTGTGCCGACCATGTAGAAGGCTTGTTCGGGGAGGTTGTCATGTTTGCCGTCAAGTATCTGAGCAAATCCATCAACCGTCTCGTCTATTTTTACATATTTTCCGGCCTGGCCTGTGAAGATCTCGGCAACGAACATAGGCTGACTCAAGAATCTTTGGATTTTGCGGGCTCTAGCTACAATAAGTTTGTCTTCGTCGGATAATTCGTCTATACCGAGAATGGCTATGATATCCTGTAGATCCTTGTATCTCTGGAGAACTTTTTGAACTCCGCGGGCAACATCATAATGTTTTTGACCGACTACGCTAGGGCTCAGTATTCTCGATGTTGAAGTAAGCGGATCTACAGCAGGGTATATCCCTTGTTCTGCAATAGATCTCTCAAGCGTGATCGTCGCGTCAAGATGAGCAAATATTGTCGCCGGCGCAGGGTCTGTGTAGTCGTCCGCAGGGACATAGATGGCTTGAAGCGATGTGATCGAGCCTTTTTTGGTGGACGTGATCCTCTCCTGAAGGCTTCCGATCTCCGATGCTAATGTCGGCTGATAACCTACGGCTGAGGGAACACGTCCCAAAAGCGCGGACACTTCGCTTCCGGCCTGTGCAAATCTGAAGACATTGTCGATAAAAAGCAATACATCTTCTTTTTTGACATCGCGGAAATACTCTGCCATGGTAAGCGCTGTAAGAGCGACTCGTAAACGATTAGCCGGCGGTTCGTTCATCTGTCCGTATACCATGACTGTTTTGTCCATAACCTTGGCTTCAAGCATTTCCAGCCAGAGGTCTGTTCCTTCGCGGGTTCTTTCACCGACACCGGCAAAAACCGAATGACCTTTGTGTTCCTGCGCGATATTCCTGATAAGTTCTTTTACGATAACTGTTTTTCCCACTCCTGCTCCTCCGAATATTCCGATTTTGCCTCCTTTGGTAAACGGCGCGACCAAATCAATAACTTTGAGTCCTGTTTCGAGAATTTGAGGCTCAGTCTGCTGATCTGTCAGAAGAGGAGGATCTTTGTGGATGGAATCAAAGCTGACGCCTTTGGTATCAAATTTTTGTTCGTCAATTGCGTGACCCAAAACATTGAAAATACGCCCCAGTGTTTTTTCACCAACAGGTACCTGGATCGGAGCATAAGTTCTCTGCACCTCTGCGGCACGAGCCAGACCGTCTGTTGAACCGAATGCCAGTGCTCTAACTTCGCCATCTCCGATTTGGAACTGGACTTCAAGAACCAAATCGCTGCCGTCCGGCATTTTGAGCGTTAAAGCTTCGTAGACGTTGGGTAATTCGTTTTCGAAATATACGTCAACGACCGGTCCGGCTACTCTAATGACTATTCCGTTTTTGTTTTCAGTATTATTTTTTGCCATATTTTTATGCTGCCGCTATGCCTGATCCTGTTATATCGAGTAATTCGCTTGTGATCTTAGCTTGTCTTGTTTTGTTGTATTCAAGGTTCAGGTCTTCTATTATATCATTCGCGTTGGTAGTTGCATTCTGCATTGTGACCATGCGGCTTGCTTGTTCAGACGCAAAACTTTCAAGAAGCATATGGTATAAGGACATTTCAATATCGTGCTTGATAAGGGACGGCAATAGATCGGCGGGATTGGGTTCAAAGACATATGTAAGATTTTGTTTTGGTTCGTCTTCCTGTTTGAATGTGAGTTTTATAGGAAGAAGTGTTTTGACGAGAGGAGTTTGATTGAAAAAGTCGGTAAATTCAGTATAAAGTATTTTGACCTCGCTGATTTTGCCGCTCAGATAATATTCATCAATAATCTTCATTATAGGAAAGACCGCATCGAATGCGGGGGTAACTGTTCCGAATCTAAATGATGCTATTACGTCTTTGGTAAGTCTGCCGACTGTGCCTTCGATTTTTTTGCCGATAACTATCTGGTAAGCGTCTTTGTCCTGCTTGGTGTATTCCAAATATTTTTTGACTAAGTTTGATAATAGACCACCGCATAGACCTTTGTCAGGAGCCATAATTATAAGAAGAGTGCGTTTCTCTGCGTTTTTGTTTGTGACATAAGGATGTGAAAATGTGCTCGGGTCAATTTTGCCTGCTACATTGTAAGTCATGGTTTCAAGTTCTTTGACATAAGGCCTGGTCGAAATAGCAGATGCCTGCGCTTTTTTGAGTTTGGACGCGGATATCATCTGCATTGCGCGTGTTGTCTTTGAGACGTTTTGTGCTGCTTTAATTCTTCGTTTAATTGATAATATTGTTGCCATATTTTTTTATTTAAAAATTAAATTGTAAATCTTTTTTTGAAATCTTTGATGACTTTGTCTATTTGTTTTGTTTTCTTCTCGTCTAATTTTTTACCGTCTGATAGAGTATCCAGTAAATCTTTGGCGCTATTTTGAGCGTAGGATATGAGTTCTTTTTCGAATTTGGTTACCGATTCGGCAGGAATATCGTCCATGCTTCCGCCTGTTACCGCATATATCGCGAGGATCTGTTCCGCTTCGGAATAAGGAGCATATTGTTCCTGTTTGAGAATTTCAGTAAGGCGCTGGCCCCGGTCAAGCTGTTTTTGGGTAGCCGGGTCGAGTTCGCTGCCGAATTGGGCGAACGCCGCAAGCTCTCTATACTGCGCGAGGTCAAGTCGCATTTTACCGGCGACTGATTTGATAGCCCCGGTTTGCGCGGCTCCTCCCACGCGGGATACAGAATTACCGGCATTGATGGCCGGGCGAATACCTACATTGAATAAGCTTCCTTCCAAAAAGATCTGTCCGTCTGTGATTGAGATAACATTTGTGGGAATATACGCAGAGATATCTCCGGCTTGGGTTTCGATAATGGGCAATGCGGTAATTGAACCGCCGCCGTTTTTTTCGTTGAGTTTGACAGCTCTCTCGAGCAGTCTGCTGTGAAGATAAAAAATGTCTCCAGGATATGCTTCGCGTCCTGCAGGTCTTCTGAGAACGAGAGAAATCTGGCGGTATGCCCAGGCGTGCTTGGTCAGATCGTCATATACGACAAGTACATCATGCCCTTTTTCCATAAAATATTCTGCGATAGCAGATCCTCCGAACGGAGCAAGATATTGAAGTGCAGCGGGTGAGGCGGACCCCGCGGCAACAATAATTGTATAGTCCATTGCGCCTGATTCTTTGAGTTTGTTAATAATTTGCGCGATACTGCTTTCTTTTTGGCCGATAGCGACATAAATACAAAATACGGGCTTCATATTTTGCTTGTTGGTTTTGCTTTTTGGCTGGAAGCTTCGTTGATTGATGATCGCGTCAATTGCTATCGCTGTCTTGCCAAGTCCGCGGTCTCCGATGATCAGTTCGCGCTGGCCGCGGCCGATCGGAATCATAGCATCTATTGATTTAATACCGGTTTTGAGCGGAGTGTTGACAGGGTCACGCTGTGTTACGCCGGCCGCGATTTTTTCAAGAGGCATGTCTTTGCCTTTTTTGATAGCGGGTTTTCCGTCAAGCGGTTGTCCAAGAGGAGTAACAACTCTGCCAAGAAGTTCTTCTGATACAGGGATCGAGAGGATTTTGCCGGTCCTTTTGACACTGTCGCCTTCTTTTATAGAGATGCTTTCGGATAGCAGGATTACCGATACCTGGTCTTCGGTGAGATTGAATACGACACCGTTCTGGCCTTTTTCAAATGTGACGATTTCGCCCATACCGGCTTTGGACAATCCGGAGCAGCTGATAACTCCGTCCTGATTTGTAGTAACAGTTCCGGTGTTCTGCATTTCTGCCGAGCCCTCGAAAGAATGCAGTTTTTTCTCTAGTTGTTTAATGATGTCCTGACTGTCGATCATAATGATTTATCCAAATAATCTTTAATTTGTATTATACTATTTTCTATATTTAAATTATAGACCATATCATCCTCGATAATTCTGATCCCCATAATTAATTCCGGGTTTATTCGAAATACCAGCGTTTTATTTTTGTATAATTCTTCAAAGCTTTTTTTATCTTTTGCGTCCAGTTCGGACGCGCTTTCTATATAAACGTTTGTTTTGGCGAGAACACGCTTAAGAGCTTTTATGTATTCCCTGAACTCTTTGCTGTTTAGCTTTTCGGTTATTTTTTCAACCGTATCGGTATTCAGCTTTTTATTCACGAAACTGATATCGGCTAACTGTTTTATCTTCTTTTTGTTCATTAGTCAACTCTTTTTTTTAAATTATCGAGCGCGTTTTTAATAATTTTTTCCTGATCTGCTTTGGCAAATACTATTGATGCAGATTTTTTGAGCAGTTCAACTGCCATTGTGTTCAGTTGAAGAGCTAAAGCTTTTTGGGCTTGCTTAGATTCTGTTTCAATTTGGGCCCGGGAATCATTTATGATTTTTTGCGCCTGTATTTTCGCGCTCTCTTCTGCTTTTTGGATTATTTCCGCGCTTTGTTTTCTCGTTTCTTCGAGAATTTTTTTCGATTCATTCTGAGCATGTTTTAGAATCTCTTTTTCCTGAGATTTTGTTTTCTCGAGAAGAAGCCTTGATTCTTCAGCCTGCATCAGACCGTCCTTGATCTGTTTTTGGCGCTCTTTTAGAGCATCAAGGATTTTTTTATAAAATAGTTTTTTAAGTATATAAAAAACTAGAACAAAATTGATTAATTGAGCAATCAGGAGTTCCCATTTTACTCCAAACTCATTTAATATATCCATAATATTTTGATTTGGTTTATTGAATAAATACCATTACCAGAGAATAGATAGCGATAGCTTCTGCGAAAGCCATTCCGAGTAACATTGCCGGTAGAATTTTACCGGATGCTTCGGGATTTCTTCCGATTGCTTCTACTGCTTTGGCTCCGATAAATCCGACACCGAGTGCCGGTCCGAAACCGCCGAGAGCTACTATTATTCCTCCTGAAATTGAAATATCCATAAACAAATCACCTCCTTTAATTATGCGCGCCTTCATGATGAGACGTCATAAGTATCGACATAAAGACCATTGTCAACATAGCGAATACCAATGCCTGTACCAGGCCAACTATAACTTCGAGCATCATAAAAGGAATTGGCAATAGAAACGCGAATATTGAACCTATTGTCAGTAAAAGTATTTCTCCAGCAAATATATTACCAAAAAGACGGAAAGAAAGCGAGATCAATTTTATGATTTCCGATATTATCTCGAGAATGCCGACAAACAAGTTGATAGGATTAAATGAAAAATATCGGCTTAGATAGTCTTTGATGCCGACTGTTGCAAGCGCGTAATAATGCGTAACAGTAAGCGAGATGATTGTCAGAGCAAGCGTGAGGTTCAGGTCGCTTGTGCCGTTTCTGAAAATTGGTATAAGGTGATCATGATCTTTGATGCCAAATGAACCGTGGCCGGGAATAAGTCCTGACCAGTTCATAAGTAAAATGAACAAAAAGAAACTCATAAAATAAGGGAAAATTTTGTCTGTATGTATACCGGCTATCGTTTTAGTCAGATCATAAAATATCTCTACAACATATTCCAAGGCGTTTTGGAACATTCCGGGAATTTTTTTAAAATTTTTGTTAAAGGCATAAACTGTGCCGAAAATGACGCCGTCTATCGCCAGGGTATTGAGTACGGTGTTGGTTATGGGGAATGAGCCTATCGTAAATAAAATATCAGGAGCAAGCTGTGCCATAATTTGATCGTATAATTTTCGTTTTGATTGTAACTGTTTAGTTAAATTATGTCAATATCATCCGACGACATTTTGGGCCGGATTTATTGTTTCAACAATTAAAATCATCTTGTCGTTTTTGTTATCCAGTCTTCCTTCGGCGACAATAACGGTATCGCTGATCAGAATGCTTTTGTGGCGTTCAAATACTTTGGGAAAAACTAAACATTCAATTTGTATGCCTTTTTCATTGCTGACGTACATAAAAGCCATTTCATTGTTTGTCTTTTTGGTGAATACTTTTTTGACAGATTCTATTATTCCTCCAACTTTGACACGCATTCCGGGATTTTCTTCAACCAATAAATCCAATTCATGAGTGATATATGGTTTGATCCTGGAGAGAATGTCATAATGCGGATGAGATGTGAGATAAAAACCTAACAGCTCTTTTTCGAACGACAGCTTTTCTTCCTTGGTGAAATCATCAATATCGTTAATGCTTGAGGTTTTGATTTCTATATCCTGAGTGTCCCCGAAAAGCGATGCCTGGCCTTCTACAGCCTGTTTTTTTAATTGATTGGCTTTGTTGACTATATCCGGGTATTTGATCAGGAGGGAAGCCCGGTTGCCGAACGCGTCCATTGCTCCGGCTTTGATAAGGCTTTCCATGGTTTTTTTGTTTACCGTGGATAAATTAATTCGATTGCAAAAATCGGTAAGATCCGAGAAGGATTTTATTTCACGAGCTTTTAGTATTGCTCCGATCGCGGCTTCGCCTACATTTTTGATTGCGGAGAGGCCGAATCTGATCTTGTTTTTATCTTCGATCGAGAAATCGCTTTGTGATTTGTTTATGTCCGGCGGCAAAATAAGGACATTGAGGCGTTTGCATTCTGCAACTGCCTGGGCGATCTTCTCGTTTTTGGCCGGACCGGTAGTGCCTCTGGACTCTGCGGTAAGTAAAGCAGTCATAAATTCGACAGGGAAATGAGCTTTGAGATAAGCTGTTCTGAATGCTATTGTGGCGTAGCATGCCGCGTGAGCTTTGTTAAATCCATAGCCCGCAAACGGAGCTATAAGTTCAAAAAATTCTTCGGCTTTGGTTGTACTTAAGCCATTTTCCACACAGCCTTTGATAAACAACTGTTTTTGTTTTTTCATTTCGGATTGAATTTTTTTACCCATGGCCTTGCGGAATTTGTCTGCTTCAAGCCAGGTATAGCCGGCCAGAGTAATAACGGTCAGCAGAACGTCGTCCTGAAAAGTGAGCACGCCGTAACTGTGTTTGAGTATGTCTTTGAGTCTGGGATCAGGATATGTAATAAGATCGGGATTTTGCTTACGCTTGATGAATTCGGGGATATTGGCCATAGGACCCGGACGGTACAGCGCGTTCATTGCCTGAAGATCGAAAATGGTTGTGGGTTTTAGTTCTTTTATATAGCGGCGCATACCGGGGGACTCAAATTGAAATATTCCGGTTGTTTCGCCGCTCGCCAGGAGCTCGTAAGTTTTTTTATCATCCAGCGGAACAAGCGAAAAATCTATGTCTATTCCCCGGTTTTGCCTGACGAATTTGAGAGTTTCTTCAATGATCGTGAGGTTTCTCAGGCCAAGAAAGTCCATTTTTAGAAGACCTACTCCATCTTCGCCTACAGTGTACATGTCATATTGCGTGACAATTTTGTCTCCGTTTGTTTCTCTTTGCAGAGGGGTGTATTCGGTGAGCGGTTTGTCGGCGATAACTACTCCCGCGGCATGAACCGAAGCATGTCTGGCAACGCCTTCAAGTTTTTTAGATAAATCCAGAAGTTTTTTGGTTTCGGGTTCCGTGTCGTAAGCCATTTTCAGATCAGGACTCTGGGCAAGTGCGTTATCAATAGTCATGGCATGTCCCTGCCACCCCGGAGGTATCATTTTGGAGATGCGGTCAGGCGCTGCATAGGGCATGCCGAGCGCACGGCCAACATCGCGAACGGAACCGCGGGCCTCCATAGTACCGAATGTAATTATTTGGGCTACTTTGTCCCGGCCGTATTTTTCTGTGACATATTGTATAACTTCTTCCCTTCTGGTATCCGCAAAGTCCAAGTCAATATCGGGGGCAGACGGACGCATCGGATTCAGGAAGCGCTCAAAGGGGAGCTGAAAATAAAACGGGTCAACGTCTGTAATTCCGAGCGCATACGAAACAACGGAACCCGCGGCGGATCCGCGTCCGGGTCCGACCAAAATGGCATTTTTTTTGGCCCAGTTCACAAAATCGGATACTACAAGAAAATATGTGTCGTATTCCTTTTTGGATATGATATTCAGTTCATAATCAACGCGATTTTTGATTTCGTCGGTTATTTTATCATACCTATTGGGAAGACCTTTGAGAACTTCCTGTCTAAGATAGGATGACGCGGTTAGTCCTTCCGGCACTTCGAATACAGGCATGTGCCATTTGCCCAGGGGAATTTCAACATTACACCTGTCCGCGATTTTGACCGTGTTTTCGATAGCTTCGGGTATATCCATGAAATCGCCTGCTATTTCATCGGCCGGCTTGATATAAAAGTCCGGACTTGAGATCATCGAGAGCTTTCTGTTTTTGTCGAGAATTGTTGTCTGCATTTGGACGCAGAGCAATATTTCCTGAGCCTGAGCGTCTTCTTTGTTTATATAATGATTGTCGTTTGTCGCAACCAGCGGTATCCCGAGTTTTTTTGAAAATTTTATTAGCGTCTGATTTACGTTTTCCTGCGGAGGTACATCAATATGGCGCTGGATTTCGAGATAAAAATGATCTTTGCCGAAGATCTCCGCGAGCTTAATTGCTCTTTTTTCGGCCGTTTTTTCATCGTTATTCATAATAGGCTCGGATACGTAACCATTTACGCACGCGCTTAAGCAGATTAGCCCTTCGTGGTATTTTTCAAGAAGATCCAAATCGGTCCTCGGCTTGTAATAGTAGCCCTCCAAATTTGAGGCAGATACAATCTTCATCAGATTTTTGTACCCTGTAAAATTTTCTGCCAGTAATACTAAATGGTTATAATCTTTGTCGATGCCTGCTTCTTTGTCATGCATAGATCTTTTGGCGACGTAAATTTCACATCCGATAATGGGCTTAATTTCTGCTTCGATGCACGCCTGGTAAAATTTAATCGCCCCGTACATATTGCCGTGATCTGTAATCGCTAAGGCTTTCATGCCCATGGCTTTGGCGGCTTTGACCATGTTTTTGATTTTTGATAAACCGTCAAGAAGTGAGTATTCGGAATGATTATGAAGATGAACAAATTCGGCCATGGTGGTAATATATTATAATTTTAAAACATTAGAATGTCGAGTATAGAACTCTCGATTATTTTATTGCCTCGATCAGTTTTTTGTGGAGGACCGGATTTGCCGTCACCATGGTTCTGTCTCCGAGCTGCCATGGTTTCCCTTCGATATCGGTGACAGAACAACCCGATTCTTCGAGAATTATTTTACCTGCAGCATAATCCCAGTCGCCTCCTGCACCTGTTGAAATAAACCAGTCTCTTTTTCCAGCAGCCAATTGCGCACAGCATAAGCCAATACAAAATATGCTGGTAATATGAGAGCTTTCTTGAGGTGCCTGATTTATAATTTTTTGAATAATTTTAATAGTAGATTTTTTACCTAAGCCATTTACGGATCCAACAGAAAGATTAATTCCCGGAGTTTTGGATGTATTAATTTTCTTGTTATTCAGGTATGCGCCTTTATTTTTTGCACCAAAGTAAAGCTCATCGTGAACAGGGTCATATATCGCACCCAAGTCTACCGTGCCTTTTACAGCATGTCCTACTAAAACGCAGTAAGTCGGGATTCCCTTGGAAAAATTTAGAGTTCCATCGAGGGGATCTATTATCCACATTGATTCAGCATCCAGATTATACGCTCCGGATTCTTCGGATAGTATTCCGTCATTGGGGTATTGTTTTCTGATTAAGTCAGTTAAGATTTTGTTTGAAGCGAGATCAGCATGCGTAACTACATCAAGAGAGTCTCTTTTGGTATATGCGATCTTGGTGTTGTTGAAATACTTTAAGGTTGTATGTCCTGCTTTCTTCGCGATATCCTGAATAAATTGTTCGATCATCAGTTAGAAATTTTATTTATGATAGCTTGCTTGATTGCCTGAGTATCCACTTTTTTTCCGATTTTTCTCATGATTTGTCCCAGAAGAAACATGAGGGATGCTTCTTTGCCGTTTTTGTAATCTTCTACCGCTTTTTGATTTTGTGATAAAACTTCGGATACTAAGTTGTCTAACTCATTTTTGTCTATATCGATCTCCTTTTTATCTTCCGAAATTTGCTGAATTAATTTATCCGGCGCAACAGAATTGATATCAATTTTTTTATTTATTATTCTGTTGGCTATATCTTTGGCTGTTATATCAGCTCTTTGCAGTTTGACTGCTTTTTCAAAATAATCCGCCAGACCTATTTCTCTGGTTAATATTTCGGCATTATAATAGGAAAGAGCATAATCTTTTTGAAATCTGGATATTTTTTGATCCGGGAGCTCCGGCAGTGATGATTTTATTTCATTGATCAGGCTGTTGGTCCATTCGAACGGTGGGATATCGGGTTCGGGAAAATATCTGTAATCCTGAGCTTCTTCTTTTACTCTTTGCGAAAATGTTTTTTGCCGTATTTCATCCCAGCCTCTGGTTTCCTGTACGGGAATTTTTCCTCCGTCGAGTATCTCAGTCTGTCTTTTTATTTCGTAGTTTATGGCTTTTTCGACAAATCGGAATGAATTTATATTTTTTACTTCGACTTTGTATGAAGGTAATTCTTTTTTACCTTGTTCACGTAATGAGATATTGGGTTCCAAGCGCATCTCACCTTTTTCCATATCAGCGTCGGACACATTGAGATATCTTACAATTTGCTGAAGTTTTTGAAGGTATTCTTTTACTTGAAGAGCGTTTTCAAAATCGGGTTCAGTTACAATCTCGACCAGGGGCGCTCCACTCCTGTTGAAATCGATCAAACTTAATCTTTTTCCGTCTATGGTTTGGTGAATTAGCTTTCCTGTGTCTTCTTCCATATGTGCTCGAGTTATTCCGATTTTTTTATTACCGGAGAGAGTTATAGACCCATTTTGCGCGAAAGGCTGATCGTATTGGCTGATCTGATATCCCTTGGAAAGGTCCGGATAAAAATAATTTTTGCGGTCGAATTTGGATAAAAGGGGAATATCGCATTTAAGTGCCTGGCCTATCATAATGCACCATTCAATTGCTTTTTTGTTCGGTACAGGTAAGGCTCCCGGAAGACCGAGGCAAGCCGGGCACGTGTGAGAATTGGGTTCTTTGCCGAAATAATCGTTACTGCAACCGCAGAACATTTTGGATTTTGTTTTTAGCTCAACATGTACTTCTAATCCAATAACCGGTGAATATTTATTCATAATATTTAACTAAGATTCTAAAGTTAAAAGTCAGAAATCAACTAAAAAGTCAAAAGATTATTTAGCTTTTAATTTTGAATCGTATTCATTAATTAAATTAATTTTGGTTTTTCTTTTTGCCAATTTGTTTGCTTCTCATATTGGTACGCAATATTAAAAACATTTTCTTCACCGTATTGGGGTCCTATGATTTGCATCCCGATCGGCATGCCTTCTTGAGTAAATCCAACCGGCATATTGATTCCGCAAAGTCCGGCGATCGAAGACGGCTCAACAAGAATATCCATTAGTTCTCCAAACATAGGATTGTCTTTGGTAGCTCCCAATTTAACGGCAGTTACCGGTGTGGTAGGACCGAGGATTACATCGACGTTTTTATAAGCTTTTTCAAAATCATTTATAATCAGAGTTCTTACTTTTTGTGCTTTTTTATAATAGGCATCGTAATAACCTGACGAAAGAGCGTAAGTTCCAAGCATAATCCTTCTTTTGGCTTCTTCGCCGAAAAAAGTCCGGTCATTGGCATAGCGTATGCCATCATAACGGGCTAAATTGGATGAGACTTCGGATCTTTGCAAAATCGTATAAACATCAATCGCGTATTTCGGATCGAATAATTTAATTTTTTTAACTTTGTGACCTGCACTGACAAGCAGTTCAACAGCTATTTCAACTGCTTTTATTATCTCACGATCTACGCCCTTGAAGTAATCATCTGAAATTCCAATTATCAATGATTTTTTATTTTTTAAAGATGATATGAAATCCCGGGCTCCATCCTGATTTGTAGTTGCATCAAAAGGATCATGCCCCATTATAGTTTGCAAAATAAGCGCTGCATCTTCGACTGTTTTTGTAATCGGTCCGGGACTATCAAGTGACGATCCCATCGCTACAACCCCGTATCTGCTGACAAGTCCATATGTCGGTTTGAAACCGACTGTGCCGCACCACGCGCTTGGCTGTCTTATGGATCCGGCTGTCTCCGAACCAATTGCAGCTATGCATTCATCGCTTATCAAACTTGCCGCCGCTCCTCCGGAAGATCCGCCGGGTAGCTTATTGGTATCCCAAGGGTTTCTGGTCGCGCCATAATCGGATGTTTCGGTAGATGATCCATGAGCCCAAGCATCCATATTGGTTTTGCCAAGAAGTACTATGCCGGCATCGATTAATTTTTCGACAACTGTTGCGTTATAAGGAGGTATAAAATTGTCCAGAACTTTGCTTGAGGCTGTAGTACGTATGTTTTTTGTTAAGAAATTGTCTTTTATAGAAACCGGAATGCCTAAAAGAGGTTTTGATTCTCCTCCGGCTATTAATTGATCCGCTTTTTCTGCCATTCTGATTGCTTCATCTTCGCAAACTGTCACAAATGCTTTAATCGAGGGTTCAATTTTTTTAATTCTCTCCAAATAGGATTTTGTCAGCTCTTTGGAGCTTATTTTTTTATCCTGTAAAGCTTTCCGAGCTTCAATAATTGTCAAATCATGTAAATCCATTATTTATCCTCCTCTAATATAGCGGGTACCACAAAAAAACCTTTATATTTATTCGCGGCGTTCATTAACGCTTCTTGTTGGGATAGGGACGGTTTTATTTCGTCCTCTCTCCATATATTTTTGAGACTAGTAACCTCGTTTGTGCCTTCAATACCGGATGTATCAATTTCTTTCAGGTGTTCAATATGTTCCAGCGTGGAATTTAATTGGTTAGATAGGGATTCTTTCTCGGTTTCATCAATTTTCAGATTTGCTAATTTGGATAAATGTGAGATATCTATTTTCATTAAGTAATTATATGAGGTTGGGAAGTAATTTACAAGATTATGTGATTGTTAAGTTGTGCAGGGGTCAGCACATGGTATACACTTTCGGCAACCCCCGGTTAAACCGG
>CAZLZN010000016.1:0-36826 GCA_964564035.1 uncultured Gammaproteobacteria bacterium | reverse complement strand
GATGGAAACATAAATTCATTTTGGGAATCAAATGATCACACGTGGCCTTCAACATTGACGGTAAATTTAGGAGCTTCTTATGCGATTGACAAAGTTGTCATGAAGCTTCCATGGGGCCCGCGAACCGAAAACGTAGAAATTCTCGGCAGTACCGACAACACCAACTTCACAACAATCGTTGCCGCTGCAAATTATGCAATTGGCAATACTTCAGCAACCGTAACATTCTCATCGGTTAATTATCAGTATATTCGCCTAAAAATTAACTCAAATAGCGCAGCTAATGCTGCTCAAATGTCCGAATTTGAAGTCTGGGGTATAACATCTGGTGGTCCTACGCCCACTCCAACCACAACTCCTACCCCTACTCCAACCTCCGCTCCCACACCGACGCCGACGATAACACCAACGCCTACACCAACTGCTACCCCAACACCAACCACTCCCTCAGGCATCGTCTTGCTATCCCAAGGCAAACCGATCACGGCAAGCTCTCAAAAAAGCGGATTCGAGGCCACCAAAGCCAATGACGGCGTAGTACCCGGGTCATACTGGGAAGCGCTCAGCAACTTATACCCGTCAACACTTACCATTGACCTGACGTCCATGAAACTGGTCAGCAAAGTTGTCATGAAACTGGACTGGGGAACGAGAACCGAAAACGTAGAAATTCTCGGCAGTACCGACAACACCAACTTCACGACAATAGTACCCGCGACTAATTACGCTATAGGTACAGTCCCCGTGACATTCACAGCCGTAAATACCCGCTACGTAAGGCTCAAGATCAACTCCAACAGCGCCGCCAACTCCGCCCAGATGGCCGAATTCGAAGTCTGGGGCCAATAGTGTATCTCTGATATAATCAACTCATGCTTAAACGCTTTTTCGTCCCATATCTTCACTGGTTTATTGTTACCGTATTTTTCATTCTATACTCAACATTATCTTTAATTCGTCATCAAAATTATGGCTCATTTGGATTCGATCTGGGAATTGCTGACCAAATAGTATGGAAATATAGTAAACTTACTGCTCCAATCACTACTATTGACCATACAGCATTCATACCCGAGCTTTTTGTACATCTGGAATTTATATACATTTTGATAGCTCCTTTTTACTGGATATACTCCCATGTCAATACATTATTGTTGTTACAGTCCGTTGTTGTATGTTTGTCCGGAATCCCGGTTTATTTACTTGCCAGACACAAAGGGCTGGGGCATTTTTTATCTATATCAATTCTTATCAGCTATCTGATGTTTTACGGCATACAAAACGCTCTATGGTTCGACGTACACAGTACTGCATTCGGAGCATCTTTTCTGGCGTGGTTCATTTACTTTTTGGATCGGAAAAGTCATAAAACCGCTCTCTTCTTTTTTCTGCTTACCATCACATCCAAAGAAAACTACGCACTATTAACACTGCTTGTCTCGTCAATATACTTATATATTCAACGTGATAAAAAAATATTAAATTATATTACCGGCTCTATAATCTATCTCGTATTGGTATTCGGGATATATTTCCAATTTATAGTCCCCGGCGGTTACAGATTCGAAAGCAGTCATGGGCTTTTGGGAGGAATTAATATACTTGACCTGATCGGAACTCACGAAAAAAGACAGGTTATTTTCTATACATTTGCATGGACAGGGTTTCTATCATTCCTGAGTCCAATTTTTTTAATTCCCATATTAGGGAATATTGCGCTATATTTTATAATTGGCAGAGAAGTTTCAACCGCGCAAGGATTATTTTTGCAATATAGAATAGAACTGGCACCGCTTTTATTTTTGGCAACTATTTATGGCATAAAAAAATTCAAATCCTTAAACAGCTTTAAAACAGGTATCTTTCTACTAATCTGCGCCTTGCTTCTGCAATACGTACTTCATTTGCCTTTAAGTTATCTTACAAAAAAATGGTTCTGGGCACAGCCTGAAAGCGTACAATATATAAATAATATTTTGGAATTTCTTCCGGATGAAGCCTCTGTAGTTTCACAAAACAATATAACTCCCCACATTTCCCAAAGAAATGAAATATTTACCCTCTGGCCTGATAAGAAAATTTTTAATGGAAATTCCCCATGCGGACAACCTGAATGCGCCTGGTTCCGCTGGAACGGTAACCCTGAATACCTAATAACCAATACATCAAGCGACTGGGACGCCCGGCATCTCCTTACCAACAGGGAGGATTATATCGCCGGCATCAAAAATATGGAGGAGCTAAATATTATTAAAATATTCAAACAAAATGGAGAATCAACGATATATAGGATAGTCAAAAAGCCCTAATAAGCTAATATTTTTGCACATTACTTAACCGGCTCGACCATCTTAAACACTACAGTCCCATCGTTTCGCGCTATTTCAGCTAATGTTTCTATATACTCCGGCTCATCGGGACAAATTCCGCTGTTTACGTACAATGCATCTTTTTCAAATCTCAAATATTTAATACTCATGCCTGTAATGCTGTCTGTCTTAGTATCGGTATGCAAAGGACAATCCTGTCCAAAAATATATTTTCCAAATACCAATGAATGCTTATCCCAGTCAATTTTATTTTGAATCTCCTGCAATTTTGCGGGATCATATCTATTATAAAAAAGATAAAAAATAAAAGGCGCAGTCTGTGCGTCAGTTATATAAATCTTTTTATATTGTTCAGAATTACTATCTAATTTTGCATAAAGTTCCTTATACCCCTCCTGCCTGAACCATGGCCTGTGATTTACCTGATGCACGAAATATTGGTGTATATAAAACAGCAAGTTATAAACTACTATCAAAACCAAAATAAATCTAAATAACCTTAGAGGCAGATATTTAAATTTTAAATTCCATAAATAATATATTCCGGACGCACTTACAATACTGATTGCCGGAAAAACGATAAGCGTTCTTTGTAAATTCGGGATATCATCAAACGTAAACGAACTGCCGATCGGCGCAAGCAGTATCCATCCTATTAACAGGATAAAAATTCTTTTGCTTGTTTTATATAAAAATATTGACCCAACAAATACGAATATAATTTCAAAAATATAAAGCAGTCCGAAGCCCGGCACCCGGTATCTGTCAGGAAGTCCCGCATCGGTAAACAAAAAATTATAAGAAAAATGATTTGCGTAATTTTGCATAAAAGTCGCTGAGTAATTAATGACCTTATTATGAAAAAGCCTAGTAACGATCGGGCTTGCTGAAGCGCCCTCTTCCCTGATCTGCTCATTAAGCCGCAATTGCGTTTCAGGATGATTAAATATCGAAAGCATTCGCACTCTCTCCGATAGTTCAAAAGATGACAGTATAAAAACAATCGGAACAACTATTATCGTTATATATAATATTACGGGCAATATATACTCTCTCAAAGTTTTTCCTCTAAAATTAATAAAAAATAAGAGCGGAATAAATAACGGCAAAAAAGCCCTCGGAGCCTGATAGATAAACAGAGTCAAAGCGAATACAAAAAATGCACCTATCAGCAATGCCTTTTTCTTCTCTCTGGCCCAATACATTATAAGTAAAGTTCCCAAAGTTATAAAAAACACGACCAAAGTATTTTCCGTTGAAACGCGTGATAAATTAATATGCCAGGGGCTGATTGCCAATAAAAAACCGGTAAGTAACGCAGTTACAACTCTAATTTTCTTACCTGCAAATATTTCTTTTGCCAAAAAATACGATGCGGCTACTGTCAGCGCTCCGAATAGCGCCGATGCAAAACGAACTGAAAACTCATTCAAACCAAAAATACTTATAAACGGTATTGTAAAATAAGAATACCCTGCCGGACTATACAAAAAAGATTCCAGGTGCACAGGCAAAAAATTCCCGCTGATGTCATTTCCCGTTTTTAAAATAGAATAAGCATTATAACCGAGAAAAGCTTCATCCCTATGAAATCCAACCGGGACTTCACCAAGCCCATAAAACCGAAGGACAAACCCCGCAATCAAAATAAAAAATAAATATAGAATATTCCTCGAGATAAAAATCATTTTACTTTACAAATATTAATTTTTTTCTATATTGCCATATTAGCAAACTTAGTACAACAATTATAGCGGCAACTGATATTAAACTTGACACTAACCTGACCGGCGACTCTCTAAATTCCAATTTGACATTATGGCTGCCTGGAGGTAAATAAAAAGTTATCAATCCCCTGTGATTCATATCCTGAAATTCAATTGGGATTTTTACACCTCCGACTTCAACAGCCCATCCCGGAAAATATTGGGTATTTATGAGTATCTGAGATTTCTCATTTGACTGTGAAACAAAAGAAATCCGGTGGGATTTTTTATTTATCTTCTTCAGCTTAGCATCCCCGCCAATTACCTCAACTAACTGCTTCGGATATGACCCGGGATCCCCATCCGTCCAAATGGGATTTGCCTCTCCATGATAATAAGTGGTTCCGGAAAAATTCTCATAAAATGTATTTGGGAAAGAAACATATTTCTTTACAGTTACAAATTGAAATGAATATAATAATAAAAAAAAGATAACGAAAAAATTTAACCAAATTTTATTCAAACTATTCAATACAGTAATTCCAACTAAAATTGCTGAAAAACTAATAAGCAAAACAAATCTCCACGGAAATTCGTAAAGCCTCAATATTGATACATTCTCCCATATTGGAGCCGAAGCTCCTAAAGAAATAAACATTGAACAAACAAATATAAAAAACCAATAACCGGCCATTCTCTTAAATCTATTTTTTTTAACATTTAATATCGCCAAAACCACAAGTATTAAGTTTACTATTCCTACTTGGACAGATAATGAACCCGGCTTTTGCACATCTGTTCCAAAACCCCATGGTGAAAAAATTAATTGCTTCCAACTTGGATAATTCTGCAGATACATATCTCCTATAAATAAATTCGCGTTGGTATATTTTCCCTCATACAAAGCCGGTAACCAAAAAAATGCTGACAAAGCTAATCCAAAAACAAATATCACAATTAAATTTAAAAAAAGTTTTCTATTATCAGCTCTTAATAAAGCATAAAAAAACAGGACAGGAGAAAACATCAAGCTAACGCCGTTATGGGATAAAATTAATAATCCATAACTTATACCTCCAAATAAAATATGCTTCCATAATTTAGTTTTTCTATACCGTTCAATAAAATAAAAAACTAAAGGCACAAAAACCAGCGCCATATTTTCTGCAATATCCCCTCTCACATAAGTATTCAAAAAATGATAAGGCATCAATCCAAACAGCAATGCTCCTATGAAAGCCGTTGAGTTTTTAAATAATTGTCTAAGCCATAAAAAGAAAAATATTGGTGCAAGTGTAAAAGCGCAGATCATTAATAGAATAAAAATACTTTCAAACGATATGCCCGTAAAACGAAGAATTCCCGCAATATATCCGGGCAGAGGATAATAAAAGATAAATACAGGAGTACCATATCCGAAATTCAAAAACCCGGCCCATCTTGGTGGAAAATGTCCATCAACAAAAGCCCGGTGATAGGCTGCAAACCGGGCCGCATGCGCTTCCCCGTCATGGCTTTCATAAAACCTGAAACTCAAAATGGGGTGCAGATACAACAGTGAAATTATTGCAATTGCTAAAATATATATCAGGCTTATACGGTATCTTTTCATTGAAAGACAACTAAAATCTATATTTAGCTAGTGTTCTTACGGCCTTTATCCCGTCCCGGACAGTATCCAGCTTCTTGCCCTCTTCATATCCTCTCGGATTAGTAGATATGGGCACTTCAAATATTTTATACCCCGCTTTTAATAATTTTGCCGTAATTTCAGGCTCAAACTCAAAACCCTTTGCATCCAGATTCAGATTCAGGGCAGCCCTTCTCGGAAACACCTTGTAACCCGTCTCCATATCCGTGATCCACTGCCCGTAAAGAATACTCGTTATAAGACTCAAAAACTTGTTCCCGAGATAATGTATAAAAAAACGCGCGTTGCGCTCATCCCTCGCAAAATTTGGAAGTCTTTTGAGTCTGGTGCCATATACAATCTCCGCCTGCTTTTTTATAATAGGCTCAAGAAGCACTTTTATATCCTGAGGGTTATATTCCAGATCGGCGTCCTGTATGACAATATAATCCCCGGTCGCCTTTTTGATACCCGAAACAACAGCCGCCCCCTTCCCCAAATTCCTTTCATGACTTATAACAATTAAACTTTTGCCTTTTGACTTTTGACTTTTGACTTCATTTGCCGATGCATCGGTACTTCCGTCATCCACAACAATTATCTCTTTATCAACCCCCTTTATGGTCATGCGATCAACCCTGCGGATTATCTCGCCGATCGTTTTCTCTTCATTATAAACAGGTATTATGACCGATAATTTCATATTCTATTCCCCAAACTTTTTTAGTATTTCCTTATCCGAAACAGAAAATAATTTTGTATATTTATTTCGGCGCGTTATTACAACAGGCAATTTCAAAAGCGCCAGCAAAAATCCTTTTACAAAAAGCAAATCGCGTCTGATTATAGCAGTAATGATGTGATAAGGTAACCACATTAAATGCGACGCGATCAATGAAAAATCTGTAATATTAAGCCATACAAAAATAAATTGATTTCTGTAAGCCGTAGTTATTATCCTGTTGCTTTTTACGTTCTTCTTTATAGAACCCCCTTCATGTTCATGAACCATTTTGCTTTTATTCTCAAAAAGCACCTTGTAACCGCTTTTCCAAGCGCGATAGCTCAGATCTATATCCTCCCAATAAAAAGGATTATATAGTTCATCAAGTCCGCCAAGCGTGTCCCAATATTCCCGTCTGAATGCACTGCTTCCCCCTGATGCCCAAAGCGTGTTATCTTTATTATTCTCCCCCTTCGCGTGCTGAAGAAATCCCCTTTCCCACCTGGCTACGCCTCTGCCTCTCAAAATTTTTGCGCCGTCTTCTATGCTCTCATCCATACATGCGACAGCAAAAACTTGTCTGTCTCGAAAACGCGCGAGAAGCGGTTCCAGAAAATCCTTATGCGGCCTAACATCCGTATTTAAAAGTATCAATATATCACCGGCCGCATGATCTACTCCCCGGTTAACATTTTTAGAAAAACCCGCTTTACTTTTATCTGTATTAAATAATGTTTTGATTTTTATACTATCCTTTCCAAACCGCAAAGCAAAATCCTCAATCACCTCTCTTGAATTATCGCTCGACGGATCATCCGTAATTATTATTTCAACTTCACCGTTTTTATGATCTCGTACTGCCTCAAAAACAGCCGGAAGATTTTTTTTCATAATCGCTTCCCCGTTATAATTTGGTATTACAATACTGATTTTCATATTTTTAAAATAAACCCATCTCAAAAACAACAGTTTTCCGGCCGGCCGGAACCTCTACACCCCGGAAATTATAATCCGTAATATATATTTTTGTTTCATTACAATCTCTACCATTTCGATCGCACACATAAGCCTTCCATGCTGGATAATAACTATCTGTCAAAATCAAAAAACCTTTTCTACTATTATTTGTATTTATGGAAACCCTGTTACTCTTATATGCTGCTATATCGGCTCTTGCCGCTCCTGTATCAAATACCGCTTTTTCACGCCCCCACCCCTCAACAATCGCTATTTTCCTCAAATCTAAATTTTTATCAAACATTTTATTTATTGCGTCTTGTTTGCTATTTGCAGGTATTACCTCTTCGGCAAAAAACGCCCTGTTATACACATTGAGATTCTCGAATACCTTAGTTTTACCCTCTTCCAATACCTTAACCAGTTTTTCGGACTTTATTTCATCAAGACTAAAAACATACTTAACGCCCAGTAGATCAATAATTCTTGAATCATATTTTTTCGGAGTGATTATACGATTAAATCCAAATGGAGGAGAAATATCCGGCTTCCCCCGCTCACTCGCCGCGATTAGCTCCGCGTAGCGCCTCAGATATAGCGGATCATACCCGTCAACCGTCATCGTATAATACATGATTGAAAAATTTGGCGGGAGGATCCTGTCATCAACTGCCATAACCCTGTTCAGGCCTGCAAATTTTCTCGCGAAATAAATAGAATTTGTCTCGGGATACAAATACTCTTTTTGTGTAAAAGGCAGAAATTTATATGCAGAGCGAAAAAGATCAAATGCCGTCAAAAGTAACAGAACCGCAATAATAATATTTCTGGCTGTTTTCAATTTTACCAATACATATACCGTCAAAAGCATCGCGACTGCCGCGAATATTATTGTCGGCAAAATCAAATTACTGCGTGCAACGGAAAAATTTTGCAAAAATTCATTATCTGTTAAATTTTGAGAATTATTGGCAATTAACCACAAAGAACCTAATACTATTAGTATAAAAATCAACGTGAAAAAAATCTTTTGCTTCATATTGCTCTTCACAAAATTATCGAGCCCCAAAGCGCTTAAAACCGCAAGCGCAAAAACTGCCGCAAAAATCAGCCTGCTCGGCTGTGCTGTACTAAAAAAAGGAATGCCCAAAACATACGGCAATTGACCAAACCAAGTCGGAAGAGCAAAAATAATCGACACAAAAAAGACCGTTCCGAAAAACATAGTTTTCCGGTCAAACCTGAAAAACATAGCGTAAAGAGCCAAAATAAGCGGTAAAATACCTATATAACCAATAAATTCTCCATAGTTCCATACTCCCCAATAATTAAGCGTCGCCGGATTCCCGAAAAAATCAGGAGCAACAAACTGCGCCAAATGCTGTACGGGCAAAAACCAGCCCTCTGCGGTTTGATAACCCTGATCAATATCCCTGCCGCTCTGCTGTATAAATTGCATAGTCGGCATCCACTGCACACTTGTTAGTATCAAGAATAAAGTATTAAGTATTAAGGATAAAATTAATATATTTAGTTTTTTTCCATACTGCAGCCATCTTGAGATAAAATAAACAGTCGATATAATATAAAGATAAACAAATATCTGCAAATGCCCCGCAAAAAACGCAGAAACCAAAGAAAATAAAATTACTACACTCCACACAAATTTCGGTATTTTAAATTTTAACTTTGCATTTTGATTTTTGAATTTTGAATTTTCCCTAAATTCTAAAAAAACTTTATCAATTCCGAAGAGAATCAAAGGAAGCCATAGGCTTGTATGTCCGATATTCCCCCACTCCATCCATGAAACCATGAAACCGCTGAATGCAAAAACAAAACCCCCAAGCATTGAACTCCAATAATCCAGGCTCAAATTTCGGAGATACAAGTACATAAAAACCGACGCCAACAGCGGCTGTAAAAAAATAAATATCCCCCACATATAGGCAAAATCGCGTATTGCAAAAAGCATATTAAGCGGATAATAAAATCCGGTCTGAAAATTAGCAATAAGCGGCGTGCCCGCAAAATTATAAGGATTCCAAAGCGGAAAAGTTGAATGTTTTACAAAATCGATAGCTATATACTTCCACGGAAATTGCTGTCTGACCGGATCTGTGATCAGGCTGTTTTTGTAAGGCAATCCGTTTGGAAACTTATCTGCGTATAAATCTCTGAATGGATGATAAAGCCCGGCGATGGTATCCGCGGGTATTGGTAATTTGTTGTTAATAAAAAACGGATGGAAAAAAACAACTGCCGATAAGCAAAGCAAAACAACCGGAATATATTTAAGAATCTTCTTCATCAAATTAACTGACTCAATCTTTTGCAAAAATTTTCATACGTAAAATTCTCAACCTTTTTTGCCCCCAATTTATTCATTTCAATCCGCAGAGCGTCATCTAGCATGATTTTTTTTGTATTTTTTTTCAACTCCTCAATATCGTCCCATAAATATCCGGTGATCCGGTCATCAACTATCTCAGGCAGTCCTCCCCCGTTAAACACCACCGGCAGTGCGCCCCATGAAATCGCCTCAACTATAGTTATACCAAAATGCTCGGCTTTTTCTGGATACCTGCTCAGATCAACACCATAACCGGCAGCATGCCAGTAAATTTTGGCTGACTTATAAAGTTTTTTAAGCTCTTCATATTCGCAATTTCTGATTATCTTAACTGGATAATTGACTGCTAATTCTTCAATTTCATCCGCCAAAGCTGTATTTTCGTCTAAAAAACTCACAGCCGCCCTCAATTCCCAATTCCTGAGCCCCTCATCAACCATAGACTTAAATGTTTCGATTAATACTTTAATTTTTTTAATATCTGTGTATTTTGAGTCAGGACTTAACCTGCCGACTGTAAGAATTATATTTTTTTTTGATTTTACTGCCGATAGTGAATTCATTTTAATTTCCTCAAGCGAGATGCATGGCGGATAAAGCACCGTACTTTCAACTCCAAATTTTCTATCAATAAAATATTTTGTAAAATATGAATTACAGATGATCTTATCAATTCTGGCTAATTTCAGCTTCGTTTTCATATCAGGCTCTACCCACTCAACCGGATGCTGAAAATGCAGATAAGTTTTTTTCGAGAAACTCATAGGTATACTGCCGTCGCTCAAAATTATCAAAAGATCGTATTTATGGCTTTCTATAAGCCTCTCAAAAATATTTACTTTTGTAGAAAGAAAATTAGGAACAATGCCGACACTCTTTAGATCAATGTTCAATTTATCCAACGCTTTCTGCTTGATCCCGCTATCGCCCCATAAAACATCCGTCTTATGCTTATCTGACAAACAACCTGCAATACCAAGCATATATTTCTCTCCGCCGCTCATCGTATTGAGGTAAGGGTCAAAAACTCCGATTTTCATATATTTATTTTATCAATTTTTTTTCCTCTTGCATATCAAGCCGAATTCATGATAATATGAGGCTGTATGAATTTTCCCGGCATACCGGTTTGGCTATTATACATTCTCTTCTTCTGGTCTCTGTTTTGGAAAGGTATCGCGCTTTGGAGATCAAGCCGCCAGGGCCAGAGAAATTGGTTTATTGCCCTCCTTATCATAAATACATTCGGAGTTGCTGAAATAGTTTATTTATTTTATTTCTCCAAAAAGAAACTTACCATACAGGAAATCAAGCTCTGGCTCAGAAACGCTTTCTTCACCAAAACTAAATGAAGCTCTTCTATCGGGCATCCTGAATATCTTCGTAAACATTATTCGGAAGCTACCTGCTTGCCATCAGGCATAAATCCCTCCGTAGCGGAAATATTCACAACATTAATCCCGGCTCTTATTATATTATTACGCTCACTATCCCGAAATACCGATGGACTTCAAAATTTTTCGCGAAGGTGGATAATCTTAAAAGGATCAAAATAAAACTCAACTACTGATTTCCCGCTTGGCACCTCAACAGCTCTGAACGTATAGTCCGCGCGGTAAATTTCAGCTTCAATACCATTTACCTTAGCTTTCCACTTTGGATACCAATTATCTGACAAAAACATCAGCCCCTCTTCTTTGGTATCAACTTCAATTATTACTTTTGAAGGCGAATAATTCACAATCTTTACATTTTCTAGCCTATTACTACCTGTTCCTCGTCGCTTATTGCTTTTCACTAGTCGCTTATTGTTTATTTCTTTCTCCAAAATCAATACATTCCTAAAATCAAAATCTTCTTCATAAAATCTTTTAATAATATCCGCGTCTCTCTGAACTAGTTCATATTCATAAAACATTTTAGCTCGCGGCAAGGCCTCTTTATTTTTGTAGACCTGAAAACGCTCATCGCTAAATACTATTTCGTATTTACCAAAATATTTCTCATCCCAAACCGGAAACGCCCAGGATTTATTAGTGTCGCCAATTACATGATATATTACAGTCACGCCCAGAAGATCCAAAACCCGGTCTGCATACTTAGCATTTTTATCAAGGATCGCCAGAGACCTGACTGCGGGCGCAGGCTCGCCGTTTTTCGCGCTTTCAATAAATTCACCATATCTTCTAATATATAGAGGATCATATCCTTCGATTGACGGCAACTTATAATTTGAATCAACGTATGATCCGATCTTTCCGAATACCCGGCCTCCGTCCAAATTGTCCTGCATGGCTTTTATTACAGGTAATTGAGGAGAGAGATACTCTTTCGAATCATAAGGCATCCATTTTATAGCAAACATCAAACCCCCTGCAAAATTTAATGCTACCAAAGCATATAGCGCTATATGCTTAAATGTTTTCTTTTTAAAAAATACAGACGCGGCAATTATTACCGCGAGAATAAATACAAATGCTGTAGGTACGGCAAAATTCCTGGCCGCCGTAATAGACTTATCCTCCGGCATAATGCGCAAAATTAGAACAATCCAAACCGCGAGAATAAACAAAATATAAAACGCCAGAGGGGCAATAATTTTCCTGTATCGTCTATCCTCCAAATATTTTTTAAATACCTCTGCACCGATTGCGCCCAAAACAGAGACAGAGAAACTAAATATTACAATTATTCTGGACGGAATACTGTTTGACAAAATAGGTATTCCGGAGTTTACAATAATCGATTGAAGCGGAGTATCAATGGCCAGCACTAATGCCCCGCCGCCGAGCATCGCAAAAAAAACCGGCAGTACCCGGCTTTTTGCATAATACGAAAACATACACAAAAAAACAGTCACCGTGCCTGCGAAACCGGCCCATTCTGCATAATGCCCCACCCATTCGTTTCTCGTAACAGGATTACCATAAAAATCAGGCGCGATTATAGTAATTAAGTACTGCAGCGGAATTGCCCCCCCCAAATACCCCTCAATCGCCCTTGCCGATAACAAATAAATTTCCCATGTCGGAAAAATTTGCAGCATAGATATAGACAAACCCGATATGACGCCAAGCATCAGGAGCGGCAAATAACTTAATTTATTGGAAGTATACGACCTGTATAATCCGTACAAAATTATCGTTACAAGAAAATAAAAACTTGTCTGAATATGACCTGAGAAAAAAGAAAGCGGAATAGTTAACGCGAGCAGTAGAAGACAAAAAAAGTTTTTATTTATTAAATATTTTTCGACCGCGAAAAGAGCAAGCGGTAAAAATAATATCGCCATCGACATAGTCCCGTAAGGCATCCAAACAACCATAAAGCCGCAAAACATAAAAGATCCGCTGCCGACAACAGTTCCAAAGTTCGAAATTCTCAAACTTTTTAAAAACAAATACATAAAAATTCCGCCTAAAAGAGGCTGAATAACTATAAGCGCAGTCCATGCGTCAATAAACGGCATGATAAAAAATAAAATATTAAAAGGTGAAAAAACCGCCGACTGAAAATTGCCTGCGTGGAGAGTTCCGGAGAAACTATAAGGATTCCACCAGGGTATTGAACCCTTTTTCAATTCTTCAATTGTATATTTTTTCCACGGATATATTTGTGTTACCACGTCAGACAACGCGTTATTTTTGACAGGCATAGAAAACTCCGGGTAATCGCTCCACGGCGAAAAAAAGGTGTTCTGGAATGCAGCCGGATAAGGAGTTTTATTTTGGAAAATATATGGAAAAGCAAAAACCCCCCAGGCAATTATTACTAAACTTACTGCCCAATATTTTTTAATCATTCTGGCCATATATATTTGATGATTATAATCTTACTACACTTATTGCGCAGTTGCCAAGCAAATTTATGTTAATAACATTATACGCGTCATTACGGAGCTGACAAGCAAAAGCAAATCTGATAGTTTATATAAAAAAATTAACAAAAAGAAACAGATTCATCCTACTTGAAGCAATCACGCAAAATTGATATACTCCGCTCAGAATGAGCGCTATTGAAAGAAGAAATAAGGAAATAAAAAAAGTCATTTTAAATGAAGCTTTAGATATGCCTGAAGCACAGTTTAAAACAGGAGACACCCATGCCCCGATTGAGGTCGCGAATCAGCTCTGGCAATACGGAATAATTAATTCATATATGGAATTTGAAATTGCCCTGCGCAGAAGAAGCAATCCTGATATCTATTTTATTGCCGCACCGGTTGAATATCTGGCTCAACATCTGGTTCATCCTGCTAATTACATATTGAGATACCCTATAATGAGTCCCAAAAATTTATTGAGTGCCCCAAAATTTGGATTAATTATTGAAGCGGAAGGCATAACAAAAGCTGTATTGCAATTACGCGATTTGGGTTTTAATTATCTTCAAAACTTAAAAAACTTGAAAAAAACAGGTATCCTATACCCGAAAGAAAAAGTGCATGAAAATATTATATTCAGCAGCTAACAGTATCAGTTTTAATCTTTTATTCTGAGCTTGCCGAATGGATTGATTTTTTATCCTGAGCTTGCCGAACGGATTGATTTTTGATTTGCATTTCCCACAGCCTCGCGTAAGTGATAAAAATACTAAACGCCTGGTAAATACTCTCCACAACTCCGGCCGTACCGGCCTTGTAACCTCTTTGACGAACATACGAATCATAAAAAGCCGTAAACATAACTCTCGGAAACCTCCACCATGTCATTTGAGGATGTCCCGCGCCATATCTTAGCTCGGCCTCGATCTTGGACCACTCCAGCGTTTTCTGAACCATAGTAAACAGATCTCTATGTGTATAATGCAGTAAATATCCCTCAAGCTCTCCCGCGTCTCCGGAGATTACCGGCGACTCATGAAGTTTCCCGGTCCACCCTTTAAATTCGGGTTTATAAAAAAGCCTCGTAAAAACTTCGCCCTGCGGCCATTCATGATTACCAAAATAAAAATTCTTGCGCTGTATCTTATATGAATTAAATTCAACGCTCTTTTGATTTAATACGGACTTTATAGACTTCTGTAATTCCTTTGTCATCCGTTCATCTGAGTCTATATAAAAAACCCAGCTGTATCTTGCTCTTTTCAAACCAAAATTGCGCCGCTCCGCAAAATTATTTTCGCTTTGCCTATACTCCTCGACGCGGGCTCCCATTTTTCTTGATAAATCGACTGTCCTGTCTGAAGAATTATCGTCAATTACCAGAATTTCATCGCAAAAACTCACAGACTCGATACAATCGGATATTTGATCTTCTGCGTTTTTCGCCAAAATGATTGCTGATATTTTACCCATTAAAATAAGTGCCTTTCCCGAATTTTCCCGCGAAATAATCTCTTATGCCCTTTTTTTGAAACCTCCGTCCGGTCAAAAACAATCTTATTCCTTGCCTGATCAAGGCAATTTTTGTCCGCAAAGGCGCGTAAGTCATCCCAAAAAGCATTTGGTTCCGCGTCAAAAAATAATCATGCAGTGTGTTACCCGGTCCTCCCGACGAAGCTGCATTTACATGTATCAGACATGCCTGCGGAGCATAAAAAATTTTGTAGCCTGCTTTTTTAATTCTCTCACTCAAATCCGCATCTTCATAATACAAAAAATACCTCTCATCAAATAATCCGGCCTTTTCCAAAACCTCTTTTTTGAACAAAATACAACATCCCGTCGCGAATTCAACCGGTTCTTCCGTATCATATTGCCCTCGATCCACTTCATCTACTCCCCTGTGTATACTTTTCACATTTCTCCAATCGGTATATCCGCCCGCATACCAGATCACTTTGCCGATCTCATCGGCTTTATAGCGTGTTTTATGATACTCATGACCTTTGGCAAAATAAATCTTTGGAACTACAGCCCCGGCGTCCGGATATTTTTCCGCGCATTTCAATAAACGCGCGATCATATCCGAATAAACTTTCGTATCATTATTTATGATCAATACATAATCCGACCCTGCAGCAAGCGCCTTTCTGATACCCATATTGTAACCTCCGGC
The DNA here is from genome assembly GCA_964564035.1 of uncultured Gammaproteobacteria bacterium. Taxonomy (GTDB): domain Bacteria; phylum Patescibacteriota; class Microgenomatia; order Levybacterales; family UBA12049; genus JAHIGH01. The sequence continues at coordinate 21,127 of CAZLZN010000016.1, read as the reverse complement.
AAATCCCGTGTTAACTTCGGATCTGATGACCTCAACTTTATCCTTATCTGCTTTAAGCACTTTTTTCGATGCATTATCTACGATAAAAATTTTTATATCCAGATTTTTTCTATCTATCCTCTCGAGCGACTTAAGTAAATCCATCGTTTCACGCTCCGAATTATAATTGACTGTTACAATACCAATTTTTTTCATATCGATATTTTATTTCTGATTTTCCTCGCATATTTCCTGAAAAAACTTTTTTCTGAATTTACCCGTCCCGCATTTAGCCAATATTTAATTTCCTTACCTGATTTTTTCATCTCCTCTTCAAATCCCTCCAATACATTTTGGCCTTTTTGTTCATCGAACTTTTCTTTCTCCCAAATATGCAAAAATATCACCGCATGATAAAAAGCCATAAGCACAGAAAGAACCAGGCCATGAAACCCGTCTCTATATCCTTCCCGGGCAAAATAACGGCTCAAGAATTCACTCATTGGCATTCTGATTACACCCTTCCAATCAAATTCAAATCCCCGCCTTATCATTTCCTCCGCTTCGTTTGGAGCATACAAAAAAAGATGTTTATACAAAAATTGTCCGATCGTTTCATAATTATAATGAATAATATGCTCGCTCAAAAAGCCGGTTGTTCCGTTGACAGTGATCATCTCATGATAATGCTTTTTATCATAACGCCCATATCCTTTTTTAAATAATCTTATCTGCCGGTCCGGATACCATCCCGTGTACTCTATCCATTTTCCAAAAATTATATTTTTTCGCGGTATAAAAAAACTGTTTATAGAGTCAGCCATATTTCCAAAATCTATCTTTTTTATTTCATCGGCCAGCTCCGCGCTTACCACCTCGTCGGCGTCAATCAAAAGCACCCAATCCCCCGTCGCCTTATCTATTGCCGTGTTTTTTTGGAGATCAATATTGGCAGGATCATTTTTTTGGGAATATATTTTATCGGTATACTTTTGCGCTATTTTCACAGTCGAATCTGTAGAAGAATTATCTACAAAAATTATCTCATCAGTCCAACTGAGTGAATCCAGACATCTTGCAATCTTTTTCTCTTCATTATAAGCCGAAATAACTGCCGAAATTCGAATATTTTTACGCATATTTTCTAAATATTATATTCCTGAGTTCTATCAGCTCTTTTTTGGCTATCATATAGTACAAACCCAAATATATTACGCCTGCTCCAGCCGCTACCAGAGCAAGGCTGATAACATCGCTCACATACAGCCTGGAAGCTATAAAAGCAACAGCCGCCATGACCATTGTAGCTGAAAACGGTTTGATAATGCTACTTATAAAATTAAATTGTATAAATCTTTTCACTAAATAAATTGTATAGCCTATTGTCAAAGTGATCAAAAAAGACGCAGCCGCCACGCCGTTATAGCCGAAATATACTATAAAAACCGGAGTCAAAATCCAGGTGAGACTTGTCCATATAACCATCAATCTGAGGGTTGTTTTAACTCTGCCGGTCGCGTCAAGAGCATTAACTAATATTGCCGACAATGAAGATATACCCGCATTCAGAGAAAAAAATATAATACTGATCAGCGCCGGCTCCCATTTATTATCCCATTTCGGAAAATAATCAATTACGTATGGAATTATAATCACTGTCCCCGCAATTAGTGGAAACATAGCACTGCCTATATAAAATAGCGATTTCTCAATAGCTTTTTTCATCAATTCCTTATCTTCTTGAAGTCTGGAATAAGAAGCAAAAGTCACTTTTGTAACGCTGTCAACTATATACCTGTAACTAAGAAATGAAATTCTTTGAGCAAACCCTATATAACCGATTTGGGTAAAAGTCAAAAACTTTATAAGTATTACGGTCAATAGATCATCCTTGATCGTCGCCAGGATATTTTTCGCCTGAAATTGAATACCAAAGACCAAATGCTTAAGCGATGCTCTATCGATACCTATTTCCGGCTTCCATGGTGATATCAAATAATAAATCGGGAGCCCTATCAGAGCCGAAGCCAAAAAAGCATAGGTATAACTGCTGACACGAAAACCGTTCAGCACCAATACCACGAGCAGAACATTAAACACCAGCGACTCGGCAATCTGGGGTATGATCAGTTTTTGAAACTGTATCTTGCGCTCCAAAAGTATCGAAGGTATAGTCTTAAAAGAAGAAACAAAAATTACGAAAACAAGCGCTATAAGTAAGCCTTTGCCTTGTTCCGATAATTCGAAGTAATTGCTTATAATATCTCCGGTCAGCAATACCAATACAAATATAAGCAAAGTTATCCCCGCTTGTATTGTAAAACTGGTTTTCAGATCTCCTTGTGTCAATTTATCTTTTTTCTGAATTAAAGCGGCGCCCAATCCGAAATCCGTAAAAAAGCCGACCACTCTCTGCATAGCTATTACAGCAGTGAATATTCCGATATCAGACGGCAGGAGCACACTCGATATGATTAAAAACGCTGCAATTGAAATGACTTGAAGCACGAACTGCCTGGATATCAAAGCAATTATTCCATGAAGCGACTTCCTGCCCAACTGCAGTACATCAAGTTCTTCCATAATGTAAATCGTACCACAGTTGGAAGCTTTCTAAAACTGCACGCAGCACCACAGGGAAATTTGCTCCGGTCTGATGGCCGAATTTTCGAGGAAAATGATCAACGCCTGTTTCTTTGATACGCAGTTTTTTCTTTTTAGCTTTCGCGAGAAGCTCGGTCGTTATCATGGCTCCTTCTGAACGGAGCGGCCCGATTTTTTCCAGCGCCTCACGGGTAAACATCTTAAACCCGCAATCAATATCCCTAAAATAAAACCTGAACAAAACAAAATCCCATATCTTTAATAAATTCATCAGGAGTAGCCTTTTAAATAGATTCGGGTCATTCCGCTTTTTTCTGAATCCGATTACCATGTCGGCCTGATGTATTAATTCAATGAATTTCTCGACTTCACTGAATTCAAACTGCCCGTCACCGTCATTAAATACTATATATTTATAACTCGAATTATCAAAACCGGCCTTCAAAGCAGCGCCGTATCCTCTGTTTGGAAAATGAGTTATTACTCTCAAATTCTTATTCTTCGCGGCCAGTTTTCTGGCGATTGAAAGAGTTTTATCCGAGGACCCGTCATCAACCATGATTATTTCCCATCTGGCGGCAATATCCTGAGCTACAGGAATCGTTCTTTTAATAACTGTTTCAATATTTTTTTCCTCGTTCCAGAACGGAAAAAAAATCGATAATTCACTAATTTTCTTGGCCATAATATTTATTTTTCCCGGATTTGATTATAACAGCAAGCAGTACAATAATTCCAGATATTGACAAGCCGTTTCCAAGCAAATGAATAGGGGTTGGTACAAATTCCAAACTTATATAATGATTTCCTTTATCAAGCATCGCTGTCATTCCCCGCTCATCTTCTATAAGCTTTAGCTCCGTCCGGTTTGAAAACAGCTTCCAGGCGGGAAAAAATGCCTTGTTAATTCTTAAACTCCCCTCCTGTTTCATTTCGACATTGGCGCTAACCTTTCCGGTCCTATTCTCTATAACCTCAACACTGCCCATACCGGAAATAACTTCAATAGGCTTATTAGGAACTTCACTTTTATTTTTCGGTCTTTCAAAATTCGGCGGCATATATTCATTGGTCAATTTTGAATGTAAAAAAACGATACTCTCGATATTTATATAATGATCAGCGCCGCTGTTCAGATAAGTTTGCGGCTGAAATAATTTTAAATTAAAATACACAGTCGACAATACCGCAGCTATCAAAATTATCGTACCTATACTTCTATTTTTATTAATAATAGCGTATACAAAATAACCGCTCAGCACTGCGATAGCAAAACCTGCAAAATTCAAAAATCTCCACGGAAATTGCAAAAAATCAATGCCGGGAAGATATGACCAGACAACCTTCGAATATTCAGTCATCATAAACAGCGATATAGCCAAAACTGCTAATGCATAAAAAAACATAAAATTTTTTTTATTGCCTCCGCGACTTATGGAAAATAAAATAAATGCCGCTATTCCTAAAAGCGCGAAAATTATATTTGACTTACCCAGGCGGAAACTAATACCGTCCTCCACACATCCCTCGGATGAACCGGCAAAACCCCATGGGCTATCCCACCATTGCAATGGACATACATAGTGCTTGGAAAAATCAAAATTTCCCGCAAGCTGTGAACTGACATCCGTAAATTTTATTTCAAACATTGCCGGAAGTGTATAAAAAGAAGTGATCAAAAATGAAATTAACAAAATAGTCCCGAAATTTATAATCAACAACATTTTATTTTTTACATAAAAGAAAGCGATAGCAAAATAAAATAATAAGAAAATAAATAACATATAAGCGCTCAAATTATGTGAAATAATTAAAAAGCTCAAAAATATTATGCTGATAGCAGCCGGTCGAATATAGAGAGATTCAAATAAGGTTGCATGTCTATCAATATTGCTTTTTTTTGATTCCGCACGGCTGTTTGCCAAATAATATATTCTGAATAATCCCCAAAATATAAACGGCAAAAAAGAATACGCATAGTATTCGCCTACCGCCCCTCTGACAAAAATATTCAGCGCGAAATACGGAAAAAGAACAAATACGGCCGCGGATAGCATAGCTGGCAATTGACCCAGGAAGGCTCTGACAAACAAATACATCCCGATTCCAGCCAAAAATACAGGTATAGCAAACATTATTTTTGCGGAATTAATAGCATCAAAACCCAAAAAATAAAATAGTGCGCCTAAATAATATGGCAGTGGTGCATAAAAATTAAAAATCGGATAACCGTACCCAAATCCCAAATCATTGACCCATCTCACGGGAAACATGCCGTCCATTATAGATTTTGCCATCTGAAATATTCGTGTCGGCTGTACATCATCGTGAACCGGAAAAAATCCATCCAAAAACACACTCCTGACTGCCGCATAACAAATCAGCAAAATTACAAACAAGCCCCAATATTTTTTTATAAAATCCATATATGTATCTTCCTCAATTATACTTCTATTTTTTACAGAACTAAACCGATACCGCCTTCGCACAATTGCCACTGTGACCCCGATTAGCGGGGGAAGCAATCTTTAGATAAATCAATTTATTTTGCAAAAGCCTTATCTATTAAATCCTTTACGCCTGGTATAATATGTGAGTAAAACAAAACTCATTATAGAAATTAAATTTGCAACTAATCTAAGTGGAGTCTCGCCAAAATTAATTTCAACTTTGCTTACTCCCTGATCTAACCTCAAATCCATCACTCCCTTATCATTATCATAATTAATACTGATAGGCTCTCCATCAACGGTTGCTCTCCACCCCGGCCAAAAAAGCGTATTTACACGAATTACTGCATCGTCTTGAGAAATGGCTTCAAATGTGATTTTAGAATTATTATAAAAAACATTTTTTATAACTGCCTGTCCGGATAAAACCTCGATCTTTTCATCAGACGATTTAAACGCCTTTTCCTTGACCCATAACGGCATATACTCATCTCTGACAGTCGTTGTGGCCTGGTTAGTAAAATAATAGCTGTCGTCTTTTACAAAAAAATCCTTGGGTGATATAAACGGCAAAGCAGACATCACTCCTACGACAGTAATTATAAATATTATAAATAATTTACCCGTTTTCTTCAGCCTGTCTATCAAAAAAGCAGTTAAAAACGGAACAGCAACAAGCAGTACCGACAGCAATCTAAAAGGAAACTGTATCCACGATGACGGAATAATTTCCCAAAAAAACGCACTGGCGGGACTGCTGAAATTTACAGCTAGAACACTTAATACAAAAAAATATAAAAATAAAAATTTCTGATTCGATTGAATTATTTTTCTGCGCAAATATACTACTATCGCGGCGCTTATGATCAAATAGCTTATAAATCCGGTTACCTCCACTGCCGCAAAATACTTTAACGGATCTGAGACCTGCACGTTCGCGAATTGCGTATACCTCAATTCAGAGAGAGCCGGAATTATAAAAAATGAAGATAATCCGACTCCTAATAAAATTGGTACAACATTTTTAGTCGGATATTTTCCCCTGTTCTCTTTTTTGCCATAAAATCCTATTAAAATATATCCAATAATCAACGGCAAAAATAGCACTGCCATTGTATTGTGCGAGATTATGAGCATGCATACTCCTATCGCTGTCCAAAAATAACTCCTTCGCTCTATCATCCACAAGACAAAAGGCACCCAAGCCAGCGCGAATAATTCCCCGACAGATCCTCTGGTATATAGATCATACAATCTATAAGGCAGATAAGTGCAAAGCACAGCCCCCGCAAAACTGGCCGGAACTGAAAAATATTTCCTCAGCCAAAAAAAAGTAAAAAATACTGATCCGATAATGCTTAAAAATAAAATAGTTTTTATAGTCAAAACAAAATTTGAAGTAATTATTTGAATAGGCAATCCAAAATACATAAATCCGGGGTACAAAAAAGTAGGCACCGGATACCCGTATCCATTATTTAACGAATGCAAAAACCTGACCGGTATCTGCCCGTCCTTAAAAGCTGAATAAAATGCAGAAAACCTGATTATCATCCAATCTCCATCATCAGTCACAAAAAAGCCGCTGCTAAATAGATATATAATGGCCGGAAATACAAAAATCAGCAGTAAAAAAAATAAAATACTATTTCGTTTCAACAAGTACATAAGCACCCTCCTCAACAGGAAACTGGTATAATTTTTCTTTCTCCGATATCACAACAGGTCTTTGCGGATAATTTAGTCTAAGTATTTCAGGTATACCTTCAGGTTTATGCTTTGCCGAAAATACGATTAATTGGCCGGGGTACTGAGATTCTACAGACCAATCAATCTTTCTGAATTCAAACTTACCGAATGACAACACTTTTACAAAGCCTTCGCTATCATCCTTCGTTCTCTTAACTGTTTTTAAAAAATCGGATGGCGAATAAGAAGTATAAAACAAGTAAGACGTATATTTAAAATCTGATTGTTCATCAATTATAATTTTATTATACTTTTTCTTATTTTTATTTATATAAATTGACAGCTCTTTATCTGCGCTGTTCCACTGCTTTGCATAATAAATTGGAAACCTTAAGTAATAGGAAGATAAATAATAAAAAATATTATATGAAAAAATAAATATTATAATTAAAGTAAAAAGATATTTATAAACTTTATTATTAAGCTTATTAATTGCATTAAATAACTTCATAAACCCAGCAGCCGATATTATTATTAAAGGCGCTAACATAAAATAACTTCGCGTGGCATGTGGAACATCTCTCGTCAATGAAGCAACCAGGATTACGATTAAGATCCATAGAAATATTACATTTTTCCCATTATCTTTTGACTTTAATAAAAAATATGAACCGATAATTATAGTAAATATTTCAAATACATAAAATGATCCTACGTTGCCTATACCATGATTACCATGAGCAGACCCGCTTATAAAAAAGAAAGGAACATTAAAATATGTTATTATATTGACAAAATATTGCCAAATAAGCATAAAATACTTATTGAATAGAATTAAATCAAGATTAAAAAATAAATTACTTGTATATGATCTGAATTCGAGTAGAGGCGCATAAACTGCAGAGCTTGAAAAAATTAGAGTACCCGATGCTGAAGAAGCGCCTCCTTTCATAAAAATTGTGAGTATAAAAGGTAAAATTGCAATAAATGCCAAAATCAAAGTCAAATAAATTTCAAGCCTCGGAGCAGATTTAAATAACTTTTTGTTGTAAAAAATAAATAATAAATAAATTAACGGCGCAAGTAACCTGGTCAAATTATAAGAATATAAAGCCATTACATATAACAATGTGCCTGAGAAAAAAAACAACATCCTATTCTCTCTAAAAAATTTATTTATTAAATATCCGCCAAAAATAAATAAAAACAGTCCTATACTAACCTCAAAAGTTGCTCTATTATAATGCAGAGCCCAAGGGTTAATAGTTAATAAAAATACTGAAATAAGCGCTAAGCCCCTGTCTTTAAACAAATCCTTAACAAAAAAATAAAAAACTATGACAGTCAAAAAACCAAAAAAGGCTGAGGGGAATCTGACTGCAAATTCATTTAAACCAAAAATTTTGATCGATAGCGCTGTACTATATATATACACGGGCAGCTTCCAATCACCGAAGGACTTAAAATATAAAGGAAAATCTTTGCCATACTCATCTTTACCTATATTTAAAATGGAATATGCGTTATAACCTATTGCTGTTTCGTCTTGATATAAGCCGTTTGGAATTTCCCCTAATTTATAAAAGCGCAGAATAAAAGCAAATACAAAAATGGATAAAAGCAGAATAAAAAATAAATACCTTTTATTCATTATTAATTTTATTTAATTTATAAACAGTATAATAATTATTTTTCTCGGGCTTCTCTATTTCAAACACTTTTTCAAGCGGCCAGCCGGACGGAGCCTGGCCTATATTCTTACAGGATGGACATTCCTGATAAAAAACAAAATAAACCACTTTACTTTCCGCTATTTTAAAAACTTCCTCCGGCGGAGTATCTTTAATCGGCCAAAAACCTGATATTTCAATATTCGGATTATCTTTCAAATAAATTTCAAAAGCATACGGCAACAATCCAAATGTCCCCTGCGTGCCGATAAATATTTTTTTATTCTCCGCTTCTTTCTCAAAAAACTCCACGCTTTCCCTGACGCCTATACCTGATGGCCATCCGGAATAAAACTGCCCGATATCTGCTCTCGGAATAGGTGCATTTTTAAAATCAAAAATAATATAATAATCTGAAATTATAAACATAGCGAAAAATAAAGAGGCTATCATTGCCTTTGCCCAAACTTGCCCGAATCTATTTATTAAATTATAAAAAGTATATGCTGCCAAAGTTATCAAAGGAATTGTCATAAAAAGCAGAAAACGAGGGTACACGAGCCGGCCAAAAAACGCAGTACTTATAAGAGGTATCAAGAACCATAAATAAATCAATATTTTTTCCTTCGCGAACTTATTGGTTATCACAAAAGAAGCAATAACAAAAATAATAAACGGTAAAGTAGCATAACTAACTAGCCAGTCTTCAAAAGCGCTGAGATTACTAAACAGCGAAACAAACGGATTACTGATCCATTCATCAAATTTATAAATAAACAGATGGTTTTTCTGCTCAACAATATAGTAGAATGGCGAAAGCCTCAAAATTAAATTTATCAATCCGGCTGTTAATGTAGCGACCATAGCATAGAATCCCCATCGCGCCAGCCTTTTACGCAGATCCTTTTTACTAAAGTCAAAAACAAGAAGCGAAAAAGGCAGTAGTATAATCGCGAACTGCGCTATGCTTTTTGTGAGAAGTCCCGCACCGATAACTGCGCCAAGTATCAGAGCCAGATCGAGCTTCACATATCTTGCGAGCATTATTTCCAGATACAATGCCCAAACCATGATAGCCGCCATCAAAGAATCATATAGAGCGATCCGGTCATAAACCAACGCGAACGGAAACAAGATATAAATAATAACTGCTATAAAAGCTATTATTCTTTTTTTAAATAGCTCCTTTGTCAATAAAAAGACTCCGGTTGCCGTAAATAATCCTGCCGCTGTTGATACCAGCCTGCCTGCCAAAAGCGGATCTTCAATAAACCTGAGAAATATCATATTCAGCCATACAAAAGAAGGCTGTTTCCCGTCCGTTAGTGATATAAATCTCCAGACCGGATCATTGAGCGCGATCTGTGCCCAACGAATATATATAGCCTCATCGGTAAAAATAGGCAATTCAAGTATATTTACTAGCCTCGTTACCAGATAGAGAATTATCAGTAAAAGCGCGAGCATCGCGGCTGAATACTTTCTGAAAAAAGCCATACCAGAAGATTATACATAAACGGCAGAATCAGAAGCAAATACTCATATAGCATTCGAATTTCATTTATATAACTAGACACGATCACTTCCGCACATGTATGCCCGCAAAACAGTTAATAATTCAAGCTTTTTTGGATTTATTATAAAAAGCAAATCCCCCCACAAATGCCAAAGCTACAAAATACGAAAACAGATTCATATAGAATATAATTTCAGGTACGGGCGGATCCCAGTTACCCAAATATAAATACGGCAGATAATTAAATAACGAAACAAAAGAAACAACTGCAAGAGGAAAAAATACATAATAACGATAAGCCAATAGCGATCCGACAAATAATATATTCAATAAATACCACGGTTGATAATTTGTTCTCGATGATACATAAATTACACCAATAGTCATTAAAACTATCATACTGAAAATAAAATAACCCCAATTTACTTTTTTACCACTCTTCTGCAAAAAATTAATTAACAAAAATACCGGAATTAAAAGACCGCTTACAAATTTAATACCTATTGAAAAAAGAAGAGCAATATAAGAAGTAACATATTTCTTCGACATCAAAAAATGTATCGCGCCGGCCGCGAAAAAAATCATCACAATATCATTATGAGCCGATACCAGACTTTCAATTATAACCAAAGGATTAAAAGCGAAAAAACTGATTATAAATAAATACCGTCCCGGTGAAATTTTTTCGGCAATCTTTCCGATAAAATAAATACTGCCGAAATAACTAAATGTCATAAGCAATTTAAACAGAGCAAATGTCGGCAAAAAATAATTAAATCCTAAATAGGAAAGAGGCGCGGTCAAACCAAGCCAAAACGGCCCGTAGGGATACGTCCTGTGTGTCCAATGCATAAATGACAGCATGGGATCCCCCGGGAAATCAAGAGCTTTATGCTCATAGGGATTTTGCTGATAATAAGTTAATATCTTCGCGTCAAAAATATAGTTGAATAAATCATGCGAAAATGCGTTGTAAGAAAAAACCAGAATAACTGCTGTTAATAATATCAATTTTTGGATATTTTTCTCATCAATAAGCTTGGTATGTACCAAAATCAGCAAGCCCAGATAAAAATTTATCAGAAGAACAATCAGGAGTATAAATATAAATGCCGAGAGCGGCCTGTTGAAGTACCCTACATATTGAAAATTCTTAACAATTTCTCTCAAAAAATCTATTCTCGAAAATGTAAGGCTGAGATCTATTTGCGTAAAAGAATACAAAAACAAACCAACCAGTGTAACCAAATATCCCCCAATTATAATCTTTTTCATTTATAAAATTCTAAACACTAACCCCTAATCCCTACTATAGTCCCCTATACTTCCCGGTCATCGCGTTCTTTTTGATGATAAGCAGCGACCTAAGACCCTCTATTGAATCACTTATCGGACTAACGCGCCGCGTCTCCACAAAAAGCCAGTTAACAGGCACTTCTTTTATTTTGAATTTATTCAATCTGGCCAGATATAAAAGCTCCACATCAAATCCTGCGGCCACATTTGAGCCGTCAATCGCGCTGTATCCTTTGTGCAGTTTATTGATTTTTCCGAATATTTCATAAGCCGCCTTTTTACTGAATAACTTGAAGCCGCACTGTGTATCCTTGATATCCTTAAAACCGACCAGAATCGTTCTCAGCGTCATCATACCCTTTGCCATAAGCATCCTTGTCCAAGGCGCCCCTTTCCTCGTGCCGCTTCTGGATCCGATTACTACTTCGTAATTTTTTACAAAAGGCATCAGCTTATCCAGTTCCTCAATAGGGGTCGCCTGATCCATATCTGTAAACAAGACATAGTCTCCCTTAGTAGAAAGTACTCCGCGCGTCACCGAGCCTGCTTTGCCCGAATGAACGTTCTTAATTAATTTAAAATTCTTATTGCTTTTGGCAAAATTCTCAACAAACTTCGTACTTCCGTCTTTTGATCCGTCATCAACTACAATAACCTCATAATTTAATTTTTTCTTTTCCAGATAAAATTTTACCTTCTCCAATACACCTTTCTGCAAATTTGCCATTTCATCAAAGCAAGGTATAACTACGGATAAAAAAACTCTGCTCATAAGATGAATTATACTATACTATAAAGACCGGAGCTATACACCGTGCTTTATGAATCAAGAACTACAACTTTTGGCCAACCTTTATCTGGAAAAGTTCACGATACATATAACAAATCTTATCCGTGAAAACAGATTTGACCTGATCATTGCTGCAGGCAATTCAGGACTGGCTTCAGCTTGGATAACAGCTAAAATTTATGAGACCCTAAAAATCATGCCGCCCCCGATAATAGAACTGCCGATCATGCGCTTCATCGGAAATGATAACAAAAAACTGTATGATAACTCCGCACTTTTGCCGTATATTAAAGAAAATTTTGCGGAATACTCGAAAAGTCTCAAAAATATACTTTTTGTGGATGACGAGATACGCTACGGTAGTACGGTCAAGAATTCAATGACCTTGCTAATGACTTATCTGAATGAAATTGAAGCTTCAAACCTGATTACCTGCACAGTTGTAGCAGATGAATTCGGCGGCTTCAATTGGAGCCCGCCTTATGCCAACTTAAAAATAAAATTCTCGCCTTTTATTAAGCATTCATCAAAATACAAAAATATAATCCTATACAATATTCCCCCGGAAATATTTTCCCGCCTGAAACCATTTCTAAATAAATACAAACTCGAAGACAGACTGGCGATAAATCTACTCCTTGATCTGCCTGTCAAAGAAAAAAACATAGACACAGATCCCCCATCGTTCACATATAAATACAATGACTTAATATCCGATGAATACCCTGATATAGAGCAAATGAAAAAAGAGGCAGTTAATTATATTACATCTCAAATCAAATTATTTACTGACACGTTAATTAGATAGCTCCTTCTTGAGTAATTATTTTAAAAACGTCCCTGGACCATATATGCAGATTGTTGTGCCCCGCTATATCAATTTGTTTAACTCTTGAATTTGGCAAAATACTGCTCCATTTCGGAATAAATTCATCAAAAATAGGAATAACCGATACGATTTTAGATGGATACTGATTCTTCATCTTATGCATCTCCAAAATAAATTTGCTTCCTGGTAGTAGATCGCGCCCGGTTTGACTAAATGCGTAAAAAATAGCCCACGGCGTTCCGTAGAAAGGACCTCCTACGCTGATTATTTTCGCAACCCTGCGCCACCCCTTGAGCTTTTGAGCATACAAATATGACGTCACAGCACCTGTGCTTATCCCTACGAGGATGCATTTTCGGATTTCTTTCTGTAGAATAAATTTCTCCAGCTCTATCGCTCCGTCCTCTATCCCTCCTCTCATGATTGAATAATTAAACAAAAATACCGGATGCCCTTTTTGTTCCAAAAAGCTCTTCATAATCAAATGCAGAGCGTTATGCGTAAACCATTGTCCGACAATAACTACAGGAGTTTTGCTGTTTCGTTTAATAGAACTGTATTTAAATCTCAGTAAAAACCTTAAAAAAATCGACAACGGAAACAAAACCAGCAGTAGCCCTTCAATAAATAAATGCACAACAAATTTAATATCATTCTCATACAAAATTCTGTCCGCTGCTTTTTTTATCATATACGTTCATTTTCTATTACATTGATTAGAAATTTGTAAAATATATGTAATATTACGGCTAGGTCCGGATACCCCTTTTTCTTCAATTTTTTGTATAATTACCACATGAACTCAAACAACATAATTAAAATCTTAAAACAAAATTCCACTCAGGAGCGCGCGAAAGTCAATGCGTGGTTTTTCAAAACCGGCAAAGGCCAATATGGAGAAGGAGATAAATTTCTGGGCTTATCGGTTCCGCAAATCAGATCAGTTCTCAAACAATTTAAAAGTATTGATCTCGCCGAGGCTTCCCGCCTGCTGGAAAGTCCTTACCATGAAGTAAGGCTGTTTGCTTTACTTGCTCTCGTCAGAGAGTATCCCGCCCGTCCGGAAATAATATATCAGCTTTATATGAATAAAATTAGATACATAAACAATTGGGACTTGGTAGACCTATCAGCGCCCTACATAGTCGGACCTCATCTTGAAGATAAACCCAAAGACATTCTTTTCAAATTGGCAAAATCTCAAAACCTGTGGGAACGGCGGATATCAATGATCTCAACTTTTTATTTTATAAAAACTCAAAAACCCGGCATTGCTCTGGAAATCGCGGAAATTCTGATTAACGACAAACATGACCTGATCCAAAAAGCCGTCGGCTGGATGCTCAGAGAAATCGGTAAAAGATGCTCGGTAGATATTGAAGAAAAATTTTTAAACAAATATGCCTCAACCATGCCGCGCACAGCCCTTCGCTATGCCATTGAACACTTCCCCGAAAATAAAAAACGCCATTATATGGAATTGAAAAACAAATCAAAAACTTAATTCTGAATTTTAAATTCTAAATTATTGTATTGTGGTATGTACAAATGTATGCCCGTTGCCTTCCGGCTTGGCCTTGGGTAGAGGTTTAATAAGTGCCAGATCCAAGACTTCATCCATGTGAGAAACAAACTTGAACTTCATGTCATTCTGGACCTCTTTCGGAATATCTTCCAGATCTTTTTTATTTTCTTTCGGTAAAATTATAGTCTTTAATCCGGCTCTATGTGCGGCTATGGATTTTTCTTTTATTCCGCCAATCTCAAGCACTCTGCCCCTGAGCGTAACCTCGCCTGTCATACCGATTTTTCTATTGATTGGTATCTTGGTCAAAGCAGAAGCTATAGCTGACGTGATCGCGATTCCCGCCGACGGTCCATCTTTTGGTACTGCTCCCTCCGGCACATGCACGTGTATATCGAGTTTCTGGTAAAACTTCTCATTGAGCCCGAGCTTGCCGGCTCTGGATCTTATATAAGACAATGCCGCCTGGCATGATTCCTTCATCACTTCTCCCAATTGCCCAGTCAGAATTAGTTGTCCTCTCCCCGGCATGAGCGCAACTTCGATAAACAAAATATCCCCTCCGGCCTCAGTCCAGGCCAGGCCCGTTGACATCCCGACAGTATCCTCTTTTTCGATCATTGTTGATGTAAATTTAATCGGTCCCAGATATTTCGGTATATCGGTTGCTTTAATTACTACTTGATTTGCCTCACCCTCGGCAACTTTCTTGGCTACCTTTCTGAAAACGGTTGCAATTTTCCTCTCAAGATTTCGGACTCCGGCCTCTCTGGTATAATGCTGAATAACAAACTGAAGCGCTTCATCTTTGAGTTCAACATTTTCCTCCTTAAGACCATGATTCTCAAGCTGTTTTTTGACCAGAAAATCTTTCGAGATCTTAAATTTCTCCTGATGCGTATATCCCGCGAATGTAATTATCTCAAGCCTGTCCCTCAGCGCGACAGGTATTGTATCCAGCACATTAGCTGTAGTTATGAACATCACATCCGATAGATCAAAGGGCACTTCGAGATAATGATCTGAAAACTGTGAATTCTGTTCGGGATCAAGCGCCTCAAGCAAAGCCGATGACGGATCACCCCGGAAATCAGATCCGACCTTATCTATCTCATCAAGCATAAATACCGGATTTTTACTGTTAGCATCCTTAATTCCCTGAATAATCCTGCCCGGCAAAGCTCCGACATACGTTCTTCTGTGTCCGCGAATTTCCGCCTCATCCCTGATACCCCCGAGCGACACACGGACGAACTTGCGTCCCAGAGCGCGCGCGATAGATTTACCGATAGAAGTTTTTCCGACTCCGGGCGGCCCGGCAAAACAAAGAATCGGTCCTTTCATTTTTCCCGATAGCTTATGTACTGCCAGATATTCTGTTATTCTTTCTTTGGCTTTTGACAATCCATAGTGATCCTCGTCGAGTATTTTTTCGGCTGTCTTTATATCGGCATTATCTTTGCTTTCAATTGACCATGGAAGCGCGACGAGAAGATCCAGATAATTTCTGATATATCCGGCTTCAGGGTTAAATTGATTCATATTCTGAAGCTTATTTACTTCTTTTCTGGCTCTCTCCTCGACCTCCTCTGGCATTTTCGCGTCCTTTATCTTCTGCAGATATACTTTGATTTCCGAATTTTCTTCTTTTTCACCAAGCTCTTCCTCAATTGTCCTGAGC
This sequence comes from uncultured Gammaproteobacteria bacterium, assembly GCA_964564035.1. Taxonomy (GTDB): domain Bacteria; phylum Patescibacteriota; class Microgenomatia; order Levybacterales; family UBA12049; genus JAHIGH01. The sequence continues at coordinate 5,098 of CAZLZN010000016.1, read as the reverse complement.
CTTTCCCGTAGCATTGCTTCACGCGCTCCCTTTTCAAATCTCTCCTGTGTTTTTGAGGCTATTTTCCGCTCCAACTCCAAAATCTTTATCTCCTTCGCAAGAAGCTCAGTCAATTTCTGCAGTCTCTGCTTCACATTAGTCATCTCGAGAAGTTCCTGTCTCTCCTGGGGCTTGAGATCAAGCGCGGAGGCGATCAGATCAGACAGTTCCGGCGCCGAATTCTCGGACATAATATTCATGAAGAGTAGAAAATCCGCAGACTTCCCGTAATTCATCGCCTTGCGGAATTCGGCTGTCAAATGATTGCACAGTGCCTTAATTTCTTCCGTATCATCAACTATCTCTGGGATCTCAACTACTTTTGCGACAAAATAAGCATCCTGTTTCTCGTATGAAAGTATCTTGACGCGTGCCAAACCTCTCACCTGCGCGTTTATTTCACCATCTGTTCTGATCATGCGCTCTATCCTAGATAATGTACCGACAGAATACAGGTCTGTAGGTGCCGGATCGTTAAGTCTGGCATTTTTTTGAAGTACGAAACAAACTATTCTCTCATGTTGAAATGCCGTCTCGAGGGCTGATAAACTCTTTGGCCTGCCAAAGGTCAAAACAGAATCAGTACTTGGGAATATTATACCGTCGCGTATTGGAATTATGGGAACAATTTTTTCCATAAAAAAGTTGTAATTAGCAATCTAACACATAGTTTGCTAGTTGTCAAGGATTACGTATTGAGCTTCGTCTATTAAACCATTATACCCTCAATATGTCAATCTGAACGTATAATATCTTTATTGAAATTCGCGATTTTAAATTTCAGCTTCTTGATCGAATCAAATTTCGCGACAATATCATTCAACAGTCTCTTCTCGGTATCCGCGAATATATTTACCGACTTCTTTTTTGCGAGCTCTATCTTGATCATCCAATCATACCATTCGGATTTTTTAAGCTCCGAAAAACTGATCCGCTGCTGCCTGATATCTTCGACAACAAAAGCCAGTAATTCCTCCAAATTATCGACAGTAAGCTCCGCGGTAACTTTATTCTCATTCTCAATTTTGACCAGCAGATCATAATCATTCTCCTGATAAGCAAGATTTATCTGCTTCATTATGCTCTCGCGTTTCTGCTTCTCATCCGCGTCCTGTATCAGGTCAGGATGAAACTTAAATACCAGCCGCTTCCATACCTCCTTTAGCTCCCCCTCAGACACTGCCTTATTCTCTTCCCTTTTCTTTATGATGTTTTCTTCTTCCAGAATTTCTTCTTGCTCTTCTTCAAAATCAGCCTTCTGAGCATAAAAATTTTTTGAAACCTTTTGCTCCGCCTCCTCTTGAGTGTACCCCTGATGCATAAATTGCAGAATGTTGTTGAGGCAAATTATCTCAAGCTCCAGCTGATTATCTTTCAAAAACAAACTCCCGACGCGAACCATATACTCATGCTTAGCCATGTCCAGATTGACTCTCAGCATCTCTGTCTTCAAAATAAGTTCTTTTAAAATCCCGCGTTTCTTATCAATAAGCAGTCGCAATTTTTTCTTCCTGCTATTCACTCTCTCCGCGACAATTTCACTGACCATCAACTCTTGTGTCATAATCAAGCATTCATTATAACAATTAATTTAAAAAATAAACAAACTCAACAATTTAATCAACAAACCATTCACTAAAGCGTAGCATATGCTACAATACACCGATGTCAAATACAAAAGAATTAAGCTCAAGAAGCGAGCTGGGTCTTGATTTCATGGACCAAATTCACAAAAAATTTGGTAAACCATCAGAGTGTAAAGGATGGATTATTGCACGCGGTCAAGATAATCTAATCAGAGCATATAAACGATTCGAAAAAATATCCCCGCAACAAATGAATGTCATTTTTACACCCTCCGAACAAACGGATAATCATTTTGCAACAATCATCAATAAAGTCTACAGAAATGATCATTTAAAAAGGGAGATTAAATCAATATCTTTCCTGGAAATGACCGGAGGAAATGAGCCTATTTTTGAACATTTCAGATACGATAACGATATTGAAAGAGGATGGAAAAGAAGAAGAATCTATAGAGGCCTTGATGCCGCCCAAGAGCTAACTGACCAGCTAACAATAATGTGGAGAACATGACTCCGCTCCCGACACCTCAAAGGCAGAACAGCTATAACATCCCTGGGCTCTACATCCTGACCTGCCTTGACATTAATTTTATCCAAATGCCCAAAAAGTGAAGTAATGCTATCCCCTCCCAAACCGGGTTTCCCCTCCCAAACCGGGTTTGTAATGGCTAGACAAACGGGGGATTATATAATACAACAATCCTTATTCTAAAATCCTTATAGCGCGAGACCGATTTAAAAAAGCAGGAAGACGCTGACTTACCAACGTTTTTTTAAATATCAACTGACACTTTTGATACTACTTAGGTAAGCCAAGCTGGCCTAGAGCTAATTAGCCCCATATGGCAATTCTATTTGTTAACCATTTTCATCATTGGGTTTAAAATCAATCTCTCAAAAGTACTTTCAAATTTTCTTTTTTTTATCACATCATCCTTTACTTCTTTTAAATAAAACTCTACATATCTTGATAAATCCTCAGTAAATAACCAAGGATTTATCAACCATCCTCCGTTAAATGGGTTTCGTGAAATCGAATACCTAGAAAAATTAATGCAATCAATCAAGAAATCCTTATACATTACAGATGAATGGAATAGCCCAGAACGTGCAAATTTAAATAACTTTTCACTTTCTAGATTTTTAACATCTATCTCAACAAGTTTTTTTTGAATTATGAATTTTTTAAATTCATCAAAACCAACAATAAAAATATCTTTGGATTTGCCGTTGCTGTTAATACCAGTCAAATACTGACCATGTGGCTCAAAAAAAGTAAGAAGTAAAACCCATATCGCCATGCCATTATCCGTATTTCTATCTCTTAATGAATCCAGCTCGCGACATGGATTGATAATACATGCTGTAATTTGTGAAGAATACGCTTCTATATGGGAAATTTTTTTATTTACAATATCTTCGAGGGTAATCTTCTTGGTTAGGCGTATATGTTTGTTCATCGATATCTCGCATTATACCTCATCGAAAAACACGAAACCTCTGATTCGTTACCTCATATAATAAACACGATATTTAGATGCATAATCTAATTTCTGGAAATGGAGGTGATTATGTAGATTTACAGACAAAGCAAAGCTTAGTCGTGAGCTTAAGTCCGTTCTCAAACCTGGTTCGGAATAGCTGGACAAACAGGGATTATGGAATACACTCTATCTGATAAAATAAAAGATTATTAATCTCTAACTTAGGTTTGTAAAAAATAAAACGATTTTAAAATAATTACGCTTAATTTTATATCATATTCGATAATAATAGCCTATGCATTCAAAGAATATTAAATTATATATAGGCTGTTAAGATAACAACTTGTATTCTTTTATCAAAATATCTAATAATATTGTATTTAATATAGCTTTATAATAAAATTGCAATATATCCCCACAGCATATGAAGAAAGAAATTTCTAGAGCAAGTGAGCATTCAAATAATCATGAAGCGATACAAGAAGAATGTCCGCTTTGTTTAAATATAAATTCACCTAATAAAATTGATCCGCTTTATAAAAAAATATTTCCTGAAGCAACAGCGAATGCACCCTTTATACTTGAATCAGTTGACTTAGTCATGCGTCCAGATTATGGACCAATAACTCAAGATCATTTTATAATATTCCCCAAGAAACACTTCATCTCCTTCGCCACAATGGCGAATAGTCATGTAGAGCAATTAACCCACATGGCTTCAATTGCAAAGCAGCAAATTAATGCTAAGGAATACTTTATGTTTGAACATGGAGCAGGGGTTTATAAAGACGAAAAAACTGCTTGCGGTAATTCAATTTATCATGCCCACCTTCATATTCTCCCTATAAGAAGCCAAACTTCGCCTTCACTAATTGATAAAGCTCATAAAAAAGCAAAAATGGAAGGTGATTTTCAAATACTAACCATAAATTTCCCAACCGACGGTGCTCTCATACCAATTTTAAAAGAATGCACCAAAAACAATCCATACCTAATGATGAAACAAGGCTCAAGGGGTATTGTCTTTGTAGAAAATGGCATCAAGCAAGTACCATCACAATTTTTAAGAAAGGTAGGGGCTCAACATTTAGAAGGAAAAGAAGCTTTCTGGGACTGGAAAACAATGACATCTGATGATGAAAAATTAATTAGAGGTAGGATTTTGAATACATATAATCAATGGCATACAAGAAAAATTTAATAACATATATTTACTATTTGAAGTTAAAATGAATCCAAGCTTTTATTAAATCGGTAACATCTTTTTGGAAAATATTTTCCGGTAGCTTTCTCCAATTGGCTTTTTCCGGAGCACCAACTGTTACAGCTAGTATATATCGCAAATAACCGGGTCTTAAATTCTTCACGCGGAACAAAAATTGCGTATCTTTCTCTTCATAAAAAAAATACGATTTCCATTGTTTATAAAGAACTCTTAGCTCATTGGTGTCATGTATTTTTCTGAACTCTTTTAGATCTTTATTAAAATTTTCGAACAAAAACAAACTACTTGGCATGCAATGAAGATGGGCGTGGAATATTGTCTGTCCTTCAATGCCGTGTTCCATAAAAATTTGTTTGGCTTCCGGATAAGCTGCTTTATAAAACGTTTTAATTTTAACTTTTATTAAACTTAACTCATTATCTAAATTATTAGGCATTTGGCCATAGCAAGCCAAATGTTTTTTTGGAATTATAAGAATTGTCCCTCTAACTATCGGAAATTTTTCAGTTTTGATATAAAAATTTTCAGTTTCTTCCAAAATTTCTTCGTGTGGTATAAAACAAAAGATGCAGCTATTTTTATCCATTTTATATTCTTATATATTTCTTGATTATTTAAAAAATATGCTCATATAGTAAAATAAAATATCAATTAAATTATTTTCGAGATATTTTTGGAAATAAATTTTACGCCCACTCTTTATTGCTTATCACAGCCTTTTTATCAAACGCAAATGGATAATTGCTATTTGTGAGCATGTGAGC
>CAZLZN010000015.1:0-38654 GCA_964564035.1 uncultured Gammaproteobacteria bacterium | reverse complement strand
ATACTTTATACTTTATACTTTATACTTTATACTTTATACTTTATACATGATACATGATACTATTTCAATAATTGCCGCCATGGACACGAAGCGGGGGATAGGCAAGGATAATCAACTTCTCTTCAAAATTCCCTCAGACATGAAGCGGATGAAAGAGTTGACGACAGGTCATCCGCTTATCATGGGCCGCAAAACCTTTGAATCACTGGGCAGACTGCTTCCCGATAGAACGCACATCGTTATTACCTCAAACAAAGATAATCTAAAAAACTTAAATTACCAACCTCATTTTATCGCCGCTTCTCTCGAAGACGCCTTGGACATCGCCAAACAATCATCCGGTTCGGATGAAATTTTTATCTTCGGCGGCGCGAGTGTATATGCTCAGGCAATCGATAAAAAACTCGCCAACAAATTATATCTCACAATTGTACAGGGAAATTATAATGCAGACGCGTATTTCCCCCCTTATGGCGAATATAAACAGATCAGGATCGAAAATCATGAAGAAAACGGCCTCAAGTTTGCCTTTGCCGAATTCATTAAAGTCTAAAATGGGTAAAGTGATCTTCGTCATTTGACATTATACAAAATTGATATATAATCCTCTCATTATGAGCGAGAAAACCGGGTTCTACGAAGATTTGCATCAGGTTCGAGCAATTAATGTAGGAGACACAGCTGTTTTCATCGGTGTAAAAGACTATAAAAGACTTATTACTGATGTCAATCCTGATAACCAGGCAGGTTACCTCTTGTTTACTTTAAGGCCGCAGGCAATAGCTAAAATTGACGACTTTTTGGCGGGATTGCCGGTAGAAATCAAGCGCCGTCATAATGGAAAAAATGAATTATTTTCTGCCGGTGTTACTATTTTTGATCGCCAACGACGTGATGGAAACGGCATTGAACAAAGCCTACTTCTAAATTTTAGCGATGAGGCAGATGTAGAATTGAATCAACCCCGAAAGGGCTTGCTAACTGATGAATCAAATAAATTCACATTGTTTAAACTTCCAAAACCGAAGCCAATAAATAGATATAAAATTGGAACTGTCAGGTTCCAATTCCCTCGCTAAAAATACTTAAAAAAACCCCATTGTATAAAATTTTTTTTTGTTATATACTTCACTCAAATTGACATGAAAAATCTCAAAAGAGTAGACCCTCAAACATTTGACCTGATCAAAGCCGAAGAAAAAAGACAGCGTGATGTTCTCGAGATGATCCCGTCCGAAAACTATACATCACAAGCGGTCATGGAGGCTCTTGGCACTGTACTCACCAACAAATATTCCGAAGGTTATCCCGGCCGGAGATATTATCAGGGCAACGATGTGATCGATAGGGTAGAGTCTCTAGCCGTTGAGAGAGCCAAAAAGTTATTTGGCGTGCCTTATGTGAACGCACAGCCTTTATCCGGTTCTCCTGCGAACTCGGCAGTTTATATGGCAACGCTAAATCCCGGTGACAAGATCATGGGACTCGCGCTTGCGTTCGGCGGACATCTGACTCACGGTGCCGCCCGTACGTTCTCCAGCACGTATTTCAAAAGCACGCCGTATATTCTGGGCAAGGACGGATTTCTCGATTACAAGGCTATCGAAAAACAGGCGATTGAGGAAAAGCCCCAAATCATCGTTTGCGGATTCACAGCGTACCCTAGGGTTGTAGATTTTGCCAAATTTGCCAAGATCGCAGACAAAGTCGGCGCTTATCTCCTCGCCGATATTTCTCACATAACCGGTTTAGTAGTCGCCGGAGCCCATCCGAGCCCCGCGCAATACGCTCATATTATTACTACAACGACGCACAAAACCCTGCGTGGCCCGAGAGGCGCGCTCATCATGGTGACGGAAAAAGGTCTCAAAAAAAATCCCGATCTCCCAAAGCGCATTGACAGCGCCATCATTCCCGGTCTGCAGGGAGGCCCTCACGACAACCAAACAGCCGCTATAGCTGTCGCGCTCAAAGAAGCCTCATCGGCAGCTTTCAAGAAATACGGCAATCAAATTGTCGCTAATAGCAAAATGCTAGCGTCGGAAATGGTTAATTATGGCTATGACCTCGTCAGCGGCGGCTCGGACAATCATTTGATATTGATAGATCTGCGAAACAAAAAAGTCAATGGCAGAGTAGCTGCGTTGGCGCTTGAGAAAGCCGGCATAGTTCTCAATTATAACGGCGTTCCATATGACACAATGCCTCCGTTGTACGCGTCCGGCGTCAGGCTCGGCACACCGGCTCTCACGACTCGCGGCATGAAAGAGTCTCATATGAAAAAAGTCGCCAAATGGATGAATTTGGCCATTTCCGAAGTCGAAGGCTGTATTTTGCCCGCTGATGACAAGGTCGTCCGCCAACAGCTGCTCAAAGAATACAAAGACAAAATCGAGAAAAACAAAAATCTGGCGAAGATCGCAAGAGAAATAAAAAATTTCTGCACCAAATTCCCGCTTCCCTAATTTCGTTTTATTACAAATTTCGCAATTAATATTTATACCAAAAATTATTTTCGTTTGGCACTAGTTAAATGCTCCCCCCGGCGGGGTATATGGTACATGTGTGGCATTATCGGGATAAGTCGGGAATGGATAATTAATAGGACTCGGCGTTGTCTGTTCCTTGCCGCCGATAGTCTCTCTGCAAATAGTATTGACTAAACCTTTGAGTATTGTCTCCAGATTGACCGCCTGATTATTTGTAGCAAAATAGTGCGAATCGGTCGGTGTAGACGCAACGTCGCGCAGTAGTGCTTCGAGATACGGCCTCATAGGGCCATCGCTTTGCGGTTGTGACGCGCCGAGTATACCGATCGAATAAATTTCGACTCCTATATTCTTTAAGTCTGTTGCGATATTTGTCGGTACCCTTGGATCCTGCTGTACCGTAAAGCATCTAATATTGTCAGGCGCAAGCAGAGGCTCATAGACCGGTCCGGGCGGCGTCATGCAAGTCCTGGGCGGATCGTTTGGTCCTCCCGGAGTTTCGGGAACACCGTCGCTGAGAAGTATTAGGTAATATTTATAACCCGGGAACTTATTTCTGGTAATCGCGTTTGTCATTTCAGCCTTTGCCAATTGAAAGCCGTCTCTGAGCCTTGTCCACCCGACAGGGTTCAGCCCGTCAATATTGGCAATAAATTGTTGTTTATTATTCTTATAATAATCAATCGGCACTCTGTTTTGGACATTCGCCGCGAATGTCTGCATGCCGACCACAGCTGATGGAGATAATTGTTTCGCAAAAGCCTGAAGACCGCTCTTTAATTTGCCGATTTTGTTATCATACTGCATTGATCCCGACACATCGATCAAAAAATTAAATACCGACGTCGATCCGCATACATCTACTTTGAAAGTTTTCAGTTGTAGATTATTCCTCGGATCAACAGTCCCCGATGGAAAAATGATCCTTTGAGCATCAACACCGTTTGCATCCCAGTACGGCGCTAGAGTAGGGGGTCCTCCGGGCCCGTTCGGGTCTAACGGAATAAATCCGCCGGACAGTACCGTTCCTGCCATAATCGCGATAAAAAGCATCACTGCTACATACAGATATCCGATGCCCGGAGCGCGTGATCCTTTGATAGGCTTCAAGCTTTGTTTGGGGTTTAAATTGCTCATGTGGTTATTGTTACATTGCGGTTCCGCCGCTGCTTCCGCCTCCGCTGCTTCCGCCGCCGCCGCCCTTATTGTGCGCGACGAAACCATTGGCATAATAATTGTTATATTTGCTTACATCTTTGAGGTTATATGTTTGTACGTCACCTGGGAGATATTTCATCGATAATACAGAGATGTATTTACCTCTACTATTTAATACTTTATCGCCGATTTCAAGTTTCGTAACCGCGAGTCCCGGGCTTTCATTTTTCGCGTTTTCCGGACTAATAGCCTGCCAGCCGTTATCGGTTAATACTGCATGATCATCTGTGATGCCGATTTCCGTGCCGTCAGCAAACTTCACAATGTAATGATGGTCTCTGATTGGGTCTTCGATATGCTTCACGGTCTGTCCGGATAGCCCTTTGCCGTCATAGCTCATTATTTTGTCACCCGGCTTTATGTCTTCAATATTTTTTTCGGTACGATCCGCCATTAATATCTTTGTGCCTGCTATAAAACAGCTTCCCGGTTGTCCGCCTCCGCCTCCGCTTTTATTTTTGTTATCATCGCCCCAACTCGAGCCTGGCCCGGGAGGAGTAGTCGGCAGGGGAGTGGGGGTATACGTAATACCCGGAAATGTAAACAACTGCAAATTATCTTTTTGTGCTTCTATTTTCGGAGGGGAGATAATGACCGGCTGTCCGCTCAAGGGAGATTTATTAGATAATGGGACAATGTTTCCGATCATGGACACTGCCCCCAGCGTAACTATAAGCAGTCCAACTACCGCATACAAGGTACCGGCGCCAAGCCTGCCTCGTAGAACTGTCTTTTTTCTTATTGCGCTCGACCTTTTTTTACTTTTAGCCGTCTTCAATCCGGCGCGGGCAGCCCTTTTTTTCATAAAACCTCTTCCACTTCTAGCGTAAATGAATTGAAATTTTTTGTCAATATAGCCAGGCGTGGAATAAAAGTGTAATATAAATACGTGCCAACAGTTTTCCAAAAAATATACACAAAATATATTTTGTTACTTGTTGTATTTTTGACCGGTGCCTCGGTATTGATACTTGAGATTTTAGCAACCAGATTATTGTCCGTATATTTCGGAAATACCATTTTTACCGTTTCCAGTGTGATCAGCATTATCCTTCTCGCTCTGAGCCTGGGCTATTTTGCAGGCGGTAGACTTGCTGACAAAAATGCCCGCGAATCCTTATTTTATAGTCTTATTCTGATCAGCGGATATGCTGTTCTGGCGATCCATTTATTAAATCTCTATGTAATACCCGAAATCAGCAGGTCGCTCTCTATGCGTGAAGGCCCCATGGTTGTAACTTTTTTGTTATTTTTTTTGCCTGCGCTTTTACTTGGGATGTTGTCTCCGATTGCAGTAGTCCTTCAGAATAAGCGCAAAAAAGAAGGAATTGGTAAAACTTCCGGTGATGTATTTTTCTGGTCTACGCTCGGAAGTATCGCGGGTAGTCTGCTGTGCGGTTATGTTTTAGTCCCGAATTTCGGTATCGATAGGGTTCTAGTCGGTGTAGGCGTGTTTTTGATCGCGTTATCTGTGCTTGGATTGTGGAACCGGAAGCGCTACAGATTCACCGCGGGACTAATTGTTTTTACGCTCCTGTTTTTACCTGTTACTTTTGTAATATTCGGTTTTCTAAATAGTTACATGAGTTCGGGAAATATCGTATATGCCAAAGACGGCGTTTACGGAAAGATCGTGGTCTATGACGGTTATTATTACGGCTTGAAAACCAGGTTTCTGAGGCAGGATCTCGATGAATCCAGCGCTATGTTTCTAAAATATTCCAATCATGTTTATGAATACACAAAATACTACTCGCTCTATAAATTACAAAATCCTGCTATCAAAAACGCGCTGGTTATCGGTGGGGGAGCATATACCGTGCCCAAAAGCCTGCTGTCCGACAATGCGGAAGTTATTGTCGATGTCGCTGAGATCGAGCCTGAATTATTTGAAATCGTAAAAAAATATTTCAAAGTCCCCGACGACGAAAGACTTATCAATAATATTGTTGACGGAAGACGTTTTTTAAATGAAGCTGATAAAAAATATGGTTTGATATTCTCCGATGCCTACAATTTTTCAATACCGTCTCATTTGACAACTCTTGAATTTCTCAGGCTGAGCAAAGAGAAGCTTACATCTGACGGAATTTTTGTAATGAATATAATAGGAAGCACTACTGACATAAACCCGTCATATACCTTGTCTCAACTGCGTACTTTCAAAACAGCTTTCCCTCATAGCATGTTTTTCACTGTCGATTTTCCGGATTCGGATCGCAAGCAAAATCTCATTTTTGTAGGATTCAAGAATCAACCCCGTTTTTCAGACATTGACCTGCGGGATTCTCCGGAGCCGTTTATCAGGTCTCTCATTCACAAGCAGATTGATATAGGCAAGTATGAATTAACAAAAAATACTCTCTTCACCGATAACTACGCCCCCGTAGATTACTTAATCGCAATCTCCTTATAATCATACTTAATACTTAATTGCCCGCCTGCAGCCTGTTTTTGAGAAGCGTATCCTTAACTACGGCGACTATTTCCATCGGCAGCATGTGGCTTTTGATCAAATATCCAGCCGCGCCAAGTTCTTTGGCTCTGGTTTCCTGATTAGTCTCAACTATATTCGACAGCATTATAACCGGAATTTTTTTGGTCTCTTCGTCAGCTTTGAGCTTCTCAAGTGTCTGTATTCCATTCAAATTGGGCATCATAACATCGAGAAGCACAATATCCGGTTTAATCGTTTTTATTCTTTGCAGACACTCCTCGCCGTCCCGGGCGACTTCAATTACAAAATTCTGATGTTTAAAAGTAATTGAATAAACATCGATCAGCGACTGATTGTCTTCTACCAAAAGTACTTTGTCCATTTTAATAAGTTTAACCTACTGATCAATACAAAAGCAATAATCAGTTTTAAGAATTATCATGATATACGGGAAGCGAAAGTGAGAAGGTAGAGCCCTCGCCGAGTTTTGTCTGCTCAAGTTTGAGATTGCCGTTCATTTTCTCCGCAAGCAGTTTGGAAATGTATAATCCGAGTCCCGTACTTATCACATTCGCTCCCTTTTTAGTGTTTATCTGTTGATACTTGCTGAATAGAAACTGTACATTCTCATCGGGAATACCATTGCCGTTGTCGGATATGGAAATTTTATATTTTTCGTCTTCAGTTCGCTCAAGCCGTACTCTAATCGATCCTTTATCGGAGTATTTAATACTGTTGCTTATAAGATTTATCAAAACCTGCTTTATCTTATCTTTATCGCCGAGGACCGACGCTTTGGTCAATGAATTTTCAAATGTAATCCCGAGCTTTTTTTCTTTTGCCAGAAGCTGTGTATCCTGAATGCTGGAGTTGATTATAGGCACAACGTCGCAAATATCCAGCTTTACCGAGATTTTATCCTCTTCAAATTTACTTTTATCCAGAAAATCGTTTACTATATTTATGAGTCTTCCGCTTGACGCATCAATATCGTTTAGTATCCTTTTTAGTTCCGGGTCACTTATTTTATCGAAATAATAATTTTTAAGTATTTCAATATATCCTCTGATACCCGTCAGCGGAGTCCTGAGTTCGTGCGATGCTATTATAAAAAAGTTTTCCTTAGATCGCTTCAACAGTCTTTCCTCGGTTTTATCTTTGAGTAAAATTATCGCGCCTGTGGTTTCTTTATCCTTCAACTCGTCGCCGGTAATTGATGATATGAATACGTCATATTGCGAATCTCCAAGTTCTACATCCTCGTAAGAGAAAGATTTGGCACTAAGCAGAGCGTCATCCAGTCTCGACGCAACATCAATATTTGCCAAAATTTTATCTACATCTGCAACGCTCACACCGTTTTTGAGCTTATCTACCTCAAAAATTATCTTAGCTGTTTTATTCAGAAATCTAATATTTTTATCTTTATCTACGATCACAACACCCAGGCTTAGGTTGTAGATTGACGAAAAAAGTCTTGCATGCTCTACATTTACATTTGATGCGGTATTATTTATGGATTTTTCAAAATTTTCTTTTTCTTTTTCAAGTGCGTTTATGGCGTCATTGCTGGTTTCTATTTCTTTATCTATTAAGCCTGTCTCCGCTTGCTCGTTCTCGCTTATTACTCTTTTTGCGCCGCTCAGCTCATTAATTGCCTCGATTAGCCCGCTCGGGACAGCTTGCTCTCCGGTTTTCTTTTTCCGTTCTTTTAAGATCAAGAAAATTAACACCGCTCCGGTAAGTGTCAAAACTGCAATTAAAAAATAATTAAAATACTCGCTCATATTTTTTTGTTAAAAAGCGGAATTGTGAATATAAATTCAGATCCTTTGTTTAATTCTGACTTCTCAAGCCAAATTGTTCCGCCCATTTTTTCAACAAGAAGCTTGGCGAGGTGAAGCCCTAGTCCGGTACCTTCCTGGCGGGTCAATAGATTTTCAACAGTTTGCTGAAACTTACTAAACAATAGTATTCTATTCTCTTCGGGGATTCCCATTCCCGTATCTCTGATGCTGATTCTGGCAAAATCATCATCCGTTGTAATTTTTACATATATTCCTCCTACTTTGGTAAATTTGATCGCGTTGCTCAAGAGTACCGTCATTATTTGGATAAGCCTAAGCTGATCGCCTGCAACTGTAATCGATGCAGTAGGATAATCCAGTTTCAGATATAAATCTTTTTCAGCCGAAAGTCTTTCTGTTTCCTTGATCGCTTCATTTACTACGATAAAAAGATCACATTTTTCGCGCTTTAACTCAATTTTGCCTTGCTCCAGCTTGGAAGAATCCAAAAAAGTATTAATATTCATGGAGAGTTTTTTACTAAGCACACCAATATTATTGATAATTTGCTTCAGTTCATCATCTTTTAGATCGCTGAAATAAATCTGTTTAATAAGCGAAATATAGCCGTATATAGCCGTCAGCGGCGTTCTCAATTCATGAGACGCGATACTGAACAGATCTACTTTAGATTGCTCAAGCGTATGCTGTTCCTGTTTGTCTTCTATGATTATTACGGTCCCGAGGCACGTTTCCGACTTGCTGTCGCTGAAAATTGGCGAAATCGTTATATTTAAATATTTTGAGTTGATAAGCATGTCTGTCAAAGTTATACTTTTTTTATCCTTTATTGCTTTATCAACTTGGATATTTAGCAAATCCGATATCTGCTCCAAATGACCCTTGTTCTTTTCCAGATTAATCTTGACATCCAGTATCGGAACAATTCTGCTCGCGAATTTATTCCACAAAATAACCCTTTTTTTGTCATCGGTCATGATAAAGCCTACGCTCAAATTATTAATAGAAGCAGATAGAATCGCATATTCGGCTTCAAAATTTTTCCTTTGCTTATCTATGTGGGCTGCAAGTTCGCTTTTTTGGACTTCAATTTCTTTTTTTAATGACACGATTTTCGCTTTATTGCCGGTGAGGATTTTTTGTTTTTCGAGCCGATTTTTATTGTTTTGTTCGTGTTCTTCAGCGCTTTCTAAAAAATATACAATGCCTGTGTTTTTATTATTGCTCTCTCCAAATCTTTTTGACCGCAGATATATTTGAATTTTTTCTTTATTGCTGTTTTCATAAGACACTGAGAATGTTCCGTCAGTCGTGTCTTTATCAAAATTTTTAAATAACTTATCAATTCGCTTGCCGTCAAAGTCTGCACTGATCGAGAGCATCGCTTTGGTTTTGTTATTTATACTGATAATTCTGAAGTCGCTCGTTGTAACGATTATAGCCTCATTCTGTTTACTAAGTATCTCGGTCAATGATTTTCGGCCTGCAAGCCTCTGCTGAAGGTATATCGCGAATAATCCCAGCACAAAAAGCGCGGCAAAATAAACAATTATGGGCAGAGGGATATCCATCTATACTATTATTGAGTAATCTTCGGTCAAATTCAAGCATAAGCCATCATGGGTTTAAAAAGTGTATTGTTTTGATTGCTACCTCGTGATAAATATCATTTACTTTTTTACGAGAATATGATCGGCTTTTTGTGTTTTTCAGGCATTTGAGGCTAAATTGTCAGTTTTATGTCCGAAAACCGTCAAGCTCGAGGTTAAGTTGTCGTTTAAAATTGTAAACATATGACAAGTCCTGAAGCAGCAGTAGTAGTGCAGGAAGCATCACAATTCAGAGCGCCGAAAATTGCATCGGCCATTACTCAACGAAGTGAAGTCGGTAACGAGTGGCCGGCGCGATTTAAAGCAAATCCGGCGGAGGCTGTGATTATGCCATTTAGACAGGGCAATCCCGATAATGGATCAGGTCAGGCGAATTTAAAAATAGAAACGGATACTGACAAACCAAATAAGAGATTCCAATTTGAAGCAGATAGAAAGTTTTCTATGTTTTTATCTGAAGTTGTCCAAAATACCTTTGATTCGGTGAGTGGAATAAAAGGCACACCGCCGGATGCACTATATAAAGGTAGAATTAGAGAGTATGCGAAATCAAAAAGAGAAGCCGCTAAGGTATTGGAAGCTAAATAAATTTTATTTTGATCCCATTATTATACACCGCGATTTAAGTCCTAATTACATAGTTGCGATTTTTTAGACCTTTCGCTATAATACTCCTTAATCAAACACATCCGGTTTGGTTCCCTGAATCATAAAACATACAGCCGGATGGACGTTTAAGGGAAAAATATGAAAAACATTACACTCGAAGAACTACTTGAAGCCGGTTGCCATTTCGGACATCAGGTAACACGCCAGAACCCCAAAGCCAAAGATTATATTTTCGAAGCCCGCGACAATATTCATATAATAGACCTCGAAAAAACCAAAGAAGGGCTTGAAGAAGCCGCTGAATTCGTAAAAAACCTGGCCAAGCGGGGAGGATCTATTCTGATTCTCGGTACAAAAAGACAAGCTGTCGAAGTCATAAACGAAGAAGTCAAAAATATTCATGATCAGAAATCGGAAGGCGTCTACTGGGTGACCAGGCGCTGGGTAGGCGGCACTTTTACCAATTTCGGTGAAGTCTCCAAAAATTTCCGCAAACTCAAAGAAATAGAAGACAATTTGAGAGATGAAGAAACCCGTTCGCAGTTCACCAAAAGAGAAATAGGGGAGTGGGAAAAAGAAAGACAAAAGCTCCTTGCATTTTATTCAGGCATAGCCGGTATGAACAAGGTCCCTGATGCAATTTTCATATTGGACACTCATATGGAAAATCTTGCAGTACGTGAAGCTCAGGCCATGAATATCAAAACAGTCGGCATTACCGATACCAATTCGGATCCGACTGTGATTAATTATCCGATTCCCGCCAATGATGATGCGGCCGGAAGTCTGAAATTAATTGTCGGTTATATGCTCGAAGCCTGGAGAGAAGGCAAAAAGCAAGCCAAAGACTTGGCAGTCAAAATAGAAAAAGAAGAAGCGGAAAAAGCGGCAAAAGAAAAAGCCAAAGCCGAAAAAGAAGAAGAAAAAGCAAAGAAAAAAGAAGAAAAGAAAGCCGAAAAAGAAACTAAAGCAGAAAAACCGAAAAAAGAACAAAAAAATACTAAAGATACAAAATCTGAAAGCAAGAACAAATCCAAATAATACAAAGCAATTTAGTGCAACCTAAAAGTTTTGCGCTTTGAATTCGGTTTTGATCTTTGATTTTTGAGTTTTGATCTTAATGACCTATGGCAAACATTGATTTAAAAGCACTTAAAAAACTCCGCGACGAAACTGCCGCCTCTATTGCCGACTGCAGAACAGCCTTGGAAGAATCGGCAGGGGATTACAAAAAAGCACTAGAGTGGATCAAAAAAAGAGCTGTTGAGAAAGCAGACAAGAAAGCCGACCGCGCGACATCTCAGGGTTTGATCGAGGCATACATTCATCAGGGCGGCAAAGTAGGCGTCCTCGTCGAGCTTCTATGCGAAACAGATTTCGTTGCCAAAACAGATGATTTCAAAGCTCTTGCCAGGGAAGTAGCCATGCAGATAGCCGCCATGAATCCCAAAGACGTTGACTCACTCCTCAAGCAGGATTATATTAGAGACAGCAGTCAAACCATCGAAAAATTGATCAAAAGCGTCATCGGCAAGCTCGGCGAGAACATAACAATCAAAAGATTCACGAGGTTTGAAATATAGGTAATTTATTGCAAAAATAAAAGCGTAAATCGTAAAACAACAGCAAAAAACACAAAACATTTTTTTATCAATTTTTTAAACTTTTCGTTTTTAGTTTTACGCTTTCTTATATGGATCCATTAGTCGTAAATACTAAGCAAAAAATAAACAAAGTCCTCGAAGTCATCAAAGGCGATATCGCGACAATCCGCACCGGCCGCGCAGCTCCTTCCCTGGTTGAAAGCATAACGGTTTCAGTTTACGGAGGCAGTACCAAGCTAAAAGTCATGGAGCTTGCTACGATCGGTGCATCTGACACCAGAACGCTCATATTGACTCCGTTTGATCCGTCTATAATCAATGAAATACAAAAAGGCATTGAGGGCGCCAATGTCGGACTCACGCCTGTTGTAGACGGTCACGTTATCAGGATAAGTATACCTCCGCTGTCTGAAGAGCGCAGGGTTGAGCTTATCAAAGCCATGAAACACAAGCTCGAAAACGGCAAGATAATGGTCAGACAAGTCAGGCACGAGTCAATGCTTGATATCAAAAAAGAATTCGAAGGCCGCGAGGACGACATCAAAAGACTCGAAAAAGAAGTCCAAAAACTGGTTGATGAAACAATGGAAACAATAGAATCACTCGGAGAGCAAAAAGAAAAAGAACTTCTTCAGATATAGGTCGTAAATTCTCTATTTTGTAAAACAATTTTTGTCATGCTGTCCGGTATCCTGCGGATCAACTTTTTAGATGTATTAAGCTGATCCTGAAGCTATTTAAGCATTGCATAAAATGTACTAATTTATTTCTGGCTCAAATATTTACGCTCAGACATAGGGTAGGGAAGAGGTTTCGCCTTATTAATATCTTTTATATCTCTGTAGGAGCTTAATGGCCGGATTATCTCTCCGGCTCCTGTTGCGTCACGAATCATCAACTGTCCGTCCTTAACCTCATCGAATACGACACCATATACCCCGAGCCAACGTCTGCTCTCAGCCGGATGGCCCGTCTTTGGATCTTCGGCCACTCTTCTTTCCTCAAATATAAACGAATCACCCTTTTTGAGTCCTGCTCTTTCCACCATTATATCTATTCTTTGTCGGCCGGATTCGGCAGGTAATTCGTCCGGCTTAGCTTCTGCTTCCGGCTTTTTGTGTTTTCTTAAGTGAACTATTCTGCCAACAGGCAAGCTGTAATCACGATTAGCGCCATCAGGAACGCTGAAAATTAATCTCCCGCCATGAACTTCGGCGAATTTTTCTCCATCAAATGGTTTCTGCCATTTTTCTACTGTTTTTATTTTACCGGTTTTCACATCTGCTTCTTTTACCCTGATCAGAATATCAATTTGATCACCAGGTTTTATTCCTGTCGTAGCAATTACATTGTCGAGGCCCAGCATTTTTAATGCAGTTGCCTTTCGCAGTCCTTTTCTGTCTCGGCCATACCTACTGTCCAAGTCGGCAGTCCATCTTCCCGTTTCCCTGTCTAAATGGCTTTTTTGTATAAATGATCTTAGGTACGATGGTTTTTGCTCTTTTTCCATATGGGGCTGATATTCTACCACAAATTTCAAAAAACACATAATGAATAATTTTATTCAAAATGCTATAATAAATTTTATGCTCATTACCGCGATTGTTTTTCTACTGATACTCTCAGTATTAGTCCTCATTCACGAAGCAGGTCATTTCTTTGTAGCCAAACGCCTTGGCATGAAAGTCGAAGAATTTGGTTTCGGACTTCCTCTTTTACCCGCGATTTGGTCCAAAAAATACGGCGAGACTGTATATTCAATTTATCCGGCATTGATCGGCGGATTTGTAAAGCTTTATGGAGAAGACGAAGCCGGTGCAGGACGTATCAGCGCGGGCAAAGAAGAGCACAAGCAAAACAAAGATTATGATAAAAGAGCTTTCTACAATCGTCCCATCAGCCACCGTGCAGCCGTAGTAGTTGCTGGTGTAGTCATGAACACGATCCTCGCGGTAGTTATTTATTACGCGTTCATGTTTATGTCCAATTTCAAAACCGAACTTCCCGTTTATCCGCCCGGTCTTCAAGTCCCCAAATTTTTGGGTGTCAATCAGGACGTTACTACTCAGATCATAATCGGAAGTATCGCCAAAGATTCACCTGCTGAAAAAGCAGGCATTAAGCCTATCTCTCAGATATTATCGATCAACGGAACCAAAGTTGCGGGCAATGACACGTTCCTGAAAACAATAGACGCCAACCGGGGTAGAGAAGTCACTTTGGCATTGAAAGATCTTCGGGAGAACAGAGATTACTCTGTCAAACTGACTCCGAGACAAAACCCGCCCAAAAATCAGGGCGCGGTCGGAGTATCTTTCTTCCCCTCGGAAACAGTTCATATGAATTACGAAACACCCGCGCAAAAAATATTCTCCGGTATCTCTCACCCCGTCAATCTGATGTATTACAATTTCGCCGCTCTCGGCAAACTGGTAGATGTTTCATTCAAAAGCGGCAACGTAGATATGCTGAGTCAGGGCGTATCCGGACCTGTCGGCATCTTCAACGTAGTCGGAGCGGTTGTCGATATTCCGGAATTCAGAGAGAGGATTTTGCAGTTACTCAATCTCGCAGGTATATTGTCTATCTCTCTCGCGTTCTTCAATGTACTTCCTATACCCGGTCTTGATGGGGGGCGGTTGTTCTTCATTCTCGCCGAGGGGATTTTCGGATGGAAACTCAAACCCAAAGTCGAAGGCTACATCAATGCCGCCGGCATGGCATTTCTCATCGGGCTGATTATTCTCATCACCTACAAAGACATAGTTCAACTCCTGCCGAGATAAATAAAATTATTTATTCGCTTTTTGCGCCCGCTGCTTCTTTCATGCCGTTGACAAATTCGTCAACCTGAGACTGCACCAAATTCTGATAATCCGGTATCTTCTCATTTAGGAATTTTTCAACCTCCTCCGGCTTTGGTTCGCGGTCCAGCATTTCCAGATAGGACTTTTGATCCTCTTCATTTAATTTCTCGATCGTGCTCATAAAGATCTTTTTGAGAAGTATCTCGGTCGAGCTGTCAATTATTTCCTGCTGTTTCTCCTCAGGCAAATCGGATATGCCCAGAGTCGAAGCAATAGTTTTTTGTATATCATCCATATTTGGTTGTTGATTTTGCGTATTTTGATCCATAAATCACCTCCTTATATTTAATTTAGCATTTAGCATTTTAGCATTAACCTCTAAATATTTTTCTAGCCGCCCTGCTTAAAAATTTATTATCTTCAACAGCATCTTTTACTACTTCTCTATAGAAAAACCTTGACCATTCTCTCCCGGCTTTTCTGGCAGCTCTCGCTTCGGTCCTGGCTTCTTTGTCCGTTATCTGTCCCGGTATTTTTATCTCATCGCTACTACCTCTCGGCTCGCTTGAAAGAGAATTGTAGGCATCCGGTTTGGAGACTCGCGTAAATGCCTCACCAGCGCCTCTGTTTGTATTAATCCTGACATTTCCCGCCGCGTCTCTGGATGAAGATATATTCTCATCTTTAAAGCCGCTGCTCCCATCCGCTTTTTGATACGCTGACCAATCGCTTCCCTCGGTTCTTATATTGCCTTGACCGTCATTTGCAATTTTTACACCGTACCCTTCAAAATTTGTTGCCCTCCCAGCACCGGCGCTAGCAGTATAGGTTTTGACAGGCTCCGATTGGGTAGGCTGATTTTCAGCAGGCGGCTGAACCCTCGGCTCATATCCTTCCGGAGGCTTTGACCAATCCACCCCGCCCTCTGGTGCTTTTGGTGTGCCTCCTCCTTGACCTGCGCCATCAGTAGTAGCAACGCTTGCCGCACCGCTTCTTGTATCAGAAATTACGGCCGCAGAATCAGCTTTGGGTGCATTGGAATACAGATCTACCCCCATCATCCTCGCGGCTTCATTGACACGATGTATATATACGCTGTCCGATTCTCCTGCTCGTCTCTGTCCGTATTGTCCCAGCACGTCTTTTGCTTTCTGCTCCAGATCCGCTATGTTTCCGATTTTCTCCCCGGCCTTTTTAACGGCATCCTCGGCCGCTGAGGTTGCATCATCAGGAGTGATTAATGAATCACCATTGCCCTGGAGGACTTTATCGATATTTTCGCCTGTCATCTCAACGCCTTTGTTGCGCCCGAAGAAGTCACTGATCTTGTCGTTATTCTGTTCAATTGAAGCAACTTGATCCCCGGATATATTTTGCGCATGCTCGGTTGCAATAGTTATTGCGCCTCCTTTTTCACCAAATACACTTTTCAAATCAATATTATCATCGACACTTAATTTATTAATATCGCCGCTGGATATACCTATAGCTTTCAACTGCTCAGGCGTCATTTTTGCGAATTTATCTTTTATTTCATCAATTGCGTATGTCCTCTGTCCGTCATTCAATTTTTGATCGCCGAGAGCTTTATCAACAATTTTCCAAATATTATCTCCCCGCTGCACGTCGTAAGTTTTTGCGGATATTGTCTCCGCCGCCGGGGGAGTAGAGGCCTCAACAGAAGGAGTCGCACTTTCTGTGCCTGCGGAAGGTGTCGTCTCGACTTTGCCAGTCGGCAGAACTTGATCTCCCGGCTGCGGTTCTGCAGACGCTACAGTATTTACATGAAATGGATTCAATTCTTGATTTATATTCTGTGCTACATCGACAGCCTTGTCCTTCATCGTCTGAGCAGTATCCGTCTGCATCAGTTCCCTGAATGCATAAGACCCGCCGACCGATATCCCGACGGCAGCGCCAATAGATCCGACTGTCCTCGCAAAACGCATAGTTTTGTACTGTTGGAATTTGTCGGCCATATTATCCGACTGATTATTCAGAAAATCTTTGACCTTGTCGATGTCCAGTCCGTTCTCGGTTTGTGCCTCACTAATTCCTTCCTGATTTACATTTTCCCATCTCGTGTCCCGCATACTCTCGGCTTTGCCCTCCATAACTTCTTTGTAAGCTGCCGATGACGCCGCGATACCGAGTCCTCTGAGAACTATTGACGCGGATCCTCCTGTCAGTATATTTGCCGTAACCGATAACCCGATTTTTTTCCAGGCTTTCATCTTTCTGTAAGACTCCAGCATCCCCTTGACCTTGTCTATAGCGTTTGCGCCCCACTCGCCGAGATTTTCCTTGCGCTTCTGCAATCTGATTTCCGCGTCATCTTCCTGCAGATTTTTGAATTCACCGATTGTAAACTCCCGCAGCGTGTCCTCGATCAGTTTATCGGCGCCGCTTTTATCGCTTCCTTCGGGTTTTTCTCTGAGACCGGGATCTGAGGCGATTTGCTCCTGAACATCAGCCATTTTGGCTTCGCGGTATGACTTCAGGCTGTCTTTATAAGCTCGCTCCGAGTCATCTTTATTAATTTCACCTGATGCTGTGCTCGATCCGAACCACCTCGTCGCTTCAACATACTTTTTGCGGTTGTCGCTAAGCTCCTGGTTCAGCCTCTGCATTTTCTGCTCTTTTGTTTCAGCGTTTGGATCAAGATTTTCATTATCGTTACCAGCTTGTTCGTTTGCCTGCGTTTTGCTTGCTTCAACTTGTTGTGCTTTGTCGCCGACCTGTTCCGCAGTCAGAGGCAAGCCTGTTTTCAAGTCAAATACATTTGTCTTGTCGCTATTTTCGCCCTGTTTCAAGCTATCCTCCCCGGCCAGAGTCGATTCACCGCCGATATTTGCCATTTTGTCCGATAGATTTGTCTCTGCTCGCTTATCGGTTTGCTGTAGGGTTTTTTCATTTGCGAGTGTCGATTCACCGCCGATGCCTGACATAATTGACAATAAGCTTTTATCCGGGTCAGGTGTATTTTCTCCGCCCATTTTGGCCAAGTTGCCTGCGATATTTGCCTCAGCCGGACCAACAGGCTTTGCAGCCTCTGCTGTTGGTGGTTTTGCCGAAAAATTCTCCGCTCCTTGTGGAGCTTCTGTCTTCAATGCCGCATCAGCCATAATAAATAAAATCTATAATTCAGAATTAAAAATAATTTCATATTTCATTCTGAATTTTGAATTCTAAACTCTAAATTAGTTTTCCATAACTACATGATTTTGAAATATTGCTTGTATTATCCATTTTTTTCTTGCATTGTTTTCATATAGACGTGTGCTTCGTCGACTTTGCCCTGTTTCAATAGATTCTGCGTATGTTCCGTAATTGCATTGCTCATCTTCTCATCATGTTCGCGGATTATTGGTGCGACCGCCCGAGCCAGCTCCGTAAACTTATCATCCAGTGTCGGCGCGATCTCATAGATCTGCTCAAGCGTTAGAGGAGGATGGAGTTTGTCCAGAACCAGCCTGGCTATTGCTTTGGCGCGCTCGGCATCCATTTGGCCGTTCTGCAGTTTTTCGATAATTATCGCAAGTATTTTCCGCTCCAGATCTTTTCTATACTCTTCCGGGTCCATATTTAAACTATATAGTAATTAATAGATCTTAGTCAATCACGCGCTGTCTGTGGTATTATTTATTTTATGGATCAGGACACACTAAAAGAATCCCCAAGTATTTCAAAACCTGAGATCAAACCCGCAGAAATAACTCCGGTTAGGGAGTCCGAGCATGTCAGCGCGGAATCCAAGCTTAAAACTTTACTTGCGAGACAGGAAAAGGGTATTACTGCCGATATTAAAAGCGGTATCGCGGATCAAAGCATCCGAGACGCCCTCATGACAATTACACGTGAAACAGGGGAGACAGACGAAGATCACGCCATGAACATATTTATCGCCAGGCAGGGAATTGTAGAGACTTCCAAGCTCTTAAAAACCACAGACTTCGGCCTCGAAGACGCAAAAAACATCCTCACCGAGGAGTACTGCTCAGCAGCCGGACTTGATATCGATCATGTCGAGGAAATTTTCCGAATAAGAGATTTGGATGAGGAGATGGAGAGTGTGGGAAAAAATTTAGGCGTCTCTGATATTTTATATCTCTATGCAAATAATAGGGTAGAAACTCGTGAAGAAATAATCCGGCGCATAAAATCTTTTGAGACATATTTTGGCTTGAAGGCCAAAATAACAGAGTCACAAAAACAGATCATGAGCGATGGTCAGGGTTTTTATAGTCGATTTGCTGAAAAAATGCACTCTATTTTTGTAAAACAAGGCGAAAGAATCGATAATTGGACTTTAAATAAGAGATATCTAAAATTTATTGGCGAACATAAGCTGACCTCCGATGCATTGACAGCTTTTTCAACTTTGCTTATCTCGGCCGGTGCGATAGGATATTTGCTAAATCCGCAAAATGCTCAAGCAGAGCCTCATCGCGACATTTATGATTACCAGAATTTCTTAGAAGAAGCAGGTTTATCGGATCAAGGTTTTACCGAAGACGAAGCTTTGGATAGTTCTGAGTTGGCACTTCATAAACAAGCATCAGAATTAATGCAGGACATAAGATTTCTTAAATCTCAAGGATACAATATTACTGTGGAGAGATCGATAAGCGGAGACTCAAGCGATAAATTAGGGATTGCAGACACATTTTTAGGTTTAAACAATCACACAGAACAGGATTTTTCAGTCAAGGTTGGTAACCCATTAGAAATATTTAGATACAAATATGAAATTAATAAGGAAATTCCTATCGAGCTTAGCAATAACCGTGAGATAAAAATTGACCCCTTTCAGGTTGTTAGCCAAGAAAAAGGAGGCGGTAAAGGCATTTACAGGGTCTATAATTGGTTGGATCCGGTTAATCCTTTATTAGTTGAGAAGGAGATATCAGTCGATGAAATTGAAAAAGAAACAGGCGCTCTTAAGCAATTTCTTAATGATAGGATAAGCAGCATTAGTATACTGGAGAAGAATCAGGCCGGTGAAACCGGCTCTATAGAAGAGGCGTCTGAAGATTTTAAACCTACCTATTTTCTGTCACCAAATGAAGCATTAGATGCTTCACAAAGAGAAAATATAATAGAATTTTTTAATAAGATCTCAGGCGCTAATCTGTCGGTTGAAGCAGTTCCGGATGGTAGGGAGATTGACCGCAAAGTTGAAGCCGGTCCCTTAAGTAAAGGTATAGAGCTAAATATGTCTTTAGAAAAAATTGAAGAGAATGGTTTTTCTCCAATTTATGTTAACGGCCAGATAAAAGAAATACTATTTTATCAAGAAAATTCTGACCGAAATAGTGAAGATAACGGTAAGCCTCCTGTTGTAGTTTACAGAGACCAGTTTGGCAATTTAATAAGTACATACGACATTTCCTATAGAGGGGAGCATGATAATGAAACAAGCGCGGCAATTAGCATAATGCCTTCAATTAAGTTTGCCTCTGACTCAGAGGGGCCCGATTATCAGCCTTTGAGCATTGACTTAACGCAATTAGGATTAGGGAAAATAGAAGGCTTATTTCATGTCGCTGTAGAGAAGCCTATTGCGAGTATTGGCGACATGAATCAGTACAGAGTTTATAGCAATATGGACTCTGATGATGTGAATGCACTCTATGCTTCAAGATATCCTTATATTGCGCAGGGTTTATCACAGGCAGAAGAATTATTTAGCTTTAGAGATGGCGAGCTTGTAAAAAATGTTTACATTATAAATTCGGAGCAGCAAAATGCAGTATTCTATCGAAAAGATCCGGAGACAATAGCTTTCTGGGACGAAATATTGAATAATAGGCAAGATGCACAGGTAATCGCCGCGCATGAAACATATCATCTGATAGACTATAAACTCCAGCTTAGTAGTGGCGATTTTCTTGCTCAATACCAAGCAATAAAGCTTTCCCAACCGTGGTTTCTGGAGGCAATTAATGAAAAGAATTTTTTGCCGGAAATGCAGTCGGGGGGACACGCTGAGGAGAATCATTTGGAGTTTTTCGCAAGCTTTTTGAACTCTATGAACCACCCTGGCTGGCAAGATAAAGTCAAAGATCAATCTCCGGAGTTTATATCAATATACACCAAAACCTTGGAGACTCTTGGCGCAGGCTTAAAAAACCAGGATGTAGTACCTGTTAACGCACCGGTTCATGACATGATTGAACAAAAAATTAAATATTTAAAAGGTATTGTTAAATAAAGTATGAAAAAGAATAATCGGCATTTGCCCAGTCACTTAAGATTTTTACTTAAAAACATTCTATCAGTTGATTCGAGGTTAGCTAAATTGATTTACATCAAGCTGTTTCAAATTTACATAACTTTCAAAACCGGCAACGTTAAGCTTTGGAAAAAAATAAAAAACGAAGAATCAAAAAATATGGACTTTATTACAAGTTCTATAAAAGAACAAAAAGCCCTCGAAGAAGTGCAGAAAAAAATAAATAACTTTTAACTTCCGATCTTGATTTGTCAAAACCGCGGATAATTTTCTATACTTATACATATGCCGGCGCAGGAGCTCGAAGACGCAGTAAAAATATATCTCCACCAGGGGGCCAAACCCGAGGATATCAAAGAATACCTAGTCAGCCAGGGCTGGCAGGAACAGGCAGTCGATGAAGTATTGGCAAGCCATCAAAAACAGCCCTCAATCTGGCAAATGCTCCCGACTTACAAATACTACAAAGAACTTGACGCGAAAACCGCAAGTCTCCCGCCCAAAAAAATTTTAGCAATAAGTATTATCCTGGTATTTTTGGTTTTACTTATCATATTCTCAAATTATATTTTTATGAAAATATTTTCATTTCAGGAAGCAAATACCCGTGATAAAGAAAGGGATATTGTATATCAGCAGCTGGAAACGGCACTGAATAATTATTATCGCACTAACGGTTTTTATCCTTCGACGTTGTCTGCTTTGATGCCGGAATATATTTCGCGCAATCCGACAGATCCAAAAACAGGCGAGCCATACGGATACTTTACCAAAAACCTGGGAGCAGGCTATGCTTTGTGTTTTTATTTTGAAACCAAACCCGCGACCGGCGGTTGTCTGAATACCGAAATACTAACGCCGCAAGAGCTTGGAATTCCTGAAGAGGCTTACTCTGAAATTGAATAACGAAAATTATTCCGTATTAAACATTTTACTCATTTAACCTTATATTTTGGTCTCATAATATTGTTTTTTAGGATACAAGTATGTATAATGCATTGTTATGGCAGGAAAAATAACGCAGGTATTGCGCGGTGTACGCTCGAGATCTTCAGATTACTATAAAAAATCCCGCGGATTTATTCGTAAAAAACCCTTTTTCAGTTTCTATATCGCTATGGCATTGCTTGTACTGGCAATAGTTTTAAGCTCTCTCCTTCAGGCGAAACCTGAAACACAAGTATTGGAAAATCCGCCCAAAGAAGTATCTCTTTATTCTATCGGTACTGCGCCTCGCATTAACGTCCAGGCTCAGATAGAGAAAACAGGAGTTGTCAGGATCACGGCGCTTGCCGGGGGAGTTGTTCAGCGGGTTCATTTTCGTGAAGGAGCCGCAGTCAGCAAAGGCAATACGCTGTTCAGTCTTAGCACCAATTATCAGGGCGGCGTAGCTCAGTCGGCGCAAAGAAGTTTGGCTCAAACTCAATATCAATCTGCTTTGGATACTTTCGGTATACAAACAGAGCTTATCGCCAAACAGCGCGACTCGGCAAACAAATCCGAAGAAAACGCCGATGAACTCAGGCAGATCTCGGCAGACTCCAGAGGGAGGACTAGGGAGCTGATAGATCTGAACAAAACAATTCTCGACAATCTCAATAATTCCATAACACAGCTTGAAAACGGAAGCGTCACCCCGCCTCCCGGCAGTAGTCAGAGTCAGGCAGTATCAGCTCTCAATGCGCAAAAAGCACAATTATTAGCCGGGCTTGCTCAGGCCGAGAGTTCGCTGGCGAATCTCGATTATCAG
Organism: uncultured Gammaproteobacteria bacterium; assembly: GCA_964564035.1. Lineage (GTDB taxonomy): Bacteria > Patescibacteriota > Microgenomatia > Levybacterales > UBA12049 > JAHIGH01. The sequence goes on along the minus strand of CAZLZN010000015.1, from coordinate 16,087 downwards.
TCCGATGAGGATAATCCGCCCGCACAGCTTGCTGAGCTCCAAAAAGATATCGCGCTCAAACAGCTCGAGCTTCAGGAAAAAATGTTGACTGTCAATCGTGAATCAGCCAGGCTCCAGCTCCAGCTTGCTCAAATAACCGAAGCAGTCATGTACCCCGCGGCACCATTCTCGGGAACTATTCAAAGAGTTTTGGTAACAGAAGGAGATGTTGTCTCGCCCGGTCAGCAGTTGGCAGTACTTCTTCAAAATATCGAGGACGATCCGATCACGGCAGTCGCATATGTCTCAAGTGATATAGCTCCCAAAATCTCCCGCACTGAGGAAAGCATTTTAAAAATTGGCAATCAAAAAGTCTTTGATTTCCCTTACTTTGTCTCAAGCGAGGCAGTCAGCGGCAATCTTTACGCCGCGTATTATTCGGTTCCGGATCAGTACGCGAATTATGTAACCGACGGAGGATATATAGAGATCGAAATGCCTATTGGAACAGCCGATTCAAATTCCGCTTTTATTTATATTCCTGTTGATACCGTATACCAAACAGAGGACGAAGCATATATTTTTGTAGCTTCTGGAAACAAAGCTGTAAGCCGCAAATTAACTCTCGGTCCTGTTTATGGTTCATTCGTCCGCGTCGAAAACGGGCTCAAAAGCGGTGATCAAGTCATTATTACCAGAAACGTAGTCGAAGGAGACAAAATTAAAATTTCTAATTAACCTAATTTCAAAATCAGTGCAAAGATCATAAATCAAAGATCAAAACCAAGATCAAAACTTAAAGATGTGGTGGATTTGAATTTTACGTTTGGTTTTGATTTTTGCACTTTGAACTTTGAGATTTTTATGTATTATGGCCAGTCAAAATCGAAAATCATATTTATCTCAGATTAAATTCGATCCAAAACTTCAGGAAAAATGGTGGGCAAAATACCTCGTAAATTATCGTATATTGATCCTGATCATTTTAGCTATAGTTATAGGAGGCGTTTTTAGCTATTCTGTCGTCCCGCGAAGAGTAAATCCGGAGGTCAAGATCCCGATAGTTATAGTATCCGCCGTTCTTCCCGGCGCCTCGGCGGCAGACGTTGAGACTCTGATCACTATTCCGATAGAGGATAAGCTCGACAAAGTCGAAGGTATTGATACGGCAACATCTGTATCCAGAGATAATGTCTCTGTCACGACAATGCAGTTCCTGTCAAATGTAGATGGCAACAAGGCTCTTCAGGATGTCCAAAGAGAGATTGACAGCGGAGATCCTTTGCCGGAAGATGCGCAGGAGCCTCAAGTTACCTTGCTGGACTTTGAGAATTCGCCGATTTGGACTTTTACACTTACAAGTACCAAAGATAATGCTTCTCTAATGCGCTTCGCCGGAGAGCTTCGTGATGATCTTGAAGACTTGGATGAGATAGATACTGTTCAGCTGGCGGGGCTGGATAATCAGGAGATACAGGTCATTGTTGACCCGCAAAAAATTGCGGCTTTTGATATAAATCCTGCTCAATTATCGCAAATAGTCAAGAGATCTGTCGCTTCATATCCTGCAGGTTCTGTTCAGTCTGACGGATTTACTTTTTCATTAAGTATAGATCGCGATGTAATAAATATCGAAGATATTCGCAATTTACTTTTAAACGCTGATGGCAGACAAATCAGACTTGGAGACGTGGCGCAGGTAATCAGACGCTCCAAAACAAACTTATCAAAAACTTATCTGGTCGATGACCGGTCCGCGAAGCAAGCTGTTCAGTTCTATGTTTTCAAAGCCAAAGATACCAATATTGATACGGCGGAAAAAGCAGCAGTTGATTTGGTAAATGAGAAGACTTCCGCATATAGCGGGCAATTTGAGGTAAAAACCATAACAAACGTGGCGAATGAAATTATTAAGCAATTTAATAAACTTTTTAGAGAATTCGGCTTGACCGTTTTACTGGTTTTTATACTTTTGGTTATATTTTTGGGAATTAGGCAGTCCATGATCGCTTTACTGACAATCCCGCTGACATTGCTCTCGGCAATGATTGTTATAAACATGCTGGGTTTATCCCTGAACTTCCTCACAGCTTTTGCGTTCCTTATCGCTCTTGGATTATTGATAGACGATACTATCGTAGCGGTCGCGGCCATGACGAGGTATCATCTGACAGGCAAATTTACCCCGCAAGAAACAGCTATGCTCGTCTGGCGGGATTTTATAGTACCTTTATGGTCAACATCCATAACAGTTGTATGGGCATTTGTCCCTCTTCTTCTTGCGGGTGGAATTATCGGTGAATTTATCAAATCTATCCCCATAATCGTAACCGCTTCTGTCTTATCCAGTACAGCAATTGCTGTTTTTGTAACTTTGCCTGTTATGGCAATATTGCTAAAGCCGCAGATTCCAAACCGTGTAAAAATTTTTCTAAAGCTTCTCACGCTTCTGGCTATTGCCCTAGGCGTTGTGCTTCTTGTGCCACGCTCTGATATCTATCCGTTTGCGCTGATTATTATCTTTTTGGCGCTCTTTATTATATATCTGGTAAGACAAAGCTTGATTGACCGACTAAAAAGACTGATTTCCGTTCAAAAAAACAGCAGAATAAAAAGCGTACAAAATGGCCTCAAAAATGGGTTCGTAAATATTGAGCGGCTAAGTGAGACCTACAAAAAAGTTATAGACAAAATTTTATTATCTCCGGTGCTTAGAAGAAATACGATTATAGCGGTTATTATATTTTCGCTCGTAGGCTATCTCCTTGTCCCGCTTGGTCTGGTCAAAAATGAATTTTTCCCCAAGACAGATGAAGACGTGTTGTATCTTCAGGTTGATTTACCCTCCGGTACCGGTCTGGAGCAGGCAAATAAAGAAATGTTGGCGTTTGCCAAAAAAATTGAGTTTAATGGCAATATAAATTATTTTTCGGCTGATACGGGAGCCGGCTTAAGTCAAAACGGAGACAGGTCGGATGAGCCCGGATCATTTCTTTTTACATTTAATCTGCGCTCCAAGGAAGAAAGGTCGCAAACTGCCTCGGAAATTGCTGAAAATTTTCGCAGTCAATTCAGTAATTATACCAAAGGCACAGTCCGCGTAATCGAACTATCCGGAGGGCCGCCGGTTGGAGCTGATATACAAATTAATTTATTTGGCGACGATTTATCGATCTTGAGCTCGAACGCGGAAAAGTTGAAAAACTGGATGGAGGATCAGCGCCAGCTTACAAACGTACAGGTATCTCAAAAAGCAGGTGTGAGCAAGATCGTTTTTGTACCCGATAAACAAAAATTAGCTGAGTACAATTTGACGGTTGATTCACTTGGTTTATGGCTCAGGACATTTGCAAGCGGCTTCAATCTCGATTCAATAAAATTAGACGACAAAGAAACAGATATTACTTTCTTGCTTGACCCTGAAGCGCAGAAAATTGAAAATCTGTCATCTATACTGGTCCCAACGCAAAACGGCAACGTACAGCTTTTGTCATTGGGCTCATTGGAGCTCGCCAATAATCCTATCAATATTGTGAGGGAAAACGGTAGCCGCCGCATCAGCGTAACCGCGGGAGTAACAGCAGGTAATTCAGCCACTGAGATAAACACCCGGGTAACAAAGTTTGCCGAGACCCTGAATTTGCCTCCGGGATACAGGTGGGAAACAGGGGGAGTCAATGAAGAAAACGAGCGCTCGGTGCAGTCGATCATCCAGGCAATGCTTTTATCATTTCTTTTGATATTGATCACGATGGTGATAGAATTCAGATCCTTCCGCCAGACAGCGATAGCCCTACTGGTAATTCCTCTTGGAATAATAGGCGTCTTTTATGTGTTCGCGCTTACAGGTACGCCTCTATCTTTCCCGGCCTTAATTGGTATTCTCGCGTTGTTTGGTATTTTAGTGCGTAACGCGATAATAGTTATTGAAAAGATCAATGAAAACCGCAGGTTCGGCATGAATCTACATGATTCTCTGGTTGAGGCATCAGGCAGTAGGCTCGAGCCTGTAGTGCTGACAGCGCTGTCTACAATCGCCGGTCTTATACCGATCACAATCTCGGATCCGCTGTGGAGGGGACTGGGAGGAGCGATTATTGCAGGATTGATATTCTCCGGAGTAATAATGTTATTCTTCGTCCCCGTTGTATATTACGAGTGGTTCAAAAAAGATTTGAGAGTCAAAAAATAAAATAAATAGCTTAGAGTGTATTTATTTCCCCATATATTAATAAATATTTGTATTTTTATTTCATTTATAGTAAATTTATAACATAAATTTTAATATTCAGTTATGAGTGAAAATAATTCAGAAATTAAGCCGCATACACAGAGTTTAAGTCAAACAAATAAAGAAGCCGGTAAAGAACAGCCCAAGAGGGAACTAGGAGCCCATGAAATTATGGTTGCAGCTCTAAAAACCGCCGACCTGAATGCGGCAAAAATTTTCGATGAAAAAATGAAAAACAGAGAAGGACTCGCTGATCCGGATACCAGAACAGAGATATTATTGGATCCGCAGGTCTTAGACGCAGTTAAGCACACGCGAATTGTTAGTAGCGCTTGCGATTTAGTTGATAGTTACGTACTTTATGGAGGAGGGCAGGATGATAGACTTTTTCAACTAAGCGATACTGATACGGGATTTGAGAAGGAGCCTGATAATGAAGAAACCAAATCTGAACAGAAAGCCAGAACGGTACGCAATCTGAAAAAGAGATTAAATAAAATTGCATTAGAAGTCTCAAGAAATATGGGAGATATTTCATCAATAGAAGGTATCGACAATGTTGATGCAATGCAATTTGCCATTATTGCGCTTTCTCCTATGGAAGAAGATAAAACTGCCGGAAGGCAAGATGCCTCAAGCCCGCAAGCATAACGCAAGTTTTCAGCCGATTATAAGATCGACATATTCAGCTTAAATTCATGCTACACTATTTGTATGGAACCAAGACTCGGCTCCGAAGAAAACGAAGTAATTGAAATTCAGCGCGATGTAGACTCCTGGTATGCCAAGCGCTGGGACTTAGTTCGCGTGAATAGACTGGCTTTTCTGACAGGATCGAGAAAACGAACAGTGCTTCCCAATTTAAAACAGCTGGATAACGATCTGGAAATTCTAGTAAAAAGCGGACCCGAAGTGCTTTTCGAACTTATAATAATCGAACAAGGCGGATTAACAGGAGAGCAGGCCGGATCGATCACCAGACTCTTGGGCGGAGGAAACGCTTTTTTTGAATTGATGGGCAGGCGCAGTGAGGCTCACATTTTCAACTCCGACGAACTTACTCGTGTAGAAAACAGCATTTGGTTTCGTAGACAGGTAGAAGAAGATTCCCGCAAGATCGAAACTATGCGCTCCGGAAAGCTGATCGCAGTTCCTGATCTAAACGCCAAAGAAGACCGCGCGATGACAGAATTCTGTCTGAAACGCTGGGGCCGCACAATTTCCGACAAGAAAAAGTTCGACCTGGATTTTGATATGCTAAACTATTACCGCGGCCGCCAGGAATTGGTACGCGATATATTGATCAACCAAGGCGGTTACACCGAAGAAAAAGCCGATCGGGAAATGAATGACAGGGCTTACGCCGGACGGCTCGTTATCGAGCTTATGAAAAAAAGCAGAAGTTTTCTCGCTGTTTCCTGAAAATTTATTCATTAAATTATTTCTGAAAATCGTATGATAAACGCAGTTAAACAAACTATAAACGAACACAAATACCGCACATACCAGAACAAAGGCATCGAAGTTTGCCCTCTTGAAAACAAAGATCAAGGCATTGCTCTCACTCGGGATATTTTATACAAAATTTGTGATAAAAAAACCGTCCTTTACCTCTCCGGCGGCACGACTCCGGGTCAGCTTTATTCGCTCCTCGCAAATGACGGAGAGCTCAATATCGGCGCGTCAGCCATGATAGACGAGCGCTTCGGACCCAAATGGCACGACCGCAGTAATGAAAAAATGATCCGCGAAACACAGCTTCTCAGATATTTTGAACTCCGGAATATCCCGTTTTACCCGGTCATTACCGGAAACGACGACAACCGCGCCGTTACAGCTCAAAAATACGATGAAAAACTCAGAATTCTTCAAAGTACATTTCCCAAACACATAGGCATATTGGGAATTGGCGATGACGGACATACTGCCGGCGTTCCCGCCGGAACTCAAAATTCAAAACCTGAAAGTCAAAACTTTAATGAAAAATTTAACGGCGCTGATTTTGTAACGGATTACGACGATGGGGGAGCGCGCTACGGCGAGCGGATCACTATGACCTTCACCGGCCTCTCCATGCTTGACCTCTACATAATCCTCGTCTTCGGCCCCTCTAAAAAAAACGCTATGAAAATGATGTTTGAGGAAGGAGCCGAAGAGCTAGTCCCGGGACGTTTCTATAATCGCACAGAAATTGCTAAAAAAACATTGATTATCCAATCTGTTTAATAAGCCTCACAAAACTTCCTTAATTGACAAAATTTACTTGTTGTGGTTAAAATATGTTATAGTAATAATATGAGTGAAGGTGGAATTGGATTAGAAAATAATGTTGACAATGGTATCAAAATCCCGCCCTCGGCAGAAAAGCCGGTCGGACGAGTTGATCTGGACATTAAACCTAAAGGCCATATTGAATCTCATGAAGAAAAAAGACGCCAGGAAGAAGCTGTTGAAGTTGCCGTTAGAAAAGCTTTGCAGAATATGGAAGGCGAGGATCAGATGGCAGCAGGAGCTCCTGAAAACAATATAACTATTTTACCCGGCATTGACACTGCTCAACCGGCCGCAGTTAATATTAATCCCGATATATCACAGTATACAAATCCCGATGCGTCAAGTCCCGCCACAAAAACAAAAGGCGGTATCCTTCGGAGACTTGGAAGCCTTCCGGGAGCCAAAGCCGCCACATTAGCTTTGGGAGTAATGGCTACCTCTGTAGGAGGCGCAAGACAAGCCGCTGCAGATGTTTGGGCTACGTTGGCCGAAAAAGCCTTGGACATTGGCATAGATAGAGCTACCAAAGAAATTGATATTAGGACTCGTGAAAAACAGCAGGAAATTGAACGAGAGGCCAGAGAGGAAAGGCGCAGGGAAGAAGAGAAACTTAGAGCAGGGGAGCAGCGCCAAAAACAAATCCTGAGACAGAACGAAGAGTTGAACAAGCAAAGCATTAAATTTGAAACAGAATCCAGAGAGATCATGCGGGAGCAGGAGAGAATTGACCGCATGGCTTCCGGAAGGGATAAAGAGCGAGCGCAGGAAAGGCTGAGCAGCAGGATAGACAAGCTAGAGGCTGAGAAGGAAAGATTATTAGAAAAACAAAAAGCCGATCAGGAGAAGCTGGATAATAAATTATCTACTCGTGAAAGGTTGGATAGGCTAAGAAGTGACAAGAGAGATGAATCTATAGGCAGGAGGGCTGATCAGCAAAGTGATCGTGCAAATGCAAGAGCTAAAAAACGTGCAGTTGGTGCGGTAGGTGATGTGCTCGAAGATGTAATTAGAGGAAAATAAAATTAATCAAATTTTATTTCGGCCAATCTTTGTGTTCAGGCATCTTCGTCGGCACCCTGCCTTCAATCTCAATAGTGCTTGTACAGTTCTCTCGCGCGGTCTCATAAACAATTTCCCATTGCTCGCGGCCTTTTTCGTCACGCACCAATTTTCTTTCGATACTCCCGTCGGGCTTTGCTACCGGGACGCGATCAATATCTGCTACACATTTTATTTTAACTGTTTCAGTCGGTGTTCCCGTTAAGTCATAAAATATGTCTGCGCATGCGTTTAATGGTAGGACAACAGCAGCAGCCATCAATGATCTCCGTAAGGCATTTTTTCCGGGCGGTGCAGCTTTTTTAGCCTCGTCCGTATTAGTAACATTCAGTATTTCCTTGTTCATACGTCCTATATTATATCAGAAAAAATTATAATGTCAACATATTATAGGACTTTTGAACATCTAGTATTTTAAATTATTAATGTCTATAATAAACTAATCTTATGGCCTCACCTTTTGTGATAGTAATCTTCGGCGCGACAGGGGATCTCGCGCGCCACAAACTCATCCCGGCATTATTTTCACTGTATGAAAAAGGCCGCCTCGGCAGCAAATTCTATATAATCGGATTCTCAAGGCGCAAACTCACCGACGACGATTACCGCAAAATGATCCGTGAAAACTGGCTCGCGGATGAAAAAATTGATAAAACCAAAAAAGAAGAATTTCTCCAAAACATTTATTTCACAAACGGCATGTTTGACGAACTCGAAAGCTACACCGGTCTCAACAAGAGACTGAATACGTTTGACAAAGAAATCGGAGCCTGCATCACCAGGCTCTTTTATCTCGCAACGCCTCCTGACAAATATATGCAGATACTCAATAACCTCAAAGAATCCAAGCTCTCCGAAGGATGCGGTCAAGGATCTGAAAAATGGACAAGGCTCGCGATCGAAAAACCATTTGGCAAAGATTTGGAGAACGCCCGCGAGCTAGACAAGAAACTTGCGGAAATGTTTGAGGAAAAACAGATCTACCGCGTTGACCACTATCTCGCCAAAGAAACCGTCCAAAATATGCTCGCTTTCAGGTTCGCCAACGGAATTTTTGAGCCTGTCTGGAGCAGTTATTATATAGACCACGTTCAGGTGACATTTGCCGAAAAAAAAGGCGTCGAAAACAGAGGCAGTTTTTTTGACGATATCGGAATTTTGCGCGATGTAGCCCAAAATCACTTGGTCCAGATACTCGCGACAATTGCCATGGGACAGCCGGACAGCTTTTCAAAAGAAGCAATCCGTGACGCCAGAGCGGAGGCCATAAAAGCTATTCGATTTGACGCGGCGTCAGACGTAATCCGCGGCCAGTACAAAGGCTATCACGATGAGCAAAATATCAAACCCGGCTCCAAAACCGAAACCTTTGCGGCCATGAAACTTTACGTCGACACCAAGAGGCTTAAAGGCGTGCCGTTTTATATCAGGGCGGGTAAAAAAATGCCCAAGAATATGGTCGAGATCAAAATGGTTTTTATCCAGACTTGCCACCTGCTTTTCAAAGAATACGGTTGTCCCGAGATAGAAAATGTATTGACTATCAGAATTCAGCCCAACGAAGGAATCAGCATGCGCGTCGTCGTCAAGCATCCGGGCAATGATCGCGATTTATTAAAAAATAATCCTAAACTCAAGCTTGATACTGTCGAGATGAAATTTTCCTACAAAGAAGAATTCGGCGAACATGGTGATGAGGCGTACGAAACTTTACTCATGGATATTTTTGCCGGCGACCAGATGCTTTTCAACAGGTCGGATGAACTTGAATACTCATGGATACTGGTTTCTCAGATCATGGACAAATGGAAAGAAGAAGACTCAGGCGCAGAGAGCAAAATTTATGAATACGAAGAAGGAACCTGGGGCCCCGCGGAAGCAGACAGCCTCCTCGCCGCAGACGGCCGAAAATGGATCGAATAGAGGGTATTTCTAGCGCTTAATACTTGATACTTTATACTTAATACTTTATACTAAAACCATGCAGATCGGATTATTGGGACTTGGCAAAATGGGAAGGGGAATCCTCGAAAAACTTCTATCTGAAGGACATGAAGTTGTCGCCTGGAACAGATCCAAAGAAATTATTGACCAAATCAAGATCGAAAAATCGGATTACGTCGTCAGCGGCAAGCTGAAACTTTCTTTCAGCATTGAAGGCCTGCGCGAATCACTTGTTAAACCGCGTGTCTTTTGGCTTATGCTTCCGGCAGGCGAAGCAACAGATACGATCCTTTCCGAAATTGCGCCTATGACCGAGCCCGGAGATATAATTATCGATGGCGGCAATTCCAACTACAAAGACACAGAGCGCCGCTACAAAGAACTTTCTCCCAAAGGTATAAAATATTTAGGTATTGGCGTATCGGGCGGTATACATGGTCTTGAAGACGGATTTTGCATCATGGCCGGAGGCAGTAGGGACGGTTACGACTATATCCAGCCCGCGCTTGAGAGCTTATCCAAACCCGGTGCCGGCTACAATTACTTTGGAGAGGGAGGAGCCGGACATTTCGTCAAAATGGTCCACAACGGAATCGAGTATGGTATGATGCAGGCTATAGCCGAAGGTTTTGGGGTTTTGGCCAGATCAGAATATAATCTGAACCTTCTTGATGTTGGAATTATTTATCAGCAGGGAAGTATTGTCAGAAGTTTTTTGACCGATATGGCAGTAAGCGCTCTGCAGGATCCTGATTTCATGAAAATAGACGGCATTATCGCCTCAACCGGAGAAGGCAAGTGGACAATCGAAGCCGGTAAGGAATTAAAAGTTCCGGTCAATGTCATCGAGGAGTCCCTCAAATTCCGCGACAAATCCCAGTATGATAAAGCAGTTCAGAATACATTTGCCGCCAAAATGGTCGCCGCGCTTAGAAATCAATTCGGCGGCCACTCTGTCCAAAAAGGAAGTTAGACCAGATGAGATATTCTTCGCTTTTTGCTAAAACATTAAAACAGCCTCCCAAGGATGCAGATACGGTTAACCATAAACTTCTAACACAGGCAGGCTATGTAAATCAGCTCATGGCAGGCGTTTATAGCTATTTACCCTTGGGATTACGCGTGCTACGAAAAATAGAAAACATAGTACGCGAGGAAATGGATAATGTCGGCGGCCGTGAAATTCTTATGCCTGTACTCCATCCGAAAATAAATTGGGAAACAACCGGAGGGTGGGAAGGGATTGATGTTTTATTCAAGATCGAATCAAGGACGCAGAAGCAATATGCCCTCGGACAAAGCGAAGAAGAAGTAGTAACGCCGCTGACTAAACAATATGTAAAATCTTATCAGGATCTGCCTCTTGCGGTATACCAAATACACTGGAAATATCGGGACGAACTGCGTGCGAAGTCAGGGATATTGCGAGGGCGCGAATTCTATATGAAAGACATGTACAGCTTTCATGAAACCCAGGAGGACTTCGACAGATTTTACGATGAAGTGCAAAAGGCTTATCTGAAGATATATAGCAGGCTCGGTCTAACTGCCAAAGTAACTGAGGCATCAGGCGGCAGTTTCAGCAAAAAAATCTCATATGAATTCATGATCCTGACCGAGGCAGGGGAGGATGATATATTTTATTGTGAAGCATGCGACTTTTGTGTGAATGTGGAAATCGCGAAGGTAAAAGAAGGAGATATATGTCCGCGGTGTCAAAAATCCGCTTTGAGTATGGCGCGTGCGTCTGAAGCAGGCAATGTTTTTGATCTGGGCCAAAAGTATACAAAGGATTTTGAATTTTCAGTTACGGCCCAGGACGGTAGCAAAAAATACCCTGTTATGGGTTGTTATGGAATAGGCATATCCCGGGTAATGGGAATCGTTGTTGAGAAATATCATGATGACCGGGGCATCATTTGGCCGGATACGATCGCGCCATATGATGTTCATTTGATAGGCCTTACGAATAACGACCCTAAAATGACAGAAAAAGTTGAGAATGCTTATAAGAAATTACAAGATTCCGGAATTGAAGTTTTAATTGATGACCGCGATATTGGCGCGGGCCAGAAATTTGCCGACGCGGATCTGATCGGCATCCCTCAGCGCCTGGTGATAAGTCCGAAAACCGGAGACAAAATAGAAGTCAAAGACAGAAAAAGCGGGAAAATAGAGTTAATTACTATAGACCAATTAATAATCAAGTACAATTCTCAATAAGGATATAATAAAATCCAATAATAGATTTGGAAAGGGAGGCTTTCAATAATCTTCAAAGATCCTATAAAAATAACTATTGACAAATAAATTAGTTAATGATAATATAAGTTTCATGGAATTTGAACAAGGAGATCGGCAACTTGCATTAGATAAAAGAATTGAAGAATTAGACCGCAAAGTTATGTCAGTTGCTGGACAAGAATACGATAGATATCGTTCTGCATTTGCATCCGCTTTGCCCGCCGAAGATGGGACTGACATAAGGCTAATTGAAGGGACCGGCTTAATGACTGTTGTTAGCGGCCTCCTTAATGGTATGCGCATAAGAGGAGGAGGTATGGATGGTCTGATAACTCCTAAACAGAAAGCTGACGTACTGGCTAAAGTAAAAGACCATCAGCTTAACGCTATAGTAGACTCCGCAGCTTGTTTTCTGCAAAAGGTTCAACAAGATAAAACGCTTCCCGGTCATGGGGATTTCAGAATTCATGATAGATATCTGGTTAAAGCTGCTGAAGAAGCCTTGGTTCAACCAAAGCGCGTAAAATAGACTCTTCATGACCTATTCTTTGGTCAAGATACTTTTACCCAAGCCGAAACAATTTAAAACATACTGCAACTTACAACTAACTAGACAGGGTTTCTCTAAAAATATTGATTATGTTTTGGTTTAAATTTATGTGGACTATTTAATTACTGAGATTTTATTATACTGATTAAGCAAATGAGTCGTTTGTACTTCCCGGGGTTTATTATTTAAAAAGTTTCGCCTTGCAGATATTCAAGCGTCCCTCTGTCTACATGCTGTTTAGTAAATATCACGCCATCAACATTATTGCGCGGGAGGTGTTCTCGTCCGCCAACGAAAACGAACTGCACATTTTTACCTATCCGCTTTAATTCCTCATACATTTCGTAATCCGATATGCTGTCACCAAATCCGATATATTTTTTCGGTTTTATTCCTCTATCTTTAAATATTTCAACAAATTTTCTCGCCCCAAGAGCTTTTCCGACATGTTTATTTTCAATATCGGTTGCAATCCGGGTCGGATCGATTTTTAATTCATTTTGAAAATTATGTTTTGAAATTAGCTTCACCAGATCAGAATTTAAACATAATTGAGCTGTTTTAAAATCCTCGTGAGTTCCGCGGCGTTCGCTTTCGGGCAACTCTTCGATGCTCACCATCGTATGCTTCGAGTCGTCATAAAACATTAAGCCGGAATATTGCGTATTAACAATAAGCGATTTAACTTCGGATTGAATTATTTGCGGAACAATAATATTCTCATCAATTTTTTCTGTCCTTTTACCTTTAACATCATAAGTTATCCAGGCCGCGCCTTTTTCTCCGATCGCGATTAAATCCTGAAGTAGTTTTTTATCTTTGACCCTCAATTCCAAAGGCTCAAGTACTTCCTTGATTATAAAATCCAAAGATCTTCCGGTGTTTATACCGATAGGGAAGCCGCTGTGCAATCGTTTAATTAACTCATCAAACAATTCCTGTTTCTCAACGCGTTTAGCTTGCGTATCCGTCAAAACCCCGTCTACATCAAAAATATAAGCAGTATCTGGAAATTTATCTATATTTTCTACATTCATATTAGAGATTGTATCTTCGTTGGTTATATTCTAACAAAATCGAAAATTTTAAAATAGTTGAAATCTATAGAATAATCACTAAAATCACATAATGGGAAATTATAAAGAAATTGGAAGAACAATGGCTGTAGCGGGCATGATACTCGGACAGACTTCAGCCTGCGCGTCCGGCGCTAGGGAAGTAACATTGGCTGATTTTTCAAAAGCACCCTGTAAGTTTGAAGGCCAGGAAATAAAGGTCACCGGTTACCCGGCCGATATTTCGGTAGACACAATTTCTACTGAAATATTCACAAATACGCATGATTGTAAGCCTCAAAAACCGCATGCTAGTAAAGCAGCAGCAAAGGGGCTGGAAGAATGCCTGTGGACAAATGCTGGTATACACGAAAAAATACAATACATTTTCGATTTAAAAAACACATTGGATTCCCCTGGTCAAAATACAAAAATAATTCATACTTACACATTTTTCGCAGACGGAATGGACGAATACAAAAGAAAAATAAAAAAACACAACAGGAAACTATCTGGAAGAACGGAAATAACAGGCAAAGTAATTAAAGATAACGCCATGTGTTATATTTCCTCAAATAGGATATTGGTAGCAGAGTAATGTACAAAGCGATTCCCGCCTTAGAATGGCAGGGGGAAATTAAAGATCTTCATCCAGAAAATAGCATAAACTATAAAAAATATTACTCCGGCAATAATATATACAATTTTCAAAACTCCCGATGTTCCGCCGGTCTGCGCCGCTTGATGATTTACAGATGCCGGAGAGGGGAGGGGCTGAAGAGGCTTGTTTAGTATTGCAGCGCTTTCATTTCCCGGCAAAGGACTTCCGGATAGGCTCGGCTGTAAATTTGACAAATCAGCCGGTTGTACCGGTTGAGCTGATAAGCCGGGATTTGCCTCAAGCGAAGATGATAACACGTCCGTTTTTTGTTCTGCAGGCGCTGCCGGAATCGCGCTTTCCGCCGTATCCGCGGGCTTAGGCTCTGTTGGCGCTTGGGGCATGACAGGCGGCGGTATTGGCGTATTGCTAATGATTGCTGTTGGCGCACTTGGAGCAGGGCTTGCCGGTTGGGGATTCGCAGATGCGGCTGTGCCCATTACCTTCTCATATGTCTCTCTCAGTTTCGGGTCGAGTCCCGCAAGTGTTTTCGGATCCATAATTTATTCCTTAATTCATTATTCAGTTTTTTATTTATCTTTGTCAAGTCTCCGGCTTTTTACATGTCAATAATCAACCTTAATTCGCAAATTCCAAATAAAATAATTACTATTTATAACTAAACATTAATTATCTTTAATATTGTGTTTGAGCTTTGATTTTTGATCTTTGAGTTTTGTTAATGTATACTCTATCCTGTTATGAAAATAGTAGTCACTCACACCTCCCCGGATTGGGACGCGATAGGCTCGGTTTGGCTAATCAAAAGATTCTTACCCGGCTGGGATAACGCCGGGGTCAGCTTCGTTCCCGCGGGACTCAGATATAAAGATCTGAAGTTAAAAGACCAAAATACCAATGATCCCATTGAGATTATCAGCCAGGACGAAGTGATCCACGTCGACACCGGACTCGGACCTCTTGACCATCATCAGACGTCCGACAAAAATGTCTGCGGCATGTCGCTGACTTGGGAATATGTGCAATCCGAGATGGCCAAAGCCGGCATTCACATGTCCGATGTTCATATTGAGGCAATAACCAGGATCGTCCGGATAGTTGTGGATATTGACCACTTCGGCGAAGTTTTTTGGAGCAATCCTGCCGCCGATCATCATGAGTTTTCCCTGCTCGGTGTTTTGGAGGGTCTCAAGCAGGAGAAGCAGGAGCAGGACGATTTTTATCTGAAATTCGGAATCGATTGTCTAAATGCTCTCATGCACACCTTTGAAAATCGTATATGGGCGGAAAGAGAAATTGAAAACGCAAAAAAATTTGTCACCAGATACGGAACCGGCTTAGGCTTCGAAACTCTGAACGATACCGTTTTGAAACTTGCACAGAAAATGGGATATGTTCTGGTCGTACGCAAAGACCCCCGCAAGGGTTACGTCCGCATAAAAGCCAAACCCGATTCAGAGAGGGACAAAAACGAAATTGACTTGACACTTGCTTATGAAATGCTGAAAAAAATTGATCCTGATGCCACCTGGTTTCTTCATGTATCCAAAAAAATGCTCCTTAACGGTACCCCCAAAAATCCTAAAATGGTGCCTACCAAACTGAAACTTGATGATATAATCAAAGTGCTAGAGAAAATATAATTTTCAATTTGAAATTTTTAATTTTCAATCAAAATTAAACTTACAAAAATTTAAAAATTAAAGCATTGAAAATTCATTTCAAATTTTAAATTAAAAATTGTAAATTGTTATGGAGTGTATTTTTTGTAAAATAATAAATAAAGAGTTGGAAGCAAAAATCCTTTATGAAGACGAGGATGCGATCGTTTTTCCCGATATCAATCCCATCAAGCCGATACATATCCTGATAATTCCCAAACAGCATATTGCAGACTTCATTGAAGTCGCCGACCCCTCGTTATTTTCAAAACTTTTCACTGTCGTTCAAAACATGGTAGCTAGGGAAGGTCTCAAAGACAAAGGATTTAGAGTAGTCATAAATGGCGGCGGCGCACAGCTTGTTCGCCATCTTCACATCCACCTCGTCGGCCCCCTGGGCAAAAATGCCGCTTTCGAATAAGCATTATCAAAAAACAGCTCCCGGATTTTATATACACTTTCTAATCGTCG
>CAZLZN010000014.1:8596-38976 GCA_964564035.1 uncultured Gammaproteobacteria bacterium | reverse complement strand
CCCCGCAACTGAGGGCATTAAAGAAATGCAGTAAGCTCGCCAATGGCGAGCTTTTTTGTATCATATCTGCATTTCTTTCGCCCTCATGGGGCTGGAATGAGCGAAGCGAACTTGATAGCCCCATCGTGGGGGCGGTGTATCGCGAAGCGAACTTGATAGCCCCAACTTTCGCCCTCATGGGGTCGGTGTGAAGCGCGCACGCGCTGAACATAATGACCCCAAAAACAACTAGGCAAATACCTTAAATCGGCAGGGAGGAGTGAAGCTCGCTAACGCTGAACTTAATAACCCCACACCAAAGCCCTCAAAATACACATTAAAGAATTAGTTATTTTTCGTTAAGTAAATAAAGATTGATAATTAATAGAATCACATTAAATATAGTTGTTTCTTTAGGAAATTAGCCTCAAATTATAATTACCAGTACCCCCGGCGGGCACTTTAGTCACATGACAGTCACATTAAATTAAGCCCAAAAAGGAATGTATTTAGAATACCTTCTTGCTTTACTTGCAGGATCTTCAGACTTAATTAATCTAGCATCAATAGTATCCGAAATAATTCTTGAAACGATTGAATAATTTCTCTCTTCAATTTTAAACCTCTCTCTAAGAGTCTGATTGCTCATAATATCATTTGATACATATTTAAGGCAACAATGAAGATACGCAGTCCTTATCTTATCCTCCTTGTCCATATGTCGTAGAGATTTAAACGCATATAAAATGACTTTTACAAAATCTTTGGTTTGTATAATTTTTGGGGCTGGAAGCTGATAAAGCTCTGCCTGAGACACCACCTTATCTATACCACTACCCCTCTCTTCGCAAATCTTTATACGCCTCATAAAAGAAGCTAACTTTTCATTTCTTGATTGGGGGCTATAGTCCAAAAATCTTAATGTATCTATTAATGCTCTGCCCGGATTGCTTATTTCTATTCTATCATCATAAATTTCAATCATAGGACCTGTACCGCCTTCATCAAAATCTTGATGAATTAATGCATTTGCAACAAGCTCTCTGATAGCAATTTCGGGGTACATCTTTACCTCCGTTCGAAAAGCTTTGCCAATTTCCTCATTTACTGGCAACAAATCGTTAATATAGTTAATCAATCCTTCAAAGCCTGATGCATATCCCCTTGAGCCAACTTGCTCCTTTAATGTCTTTACTTTACTTTTGCCTCTATACTGAATTACTCTTACTGCCTTCCTAGACAAAAATTCAAAACGATTTAAATCTTTTGCAAACAGAATAGCACCGAGATTTGTGATGTCATAAAAACATTCATTCTTAGTTATAAGTTTTTCCTCCTCTAATTTCGCCAAAATTGTCTGCTTGGTTGGAGGAAGATTAAACTTCATCAAATCAAAATATGACGGATAGTCCAACAATTTTAACACTTCATCTTCCGCTACTTTCCTCTTTGCAATTTCAACTTCAAAGGACAATTTACTACATTTTTTCCAAATCTTTCGAGCTTTCTCAATATGATCTCTTAGTAATTTTTTATAAGAACCTACCCGGATATACTCAATATTTTTAAAGCTAATTGGCTTATACATGGTAGCATCTATCCTAAAAATGACAATTGGCACATTTTTATAGACGAATTCAAGTATTTTAAAATCAATGCGGGGCTCGAGCTGAATAGTAAGCCAGTTCTCTAATTCTTCATTACCAACTTTTGAAAATTTCGGCTTAAAACTAGTACCCTTTATTTCTCTTGTTGAGTCTTCAACTCCAAATACCAAAAATCCATACTTTTGGTCATGCAAACATGCACCATTTGAAAGCGCAGACATATACTCTCCTATATCATCAGGGCGGGAATTGTTTAATTTAAACTCAACCCATTCTGTCTCTTTAGGCAGAGACACTAATCGCTCTAATATCTCTGATTCTCCCATATAAAATTAATTTTATCTATTATAACACTTGATTTATAAAACTACATTTAAAAAACTTGTATAAATTCTGCCTCATCCGAATCTAAAAACACCTTCTAATTATCCCACACAATTCTATGCGGGACTTCGCCCCCAACCTCACAACGCAAATAAACTCCCCCAAATTAACATCCCATAGTTTTTAATATAAAATTCCCTTCATATGTCACCCGAAGCAAAAAACCGCGGCAATGAAGCATTAAATATAGTTCCTGTACAGATTAACTGGATCCAGTCTAAAGACGTACTAGGCAACGCTTTTGAATACGCTTTTCGTTCTGAAAAAACCCGCAATAAAGATCTTGAACCGCCTCCTCAAATAGGAAATGATGTACTATCTGGTTTATTCTATAGATTAGGACATGCAGGACGCGACCTTGAAGGCTTTGACGAAGTTACATTAAATACACTCACATCAACAAAACCCGGACGCTCTAAATTACCCGCTCAGTTCGAAGCCCGTCTTGCACTTCCCTCTTTCATCGGTCAGGTTTCAAATCAAATTGAAGAATACATCATAAACGCCAGAAATAATCCAAACGAAGACAACTGCGGAGCTTTTGATGAAATTACTGACCCCGCATTAACCGCTCTTAAACAGTTAGCGCAATGCGCGCCGGAAGACGCAGTAGAATTAAACTTTAAAAAAGACGTTGTTAAAGGCTACAAAATAACACAAATCCAAATGCCCGGGATTACTTTCAAATAATCGAAATAAGATCTATAATCAAGTAATCTTGCGTACTATTCCGGCGCAGAATTATCCCATGTACTACGTCTACATCCTCCTCTGCGCTGACTCATCCCTGTACACCGGCATCACCACCAACTTAGACAAAAGACTCAAAGACCACCTGAGCGGCAAAGGCGCCAGATACACCCGGTCACACAAACCCCGCAAAATAATTTATACCGAGAAGTTTGATACGAGAAACCTGGCGCTTGCCAGAGAATATGAGATCAAACAATGGAGCCGCATACAAAAAATCCAAAAACTCAACCTGCGGAACTTATTACAATCCGGTTAACGCAATGCCTAAAAAAATAGATCCCGCCACTTTTGCAAATTAGACCTCATATCCTTTTTGCTCTCGGAATTACTGCGCTCCGGATTGATATATGCTCTCGATGGAAGCACAACAATACCCTCCCCGCTCTTCACCAAAAGCAGTTTATTCCGCGCCTGTGCCTCAATAAAACTCTCATCCTCCACAAGCGCCAGCTTACTTTTCAGCTCCGCGTTTTTCTTTTTTTCGGCATCAAGCTCCTGCTTCGCGTTCTCAATCAAGCTATACTTCTGCCACAAATTATTTATGGAATGTATTTTGTCATTGACAAAAAAAGCCGTAAAAATAAAAAATCCAAAAAAAAGTATTTTCTTTATAGACATAATATAGTATAATTCTATCCGCTCATAGTGCTACTTGACTATAAGCCAATTTCTTGATATTATAGGTTGTCCAGATTATGAAACAATCAAAAATCAGAGACGCGCATAAAGATTTCATTGACTTTCTCAAAGGCAAAAAGCACTCGTCTGCTACCATTTTAGCATACGGAAAAGACATTGATCAGCTTGCGTCATTTCTCGAAGAACTCGATAAACAGCACATTCATCAAATAACCAAAGATGATATTCAGGCATTCTTAGGCAAATTATCGGACAGAGGATACACTCCCAAGTCTCTGTCTCGTAAACTCAACTCAACCAGGACTTTCTACAGATTCCTGAAAATGAACGAATATATTACAGATGACCCGTCTCTCCTTGTCGCTCATCCCCAATACGAACTTGCAACACCCAGGATCCTGAAGCCGACTGAATACAGAGCGCTTCGCGATGCGGCCCGCAATGACGCCAGAATGCATGCCGTTATAGAACTCCTGCTCCAGACAGGGATCAGGATCGGTGAGCTGGCTGACCTTAGATTATCGGATGTACAAAATGACAACCTTCATATTAGATCTCATGAAAAACATCCCGAAAGACTCGTTCCCCTCAACAAATCCGCCAAAGAAGCATATGGCAGATACATACAAGTTCGCCCCAAAGTTCAGGACGATCATGTTTTTGTAACCAAATCGGGAAAACCCTTCCTGGTACGCAACATCAGAACAGCTATCGAGCGCTACTTCCGCATTGCTGGTATAGAAAACGCCAAAGTAAACGATCTCAGACACACTTTTGTCGCCCACCATCTTAAACACGGCGTATCACTCGTTCTTTTATCCAAAATACTGGGCCACAAGAGGCTCTCAACCACCGAGCGCTATCTCGAATACGTCCAGGATCGCGCCAAAGACACAACTTCCCTCAGCGAGCTCTAAAACTTATTCAACAACAATCGTCTTCCCGCCCTTTTCCTGCGTTATCCCGACAACAACGTACAAAACATTACTCACGCTCTCATTGAACATCTTATGCGTACTCCCTGCCGGAACCAGTACGCAGTCTCCCTGATCGATAGTCGCCTCCTCTTCATCAATCTTTATCCTCGCCTGTCCCTCAACGACTATAAAAACTTCCTCCATATCCTCATGATAATGCGCCCTGAAAGATTTACCCGGAGGCAATTTCGCCCAGTTGATCATCTGCACCCGCCCGTTATATAAATCCTCTTTTTTAAATAACACTTTCTTCAAAACCCCCGGATTCAAACTATCCTCATGCCCCGCGGGAACAAATTCCATTCCATCTGACTTAACTATTTTCATAAGCGTAATTTGTAATCCAAAAACCAATTAGGTGAACTGAAGAGCTAATATTATCAACTTTATAACTTTATAACTTTATAAACTTTATAACTTTCGACCTTCGTTTAGTGCGTCAGGCAGGATTCGAACCTACGACATGATGTGTATAAGACATCTGTTCTACCACTGAACTACTGACGCATGCTTGCTATTATATCAAATCCCAAAAACAACTCTATCGCCTAACCCCTAATCCCTCAAATAGCCTGAGTCTGTCGAAGGCCTAATTCGAGAACTCCTGACTAAACATAATTCCATAAATCCCGGCGTCAATTGCGCCGATCCCGAGCTTATTAAAATTCGGATTAAGAATATTCGCACGGTGTCCCGGACTATCCATTAGGCCCTGCATCGCAAGCTCTGTGCTCGGCGCGAGAGCCAGATTCTCCCCCGCATACGTATACTCGATATCCGACGCATTCATGCGGTCAAAAGGCGACAATCCGTCCGGAGTATAATGGGAAAAATATCCCCTCGCCAGCATGTCTTGTGAATGACTGCGCGCCAGACGGCGAAGCGGCTCATCCATCACAACAGGCGCCAAGCCGTTAGCCTCCCTTTCTCTATTAACAAGCACCAGCATTGACTCCTCCGCTTCTCTATCCACTACTCCGTCGCTTACTTTAAATCTCAACTGCACCAATTCATTGCTCTGCGGTTTAACCGTCAGATAAGTAAGTGTTTCATTCAGGGCTCCTCCGAAAATATCATTAAGCCGCCTCTCAAATCTGGATGTATTGGCAATTAATATAGAGCCGATTTCCGAACCTGTAACCAGCCTTTTCACAACCGGCGATGAAGGAAGCGATACGATTACCGTCAACAAAAATGCTACGACCAAAAAAGCAGAAGCGAGACCCGGCATGATCCCGAGATAACGGTCTGCGCTCCTGAGCCATCTGAATATCCTTCTCGGCTGGTTAAAAGACGGCAAATAATTCACGCTGTAGCGCAGTAGTATATTAATGGCTATTTCACAAATAAATGCGATAAGGAAAAACCCCAAAGCATAAGCAAATCCTATATGCATTGGTGTATATTCAACAAGCAAATTAGCAACAGCCCCGTAATATTTCAGCGCCAGAAAAAAAGAGAACACGAAGCTTAAAAGATCAAAAAAAGCCAGTAAAAATCCGAGCATATACCCCTCATATGCATAATAAATAAGGATCACAACAATTATTACATCAAGAAGATTGATGTTTAGAGATGGAAATAAAGTCCCAAAAAATTGTCCTGTCGCGTTAAAAATATTTACAATTTCAGGCATATTTTACAGTATACATACTATTATAATAAATTCATGATAAAATAATACAACCTGTGTCGATGTTAAAAAACTACAAAAAAATAATCAAAAGTCCTAAGCGTTTTAAAATCAGCATAAAACGGTCCCGTCTGTTCATAATCGGTACGATACTCTTTCTCATACTTATCGTAGCAGGTTTTTTTATATACAGGTCGTTCCTTAGTGATCTACCGTCGCCTACCAAACTTAGATCAACGACCGGCTCATTTTCATCAGAGATCTACGACCGCAAAGGCAGGTTGCTTTATACTATTTACTCGGATCGCAATCAGACATTTTTGCCCTTAGGAAAAATACCCAGGACCCTCCAGCAGGCAACAATTGCTATCGAAGACAAAGATTTCTACAAACACGGCGCGATAGATATCAGGGGAGTAATAAGGGCATTTTATTCAACCGTCTTCCACAAACAGCTTCAAGGCGGCTCCACTCTTACTCAACAGCTGGTCAAAAACGGCCTACTGACTCCCGAACGCACAGTAACCCGAAAAATCAAAGAGCTTGCCTTAAGCATAATAGTCGAATACATGTATACCAAAGACCAGATTTTGGAGATGTACCTGAATCAAGTGCCCTACGGAGGAACATCCTATGGCGTTGAAGCAGCATCCAGAACGTATTTCGGCAAATCGGCAAGTAGCCTGAGCATTGCCCAGCAGGCTTATCTCGCCGGCCTTCCCGAAGCTCCAAGCTCCCTGTCTCCTTTTGGCTCCCACCCGGAATTAGGCCTGAGGCGGCAAAAAGAAGTACTGCGCAAAATGTACGAGCAAGGATACATAACCAAAAATCAACTGGACAAAGCAAACCGAGAAGAACTCGTATTCCAAAAAATAACAAATCCCATTAAAGCGCCTCATTTCGTTTTCTACGTCAAAGATCTATTGCAGAAAAAATACGGAGAAAAAACAGTAGAACAGGGCGGACTGAAAGTCTATACTAGCCTTGATCTGGATATACAAAATTTTGCACAGCTTGTAGTAGCAAGCGAAGTTGCAAAACTCGAACAAAACAAAGTCGAAAATGGCGCCGCTTTGATCACTAATCCGGCAACAGGCGAGATACTGGCGATGGTCGGGAGCCGTGATTGGTATGACGGCAAAGATGGCAACGTAAATATGACAATTCAGGAACTTCAGCCCGGCTCGTCAATTAAACCGATTAATTATGCCGTAGGACTAGTCAAAGGCTATACGGCAGCAACGCTCTTTATCGACAGCTCAATATGCTACCCCAACCCGGGAACAGCTCCGTATTGTCCCCGCAATTATGACGGACGGTTTCATGGCCCGGTCCAAATGCGCCAGGCTCTGGCAAACTCACTTAACATCCCGGCAGTCAAAATGCTCAAACTCAACACTATCGAGTCGATGATCGCGACCGCAACCGCAATGGGCATAACGACATTCAAAGACCCGTCACGCTACGGACTTTCACTTACACTCGGCGGCGGAGAAGTGACCATGGTCGACATGGCAACAGCTTTCGGTGTTTTTGCCAACCTCGGATATAGAGTCGACCTCCAGCCTATTATGAAAATCACAGACCGTGAAGGAAGGGTACTGGAAGAATACAAGCCCCCCAAAAGTCCGATATTTGGCAAAAGCGTACTCCCCGCGTCTGTCGCTTGGATAATCTCCGACATACTGGCTGACAACAATGCCAGAATGCAGGCATTTGGCCCGAGTTCCGAGCTGAAGATCGGCAACAAATTCGTATCTGTCAAAACCGGCACTACCAACGACTACAAAGACAACTGGACAATAGGCTACACGCCGCAATATGTCGTGGCTGTTTGGGTCGGAAACAACGACCGCACGCCGATGTCCGGTATCGTATCAGGCCTGACAGGCGCGGCGCCGATTTGGAATAAACTGATGACCAATCTGCTCAAAGACCGGGATCCCAAAAGCCCTCCCAAGCCGCCTGATGTGGTAACCAAAGCAATTTGCAGTAACACCGGACAACTGCCGCCCCAGGAAGGCCAGGAAGGCTCATGCGCTACGCGTTACGAATATTTTGTAAAAGGCAAAGAACCCAAATCCATAGCGCCGGTCAGAACAGCCGTTTGGATCGACAAAACAACCGGCCAGCTTGCCAAAGAAGGCCAAACCGAAAACGTAGAATCCAAAGAAGAATTGATCATAACCGACGAGACAAATACAAAATATTGCCTCTCTTGCCCTCCGCCCGTCACCCCCTCCCCCGCCCAATGATCATCTTGCGCAGCTTATGCATTTTTTCGACACTGCTGACAGCCTCTATATAGAATTTGTATTTTAAGTTCGGGAAATCTATAATTATTTGATATGACGCCAATAGCTTCATTAAAACAAAAACCGGCAACTGAAGAACTAAACCAGAATTATATACGCTACAACCGTGAATCGGGCAAAAAAACACTTTTTTTCATCGGAATCATAATTCTTATCGTAGTAATTCTCTCGATCTCTCTATTGTTTTTGATCAGTAAACCCAAAACTCTTACAAGCTCTATCCGCAATCAGCCTCAACCAACTGCTGAACTTCCCCAAAATTAGCTCTTTTAATCCTCTAATTCCTTTAGTATAATCTTCAAAGCCTCCCCTATAACATTTGTTATGCGATTGTTCTTATATGCAATCTTTATCGTATTAATTGCTTTACTGAAGACCGAAGACGCCGTTAGAAAAACAGCCTCCGCGATAGTAAAATCATTTTCTAAATTCAAAAACTCAATCGTGCGCTTTAATCAAAACATTTTCCACTCTTTCTCCCGGCTTAAAAAAAATTATAAAACCTTCTTCAAAAAATCACCGTCAAAAAACAGAAACTCCTACAAACGCAAAAAACACCGCGCGCCTCACATCGCGTTCAGATCCAGACTAAAATACGTCGCTTTCGGCGCGTTCTTCTCCGCGTTATTCTTTTTTATTCCCCTGCTTATTTTCATCTTCCTTCAGGAACTGCCTAGTCCAAACGCTCTAACTCTCAATCAAAGTGCGCAGACTACCAAAATATACGACCGCAACGGTATACTGCTTGCCCAAATTTACGCTAACCAAAACCGTACAATAATCCCCCTCTCAGAGGTTCCTAAGCATTTGCGCCAGGCGACAATCGCTATAGAAGATAAAAATTTTTACAACCACATGGGCTTTGACATACCCTCAATAGCACGGGCTTTCAAAGTCAACCTCGAAGGCGAAAAAATCCAGGGCGGCTCAACTATTACTCAGCAATTGATAAAAACGTCATTTTTAACACCCGAAAAAAGCTATATGCGCAAAGTCAAAGAACTGGTACTCGCCTTCTGGGCAGAACGGATTTTTACCAAAAACCAAATACTTGAGATGTACTTCAACCAGATCCCCTACGGTGGAACCGCCTGGGGGATAGAAGCCGCCAGCCAGACCTATTTCGGAAAATCAACCAGAGACATAGACCTTGCCCAAAGCGCTTTTCTGGCCGGCCTGACATCCGCGCCAACGATTTACTCGCCTTACGGGAACAATCCTGAGCTGTGGAAAACAAGACAAAAAGAAGTTCTATCCAGAATGGTGGCTCTTAATTTTATTACGCGGCAAGAAGCAGACAAAGCTCTAAAAGAAGAGCTGGTTTTCAAACAGCCGCAAATTGCAATTTATGCGCCTCATTTCGTGACCTATGTAAAAGAACAGCTCGCTCAGAAATACGGTCTCCCCATGCTTGAAAAAGGCGGGCTGATTATCAGGACATCACTCGACCTCAAAACCCAGCTGATGGCCGAAAGAATTGTCAAAGAAGAAGTTGCGGCAAACTCATATCTGAATCTCTCGAATGGCGCCTCGGTGATCACAGACCCGAAAAACGGCGACATTCTGGCTATGGTCGGAAGCCATGACTGGAACGACCCTGACGGAGGCAACTTCAACGTAGCGACTTCCCTGCGTCAGCCCGGCTCATCCATAAAAGTTGTCACATACGCCGCTGCGCTC
Source organism: uncultured Gammaproteobacteria bacterium (assembly GCA_964564035.1). Classification (GTDB taxonomy): domain Bacteria; phylum Patescibacteriota; class Microgenomatia; order Levybacterales; family UBA12049; genus JAHIGH01. The sequence continues at coordinate 29,009 of CAZLZN010000014.1, read as the reverse complement.
CAAAAAGACCTGACAGCCGCAAGTATTATTGAAGACACACCGGTCTCATATCCCGGCTATGGCACGTCTTATACGCCCGTAAACTACGACGGCAGATTTCACGGCAAAGTACCGCTCAGGTATGCCTTAGCAAACTCGCTCAATATTCCTGCTGTAAAAACCCTAAACCGCATAGGAATTCCAACTATGGTCAATATGGGCAAAAACATGGGGATCACCACTTGGAAAAATCCTGATGATTACGGCTTATCTATCACGCTTGGAGCGGCCGAAGTCACCATGCTGGACATGGCAACCGTTTACGGTACGCTCGCGAATCAGGGCAACAGGATAGATCTAAATCCGATTTTGAAAATTACCGATTCCCGGGGAAATACTCTCGAAGAAAAAACTATCCCTCACGGCATGCAGATTCTTGAAAAAGGCGTCGCCTTTATCCTCTCCGACATATTAGCCGACAATCAGGCGCGAAGCGTAGAATTCGGCTCCAACTCCCCCCTTCACATACCCGGTCACTACGTCTCTGTCAAAACCGGCACAACGGATTACAAAAAGGACAATTGGACAAACGGTTATACAAACAACTATGTAGTCATTGTCTGGGTTGGCAACAACGACAACGCACCCATGAGTCCCCATTTAGCCTCCGGCATTACGGGAGCCGCACCCATCTGGCACAAAATAATGAGCGCACTGCTGGCGGAAAACCCCGGCACCAAACCAATTCCTCCTGATGAAGTTACTCAAAAACTCTGCCGCGGCAAACTTGAATATCTGCTTAAACGAACCGAAAATATTCCCGAATGCCGGCCTGCGAATCTGCGGTTTACCCAAAGCGGACAACTAAGCGGTCAGAGGCCCTGAAGCGGCTCCAGATTCTTCAGCTTATCAATCAGCATTTTATACTGCGACACCGGAGACCCGATACCATACAGGAAACTAGTCGCGACAAATCTGTTAGCTCCGGCAGCGGCAGCTATCGCAATAGTCTCATCATTAATACCCCCGTCAACTTCAATTGGCAGATACTCGTTTTTCATTCTGATTGCCTTCACTTTTTCAAGCAAACTTTCTTCAAATTTTTGCCCTGAAAAACCTGCCTGTATAGTCATTACAAGTATTGAATCAAGATCTTCAAGGGGAACCTTTAACGAATCAACAGATGACTGTTTGTCGAGCGCCAGAGCTGCCTCTCCATATATTTGTGCCTGCGCGACAAACTCTTCCTGGCTCGGCATTTTCTCAATTTGCCCGATAAATCTTTGAAAACCCGCCTCGGAAAACGGCTTGAGATACTGAATGGGGTTATCGACCATCAAATGAACTTCAAACACTAACCCGCTCTCACCGTCAATCTGACCGGTTTTTGATTTATTTGTATACTTTGCAAAAGGGGCCGCATCGGCAAATGTCTTATTATTAACATAAATACCGTCTATTACATCAATATGAATGGTCCTGGCAAATGATTTTACATCTATAATCTTTTTATCGATCTCCCCCCAATTTTTATTCTCCGTCCCCGGACTCGGTATAATCTCAAACATAAATAATTAAATCTTTAAACGCCACTTTTAATTCAAGCAATAACTTTTTAAATCTTAGTTAGCAAAGCTAAATCATCTGAATCAATTCCCAAATATTGTTCTGTAACTATTTTGAGTTTTACATTTGGTTTTGATCTTTGCATTTTGCGCTTTGATTTTATTCCAATTCCTGCGATTTAAGTATCGCTATCCGAGCTTACTTAGCCTCTTCTATCTTCTTAATTTTTTCGATTCTCCTGACATGGCGTTCATCGGCGGGAAATCTGGTCTCAATAAACAGCTCGATTGCCTTTATAGCCTCATGCTCCTTCAGAAAACGCCCGCTGAGAGACAACATATTAGCATTATTATGCTCACGCGCGAGTCTGATTATCTCATACGGATCGGTACTCATGCGGCCCGTTACCTCAGCCGCCCCGACAGGAACAGCAAGCGAATAAAACAGCGCGCACCTCACATTCCTGAACTTATTTGCCGTCATCATCTCTGCCTGCCCCGAACCGCCAAAAATAACCCCGAATGAATTATCGGGATCCTGACTGACTCCCCGGGCCGCTTTTCCTATAAAATCAGGATAATCGTCATTTTTATCAAAAATTTCAGCCCCGCAGTCGACAACATCATGCCCGGCCTTCATCAAAAAAACCCGTACTTTTTCTTTTAAATCAAATCCCGCATGATCCGCTGCTAAAAATATTTTCATAATACTCTAATCCCTATTCACTCCCCCACAATCACCTCTGCGTCATATGTAATATTATCAGAAATGCTGGCCGAAACGCTAGAGCGCAAATTATCTTGATTTATATTTCCGGCAAAGTCTTCCAGATCTTTCTTAAGAACCAAAACATACCTGCTGTAAGACTTTTTAACAAAAACGCTCACATCTTTGTAACCAAAATTATCCGCGTTATCTGTCTTTACGACGTTATAACCAAGCCCTCTCAAATACAAAGCTGTTCCTGACGCTGCCCCCTGAGTCCCGCTTCCGTTCAAAACTGCTATTTCGATAGCCCCGCGGTCTATATCGGAAATTTTATCGGCAGGAGTATTTTTTTGCACCGCAGGCACATTCAAGACAGCAGAAACCGAAGACGTAGGAAGAACAGGAGTGGCTACGCGAGCCGCCTGCATCACCCGATCACCGCCTGCATCGTCCTGATTCCGGTTACTCGAACTGCCCAACCAATAAACTCCTACTATTCCCCCTGCGATTAAAAACCCGGAGAGCATCAACACATAAAACCCCCGCCTGCTCCGCGGCTTACTTTTATAATATGCCTTAAAAAACTGGCTCGTTTGCGTAGTTTCGACCATATTCATTCAAAAGCATATTATCACAATTTCAACTTATAATTAAGCGCTCTTTGCATTATCCAGTACGCGAAAAATGTCCGAAAAAATCAAATTGACAAAACTTACAGCAACTGCCAAACTGAAAATACAAAAATGAATTCGGCCAAAACATATTTCAAAAATCTCAAGCAAAAAAAGGTCATCATTCCGCTGATACTTCTTACGCTTCTGCTCCCGTTACTTGCCTTATTCTCCGAACAGCAATCCAAAAACGACACCCCCGCTGCTGGTGAACCCTCACGCCCTCCTGCAAATAGCGCCGAAAAAACACAGCAGGAATCAGGCCTTCTTAAATGGAAAACCTATGACACTCCTCTGTTGTCGATCCCGTATGCCCCCGACTGGTTTGTCGAAAAAGGAGACATAAGTACCGGCGGCGAAATTATCATAATTAAACCCTCCGCACTCCCGGAAGGCATCAATTACCCTCAGTTAAATATTCAAATCGAACCTGCCAACAATGTCAATTTGGAGCAGAAAATTAACATACTAAAGGCAGTAGGCTTGCTTGAAGCAGACGAAAACATTCTGGGTATCAAAGCAAAAAAGCTAAACGGCACAGTTCCCTTCAAAAAAGTAAACGATGCTGTCTTAAAAGAACCCGTACAGCAAACTGCTTATATCCTAAATTACAAAAGCCAGGTAATTACCATAAAATATTCTTACGAAGGAGAACGGCCAAATAGCGACATCGAAGGTTACTTCCGGGATTTTATAAACGGTATCAAGCTGAAGTAGCTTTATTCAAAATCAATAGTTCCGCCCCACTCGACCATTGTAAATCCCGAACGTACCGGAGGACTTTCAGGGACATATAAAGGCTTGGTATCAACAGGCTTACCCAAAGGCTTAAAATACGCTATGATCTCAATTCTGGTATCCGGCTCCGGCGAAATTATCAATTTATCAACAGACTCTTTAACATCCGGCGTTAACACGGAAAAAAACACATAATCACTATTCAAATTTTCAAGAGTCGGCACCCAATACTCCAAAAACTCCTCAAGCTCCCGGTCTTTTAATCCGAATTTAAATAAAGCGCTTCTTAATTCATGCTCGATTCTTTCTCTGGCTATGACGATTCCGGCATCAGGCATTTCTATCTTGGTTTTTACCCGCGTTTCATAAAATAATTCTTTGTATTTTGAACCTTGATATACCAAATCCCCGCTCGGATATGCCAGCACATCTCTCCATCCTCCCGCTGGATATTGCGGATCGGATACGAACACTTCTCCCGGCGCGACAACCTCAACATCAATATAAGTCGGCTCGGTAGGGTATAGATACACGATCGGCTTGGCAATACAAGCCTCAAAACACCCCTCAGGCGGAGTTTTGCTCTGCGTGCCCCCGGGCAAACCTATAAGCTCGGCGCAGTACCATTGTCTTGAGTTTGACTCCATAAAGTCCATAAAAGGTATCTGGCCTTGCGGACAGGTAGGTACTGTATCGGTACCGGCCGGACACGCGATCGCATTCATATCCCAGCATTCGCATGTTTCACCTGGGCTTTTTACATAATCCGCCGGGCAATAGTTACCCCTAAGCTGACTGGGCGCTTTATTATTCACAAGCTGGATTTTTGACGACTCTGTCGCTATCTTCCCCGAACCGCTGGCAGGCGGAGGCGGCACTATTACAAAAGGAAAAGTCTGAAGCTGCAGGCTGGATTTAGCAGTTTCCGGATTCGGCCACAATATAATAATCCTTGATCCTTGACCAAAACTGGTTGCAACAGCCGCATAAAACAAAATCCCGGTGATCAAAAAACCGGCAAAAAACATAAATATTCTTTTTATCATATAAATAAAATATACATCTTCTTCTAATCAAATCGCAACTCAGTAAACAAATTTCCCGGTGATGGTATAATACGGTTATGCCCATAAAAAAAATCGTTTTAATTATTTTATTTTTAGCAATCCTATTTATATCGCCTTACCAAAATCGATCCGAAGCCTTAGATGTTTCATCGGATGCATATGACAAAATCACCAAAGAACTCTCTGATCTAAAAGACGCGCTTGAAAAATCACAAGCCGCGACCAAACCTCTCCAATCCGAACTCGACCGTATGCAAAAACAAATAAACGGAATAAAAGAACAGGTAATCTTTGTTGAAAAAGATACGGCTGTCAAAAAAAAAGAGATTGAAAAGGGATATGTTAACTTGGCCAGAAAGCAGCAGCTCGTCCAGCATACAATCAGGCAATTTTATATGAAAAGCTATACTCAGACACCCCTTACTACCTTTCTGTCCGAAGTCCGGGGGGACAGCGCGACAAAAGAAGAGTTATATCAGGAAATAAAAACCCGCCAGGACAAAGCTGTTATTACAAACATTGCTCTGTCAATCACCGAGCTGGAAAATAAAAAACAAAAACTTGAACAGGAGCAAAAATGGCTGATCGCAACAAAATCAACTCTTGATGCCCAATCTGCCAAACTCGATGAAGTTATCACAGGCGCCCTGTCTTATCAAAAAGACGTGTCCGCCAAGATACAGGAGCTCTCGGCTCAACAGCAAGCTATCATCAATGCCAGAAGCGGCAATTTTACGTTTAGCATTGGAGACGGAGAGCTTGCGGACGAATATTTGTCTTCAATTAAAGGATTCCGTGAATCTGCGCCTTCCGGACACTTCGCGGTCTTCTCTTTCGGAGCATACACACATAGAAACGGCATGAGCCAATACGGAGCACGCGCCCGTGCCGAAAGCGGCCAAAGCGTTGAAGATATTCTGAAGGCATATTATCCCGGCGCGGAACTAAAAAAAGATTTTGCCGTCATGGGCACCATTTCGGTCGACGGCCACGGATCAATGCCCTTTGAAGACCAATATCTCCAAGGTATCTATGAAATGCCTGGCTCGTGGCACATAAACGCTCTCAAGGCTCAGGCTATCGCGGCACGCACCTATGCCATCCGCTATACTGATCGCGGACAAAAATCCATCTGCACAACAGAAGCCTGCCAGGTTTTTAGAAATGAACGCAAAGGCGGAGCCTGGGAGCAGGCTGTCAACGAAACAAAAGGCTGGGTGCTTGTAGATGGCAGTGGCAACCCTGTTTCCACTCAATACGCTTCAACCCACGGCGGTTTTACCAATCAAAAAGGCTGGGATACGACCGACGGCTCGGGAGGCAGTAATTTTATAGACAAATCGTACGAGAAGCTCGGCGGCTCCCCCTGGCTCTATAAAGCATGGTGGCGCGAAGGCTACAGCAACAGCAGTTCAACCTGCGGACGCGCAAATCCATGGCTCTCACCACAGGAACTGGCAGACATCGCAAATGCCGTGATCGCACTCCGCACTCCCGGCATTGACACGTCCAGGATCACGCCTGTCACGACTTCCTGCTGGAGCGGCAATCCATACAGCATAGATGAACTGCGCAGTCTCACATCGTCTCACGGAGGCATCAGCTCGGCCTCAAGCGTATCTGTCTCGCAGGGAAACGGCGAAACCACAAATATCACCATAAATAGCATCAATATGAGCGGAAGCGAATTCAAAAAAGCGTACGCTCTCAGAGCGCCGGGCTATCTCCGCATCCCGCAAACAGGGTTTACATTCTTCAATATTGAAAAAAAATGAAAAAATCACCTTTATACTTTATACTTAATACTTAATACTGACAATAATATGCCTGAAATATTTACAGCTCCATCAAATAAGCAAACAACAGAACCCCGGGACACCGGAGAATTCATTATTCCCGATAAACCCGAACAACCTAAGACCAAACTTGGCCTCATGACAGCGCTTATAAAAAGCCCCAACGGCTTTCACTTCGCCCACCAAAAAAAAGACGAGATTATTAAAATCCTTGCGCGCCGTCATTTCATAACCAATCTGCTTTGGATTATAATCTCACTCTTCGCGCTCATTCTTCCGCCCCTTTACTATTTAATGTGGCTCTACAGCTTGTTGCCGCTTGTGTCCTTACCCTTTATGATGAACTTTACTCTGCTTGTTTTTTATTATGTTCTCGTATTCGGTTTTGCCTTTTTCAACTATGTTTCATGGTTTTACAATATAGGCATAATTACCAATAAGCGTATGGTAGACATAGACCTTATGCACTTGTCCTATATTGACATAGCCATAACTCAGCTTGAAGAAATTGAAGACGTAGTTCATAGACAAAAAGGTTTCATGGCCTCCTTTTTCGACTACGGCGATGTTGTCGCTCACACCGTGACCGGCAAAGAAGATTTTATATTTGAAAAAATTCCGCGCCCAACTATGGTCGCGGATATTTTAAGCAGACAGATAGGAGATGTGAGAAGACATGCTTGATATACCATTTACAGCCATAAATATTCTTAGCTTTAATTACGTTTTGTTGATCAAAATTTTTTTACTGCTGATCTTGGCTATATATGCTGTATTTTCATTCTTTGTGTATACCAAAATTCGCGCTATGAACAGGATAGTATATTTCCCCGAACGGTCGGCGTCTGACTCCCTGCAAACTGCGGCGCTTTTTTACTTCTTCGTCATAATATCGCTTTTTATTCTGACACTTGTTATAGTATAAATAAATGCCCGAAATAAGCTACAGCTCGCCCAAACTTAGCCTGGCTTTTGCAAAAATCATAGCCGCACCGACGGCTGAATCATGGTCGCAGGTCTATGTTGCCGGCAATTTATTTGCCGCTCTCTCTCTCAGACTCCTTGATTCTCAAAATCCCGAGCTCATCCTATCCGCTGTAGGCAAAGACATTTTCAACAACCTCGAAGCGGAGTTCTTCTCTCTCACCGATAAAAATATGTCAACAATTCTCTCCGCTCTGGAAAAAACCCTGCGGGAAATCCCCGAACAGATCGACGCCGACGCGTGTTTCGCCTTTTTCAAATCCGACATTCTCTATGTCTTTATAGTCGGCAAAGGCAAAATTCAATTAAAAAGAAGCGGCAAACTGGCAACCATTCTGGAAAAAACAGAAAAAACACCAAGCATTACATCTGCGTCCGGCTTTCTGCAAACCGGCGATCTGGTGCTTATTCAAACAGACTCTTTCTCGAAAAACACATCTCAGGAAGACCTCGACAAGGCTCTCAGTCTTGAGCTGCCAAATGATATTGCAGAAAGCCTCACCTCTCGTATAGATGAAGCAGGCGACGGCTCCCAAGCCGCGATTATCATCTCCTATACAGGCGCTCCGCAGACTCCCAAAGTATTGCGCGAAGCCTCAGAGGCTCCGCTCCCCGAATCAACAGTGGATGAAAATCCGGAACAAGAAACTCCAAAACCAATATCAAGCGACAATTTCATTCTCCCCCCCAAGCCAACAGGGCCGGACTTCACATCATTTATAAAAAAAATCAAGCTCCCCATTCCCCGCCTGAGCATGATCCAAAAAATTTCCCTGCTCGCCAGCATTCTCATAATAATCGCCTTAATATCTATAATTTCATTCTCCAGTGCCAGTCAGGAACAGCAAAAGACCCGCGCGCTTTACAATGATATAAATACCAAAGCCCAAAAGTTATACGACCAGGGAGTGTCCCTTAAGCGGCTCAACAACGAACTCGCCCTCGAAGATTTCGAAAAAGCGCGCACTCTTCTCCGGGGAAATATCTCCAAATTTCCCGAGGCATCGGAAGAGAGAAAAGGACTGAATTCACTGCTTAGAAGCGTCGAAAGCGAACTGGAACAAAAACAAAACCGGTCAGTGAAAATTCCCGCCGAACAAACCGAAGTGGATGAGAGCCATATATTCAATTCAATTGCGGAAAAAAAAGGCCTGGCATATTACCAGGACGATGCGTCTAACTACATACTTACGGCTGACTCGGTAATTTCAGTTAGCAAATCCAATAACACCGAAAAAGAATTAATTAGCGAAAAAGACGCCTGGGTCAAGCCGGTAAGCATATCTGTATATTCCGGGAACATATATATACTCGACAAAAACCAAATAGTACTCAAATACGTTCCCGCAGGATCAGGTTATGCGCAGTCAAAATATTTCCCCGACAAAAAGCCGTCAATTTCCGAACCCGTTGATCTCACAATAGACTCGGCAGTTTGGATACTCGGCAGGGACGGAACTATTTACAAATTTATACGAGGTGAACGCGAAGAATTTATCATAAAAGGATTGCCATCCGCCATAGGCTCCCGGTCAAAAATATACACGACAATAGATATGGACAATCTATATGTTCTTGACAGAACCAACTCCCGAATAATCAAAATTACCAAAGACGGACAATTTGTCCAACAGTTCGTATCCGATGCCCTCGGCCAAGCATCAGCATTTGAGGTCATCGACAATGAACAAAAAGCCCTCTTCCTCTCAGGCAACAAAATTTACTCAATTCCCCTTACCGCGCTATAAATCCCTTTATACTTTATACTTAATACTTTATACTTCGTACATAATACTTTATACTTAGTCCGTTATGAGAATCACAAACCGCAAAGCAGGATTCAACTACATCATCGAAGACAAATTCGAAGCCGGCATCAACCTGTTAGGCTCCGAAGTCAAAGCCGTGCGCCTGGGCCACGCCGATCTTACAGGCAGTTTCGCTAGAATTATCGGGAGCGAAGCTTATCTTGTTAACTGTAAAATTTTTCCTTACGAATACGCCAGGCCTGAAAATTACGATCCCAAGCGCACCCGCAAACTGCTTTTACACAAAAAACAGATCCTCTTTTTAAGAGGCAAAACAGAAGGCTCGAGCTTGACAATCGTGCCTATTTCATTGTATACTAGCGGGAACTTAATAAAGCTTGAACTTGGCTTAGGCAGGCTGAAAAAGAAGTTCGAAAAAAAGGAAGCCATCAAAAAAAAGGACCTTGACAGAGATATAGAGGAAGCTTTAAAAAATAATTTTTAAAGCTAAATTCAAAACACAAAATTACAAATTCCAAACTTTTTGAATTTTGTAAATTTGAATTTGTTTGGAATTTAGGATTTTGAATTTGGAATTTAAAAATCAATTTTCCCCTAGAAAAATTAAAAAATTGATTTTTCTAGGGGGATGACTTGATTCGACGGGAGAAGTACCTTAAAAACTGCAAGCCGGCAATGATTCAAGGCCGTAAAAAAGGATCAAAACAAAATGCAGGTAAAAACCGCATTCAAGCTCTAAAAGCTGAAGCAGAAGCAATTCGCGCTGAGCTTTTTGGAGCAAGACCGCAAGCTTACGCATTCGCTTAAGCTTTAGTCTTTGTTCATATTCGTCTTCCCTCATCGGGACAGTATGGGCATAAACTTAGGTGAGGATCTTAATAAAGAAATTGGTTTATTTCTTTATCGAATTTATCAAACCTGTGCTTTATAATCCCTGTCAATTGGTAAAAATAAAGCGAAAACTATAAATTGACTAAGCTTGTAGTAGTTATAAGAATATTTTACTCGGACTCCGGGTCATTACCGGACATCTCCACCGCGTCAAACGCGGCTTCGCAGAAGAAGCGTTTGCAAGGTGATCGCGTTAGACGCGACACTTATTATATATTTACAATAATGAATGAAACGTCAGACGTTTCAATAAATAGGTCTTACGTTTATATTCTATATAGCCTCTCCGACAAGGGTTTTTACATAGGTTTTACTTCAAACTTAAAACTCCGGCTGACAAAACATGCAAAAGGTCAAGTAACTGCAACGAAATTCAGAAGACCCTTGAGGCTTATCCATTATGAATACTTTATAAATAAAGAAGACGCAATGTCACGGGAAAAATTTCTCAAAAGCGGCTATGGCAGAAGACAATTGAAGGAAATACTGAAAAAAACAATTATTCAAATTAACAATATCTAAAAACAACCTCAGGTTGGGCTTTCAGAAATAAAAAATTAATTTAACAAACAAACTCTCCGAAATAATTATTTACCCGTGCGCGAGCGCTATACCATATACCCTCTTGAATCCCTCCTTTTTGAGAACCCGGCAAGCCTCTCTCATCGTAGCTCCCGACGTAACGATATCATCAACCAAAAACACGATCATATCTTTATTCAAAACTTCCAAAACGCGCGCATCAACGGCAAACGCATCCTTGATATTTGCCACCCTATCGGCCTGCGTAAGCCCGAACTGCCTTTTTGTATGCTTTATACGAATTAACAATTTCTTGTCTCCGTCATTTTTCTCCCCCTTATCTCCGCTGTTATTACTTTGAAGCCGCTCCAAAAATCCCTCCAAAAGCAATTTTGACTGATTAAACCCCCGCTCTCTATACCGGGAGGCATGAAGCGGAATCGGAACCGGTAAACACTTCTCCCCCGCAAGACGTGAAAAAACCTCATTCTGAATCAAGCCTTCATAAAAAAGATCCGACAGGATATGCCGGAGATCGGACACATAGGGCTCATACTTGAATCTCGCGATAACCCTTTTCATTATCCCCTTATACAAAACGCTCGCGAAAACACCGTCGATTTCATATTTTGACCGGCAGCCGGGATGCGTCAGCCTGTCTATAGATGTCTTCTGACAGACAGTACAGAAGCCGTACTCAGTAAATTTAATATAAGTAAAACAATTATCACAAATATAAGAACCAAAATTCCCGCACCCAACACACCTTTTAGGAAATATCAAATCAAGAAACGCCATACACAAAGTTTACCAAATATTAATCCGCAATTTGAATACAAATATATTTAAGTTATAATACAACAAGTAAATACATAAATTTAGTTTTTAGTTATCTTGGAGGAGTCGCATAGAGGCCCATTGCGGAGGGTTGCTAACCCTTTGAGTCCCTCAAAAGGCTCGCGCAGGTTCGAATCCTGTCTCCTCCGCATTAGAACTGTTTAGCAAGCTGTGCGCGCTTAGCAGTTCTTATGTCTGCCGAAGCGGATATTTCGTCTACGCGGACGAAGATCGCGAGTCGAACATAAGCGAAGGAGGACACGAAGTTTCCTATGTAAAAAATCTTGGAGAGATCGCATAGCGGCCGAGTGCAGCGGTTTACTAAACCGCCAGCCGATTTAATCGGCTCGTGGGTTCGAATCCCACTCTCTCCGCCAGCTGGCTTTTTTTATCGTCCTGCAAAAAAGCATCAGATTCGTCTGAAATAAATCACATATAACTCAGGCATATTATGCTAAAATGTGCTAAATAATGAAACGTGACTGCGATATACTTATAATAGGCGGCGGTATTGCAGGCCTCGCCGCAGCCGTAACGGCATCCAATCAAAATCTCAAAACTATCCTTATCGAAAAACAAAGCGCGATCGGCGGCAAGGCCGCACCCGTTTCTCAAAAAGGCTTTACCTTTGACCCCGGCCCTTCAATATGCATCATGAAATGGGTGTACGAAGACCTTTTCAGATCGACCGGCGCTGACATTGCGGATTATCTCAAATTCGACAAACTCGACCCCGTATTCTCACTAATTCCCGAGAATGGGAAATCCGTTACTTTGCCCTCCGGCAAAGCTGACTTCCTGAAAAAGATCAAGCAATATGCCCCGTCTGACGTACCTGGTTTCGAAAAATTATTTGCTCTCGGAGAAAAACTCTACCCGGTCGTCAAAAAAACATTTTTTTCCCGCTCATATTCATCTGCCCTGGAACTCGCAGATCCTCGCCTGCTCCGATTTTTAGAGCACTTTGTCCTGATAAACAGCTATAAACACATCATTGATTCATGGTTCAAAAACCCCGCTATAAAAGCCTGGCTTTATAGCTTCCCGACATATACCGGTCAGACCTACCGCTCAGTCGCTCCGGGCGCTCTGCTTATCCCCTACATCATGATTTGCGAAGGAGTATATACCCCTGAAAAAGGCATAGGCTCGATCCCCAAAGCGCTCGCCAAACGCGCCTCGCAGTTAGGGACTAAAATAATGACTAAAACCGCTGTAACCAGCATTAATCATCAAAACAAAAATATCATATCCGCAGAGCTGTCTGACGGCTCTATCATTTACCCCAAAGCAGTCATAAGCGCGATAGACAAATTCCAAACCGATAAACTGTTAAACATAAACACATCGCCCACTCCAAGCTATTCATACGTCAGTCTTCAAATAGGCATCAATAAAAAAATTAACCGCCTGACCCATCATACAGCCTGCATTCCCGATGATTATGAGAACTACTACTCCGACCTTTATGAAAAACGCGTTTTTCCCAAAAATCCAATTCTTTATATTCATACACCCTCCGCCACAGACCCCGATTGCGCGCCCGATAACTGCGAATCCCTGTTTGTTGTAATCCCCGCCTATGCTTCCGGAGAAAATTGGCCGGATATTGAAAAAAATCTCACAAACCAAGTCCTGAATTTGTTAAAAAAATACCGGCTCGATATCCAAAAAAAAGATATTATTTTCCAAAGAATTCAAACCCCCGACTACTTCGCAAGCACTCACGGAAATTATCTCGGCTCTCTCTTTGGCCCCGACGAATCAAAAAGGATCGCCAGGATCCTGCCTCCCGGTATTAAATCAAAAAACTTCAGGAATCTGGCCTACTGCGGCGGAGGATTCCAGCCCGGAGCCGGTATGCCTATGGTCACATTATCGGGACAATTCGCGGCAAATTATATTTCAAAAAACATATGAGACCTTACAAAATTTATATTCCTATCGCGATCTTCCTGGCTATAGGCACTGTTCTGGAATTCTTATCAATATCACTCGGATTTTATACAGGACTGCTTTTATTTATTTTCTACCTGGTATTAACCTCTATTCTCTGGACGAACACATCCTCGTTCCTGATAATTACCGCTTTTACTCTGCTTCTCGAAGCGATCGGCCTGGCAGCTTCAATTCCCTTCGGTCACTACCTGTACGGAGAATCGGTCTCGTCGCCGGCCTTATTTGGCGTCCCGCTTTTCATCCCTCTTGCCTGGTATATACTCATAGCCTCGGCAACCCAAATTGCCTCAAAATGGTATTACGCCTCACTTTTGATCATATTTATCGATATAATTTTGGAAATTTTTGCCGTTGCCTCAGGCCTCTGGACATGGCCGGGACACTCCGGCATACTGACTGCTCCTCTTCAAAATTACCTGACCTGGGGCATAGTTGCAGCGGGCGGCTACTTTGTAATCAAAAAAGACAAAAAGCTCAAGCCGCACTCCGTTATTATTTTATCAACACTTATATCCTACATGGTCATAGTCATCCTGATCTATATGTTAAAATAATCAAATGCCGCATTCTTACCCAAAATCCGTTTTCGTTCTCGGCGCAGGTATAGGCGGACTCGCGACCGCCGCGCTTCTTGCCAAAGAAGGATACGATGTAACTATTCTTGAAAAAAACTCTTTTGTGGGCGGACGTGCAAGTATCTATGAGGAAAAAGGCTTCGTCTTCGACAAAGGCCCGTCTTGGTATATGATGCCTGAGGTTTTCGATGACTATTTTGCTCTTTTCGGTAAAAAAACATCTGACTATTACAAGCTCACCCGTCTTCCGGTCAACTACAAAGTCTTTTTCGACTCCGGCAATACTTATGAAATAGGCTCTGATGCTGAAAAAAACATAAATATTTTCGAGAAAGCCGAAAAGGGAGCCGGCAAAAAACTCGAAAAGTACCTGACGGAAAGCAAATACTTATATGAGACTTCCATGAAAGAAATGGTTTTTCTTGACTACAGTTCGCTGACTCAACTCCTGAACATACCGCTGATCCTCAACGCCCCCAGGCTCAAACTTTTTAACTCACTCCACTCCCTAATCGCCAAATACTTCAAAAACAAAGAGCTCCAGAAAATCCTCGAATTCACAACCGTTTTCCTCGGCGGCTCACCCTACAACACGCCGGCCTTCTACTCTCTTGTGTCTCATGCGGATTTTAACCTCGGCATTTATTATCCGGATGGCGGTATGAACAAAATACCCCATGCGCTGGCATCGCTCTGCAAAGAGCTCGGTGTCAAAATTATGAATAATGAACCTGTTACGAAACTTAAAACCAAAAACGGGCATATAACCCAAATCACAACATCAAAAAAATCCTACACACCAGACATTGTAGTATCAAACATAGACTATCGCTTCACGGAAACAGCCCTGCTCCGGCCTGAGGCCCAAACCCACAATGAATCTTACTGGTCCAAAAAAACCCTTTCTCCATCTGCTCTGATAATTTATTTAGGCATAGACAAAAAACTCAAAAACATCTCCCATCACAATTTATACTTCAACTCTTCATGGGAGGAGCATTTCAAAAATGTTTACGCGGACAGGAATTGGCCGGAAAATCCTTCTTACTACGTCCACGCGCCGTCTCTGACCGACAAGTCGGTATCTCCCCGCGGTTCGGAAACTCTTATGTTCTTGGTACCGGTTGCCCCCGGATTAAATGACTCCGATGAGGCTAGAAATAAAACCGCGCAGTATGTATTGGAGCACTTTCAGCGCCTTATAAAAGAAAATTTCTTGCAAAATATTATTGTAAAGAGAATATATTCTCACCGGGACTTTATCGATGAGTACAACTCATACAAAGGCTCGGCATTCGGCATATCCCACACACTCATGCAGACAGGACCGTTTCGTCCCCTCAATAAAAGCAAAAAGGTCAAAAACCTTTTCTACGCCGGACAATTTACCAATCCGGGCGTAGGCGTCCCACCCTGTCTGATATCGGCTCGCATCACGGCAAAACTGATTAAAAAATATTATGGACAATAAAAACTTTGCGCAAATCACAAAATATTATTCCACGTCTTTCTATTGGGCAGCACTTCTTTTTCCCCGGAATATCAGAAGCGACATTTATGCACTCTACGCTTTCCTGCGCTACTCGGACGAGCTTGCGGATACGATCAAAGACATGTCTCTTTTTCAAAACTTCAAAAACAAAACCCTCTCAAGTCTTGACAGCGGTAAAAAAACCGGCGACACATTTATCGACGCCTATATCAAACTCCACCAAAAATATTCCTTTGACCAAAAATGGGTCAGCGACTTCTTCAAAACACTCGGTGAGGATATTGAGGATAAAATAAATATAAAAACCTATAAGGATCTGGAGAAATACATTTACGGCGTCGCTGATATAGTAGGCCTGATGATGGCAAAGATCATGGGGCTCTCGGATTCCTCGGCCGCATATGCCCGCGCTCTTGGACGCGCCATGCAGCTCATAAATATTATCCGCGACATCAAAGAGGACTACCTCATGAACAGAATATATATTCCCGAAGAAGACATCAAAAAATTCGGCCTGGGACACATTTATCCCCTCCATGAAAATTTTGACAAGACCAAATTCGAAAAACTTATCAGGTTCGAACTGGAAAGAGCCATAAAAATACTTCAGGAATCAAAACAGGGCTTCAAAATAATTCCAAAAACCTACCGAAAGCCGATCATTTTGTCGGCAGCCCTATATCTGGCCTTGGCAAAAAAGATATACAAAAACCCTTTAAAAATCTGGGACGAAAAAATCCGGTTAACGAAGCTTAGATTTCTCATAATATATTTACGCAACATGCTCTATGCAATATGAATATCTGATATTTAATTTACTGATAATAATCGGCCCGGTTTTGGTTATTATATTTAGCAAAACAGCCGTTAAACCTCTCCTGTTGCCTTCGTTTTTCTCCATTGGATTGACTGCGCTGCTGTTCTTGATATGGGATCATTTTGCAACAGGCTTATTCTGGGACTTCAACGAAAAATATATCACAGGCATTAAAATCACAAATCTCCCGGTTGAAGAAATTCTTTTCTTCCTGACAGTACCCTTTGCCTGCCTTCTCCTGCATGTCAATTTAATGAAGCGGAGAAAACCCGTTCCTTATAACGCAACAACTATTTACATCACTTTTATCACTGCATCCTTATTGTTAGCTCTGTATTGCTTGTCTCTTAACTTACTATATTCAGGAAGTGTACTATTGGCTTTATGCGTTATCCTGTTTACTGATGGCTATATTTTAAAAACAAGGCTGTTATTCATTAAGCAGTACTATATCTTTCTAATGATGTTATTTGCTCTGACTTTTATATTCAATTACTACCTGACAGCGCGTCCCGTCCTGATTTATAACCCGGAATTTAATACGGGAATGCGGGTTTTGACCATTCCTGTTGAAGACTTTATATATTCATTTATACTTCTCCTCATGACCACGTCTTTTTACGAATATATCAAAACCAAATACCACCATGAAAAAAATAATAGTAAATGATAAAATGCAGAAAAATTACGAATATTTTCTGACAGAACCGGCCGGTAAAAATTTTGATCCGCTCTTCAGTCCGCAGTTATCCCCCAAAGAAATGCTCGCTCTTGGAGTTTTTGGAGGAAAATACATGACTGATTGTGCCTCCGAATTCCCGGCCGACTGGTTCAGACATGCCAAATTATGCTCTGAAAAACACGATCCAACTCTAAACTATTTCGGGGTCAATGCCAGCCAGCCTCTATCGGTATGGCTCAAAAAGGGCTGGATTTATCCTGAAGACCCCCGGGGATGGTTTCAGTGGTATTGCAGATACTTCATGGGCCGAAGACTTCCTCAAATCGACAGCATACAAATCAGGCGGTGGAAAGCGATGAAAAGACATATTGCTCAAATTTCCCAAAACTGCCTTCCCGGTGACCTGAACTGCCGCAGAAGACAGCGCCAGGCGCTCCTCCACTGGGCCTACGATAGCAGAAAAATATAAAAACGAAAAACCGCTCGTGTAAACTTTTTCTTGTTGATTTATTTCAAACTTGCCCTGAAAGAAAAAACAGAAGCGGACTGTGTCCGCCGTAGCTCCGCAACGCGGAGCGAAGGCGGAGGGTACAGGATTCGAACCTGTGTATCCCGGAAGGGATCGAGTTTTCGAAACTCGCGCAATTGGCCTCTATGCGAACCCTCCAATTAATAGTTATGCGCAACTTGTCTCACTTTAAATAATCTAAATTAAGCTTGGTAGTAATAAATAATTTTAAACTTTAAATTCAATTTTGAATTTTACATTCTGAATTCTAAATTCTAAGTATTCTGCTCTGCAGAATGTGCACCCGGTGAGACTCGAACTCACAACCTTTGGATCCGCAATCCAATGCTCTATCCATTAAGCTACGGGTGCGCTATATCATATGGAAGTTATTTTACTTTATAGTAGCCTGCGAAGCAAATTCACTTTTTCGGACTTTTTTCGAGTGGGAAATTCCTGCCGAGCCAGTCTCCTGCTTTCTGAGTCATCGTAGGCTTCACATATTCCCTAAACGGTAAAAAAGCGAGCATGGTTACCTTTAATTTTTTACGGTCTACTGCGTCATCAAGCATCAGTGTCAGCTCACCCGGAAAATATGCTTTTGTACCGACCTTAAGCACCTCGACTCCGCTGTGTCTCTCAAAATAAAAATCATACAGCTCATCCCACAAAAAGAACATATCCTCAACTCGAATGCCCTCGGTAGTTATTTTATAATAAAACATATGCGGAGGAATAACAGCCAGAGCAAAAGCCAGAAACGCAAGAGACAACACTACCATCATCAAAAGATATTGATGGAACAAAAATATAATTATTTCGATAGCGACCGTGATCAGAAATAAATTTATATAATATTCTTTAGAATGCCTTTGAAATGGCCTGCCGGGGGCGCGCCACTCAAGAAGCGTCTTAACATCATAAGCCTCATCGTCATGCCCGGGAGAACGATTTTCTACTGCAGGCTTTTTGACATGATGGGCGATTTCTTTCTCTTTCTTTTCCTCTGGCATACTTTTACTTTAAACAATAAGGCCATTCTCAGTCAAGCGGAAAAAAAATTCTATATGTTAAAATAAAGCTAACTGTTTTTGCTTCCGTAGCTCAACCGGATAGAGCATCAGATTCCGGATCTGAAGGTTGAGGGTTCAAATCCCTCCGGGAGTACTTATTTTGTTTTTCGCCTACAATTGTGACCTTCCCGCCCTGCTTCTCTCTGCATTCTCTTCAAGAGCCCGTGCAGTATAATACACAGCGCCGCAATACAGCGCCAGCAGCATAAGCAGATAGATTCCCATCGCCTGCCAGCCAAAATGTTTCTTTAGAAAATCCTTAAGCCTCTTATGCCTGTCGCCGTCTACACCCTTTCCTTTTCCGCCATCTCCATCGCCATCATATTGACTATAATCTCCTCCCCCCAACGGCGCCGGGAGTATGCTTTTTGACATCAGCGGATTCGCCTCGACTCCGGCATCCGGAGATAAATCTCCCGATTTAACCTCTGCTTCTGAGCCGGATTTTATACCTTCATCCCCGGTAAGAGGAGCTGAAAAAAGCGCGTCAGCATCAATCCTCTTTAACGCCGCTTCGTCTCCGCTATAAATAGGAGCCGACATCAAAACACTCTCCGTAGTTTCTTGATCCAGTCCTGTCATTTCCGATAGATCCTGTGCGGCTTCTTTCAATTTTGCTGTATCCGGCATCCCCGGTGCAGGCTCAGGCGCGGCGCTCTTTATATCGCCTTTTTCTCTCCCGTCCATTTCTTCAAACACAAAACCTTTTAGCCCTCTCATCATCGCGTAAACTCCTCTGCCCGCCTGAAAACTCCCTCCGCCCAGGCCCTTAAAAAGCTCCGTCTCAAATTCTCGCCCTGCATCTGTAAGCCTCTGCTGCTCCAGGTATTTATCAGCGGCCCCTATTGTGCGCCTCAGCTCCGGACTAAACTTTTTATGCTCAAGAATGTGCCTAAACTCGCTAAGCATCATATTTCCGACATCCAATATAGACACATCTTTTTCTTCTCCATCTTTATCTGGTATTTTAACCTTGAATTTCTCAATCTCTTCCTTGATGTGCGGATGAATTCTGTCCAAATTTGTAAAATACTTTGAAGATTTTTCCAGCGAAAAGATATCGTCCTCTTCTTTTTTTTGTTCCGGATCGCCTCTCGAAGGAGCCTCAACCTGTCTGGCTTTACTCTTATCCGGAGTACTCCTTTCAACTTCTGCCGCAGTCTCAACCGGCGCGGGTATTACCGGCTTAATCTCAGAAAACCCGTTATCCTTACCTCCCTCACTCATAAATATAATTCCCTCTCTTTTCATATACATATTCGCACGGATTTACTGCAAAAGTCAAGCAAATCCGATATAATACACTCACAAATATACAAAACTTATTAATATTTAACTTGATATTACTATTACAATCACATTTTAAATATTTTACATAAGCTCAGATCCCAAGTTTAGCTTTTTAATTATTGTTTTTTATCTTGGTTTTGATATTTGATCTTTGCGCTTTGATTTAAAACATGAAATTCGAATTCTCAGCCGGAGGCATAGTTTTCAAAAAAGAAAATGGTATAAGATGGGTTTTATTATGCCGCCACTCACAGCATCACGGCTGGGTGTTTCCGAAGGGATTGATAGGAGACAATATCGCAAATGAATCCAAAGAGCAGACAGCAATTCGCGAAGTCAAAGAAGAAACAGGCGCCAACGCTGTCATTATCAAAGACCTAAAACCTGTAGCATATTGGTATATTTGTGTAGATGCCTCGCCCGCCGACCAAACGCAGCAAGAGCCGTGTACGGACAGTACCCCAAAGGCGAATGCTAAGTTAAGGCGGG
>CAZLZN010000014.1:0-8496 GCA_964564035.1 uncultured Gammaproteobacteria bacterium | reverse complement strand
CAGCAAGAGCCGTGTACGGACAGTACCCCAAAGGCGAATGCTAAGTTAAGGCGGGCAAAAAAATGGCATAGTGCCTCGCCCGCCAACCAAACGCAGCATGAGCCGTGTACGGACAGTACCCCAAAGGCGAATGCTAAGTTAAGGCGGGACAAAATCAAAAAAACAGTGTATTATTACCTGATGGAATATTCGGGCGGCGACATTACCGACCATGACCATGAAATGGACGCTGTCGAATGGCTCCCCGAAGCCAAAGTCGAAGAAAGGCTTAGCTACAAATCAGACAAAAAAGCCTGGCATGAAGCAATGAGTCAAATAGAAAACCTTTTACTTTAGACTTTGGACTTTGGACTTTAAACTTATCTTGGAGGGGTCGCATAGAGGCCGAGTGCGCTTGCTTGGAAAGCAGGTATGACCGTAAGGTTATCGGGGGTTCGAATCCCCCTCCCTCCGCACGCCAAACACGCGGGCACGCTTGACAGTGATCAGAAAAACATTTTATAGTAGTATTACATGCAAATTCCTGCCCGCGTGAAATCTTTACTATCGTTTTCGGCCGTCACACTAGCTACAGCCATACTGCTGTTGACCTTACCGTTTATACTCAACAAGACAGTTCAGGCGCAGGAAATGTCGGTCGCCGAATATGCCAAACCCAACTTCAACCCCGACGTCCCCCTCAACCAGCATACCTTTACGCAGTCCGTCCTTATCGAAACCATATCGTCGGTTTATTGTTTGATTACCGGAATCGACCCGGTCGATCCCTCTCAGGGATGTCTTGACCTCGATCCTGTAACCAAAAAGCTCGCCCTGAACCCTCCGGATGAAAAAAACCCGCAACTCGGAGGAATATTATCTCTAGCGCCTCCCATGTTCTCCTATCTGTATATCCCGCCTGTATCCTCCGGCGGCTACTTCAATTACCTGGCCTCAAACTTCGGCATTGTACAGCCCGCGCGTGCGCAATCTTACAACGGATTTGAATCCCTGGAACCCCTGGCCCCCATGTGGATTTCCATTCGCAACGTTGCGTATCTGGTCTTCGTTGTTATTTTTATAATTATCGGACTTGGCATCATGCTCAGGATCAAAATCGATCCCCGCACAGTCATGACCCTTCAGAATCAGATTCCTAGAATCATTATCAGCATCCTCCTCGTCACATTCTCCTACTCGATTGTCGGTCTCATGATCGATCTGATGTGGCTGGCAACATATACCGGAATAAATGTTCTTACCGAATCAAATCCGGCAGTCACCAATCCCCCGGGATGCTGGAAAGACGAAACAGGAATGAGGGTATTGCTCCCCGGCACCGGCCTCCAGCAAAGAACGGGTGAGGTTATGCAGGATTCCGTTTTTCCCGTATATAATACCATCCTGGAAGGCGAATCAATTGGATTTCTGGATGAAACAGGCTGCTATGGCGGTATTGCCGCGACCACTCAGACGGTATCCAATGTTATCGGAGGCCTTATAAAGGAATTAATTCAAGGCATGATGGAAGGAGGGCTGGCTGATGAAATAGATCCTGCAAAAGCACCTCAATGCACTTGGGACAGGCTCTGGGGCGGCGAATCTATTTACTTCAGCGATTGTCTGAAAGAGAAAACCGGTCTCACTCCGGGCGCAATGGTTGGCGGTATCATAGGCTGGCTAGCCAATATCGTCACCAAAGTTATCATCTTCTGCGTTATCATATGGACACTGTTTAGGATCTGGTTCGCGCTCCTGCGCGCCTACATCATGATCATACTCTACACCATCTCAGCTCCCCTATGGATCATCATGGGGCTATTGCCCTCCAAGCCTTTGGGGTTCGAAAAATGGTTCAGGCGTATCTTTGCCAACCTTGCAGTGTTTCCGGCGACAATTATGCTCTTTCTCATCGCGTCAATTCTAGCCAACTCAATGTCATTTTATAATCCTGACAATCAGGCATTCACGCCCCCCCTCATTGGAAGCCCCAATATTTCTTATTTCGGCTATCTGATTGCCTTTGGAATCCTGCTTGTAACCCCAAGCCTTCTCGACATACTGCGCAGCAGCCTCAACGCCGTAGGTAAACATAGCGGCACAGCCGCATCCTCGATCACAAACATGATTGCAGGCGGATCAGCATACCCCAAGGGCGTAGCCGGTGCCGTATGGAACCGGACTTTTGGCGTTAACCGCAGAGGCCAGGCGGGGATCGGTCTTCAGCATGCAATAAATAACTGGGGCCCCGTAGGCAGAGCTCTGAAATGGATATCCGGCGCTCAGACAAACCAGGGCGGAGGCGGCCCATCAGGCGGAGGCGGACATGCTTGATCATAACGCGCTCTATCTCCTATAAATTTTCTCGACCTGCACCAGCTCGTCCATCAGCTCCTTCAACCCCTTACTGAATACTCCGTCAAAAATTGAAGCAATAAATTCAACTAAAAAGAGCTTAAGCACCTGACCTTTCTGGCTAATTTTTTCAACCTCAAGCACATCTTCCATCATGCCCATAGGCATATAAGACACTTCCACCTGCTCTCCTTTTTTATTTTCTCCTTCTTTCTTGAAATATTCTCCCAAAAACCACCACATATGCCTTGCAAGCTCAGGATCCCAATAATCATTAATGCCCCCAAATATCTCGCTATGCTCCTTGACGCTTGCGGCATAATATGCTGCCAACACACTCATCGCGTACTTACTTTCAAGCTCTTCAGCAATCTTTTTGTGAATATCGGAAGTTCCTATATTCTCCGCAGCCAAAGACTTATGATAATAAACCAGAGCTTCATGAGCAGCCAGTGTCTTCTCCCCGAACAAATATTGCTTATTTTTTATAGTTTTGCCGTCTATGCGAACATACGCTTCCTGATCTATGCCGGTTTTATTTATAGCGTCCCACATCGGATGCCAGTGCTCTGCCATCTCTTTTCGAGCTTTCTCGGTATCAAATCTCAGCGTACCTTTGGCATCCCTCGTGACCAATTTATGCAGCTCCAAAGATTCATCCTTTTTCAGATTCTCTATAAACTTCGCCCCGTCCATGATATATCTCGAAAACTTATAACCGAACTCCTCTCGAGAAGTATCATACAAGCGCCTGTTCCCGTCCTGTATACGATCCTCACGGTCTACCATCTCCTCAACCGTCTCGCCGTTACCCTGTAACAGCTTGGTATAATTAGTTTTTATACCCTTATGCAGTACGTTTACGCTTATAACGTCCCACCATGTCCCCGGCATTATCGCCTTTACTTCGTCATATAGACCCGAATTGGGTTTAACTCCCCTGCTTGCCTTCCACATCTCTTTGGTGCGCACGAACCACGACAGCGCGTTTATTCTGGGGGACGCCGTATTATTTATAAGCGCGTTGCCGTTCAGCACTTGATCATAATGTATCCCCTCGCCGACAACCTGCTGCTCTTTCTTTGACAGACCATATACCTTAGAGGTACTTGCCACAATAGAGTCTCTGGAGATAGTAAGCGCTGTCCTCGACGGCTCCGCGCTGTTGAAATAATTTAACTCGCTTCTTTTTACCTTCGCGACTTTTGTAAGCAAAGCAAGTCCGAGCCTTTCGTTTCTCTCATATAACGCCTCATAGTTTGCCTTATGCTTGGCCAGTAGCCCCCTTAACTTTGCCACCTCAACAGCATCTTTCGCCTTGTTGGCCTTTTTTATTCTCTGCTTTAGATCCAATGACTTACTCGCATAATCAAGCTCATCGTCTTTCAGCCTGTCTCCGTCCCTCGCGCCGAACTCTCCGAATTCATCAAAAATTTGCCTGATAGTCATCTCGCCTTTAACTGCGCTCTTATCTATATTTTCCCATTCTTCGTCTGTCACTATTCTGCCGTTGCAAGTCTTCACTTTGATATCGCCAATCGCCATCCCGCGGCTTGCGCCTGCTTGCGTGATCTGCATGTCCAAAACCTTATCAAAAAACTGTTTTTTAAGCTCGCTCCTTACAAGTCGTCTTGTTTCTTCATTTACCGCCTTCCTCGAAATAACTTTTCCCGAATCTTTCCAGCGGTCATACTCTTTATCCCGCACCACGCTCTTATCCATGATATTAGTTTCAATCGCCATTAACAGCTCATTTATCGCTGTTGAAGAATCAAAATCAATTGAGACCTTATATATATCTCCCCCCATCAGCTCCGCTTTCTTCTTTTCAACCAGCAGTCCTAATTCTGTTTTCTTTGCGTCGGTTAAGCCCGTCTCGTAATCGGCTCTCATCTTATCCATTAAATAAGCCTGATATTTCCGAAACTCCGTCTGCATTTCAACGCGCCTTTCGGAATACATCATGCTTGATTCTGCCACTTTCAGCATTAACGAGCTCGCGCCGTCATAACCGAGAGCTTTCAACGCATAATTCTCATCAACGCTTCTTACTCCGATTATTTTGCCGTTCTTATCCTTATTGACATAGTGCTCGGACAGCTCTTTCATATGCCTCAGCACCAGATTCGCATCGCGCTCTGCCTTGCCGAGACTCCCCTGCTTATTGTGCTTAATGTACGCCTCGACCTCATCTTCTTTGCTTGACGGCCTCTGCATAGTCAACAAGAGATAGCCATTCCTGTATTCGTCACCTTTTCCCGCAAGCTCATACATCACCTTTGCCGATTCCCCTACATCTGCCCTTGTATTTGGATTTAAAAAAGCAACTCCGCCGTTATGCCTGACCTGTAACTGCCAGACTATCCTCTTAAAAATATCTCTAATTTCCAAATTTAACTGCGGATGATCCTCATAATCTCCCCAACCAACATCCAGATCGCCAACCCCGGCCTCTTCTTTATCTGACCCTCCGGACAGCTTAAAATTACGTACTTGAGTATATTTGGGTATCTCCATCAACTGCCCAAAAGTTACCTCCGTATACCTCGTCCTCAGGCCTATATCGCCAAGCAAATTGACTTGACTCTGTGAGTTGCGGTCAGAATACTCCCACATGCGCTCATACGTGTAATAAAGAAAATTATGAAGCTGGAACTCACCGTATTCATTGAATAGCTCATGCTCCTGACCCGTGCCATAATGCTCATCCGGATAAAGCATCTCAATTAGCTTGCACGTATCATATAGATCGCGTGGGGTATCTTCTCCCACATACTCCTTCTCTGCCTTATATTTTATCCCGATGAGCCGGCCGGTATCCCTGTCCCTCTTCAGAAAATACTTCTTATCAAAATCTAATTCATTCAACAATCTTGTCGTATTAAGCATTTCCTTACGGAATTCTGCTTTCGCAGTATCATCCGAAACAGCTCCGTACTCATACAGATGCGTTTTCGCCTCAAGTATTTTCTTTATTGCACTGTATGTTTCCGGCGTAATCTTTAAATCCCCATTCCCAAACTGTGAGTTTTTCTCAACAATCTTAGCCCACTTTTTCAACTCTTGCATATACGTCCCTATTTCCCGCTCCAGACTGCCGCTTTTCGCAAGGCTCTCATAAATTTTATTTTCTCCCATTCTGGCCATGAAATTGCTCTTCGTTTGTTCTTCGTGCTCATCCCTGGCTGTTTTAGCCAAAAAAGTATCTGCATGATCCTTAATAGCCTCTTCAAAAGTAATTCCCTTATGCTCCGCATCGCTCTTGATACACAAATATTCAATACGCATCATCCTCTCTCTAAGCACTTCGTCAACGTTACCTTCGAAAAGCTCCCTGTCTTTCTTCTCCCAAGGCTTTTTATCTAAAAGCATCTCTTTTGCTTCTTTCCTCTTCAACCACTCTTCATGGCTTTCTCTGGTCATGTCGTTTTCCATCCGCGCCTTATCCGTTTTATCTTTCTGCTCTTGAAACTGAAGCTCTAATATCTTTTTCCTGTTTTCCTTTATCTCTTTCTCTATCCTGACTCTTTCTGTAATAAGCCTCTGCTGTTCCTCTGTCTGCACTTGCATCCTTCTGCTTACTTCGGCGGCGTTACTCTTCCCCTCCGTCGTTTCTTCATCATATATACACAGCTTGCCACTCAGATCCCTCATGTCTTGATGTATCTCTTTGAGTGTTAGGCTTATTGTCTTCAACTCGGACAATTGTTCAACATTAACCCTATACAAACTGCGTTGAAGATCGAGCATCTCCCTCTTCCAAGAATCTTCTCCGTCGCCTCTATCGCCTCCCCCGTCACCGCCTCTATCCCCGCCATCTCCTCCGCCCCCTCCTCCAGCCGCAGTTTCCTCAAGCCGTCTGTCGATTTCCTTTACCATCCTTTCCCGAATAAGATCTAATTGCGGCTGAATAGCTTTGGCATTCCGCGACAGTGGGACATCAGCATAAACCAGCTTAAGATAATCATGTAGCTGCAAGGTATCAAACTTTTTTAGAGCTTCTGTGCCCGAGCCGCCGGTTAAACCAAGCTCTTTCCATAGCTCAAAATGCATATAATAAACTCTGCTCGCCATATCATCGCCTTTTCTTCCTTCATCTTTTTTATTCCATTCGTCTTTTTTTATAAAATCATATCTTCCCTCAATTGTCGCCAGCGCGCTATAAACCTCTCTTTGAAGTGAAGGGTTTGATTCAAGACTTTTATTCAAACTGAACTCAAGCTGCTTTGCATTTTCGTTCCTCAACGCTTCAGGCCCAATCATCGTAAGCACTCTGGCATAATCGCTGGATCGCCATTTATTTAAATCAGGCCTCAGGGCAATATATGAAGAAATTCCAATTCTTGAATCGCGGTTGTCAATTTTCTCGGCAAGCTCCCGAATCGGCTCGGATTTTATCCGCTCCGCCGGCCTTTCTCTTTCTCCTCCGTTTTCCATATTATTTCCATGATAGCCTCTACCTCTCGGGGCTGTCAATTCAGGCGATTTTATTCCTCTGAAATTTCCGTTCTCCGGGTTACTCATAATGAGGCTATTCTATAAGTTAACAGGCTGTTTAGCTTTATATTGAAGTAACAAAAAGTTTTTAAATACCTTTCACTTCTCCGTCAACGCTTAAGAAATGAACTTGAACCCGCGGCCTTTTACCGTTTGCAGATGGTGTGGATTATTGGGATCTTCCTCAATTTTTCGTCTCAAGCGAAAAATTAATTGATCAACCGCCTGATCCGTAATTCCCGCCGTAGATTTTACCCCCGACCATACAATAGATATGATCTCGTCCCTCTCGACAACTTTGTCCTGATTTGCGAGCAGATATTTTAGAAGTCTGAATTCTGACGAGGTTAGACTGTCCGATAAAACGGTTTTTCCCCTGTATATCGAGTTTGTATTTTCATCAAAAACTATCATCGAATTATCCGCCTTGTCGGCGACAGCCTCGCCATGCACATACGAAGCAAATAAGGGTATTTGCAGTTTCCTGTCTTTAACAAGCCCGCAATCCGCCAAATACGAATCAATTGAAGGATCATCAAAAACCCCCTGCTCGATATCCGACTGCTCCGCCGGCGTCAAAGAAACCCATATGTCCGACAGGGCACGCTTAATTGTTTTTTGCTCCGGCAAGTAATCGCCAAGAACTTTTGTCTTTTCAGCCTCCCCCGCTAGGGAAACCTCAACGGCCAGCCTTACCAGCTTGGCAAACCCTCCTGTTATTTTCAATATCTCGCCCGCCGCATTTTTACCCAGCTTTTTGCCGGTTAGCTTTTCGAGATATGAAACCAGAAATTGCGTAGCGGCTTCGTCATAAAATTTGATGTATACAAAATTACCTCCGGCGTATTCATAAAACTCCGAAAAAGTCATCGGATCAAGAAGCGATTCGATCGGTCTGTTAATTGAAAACACTACCGAAAAACGGTACTTTGCCCTGTCTCTCAGGACCCTCAAATTCCGGAAAAACTCTCCCTGCACCGAAGGAATATACTCTTCAAATCTGCTGAAAAGAAAGATCAAAGTAAGCTTTTTTTCAAGAGCCAGGTAATCTACCGACTGCTTTAACCCCTGGAACAACACAAGCTCATCGCCGAAGCTCAAAGACTCCCTGAAGATATCGTTCACTTTCTGGTATTCCTCGCCCATCCCCCTGCTTCTTAATGAATCTGCCAGATTCAGAAACAAAAATTTAAAACAGTCAAAAAGGGATCGCTTCTGGATCTCCGAAAAATCCACAAAAACAAAATGCACCAAATCGCTATTTTCACCCAAATGCTTATTGCGCACGTTTCTGTTGTAAGCCAACAGCTCCAAAAGCTCAGACCGCCCTGCTCCCGGCAAACCCAGTAGCTGGCATGATTTGCCGCTTTTTACAAAAGACAATATCTGCTCAATCTCGCCGGAAAAAGCTGTGTCGGGATAGAGCGCCTCAAAATGCTTCTGCTCCTCAATCATAATTCTATTGTATGCTTTCAAAAATCATTCTTCAACTCCACCCGGAATACAAAAGCTTTTTTACACCTTACCCATACCCTCAGACGCATTTCGACCTTCGACTTTATGACTTTATGACTTTACGACTTTATGACTTTACGACTTTACGACTTTTCGACTTTCGACTTTCGACTTTCGACTTTCGACTTTCGACTTTCGACTTTCGACTTT
>CAZLZN010000013.1:0-40124 GCA_964564035.1 uncultured Gammaproteobacteria bacterium | reverse complement strand
ATAAATATGTAATAGGTTATTGACAAGAATGTAAAAATTTTGTTATCGTTAGTTTAGATAGCGAACTTATTCGCTTTTTGTAATGCTATAACCCGATGGGCTCAGCTTCACCGGTCCTAAAAAATGGTAAAAATAGTCGGAATTGCTCAAAAAGATGATGAAATCATTCTGTATTACACCTTCCAAAAAGGCGGAAATACTTTTTTCAAATCCATCTCCAGTAAAGACGGATTTTCTTTCGAAGGAAAATCCAACTACATAATCGTTACCGACGAGAATAAAAAAGAAGACAAAAGTTACGATTGGAAAAATATCCAGTCTACGCTCCAAAAAGAAGGTTATTATTTGACCTACCGCCCTGAATGGAAAAACGAATCGGTAGTCAATGCCGCTTTTTCAACGGATCTGGTACGCATAAGTAAACTTGGGAAAATAACCCCTCTGGATGTACCCATGGCAATTGTTCCCAAAATGAAATTCCGCAACAGATATATTTCATATTATGGCACCAAAAACATCTCTCTCGCATATTCGGGAGACTTCAAAACATGGAAACCCGAAGAAAAAATACTGCTTGCACCGCGCGAGGGACATTTTGACTCAGAAAGCATCGAGCCGGGAGCGGCATTCAACGAAGCAAATCACATTCTTCTTCTCTACTACGTCAAAAAAACAAACGGCAAAAATATAAGCTATGCTGTAGGCGCAGCCACGTTTAGCAAAAAAGACCCGATGCAGCTTCTTAGCAGGACCGATGAGCCGGTTTGGGAATTCCCGCCCCAGCTTCATTCCGACAAAGTCCGTCCGCTGGCCGCAGTTCAACTCAAAGACCAGCTTGTTCTATATTGGCTGATAGGAGAAGACAATATTTATGCAGTTTCCTGCCCTATGCCTTTCAAAGAAAATAGCCTCAAGCACAAAATTTTTGCCACCCTCAAACGCTTCAAAGGCAATCCGATTATAAAACCGCTCAAGCAAAATCCATGGGAAGCTCAGGCTACATTCAATACCGCTGCGGTTTATGAAGACGGCAAGGTGCATTTCATCTATAGGGCGCTTGGAGACAAAGACCTGTCTGTTTTTGGTTACGCGACAAGTAAAGACGGACTCAACATAGACGAACGCCATCCCGAACCGATTTATATACCGCGCGAATCTTTCGAAACACCCGGACGAAAAGTCTATACAACATTTGCCGATCATTATATTTCCGGCGGCGGTTACGGCGGCGTAGAGGACCCGAGGATCACCAAGGTAAATGACAAATTCTATATGACATACGTTGCCTTTGACGGCGCAACGCATCCGCGTGTTGCTCTAACATCCATCAAGGTCGACGATTTTCTAAACAGGCGTTTTGACAAATGGGAACGACCCAAGCTCATATCTGCGCCCGGAATGGTCAACAAAAATGCCGTTATTTTCCCCGAACAAATAAACGGCAAATATGTCGTCTTCCACAGAGTTTTTCCCAATATTCTGGTCGATTATGTCGACAACCTTGAATTCAATGATTATCTCAAAGGCCAATATTTGATTGCTCCCCGCAAAGGACATTGGGACAGTAAAAAAATCGGGGCAGGAGCGCCTCCTATCAAAACAGATGACGGATGGCTCTTCATATATCAGGCTGTCGGCTATCAGGATCCCGGTAGATACAAAATAGGCGCGATGCTTCTGGACAAAAATGATCCGACCAAAGTCCTTGCCCGCTGCAATGCACCGCTTATCGCACCCGATTTGCCATATGAAAATCAGGGTCACAAAGCAGGCGTAGTATATCCGTGCGGAGCTGTCATCAAAGACAATGATCTGTTCGTTTACTATGGAGGAGCCGATACTGTCACATGCGCAGCGACCCAGAAAGTCGACAAATTTCTCTATGAACTTAAACACTCGCAGGACCCCAAGCTCCAGCGCGTCCGTACGCCGTTATTCAATTAACGCTTAACGTTTATTGACAACCGCCTGAAAACGCTGGTATCCTGATTAAGTACCAATATGCTGACCCTGACCCGCTACAAAGATAACCCTATACTTTCTCCGATCGAACAAAATCAATGGGAGCATGACGGCGCGTTCAACGGTTGTGTAGTCAAAAAAGATGATAAATATCACATGGTATACCGTGCGCTGTCTTCTGCAATGGATTATCAGGGCCAGCCTATGAAAGTCTCATCAATTGGTCTGTCCGAAAGCAGTGACGGATTCAATTTCGGCCCGCACAAACAATGGATCAAGCCCGAACACGACTGGGAAATATATGGCTGTGAAGACCCTCGTATTACATACCTCGACGGTGAATTTTATATTTTTTATACCGCTCTCTCGACCTTCCCCTTTGCGCCTCATGGCATAAAGATCGGCCTTGCAATTACCAATGATTTCAAAACATACAAAAAATATCCCGTTACGACCTTCAACTCCAAAGCCATGGCTCTTTTCCCTGAAAAAATCAACGGCAAATATGCCGCCCTGCTGACGCCTCACACAGATATCCCGCCTTCAAAGATCGGGCTGGCGTTTTTTGATAAACAGGAGGATATCTGGTCCAAAGAATATTGGGACCGCTGGCATGATAATCTGGACGGCAATGTACTACCTCTTTTGCGCGAAGGAGGAGACCAGGTAGAACTTGGCTCGCCGCCCGTCAAGACCAAAGACGGCTGGCTCGTCATATATTCATATATCAAAAATTATATGTCAGAAAACAAAATATTTACGATAGAGGCCATGCTCCTTGACGGATCAAATCCGGACAAAGTTATTGGCCGAACAGATTACTCCCTCCTCGTTCCCGAAATGCATTACGAACTGCACGGTGAAGTACCAAATATCGTATTTCCCTCCGGAGCGCTTATCGAAAACGATACTCTGAACGTCTATTACGGTGCAGCCGATACCAGGACTTGTATTGCTGCGTGTTCAGTTTCGGAATTGCTCAAACAGCTAAAGCCCGAACAGAAAAGCTTCTCCATAAACTTTGACAATTCCGGTTTCGAATTTGTCCGTTTTGAAAACAATCCGATCATATCCCCGGCTCCCGAACTTAACTGGCAATCTGCCGGTGTTTTCAATCCCGCTGCAGTTTATGACGCGGGCCGGGTTCACATCCTCTATAGGGCACAATCCGCGGATCTTACTTCAACTTTCGGTTATGCATCAAGCATCGACGGAATCAGGATCGATGAAAATTTGCCAAATCCTGTTTATGTTCCTCGTGAAGATTTCGAAAAAAAACCTCATGAATTCGGCAATTCGGGCTGTGAAGATCCGAGACTTACCAAAATCGGAGACAGATTTTACGTTTTATACACCGCTTACAATGGAGTCACCAACCCCCGCATCGCCATGAGTTCTATTTCTGCAGATGACTTTTTGAATAAGCTTTGGAATTGGACCAAGCCCAAACTCATCTCGCTCGAAGGATTCGACGACAAAGACGCCTGTGTTGTGCAAGGGAAAAAACCGAATACATATCTGTGGTTTCACAGACTCGGAGATTCAATTTGGCTTGAAACAACTGACAGTATAGAGCTCGGAGAAAATAATTATCTGACCGGATCGGTTATTGCCTACCCGCGCAAAAACAAATGGGATAATCTCAAAATTGGACTCGCGGGCCCGCCCAACGAAACCGATGAAGGTTGGCTCATGATCTATCATGGGGTATCTGATCCCGGATCAATTTATAGAGTCGGCGTTATGCTGCTCGATTACAACGACCCAACCAAAATAATCGCGCGCATTGATGAGCCCGTATTTGAACCGGTTATGCAATATGAGCTCGAAGGCCAAGTCCCGAATGTCGTTTTCCCCTGCGGACACATCATTATTGACGATATTCTCTATGCATATTACGGCGGGGCAGACAAAGTACTGGGCGTTGCAGGAGTCCCCCTCAAAAACCTCCTCAAAAAACTCCTTGGTAGATAAACTAATACCGCCTCTACCTCTTCGAAGAATAGCACTCAAATGTAACCATTTTTCGCGCCCTCCCCTTATCGGTCAAAAGCTGATAAAGCTCATGAGGATCTCGAACCGCTCTCAGAAGAAAATCTCTTTTTTCTCTTGCCTCCTGTTCTGCTGACTGGAGTATACTCCTTTCATTTTCCGGACAAATTTTGCTTGAGGAGCTTATAACATCTGATTCATGCAGTATATAATTTCCAATCGGAGAAAAACTGTATACCAACGGAGTTACAAAACGGAGAAATGAATTATGCAGTTTTTCATATAAATTTTCAGGCAGCTTCGAATCCATGAATACTTGCCATGCTCCATTGATTGCATCAAGGTCTGACAAAATATCTTGTTTGGATATTAACGAAAAAGCCCGATCAATCCTATCCTGCTCCTGAGGATTTTTTGCTTGCTCACGAAGAGCGGCTAATCCTTCTCTTAAGTCTATAAAGGATCTGTTAAATTTATTAACAAAAGTATCTTCCGAATCTAAACCCAAATCCTCTCTCTGACTTTCAACTCTTCCATCAAACTCATGCAGTGCCCCCTCAGATGCATATCCGCTATCCCGCCGTGCTTTAAAGACCTGATATGCCATTCCTCCTTTTTCCCATATTTTTTGGGTAACTATTTCCAGATGATCATCGCTATTAATTCCCAATTCAGACCCATATTTTGAAAAAGCAGTTGATAATGAGGTAAGAAAAAACTGCTGATCTCGGCTTTCCGCGTATCCGGGAATTTCTTTTACCATTTCAATATAGTATTTAAGCATTTGCTTAGGAGTCATATAGCCGCCGTGTTTTTCATCATGGGGATAATCTTTATCACTAAATGCAATATGATCTGAGAAGTCTGTAAACATAGTCTTCCCCTTGCCCCAAACCATAATATTTTCAGAATGAGAACCTCTATTCATAATTTTTGGAATAGGAGCAAATATTTGGCGAGCAAGATCTTCGGAGTAGGACACAACAACCCTTTTGACATTTTCAGGATTATCAATTTCGGGATAAACTTCGTTTCCTGTGAAAGACGCCCTGACAGTTGAAGGGACTAACCGAATAATATACCCCTGCTCGTATCCATTGTTCGTAAACAATATGCCACCGGCAGATTTTGGATTATCTCCTTCATCATTGTCATTTAATCTTGCAAGCTCATTTTCGGTCTGTTTTCTCTCAACTCCTCCGGTAATAACATCCCTGCCTGTCCTATACTGCATTTTTCCAAATCCTCCCGTTTTGGCACCGCATCCCTTTACCTCTATAACAAACTCGTACCCGTCAATTGTCGCAGTTACCGGTTTCATATCGCCGTTTTGGGCGCTCATCAACACACCCGTTCTGCCTATTTCTTCATCTTCATTATCGCCATAATACAGTAAATAATATCCTCCTTTTGCCTGCTGTATAGATTGCTGGACATGCTTCAATAATGCTCCCGGATCATCTGAAGACGATATCCTGTCGATTTCGCTGTCTGTAAAATTATACAAATCTTTGCCCCCAGTTACTAAAATCTCACCGGATTCAAACCTTTGACGCAGATCATCAGGTAGCGCGTCCCAATGTTTGCTTTTTAACAAAACTGGCTGATCGACTTTTTGAAATTGCGCATCCAGCAAATTTACTTCTTTAACTTCATTTCTACCGGAAAAAAATGAAGATTCAATTTGCCTTTTAGACATAAAAAACCTTTCACCGTAAAGTGTACGTATCTTACCTTCATCTTGATAGAAGCCGACAATATAAGGATTATTTATTCCCTGCTCATTATGCCTGATATGAGCTAGCCATGGAGAAGATCCCCGCGCGATTTCTGAATCAATCACCTGCCTGCGCTCCCTCTTTTTTCTATTTTCCTCCTCTCTTAATCCCTTTTCCTGCGGTGCATACAGCAAATCTGCATCGCTATCTCTAATCTCTGCACAAGCAGACTTCCACGATGGCAGTGCAATTAAAATTTTTCGGAATAATTGCCGCACACTCGCTTTATCTGATTCAGTTGCACCGGCTGCCTCAGACGCAATACTTCTTATGTGGGAACTATCAATCCAATATGATTCACTAATAGGACGGGCTCTCCAAGATTCAACTTTTTCCCTTAATTTACTTGGCGCTTGTACAGCTTCATGAGATGATGATTCTGACATATTTTAATATAACGATCGAGTTATTTATATAACTTTTTATCAAATAGAGCATTAAATAGGACTAAATCGGATCATCTTTGAGTCTCATCAGCCAACCCAAAAAGGTCGACAGCGGATGCATCAGAAACCAAATTACAAAAAGAATAAAATATGTCTCAAGATCAAGTCTCAAATACAATGAGACAAATAACAAGCCGCCGATTATATAATCGACTTGATCAAATGGAAACCACGAGCGCCCCTCCGGTATATGCAGTTGTCTCTTAAAAAAACTCTTCATCGCGTCTCCGATAAGCGCGCCGCTGGACAATAAAAAACCCAATATGAACGGATTTATATTATTATAATCAAATAACGAAACATCCCTGAAAAATTGAAAATTATTATAAAGTAAAACTTGCAGATATACCGTTACAATGCCTGCGGCACATCCCGCCACAAACCCCCTTATTGTTTTATGATCCCCAAAAATTCTTTTTCCTCTAAACTTCCTGTGAAAATCCATAGGTTTCGTATACTTTTTCAAATGCGGATTTTTGGCGGCAACTATCGGAGCCAAATTCCCAAGCCCTGCGGGTAAAAAAAACCAAAGCACCTCAAGCACAACATTCATAACTTAACTATATACCAAAACCGGATTATTTTAAACCCTCAACACAAACATAACCTTATGCGCGGTTAATATACTTTAACTGATAAAAGGCTGATAAAGAATATCAATATTCTCTTTACTGTTTCGAAGAAAAGTCAATTGCTTTGGCAAAATTTCAACATCAAGCCCCTGCGCGCTTGTTGCCGGATCCCCGTCAATTTGCACAAAAGGTTCTCCCTCGATCCTTATATGCCTTGCTTTAAAATGCACTTTCCCAAGCTCCGAATAAAACGGATGCTTAAATCCTTTCAGTCTCAAATTAGAAACATAAGCGTATTTTGTCGAAAAAAGAGTACAATCCAGATAACCGTCATTAAGCTTTGCGGATTGCGCTATCACATAATTCTGACCGATTATCGGACAATTTGCTATAACTAGCGAGGAAGCAGTCGCGTTGATGGTAACGCTTTTATCAATCGTAAATCTCATTTCTTTTTCAAAATGCATAAAAAACCCCCTGATTCCCGATAATACAAATGACTTTATACCGATATAGCGGTGATTGTCCCGGATATGAATTACCCTGGCATCAAAACCCGCGCTTATATTAAATATCCCGATTTCTTTACCCGGCACGTTAGTTTTAAGCAGGTCAACTATTATCGTTTTTGGCCTTTTTTGCAAAACTTCCACTGCCTTTTCAACGGTTTCTACACCAAGGCAATACGAAAGAGCATTACCGTAACCAAACGGAAGAATTGCCAGAGCGGGTTTCGCTCTCAAACTAAGCACCGCTTTGCAGACAGAATTGATTGTCCCGTCGCCTCCGGCTATTGCAACTACATCCGGTCTCTTTTCTCGTATCAACCCGGCAATATCAAGTTGTGCTTTTAACTCAACAGGATTTTCCGGAATAAAATTATAACGCTCGGAAAGTTTCATCCATTTTTTCCCGGCCCTCCCGTCATCTGATTTCGGATTTAAAAAATATAATATTTTATTTGACATAATTTCTTATTCTTGTCTTTATTTTATTAATAAAAGGACATATATAACTGACCAGCGGAGAATATTCCATTATCAGATCTCCGTCTGTGAGCGCCTTAGTTAATCGGCGCGCGTCAGGTTTAACGTTTATTATACTATAAGAAGTTCCAATTCCCATTACACAATGCGCGTCACTGGCGGAAGCACCCGCCCTCTTGTATGCTCTGGAAATCTCACGCGCCCGGCCTGCCTCGCCTCTGAAACGCGCCCGCCCGTTGAACACCTCGACAATATCAACAAATTCAACTATTTCGCGAAGCGACTTTTCGTCTATACCTTTTCTCAGCCTCTCAAACGGATGAGGAATATAAACAATTCCTCCCTGTTCTTTTATAAGCCTGACGGTCTCAAGAGCAGTCAAATTTTTCGGAATTACTTTCTCCAAAAATAATCCGATTATTTCACCTGCTTGAGAAGTTATTTCCTCGCCTGTTATGATCTTATCGCCGAATTCCTGACTCATCTCTCTTGCAAAACCAATATCATTGTGATCTGTTACAGCCGCAAAATCTAAAATTTTTTTCCGAAAAATCTCCGCGTATCCCGCGGCCGGAATACCGCCGTCATATGAAGCGGTGGAGTGTGTATGAAGATCAATCTTAAATCCCATAAACGTAAATTACTTATCGAAGTATAACATTTCTCTTACGCATTATGAATGCAAATTTAATCATTTACATTTTAAACTATTAGGGTTATCATAATTTTATGAAACATATTTTTAGAATCTTCTTATTGTCGATGATTCTGTTTCTCCGGACAGCTTATTCTCCGTCACCGGCCCAGGCTGCCGACATTCGGACAAACGATACTATTATAATTTCCGAAAATGAGAAAAACCTTAGCGATTTATATCTTTTTGGCAGTACAATTCAGGTGAGCGCGCCTGTAGCCAATGATCTGGTAGCAGCGGGAAACAGCGTCTCAATAAACAACAACACATCCGGCAGTCTCTTAACAGCAGGCTCTTCTCTGGATATCAGAGGCGACATAGGCGGAAGCATTCGTGCCGCCGGAGGAAATATTGTCATAGACGGCAATATAGCACGCGATCTCGTATTGGCTGGGGGATCGATAAACATTGCAAAAACAGCAGTCATAAACGGCGATCTTATAGTTGCCGGAGGACAAATAAATTTGCAGGGCAATGTAAACGGCAAAGCAGTAATAAGCGGCGGACAAGTAAATATTGAAGGCAAAATTAATAAACAGCTCGACGGCCAAATTGATCGCCTGACACTCGGTCCCAACGCGGTAATAGGCGGCAACCTGAGCTATTCTTCACCTCAAAAAGCAGTTATCTCGCGTGGCGCTCAAATACAAGGCGATGAGCAGTTCAAAAAAACAGAAAAACGCCGCGGATCGGACACAGATTTTACAGGGTTCATAACCGCCTTCACTTTTTACAAACTGCTGGCGGACATCATAATAAGCTTATTGGCAATTTATTTCTTCGGAGGATACCTGTACCGGCTGTATACACAAATATCTCTAAAAGAACCGTTCAAAAACAGTATTTTCGGCCTCGCTTTTATAATAATTACCCCCATAATTGCCCTGTTGTTTCTGGCCCTGCTCTGGCTGAGT
Organism: uncultured Gammaproteobacteria bacterium; assembly: GCA_964564035.1. Classification (GTDB taxonomy): domain Bacteria; phylum Patescibacteriota; class Microgenomatia; order Levybacterales; family UBA12049; genus JAHIGH01. Next base: position 30,780 of record CAZLZN010000013.1, on the reverse strand, counting down.
GCGGCTGTCTTTTTATTCTACTTACTGCTGATAATTTTATCGGCTCTGATTGCCAAAATATTCCTCGGTTGGCTTATTGTCCGCTGGTGGTATAGAAGAGACAAAAAGACTTACGCTCTTGACTGGAAATCGGCAGTTGTAGGACCCATTGCGGCACTGCTTATAGGGCTTATACCGGTGCTGGGCTGGCTTATCCTCGCGATTTTATATCTGATTACATCCGGCGCTCTCATTCAAAGCTTCCTCAATACCGCCCGCACCCAGCGTCTCCAAGCAAAAAAGAAATAAACAATTAATTGGTTAATTGGTTAATTGGTTAATTGGTTAATCTACCTCAACGGGGCTGACCAAACGGTTATAAACGCGGATAAAAACTTCTCCTGGACCATCTTGACCAAATAATCAAAAACTTTATCTTTCATATAAACCTAGTCTAATGCTCAAGTGTAAAAAGGATCACCGAAAAATAGTAAGAGGAGAGTAAGATGTCCAATTCTCAAAGCCTGTTGCCCGCGAATACCAAATTCGTTGCCGTATCCTTGACGCCGATCCCGACATACCGCCATTCACTGCTTAACTGATTTGAATTATGCTCTTCATCTCCGGCATAAACCCATTCGATCATATGAACACCGTTTAGTTTAAAACCATAACTTGAATTCTCCCCGAGACTTGAGAATCCTAGAGCCTTGAAGCCGTCTTGATTATTTAGATAATCCAAAAACCCTTTATGACTGTCGAGCGTGCCTGAAGAAACAAAATAATCTGCCCTTTTAGACGCAAAATCGGCAAGCTTATCATCCCATACCAGATCGTGTCTTCCATGCTGTTTCCTGTAATTATTTAGCGCTGCGTGTATTTCATGAGCGCTTGCCATGTGCTCATCATTTTGCACCTGCATTGTGTAAGTATGCTCCCCGACCTTGGTAGCAACCCCCCAGGCTTGACTTGAATTATCAACCGGAGCCTGAGCAGGCGTAGGCTTAACATCTTTTCTCTGCCCGATAACCGCGGACTTTAAAAAATAGTTATTTTCATGCAGATTGTTTTTGGGCTCGCTGATCCTCCCGCTATCTGCCGACACCACGGCAACATACTCTCTCTCAATTTCGCGCAGTGTAAGCCCTTCCGCGGAAGCTCCGCCCATAACTTCAATACTTCCTGAAATATAGGAGACTAAAAATATAACTGAAATTAATATCGCTCTATTTTTATTAAACTGAGGCAATTTTACATTCTTTTTAAACATTCTGAATAAGCTAATATCCTGTAAATAGCTCCATCTTTATATTGATTATCGGGACACCGGCAGCCTGTATTTCCCTAAAAACTCCGGGCACAAATCTCGGCGTTCCCGTAACCGCGTATACATTTTTCTCTGGATCCGGAAAATATTCTTTTATAAATTCGGCATTTATTCTCCTCTTTTCCCCGCTCCAGCCTGCATCGCCTGTAATAGTCGTTATTAGCTTAAACTTGTCTGTATCTTTGGCGAACCCCTCAAGCTCCGATAGGTATACAGCGCGCGCAACATCTGTATTTGAATAAACAAGAGTCATATTATAAGGCCAATTCTGCTCTTTGCAATACCGCAATATACCAATTATCGGACAAATCCCGATCCCTCCCGCGACTATAACTATATGTTGACTTGTGTCATCCGGCAGTTGATTAACTCGCCCCCCGAGCTCTCCGATTTCAACTTCGGTTCCGATAGGCATTTCCATAAGCGTTCTCTTGTAAGCCGAAGGCCCTGTTCTGGTCGTGGTTGTAAAATATTCTTTTATCGAGGGGCTTGATGAAAATCCCAAAAAGCGTGCTATGCCGCGCTGATCTTTATAAAGAGGATTAAGAAGAGTAAGCTTAAAATACGCACCCGCCTTAAATCCAATATCCTGTCCGAGGGTATCAAAAACAAGCTCCAATGTGTCTTTCGCTATTTCCCGGCGGTCCTTTAATTTTACAATCATACAAATACAATCCGATTAATACCATATTATTAAGTATTTTTGTCCAATATGCAAGAAGAATATTCACGAATTAGTAAAAAATTGCAAAAAACTGTACTGCGCGAACGAAAAGCAGGATCTCCGGAATCTTTTTAGTAAAGTTTTACACTTATACAAAGAGCCTGATAACAAACAGAAATTTTTTTCAAAAAATTAGCTTGAACGAACATCCAACTTGGAATTTGGTAATTTATTCAACAACTGGGGAACTGACTACTTTTCCAATACCTGCTTAGCGCTTCGGAGATTGTTTCTGGCGTCTGGCTTTTCCGCCTGTGCCTACATTCCTTCTCTGTCTTATCCTCGCGTCTCTTGTCAAAAATCCTTTTTTCTTGAGAATTGATCTGTATTTATCCGGATCCAGTTTTACGAGAGCATTTGAAATTCCCGCAATGACGGCATCAAGCTGGCCCGAAGGACCTCCGCCCGCCACTTTTATTGTCAAAGTAAAATTATTCTGATGCGCGTTTGTAACACGAAGAGGTTCTGTATAAAGATGCCTCTCAACTTCACTCGGAAAGTAATCTGATATCAATTTTCCGTTGACCGCAATGTCTCCTTTTTTGATCTGAAGTTCTCCCCAAGCCATATCGTTTTTTATAGCCTGATACAGCCTGACCCGCGCGGCAGCTTCACGCCTTTTGCCCGTCGCGAAAACATAATCCTTTTTTAGTTTCTTATGATGTACCGCTACTTTTTGTATATTCTCAGCCATATTAAATATTAAACATATAATTAGGACCTAAGCATTAGCTCCATTCTGAATTCTGAATTTTAAATTCTAAATTTGTCCTTATATCCGTGCTCTTCTCCCGCAAAAACAAACAGTCTGGTCAGCATCTTTTTCTTCAATCTGTTATCCGGAAGCATGCCTTTAACTGCATGCACGATTATTTCAGTCGGTTTCTGCGCGCGCATCTCTCGTAATGTCGCCGATTTAAATCCTCCCGGATAACCGGAATGCCTCGCGTAATTTTTCTGCTCTTCTTTTTTGCCCGTAACCTTTACATCTTTGGCATTAACCACAACCACATAATCTCCGCAATCCAAATTTTTAACAAAATAAGGTTTATTTTTCCCCATCAGGAGAAGTGCGATTTGGGTTGCTGTCCTGCCCAAAATTTGACCTTTTACATCAAAAAAATGCCATTCTCTTTTTATATCCTTTGCTTTAGTTGATACTGTCGCTTGCTGACTCATTTGACTGCTCCTTTTGTTTTCTTTTTATCGGCGCTTTTCTTTTTTACGTCAGTTTTAACTGTTTTTTTTCGCTCCGCGGTTTTTGTCTCTTTTTTCAATTCTTTGTCCTTAATTTCATTTTTTTTCTTATTTTCTTTCTCCGCAGGCTTTACTGCTGATATTGCTGCCGCCTTTTCGGTCCATTCAATTATAACCTCTTGACTGTTATCTTTGACACGCCTCCCCGCTCTGATAATTCTGGTATACCCGCCCTGTCTGGTGCTGAATCTGGGCGCGATTGATTCAATAAGCTTTTTAACAGCCTCTGTTGAAAGCTCCGGCTCAACCAGCTTATAAGCATGAAGTCCTCCCTTTTTTGCTTTAGTTATAAGCTTATCCGCATCGGATTTTATAGCTTTTGCTTTTGCTTCGGAAGTTGTAATGCTCTCATGAATAACCAAACTGCTAAGCAGTGTTTTAAATAGAGCTTTCCTTTCATTCCTGTCTCTTTTGAATTGTCTTCCGAAAATATTTTTTCTCATAAAAAAATCTCAAATTACAAAACTCAAATCTCAAAGCTACAGTTCAATACGTAAATCTATTACATTGGATACCGGATGCAAGTTCGAGATTTGACTTTAGACACTTGAGATTCTATCCGTTTGCTAATTCTATTCCTTTTTCAGCAAGCTTTTCTTTGATTATGGAGAGAGATTTATTCCCCATATTCCTCATGGAGATAAGATCTTTTTTATTGATAACGATCAACTGTTCAATTGTCTCAACTCCGCCATTTCTGAGACTGTTATAAATTCTTGTCGGCAGATCAAGCTCGTCAATTGTCATCTTAAGTATTCTCTCCGGAAATTGTGATGTCTGTACTTTGGCTTCGGTTACAGATTCAGACCCGTCCGATTTGGACTCATAAATCTGTGTGAAATAGTTTGCGAGTATTTTTGCGGCTCTGCTTAATGCATCTGCCGGATTTACTGTGCCGTTGGTCCAGATTTTCAAAATAAGCTTATCAAGGTTGGTTTGTCTGCCGACACGTGTTGCGCTAACAGCATAGTTAACTCTTCGAACAGGCGTAAACACCGCGTCAGTGGTTATAACTCCGAGCGCGTCCGATCTTCTTTCTTCGGCTAGTGAATATCCGTATCCGCGCTCGATATTTATTTCCATATCAAGCTTAGCGGATTCCCCTGAAAGCGAACCGATATATTGCTCTTTGTTTACAACTTCAACTCCGTCCGGAGCATCTATATCGCCGGCTGTTATCTTCTTGGCTCCCTTTACAACTAGTTTGACTGTCGCGTTTTCTTTGCTGTCGCTGAGCTGAAAATTTACCTCCTTAAGATTAAGAAGCAGATCAACGATATTCTCCTTCAATCCCTTCAGTGTGGAAAACTTATGTTTTACTCCGCTGATCCTGACGGACGTAACCGATGCGCCCGGGATTGATGTATATAAAACACGTCTCAGCGAATTTCCCATTGTATGCCCGAAACCGGGATGCAAAGGTTCAATTACAAACTCTCCGTAATCGGGAGAAACTGTTACTTCTTTTATTTTAAAATTAAGTTCATCCATAGATTCCCTATTGTACCACTATCTCGAGTAATATTCAATAATCTGTCTTGTATTAAAAGGAGGCTGAATATCTGAGGGATTCGGCATCCTGACCAATTTGCCCGCGACTCCCTCCTTCTCAAGAAATGAGACTATTTCCTTTTTCTCTTCAAGAAGTTTCATTATATCAGGATTCTTTTGAATTTTCGAGGAGATCGTTATTACATCTTCCATTTTCACTTCATATGAAGGAATTGTCATTTTACGACCGTTTAATTTGACATGTCCGTGAGAAACAATTTGTCTTGCCATATATCTCGTTTTTGCAAAACCTAGTCGGAATACTATATTATCAAGCCTTCTCTCCAAAAGCGAAATCAAAAGCTCCTCCGTATCTCCCTTTTGCTTAGAAACATTGACCACCAATTTTTTAAACTGCTTCTCCATAAGTCCGTATACTGCTTTTGCTTTTTGTTTTTCCCTGAGCTGTTGTCCGAACTCCGAAAGTCTCCTTTTATTTTTTTTACCGTGAATGCCCGGAGGAGTATTAAGCCTCCTCATAAGGCTCGCGGAAGTTTTCTCAAGAATATTAATTCCCTCTCTTCTTGCTAGTCTATGTTTTGGTCCTGTATATCTTGCCATAATATTAATATTTTACTAACCACTAAACCCTAACACCTAAGCCCTACGCCTAAACTCTTCGTTTCTTCTTGGCTCTCGGTCCGTTATGCGGTATAGGTGTTATATCCGCAATTGACGTTATAGAAAGCCCGACTGTCTTGATCGCTCTCAGAGATGAATCGCGTCCCGCTCCCGGTCCTTTTACGTAAACATCGACCGTCTTCATACCCTTTTCCATAAATTTCCTTGCTACATCTTCAACCGCGATCGAAGCGGCATAAGGCGTTGATTTTCTTGTACCTTTAAATCCCTTATTACCCGATGAGCTCCAGCCCAATGTATCCCCTTTATCATTAGTCAGCGTGATCAATGTATTATTGAATGTTGATGTTACATAAATTCTGCCGTGTTGAGTAACACGATCACCGGCGGACTTTTTAGCGCCTGTTTTTATCAACTTTTTTATTTGTTTCTTCTCTGCCATATGCTTTTTGAGTTTAGATTTTAGCCCCAATTACGAGTTGCTAAACCCTAAAACCAGATTTTTCTACTTTCCTGTTTGTTTTTGTTTTTGGGCCGCTTCCATCTTTGCCATTACTTCCTTTTTGATAGCTCCGATAGTCATTCTCTTGCCTCGCTTTGTCCTCGCGTTCGATCTCGTTCTCTGCCCTCTGCCGGGAAGACCCCTGGTGTGCCTCGTGCCTCTATAGGATCCTGTTTCTTTGAGACGTCTTACATTTGCCGCAATATCGGCCTTCAAATCCCCCTCTATCTTATATTTATCCAGAACCTGAGTTATCCGCTTGACCTCTTCCTCGGAGAGAGTCTTAGTCTTCTTGCTTCCGTCAATTTCGGATTTTTGCAATACTTCTTTCGCGTTACTTCTGCCGATTCCATAAATATAACCGAGTGCTATTTCAACTCTTTTTTCATCCGGTATATTTACTCCTGCAATCCTCATAATATTACTAATCACTAAAACCTAAACCCTAACCCCTAGTCATTTATCCTTGTCTCTGTTTATGCCTGGGATTTTCACAAACAACCCTCACGACGCCTTTACGCTTGATAATTTTGCACTTCATGCATCTTTTTTTTACACTGGCTTGTACTTTCATATTTTTTACCTGTAACGCAAAATTATTCTCCCCTTGGTTAGATCATAAGGCGTCATCTCGATCTTCACGCGGTCACCCGGCAGGATTTTTATAAAGTTCATCCTCATTTTACCCGAAAGGTGACAAAGCACAATAGCTCCATCCTCAAGCTCCACCCTGAACAATGTATTAGGCAGCGCTTCTTTGACAATCCCATCTTTTTCCATGGAGCCTTGATGAGCCATTGAAGCATTATAGCAAAACACGCTCAATAGAGCAATACAGCCCACTACCTTATTTCAAGGTTAAATCAAGTCTTCCCTCATCTAAACCAAAATCCAAATAAAATATTAATTCTGCTCTGCAGAATGTGCCGAGACTCAGAGTCGAACTGAGATGTCGTGTTCTTCAGAGGCGCCGAGTCGGCGCCACCACCTTGGCTATTTTGGAATACTAAACTGCAATAACTCTTTTATAAGCTCTCTTCCCCGCCCGCTTTTAAGAAAATATTCTCTTTTTGTCGCGTCTCTCTTATCTTTATATGCTTCGTAATAAATAAGGCTTACCGGCAAGCGGGATTTTGTAGCCGATACCCCTCCGTTTAAATGCTTTTTTATTCTATTTTTCAAATTTCCTGAATACCCGATATACAGATACTTATCTTTATATGAAAATAAAACATACACATAGTACATGCTTATTATTACGTATTAATTTTTATTTTCACACATGTGCCGAGAGTCAGAGTCGAACTGACATCTGATGTTCTTCAGACACCCGCCGTGACCACCTTGGCTATCTCGGCCTGTACAAATGCTGTTAAACCCAAAAAATCACGCTTCCCCTCAGAAATAACATTCTAGCACAAATTAACCATTATTTGAAGTTGCGCTCAATTCTTCAAAAAGATAAAATCATTTTATGCCAGGCGTAAACACATCACAATTCAACCCGGAGGGAAATTCTAATCCCGATAAAAATCAAGGCAGCTAAGCTTATTTCCTAAACCTAATCTTTTACACGCCTCTTACGCGGTTGAGGATTTCGTTCTTACATGAAGAAGTTATACTAATTATATAAATAAGTTCTAGTAAAAAGAGCAATCCGAAAAACCAAACGACAAACCCGAGCGCACGTTTCCTTAAAAAAGAAACGCAAGATCGCCGGGACTTGTCAATTGTAAACCTACCCCCCCTCATCCCCCCAAAATAATCAAAATCCCCGTCAGAATAAAAACTAATCCGCTGATCTTACTAATCGACTTTCTGGAAAATTTCTTCGAAATAAACATACCCAAATAAATAGCAAGAAGTGACAAAATCCCAAGAGCGCTGATCACGCCCAAAAAGACCAAAATCGGATCATATCTCGTAGCAAAAAGCCCCGCCGCTATTTGAGTCTTGTCCCCCCATTCGGATAAAAATATCAAAACCAGACCCGACACAAACGGATTCCTGATAGATGTTTTTTTATCTGCATTTTCGTCCGATTGCCGCAGGCTCAGTATACCGAAGATCAGAAACCCTCCCGCCGATATCCATTTCAGAATAAACGGGTCAACAAACTCCGATACCCAATACCCCGCGGCTATCGCCGACCCGTCAACCACAACAAAAGCCAGCATTACACCCAAAAACAAAGGCATATGCTTCGCGGTACGTGTTGCAAGCAAAATAACCGCCATTTGGCTTTTATCAAGAAGCTCCGCGATTAGAATACTGAAAAAAGGAATTAAAAATCCGCCAAACATTTAAAGTTTAAAAAAAGTACCTACAAAATAAGCAATCCCCGCCGCGATTCCCCCGACTACCAAAACTTCCAGCACCGATCGCACAGGACTCTCGACTGTTATCTTCGCGCGAACAGCTCCCAGAAGAGCGAGAGCGCTGAATGCCGCGAATGTCGAATAAGCAAAAGTATTGCTGTGTCCGTTCCATATCACATACGGAATTAGCGGTATGAATCCAAAAACTACAAAAGACATAAATGTAGCAAAGCTGGTATATACAGGATTTTCATTTGTCGGATTAGGCATTTCAAGCTCATAATTCATCATAAATGATTGCCAGTATTTTTCATTCGTTGCATAAATATCCGTAAGCGTCTGAGCCTGTTCTTTGCTGAACCCCTTTTGCTTAAGTATCGCTATAGTCTCAAGCTTTTCCATTTGCGGATTATGCCTGATTTCATGTAATTCTTTTGCCTGCTCTGACCTATAAACATCCTTCTCGGCGCGAAGTGACAAGAAATTGCCAAGAGCCATAGAGATAGCATCGGCAAATAAATTCGCGAGCCCGAAAAGAAGCACAATAAGTGCCGGCAAAGCCCCGATCGACGACTGTGACGCACCCGCAAATCCCGCGACCACGGCAAAAGTAGTTACAATCCCGTCATTACCCCCGTAAACAATTTCTTTTAGATACGTTTGAAAAGGTGAAATTTTATGCTCCTCCTTCAAATGTTTTTGCAGATCAAACTCATCCTTGCTCATTAAACGAGTATAACACAGCAATATTTAATTGTCAGTGAAGTTTTCCTGATACAAAAAATCGGATTTTATCGTGTATAATAACAACTATGAAAAAAAACGGCGTGCAGGAAAATTCCGGACTTGAAGAGCAGGCAATGCTGATAGCAAGCGAGATTTTCAATTTGATCAACCAGTACACCCACGACAGCAATATCTCCAAATTTTTCCTGACTGATGCCGTTGCCAAAGCCTGCTACGGCTTGGCAGGCGGTTTCGCGTCGGTTATTTATACGCCCCCGCTAGAGCCCGATGAAATAAAAAACACGACCATACTATCATTTATATACGCGCTTATGACTTACGGTTTCAATATTTACCTCAAAGAAAGATCCCTCGCGACAAATGCCGCTCCCTATAAAATGCCCTCCGATATGGCGCTTATAAAAAAAATTCAGAAAAAAACACTTGAATACACATCCAAAGGTCAACTTGTCTCAACCCCGCTCGCGGACAAAATAATCAAGATCCTCATAACCAATATAAAAAATCAAGTGAACATAAAAGACATGAAGATCAAAAATCGCAGACTTGACCGCAAAAAATTTATTGATTACAGCAAGCTGTCTCTGTATTGGGGCTACAACTTCGCAAGGGAAATATTGATCAAAGAAAACTAAAGCTTTACTACAACTTCCCAGGGGAAAATATCCCGTCCGAAATGTCCGTAAGCGGCTGTCGGCAGATAAATAGGCCGCCTCAAATTGAGTCCCTCAAGTATCCCCTCAACAGACGTATCCAAAAGCTGATTGGTAAAATCCCTGATTACTTTATCCGACTTCTTCGCTGTTCCGAAAGTCTCGACCTCCTGCATCAGAGGCTTTTTCGCGCCAATAAAATAAGCAAGTCTCACTTCTGCGCGGTCTGCAAGCTTGTTTGCGACAACGTTTTTGGCAATATAGCGCGCGGCATATGCTCCGCTCCTGTCGACCTTGGTCGGATCTTTACCGCTGAACGCCCCTCCTCCGACTCTCGCGTATCCGCCGTAAGTATCAACTACAATTTTGCGCCCTGTCAAACCCGAGTCAGCCGAGGGCCCTCCAAAATGCCAAACGCCTGTACCGTTTACAATTACATCCTTTTCCGCGATCTTAAAACCGTATTTTTTCAAAACCGGCGTCACAACTTTTTTATATAGATCCGACTTCACCTGTTTCAGGGTAATCTTCTCCGCATGCGGCACAGCCAGAACTACCGACTGCACTCTCACCGGCTTATCTCCGTCATACTCAATAGTTACCTGACTTTTACCATCGGGACGAAGATATGGCAATATCTTTTTCTCGCGTACTTCGTCGATCCTCGCGGCGAGATCCTGAGCCATCATGATGGGAAGCGGCATGTACTGCTTTGTCTGATTTGTAGCAAATCCAAACATCATCCCCTGGTCTCCTGCGCCTTTCTCATCGACTCCGACCTTGATCTCAGGCGACTGTTCATGAACATGAAATGCGAGAGGGGAATTATAACTGAATCCTGATTTGGTATCGGTATATCCAAGTTTTTTGATCATGTCCCTCGCGATTTTTTCGCAGTTAATTTTAGCTTTTGAGGTAATCTCGCCGGCAAGCACTATATGACCATGTGCCGCCATCGTCTCAACTCCGATATGACCTTCAGGATCTTGCGTCAGCACGGCATCGACTATCGCGTCACTGATCTGATCACAGATTTTGTCCGGATGTCCCGCGCATACTGATTCTGATGTAAATGTTGTAATCATAAAAAAACCCCGAACGAGCGGGGTAAAAATGTTTGCCTGAGCCGCATTTTTCCCTCTCGTCCGCCTTTTTGGCGGAAGGGTCGGATTTAGCACCCCGCTTAAAGTATTTGGGCTGAAAGCCCTGAGCTTGCCGAAGGGTTGCCGGGTAGTATACGAGCCGAATCTCAACTACCTCTCTTAATGTTAAGATTATTAAACCATATATTCCCAAATAAAACAAGAGGTTTTTTCGTAACTGCTCACTGGACATTCAAAAATTGTCATTGTACAGGATTAATACCGCGATTTGATCCTATGAGAAGAAATTCCAAATTCAAAGCACCAAATAACAAATAATATCAAAATACAAATAATTAAATCCACAATTTATTTTGACTGCGTAATATGCGAATTTGATATTTGAATTTATATATTTGGTTTTATTTGTAATTTGTAATTTTGGATTTGTAATTTAATTTATTAACCAGAATGACATTTGTCATAGATTGTGATAAAAGCCAGTGAGCACTTACGTTTTATCAAATCCCGACCGTCAGCATTTCAGGGGCATGGTCCGTTACGGCAATAGTCCTCTCATAAAGCCCTGCAGGTTTTCCGTCCTTCGTTCTGATCGTCCACCCGTCCCGGTCCAGCCTTACGTCCGGTTTGCCCATATTATAAATAACCTCAACCGCGATAGTCATACCCTTCTTGAGCTTCGGCGTATTAGAAATATTGTCCATCAAAACGCCCGGAATTTCAGGCTCCTCGTGAAGATCGCGCCCCACTCCGTGACCGATCAAACTGCGGACTATAGAATACCCCGCTTTCCTCTCAACAATATCCTGAATTGTTTGTGAAATATTCCCCACCCGGTTCCCGGCGCTCGCTTGTTTGATCGCGTCTATCAGAGCTCTTTTTCCGACAGACAAAAACTTATCGATTTCATCTCCGCCTTTTTCCAAGCCCGTATAAAATTTTGGCTTACCGTCAACTATTCTCACGCTCTCCGACATATCGGTATGAAATCCCTTATAATACACTCCGCAATCAATACCGATTATATCCCCCTCTTTTAGCTTGTATTCACCCGGGATCCCATGCACGACCACATCATTCGTCGACATACATGTAGTATAGTGATATCCCGCGACCTTCATAAACCCTGGCTCTCCGCCCCGCTCACGGATCAACTTCTCGGCAAGCCTATCAAGCTCAAGCTCGCTCACGCCCGGTTTAACCGATTTCAAAACCGTAAATAAAACATCCCCCAGGATTTTCCCCCCATACCGCATAATTCCAATTTGTTCTTCTGTTTTTATATGTATCATAATTTTTAATTGCTCATCTCTTTTCCCGCAACTAAATTATCTAAAAACACTCTCAATTCATCATTTAGTGAATCAATACCTTTTTCATTCATTATCAAATAATCCGCGATAACAATCGGACCTGCCTTATGGAGATGTTCAATCTCGGCCATATCGCGCGCTCTCGCCTGGTCCGGACTAAGCGGTCTGACCGCCCTCTTACTCAAGCGCACGTAGCGGACGCGGGGACTCGCGTAAATATGCACCAGAACCATATCCGGAAAATATTTTATTAAATAAACATATTCTTCCCACGAATAAAGACCGTCAAGTACCACTAGTTCATTTTCCGCAAGCAGAGCATCTATCTTCGGCTTCGCTTTTATAGCAAAAGCCTCCATCCCCAACTCTTTTCGAAGCCGCTCCCGTACTGCGCGCTCGTTTTCCGGCGTCACGGAAAGCCCCTCCTGCTTCAGCGTCTCCTCTGCCAAATCACCGAATCTGACAACCGGAATATTCTTTTTTTTGAAATAAGCCGCCGCCTCACTCTTGCCTGCTCCCGGCATCCCGACGATTGCGATTATCTTCTTCATTTTCTCTTGCATATAATACCTCATTATCGGAAATAATTCTACAGCATCCCTGCCGCGAAGCGTCTACCTATTTCGAGTGGACTGAAGCTAGTTTCTCAAGTATATCTTTATAAATATCGTTGATTTTCTTCTCTCCGTCTATCTCGACCAGTTTATGATGCTTTCGATAATGCTCAAGAACAGGATCCGTATACTTATGATAAAGCATGATCCGTTTTCTGATTGCCGCGAGCGATTCGTCCTCACGGTTATCATCATTATTTCGAAACGAAAGCCTCCACAACGCTTCTCTGTCTGAAACATTCAAATAAATTACCCTGTCTATACCGTTTGCAAATGTTGCCGCCTGCTTCAATGTCCTGGGGAAACCGTCAAGAATATAACCCTTCTGATACTCGGGTCTGCTTAAATACTCCGACACGATCTTTAAAGTCTGGCTGTCGGGGATCAGATACCCCGCATTCATAGTTTCTTTTATTTTGCGCCCGAGCGTTGTTTTCTCTTTGGCGAGATCCCTGAAGATATGCCCCGTCGACAAATACGGCACTTTAAAATGTTTTTTGAGTAAATTCCCCTGCGTTGATTTACCGGCGCCCTGTATCCCAAGCAATATTAATTTCATATATAATCTAACTATACCACATTCGCCTATCTTTTAGGCAAAAAAGATTCATAGCTTCTCATAACCAGGCTTGCCTCAATTGCCTTAAACGTCTCAAGCACCACACTGACAACGATTAAAACTCCGGTTCCGCCGAGAAAAAGTGTCTGTATTCCCGTTGCCGAACTGGCAAATGTAGGCAGTATAGCGACAAGCCCCAAAAAACTTCCTCCCACAAGCGTTATTCTGGTCAAAATATAATTCAGATAATTCGAAGTCGGAGTGCCCGGCCGGATCCCCGGTATAAAACCTCCATACTTCTGGATATCCCCTGCAATTTTCTTCGGGTTAAAAATAATTGCCGTATAAAAATAAGCAAAACCCAAAACCAGCAGGAAATAAACTAAATTATACAATACGCCGTTGGGATCAAACCAGATTGTAATATTTTGCGATATCGAGTTCAACACCTGATTCTCGGACGTTCTGAAAAAATTAGCAATAAGAGACGGCATCAAAACAAGTGAAACCGCAAAAATGATCGGTATAACACCCGCCTGGTTAAGCCTGAGCGGCAAATGAGTTGTTTGTCCGCCGTATGTTTTATTACCGCGCACTCGCTTGGCATAAAAAACAGTTATTTGACGCGTTGCTTCATTCACAACAATTATTCCGACAACGACGAGTACGGCAAGAGCCAAAAGTATCAAAATATTCGCGCTTGATTCGGCAGTCGCAGTCGTAACTGTCTGACCGATCAAGACCGGTATTCCTCCCAAAATACCCGCCGCTATCAGAAGAGATATTCCATTGCCTATACCCTTTTCCGTTATAAGCTCTCCAAGCCAGACCAGAAAAATCGTCCCCGCTGTCATGATCGCAATAAATGAAATAAAGGCCAGCGGATTTAGATTATCAATTATTCCCTGACTTCGAAGCAGAGCATACATACCGATCGCCTGAAGCACTGATAGGGGAATGGTCAATATTCTCGTATACTGGTTTATTTTTCTCCTGCCCGAATCGCCCTCCTTCTGAAGCTCTTCAAGTTTTGGAAATACCATAGTCAATAACTGCATTATGATCGATGCATTGATATAAGGATTGAGTCCAAGTCCGATAAGTGAAAAATTCGCGAGTGTCCCCCCGGAGAATATATTCAAAAGACTAAGAAGCTGATTGCCTTCAAACAAATTCCGAAGCGCCACCAGATTCACTCCGGCTACCGGTATATGTGCAAAAATTCTGACAACTAAAAATATTGCGAGGATAAATAGGATTTTATTCCTGATCTCAACCGATCTGAAACTTTTTTTGAGTACGTCTAGTACACTGTTCATGAAACTGATTCGATTTTTCCGCCTGCTTTTTCTACTTTCGCTACAGCGCTCTTGGATATTGGCAATTTTATAGTGAGGGCTTTTTCTATTTTCCCCGAACCGAGTATTTTGATTACAGCTCCCTTTACTCTTTCCTTTCTCAAAAGTCCGTGTTTTACAAGTCCCTCAGCGTCAACAACAGCGCCTGCCGGAAAAATATTCAGGGAATCCAGGTTATATACTATCGTCAGTGACTGCTTGAGCGATCTGTTCCTGCCTTTACCGCGCAGAAAAGGAAGCCTCCTGATCAGCGGATTTGCATCGCCGTCAAAATCAAGCTGTGAACTGTTCCTCGCGAGCTGACCTTTTGTACCGCGTCCTGCCGTTTTACCTCGTCCGCTTCCATGACCGCGTCCGACTCTTTTTTTGCCTTTGGTTGTAATCTGTGTAAGATCGGTTAAATTCATATCTATTTCTCCCGTCTCTCTCTCAGCTTGTCAGCTCTTTCACTAAGCCTGCCGAGCGCAACCAGCGTCGCGTATACATTGCTCGCCGGATTATTTGTACCAAGCACCTTCGATGAAATATTCTGTATACCGGCCGCCGATACAACGCTTCTGACAGCTCCTCCCGCGATAATTCCGCTTCCCGGAGGCGCGGGCTTCAGCATGATTTTTGCCGCGCCGTATTTGATATCGACCCTGAAAGGTATCGACCCGTGCACAAGCGGCACGATGATCATATGCTTTTTTGCTTTGGAAATACCTTTTCTGATTGCACTGGATACGTCAGGCGCCTTCCCGAGTCCGACTCCGACTTTACCTTTTTTGTCGCCGACTACAGCCAGAGCCGAAAAACCGATTTTGTTTCCACCCTTTGTTTTTTTAGAAACACGGTTGATCTGAACTATCTGCTCTTCAAATTCACTGGGCTCTCTATTATATGGTCTTCTGTTTCCTCCGTTCATAATATTTTAAATTAAAACTTAAGTCCCCCTTCTCGTGCGCCGTCTGCCAAAGCCTTCACGCGCCCGTGATATGTAAATCTTCCCTTATCAAAAACGATCGCTGTAATTTTCTTAGCAAGCGCCCTCTTTGCAAGCTCACGCCCGAGCTCCGCCGCGCTCTCGATATTTGTACCGGCTTTTTTCCCGAGCGTTTTTTGGCTGACGCCGAGTATAGTATTTCCGCTCTTATCGATTATCTGCCCGTAAACATACTTATTCGAGCGATATACGCTAAGCCTCGGCAACTCCGAAACGTATCCGATCTTCTTTCTTATTCTTTTTTGTCTGTTTAACTTCCCCATAAAACATCTCCTTCTATTTATTTTTACATTTTTCGTTTTTAGTTTTTAGTTTTTTTATTTCGCTCCCGCTGCCTTTGCCGCTTTACCTGCTTTTCGTCTTATGTGCTCGCCGACATACTTTATGCCCTTCCCTTTATATGGCTCCGGCGGCTTAATAGCTCTTATCTTGGCTGCAGTCTCGCCGACCAGCGCTTTATCCGAACCTGTTATGACAACTCCGTTATCAACAACTGCAATCTTGATCCCTGTCTTTGGCTTAAACTTCACCGGATGCGAAAAACCAAGCGACAAAACCAGATCCGCTCCCTGCATTTGAGCTTTATAACCTACGCCTGTCAAAGCAAGCTTTTTTTCAAATTCCCGCTCCGCTCCCTTTATTATATTCGCGAGACTTGCTCTGGCAAGTCCGAAAAATGCGCTTTGCTTTTTATCATTTGATTTTGTTGTTGAAACTTTTAGTTTATTTTCTTCAACAACCGCCTCTATGCCATTTGGCAGCTGATAATCAAAATTACCCTTGGGTCCGGTAACTTTTACACTCCCTCCCTGGATTGCGACTGTTATTCCGCTTTTGATATCAATTGGCGATTTTCCTATTTTTGACATAATTACTCCTTACCAAATTTTAAACAGCAATTCTCCTCCTACTTTATTCTTTATAGCCTCAACGCCTGTCATTATCCCCTTATTAGTCGATAAAATCGCCGTCATTGCCCGGCCCTGATGCTTGTTTATCTTTTCGGTACCAATATAAGACCTCAGCGACGGCTTGGAAACTATTTTGACATCGGTCAAAGTAGGCCGTCTGGACTTAAATCTCAGTTTTACATAAAGCATTTTTCGCCCCTCAACAATCTCGGCTTTAACTTCCTCCAGAAATCCTTCTTTGATCAAAACCTTTCCTATTGCCATCTTGAGCTTGGAATAGGGCATATACAATTCCCTGATCCTGGCTCTAGCCGCGTTCTTTAATTGTATTACAAAATCTCCTACTGAATAATTCATAATTTTATTATTTAATTTTCACTAATCCCTAACCCCTAAACCCTAATACCTAATCGTGCTACCAGCTGGCTTTCAGCACACCCGGCAATTCGCCTTTCAAAGCTCTCTCACGGAAACAAATTCTGCAAAGCCCGAATCTTCGCATATACGCCCTGTATCTCCCGCAAATTCCGCATCTGCTTACAGCCCGCACCGCGAACTTCGGCTTCTTTTTAGATTTAACAACATTTGATAATTTTGCCATAAATATTTAAGGTATTAATTATACCACAACTAGCCTTGCTTCGGTTCCTTCGTAAAAGGCATACCCATAGCCTCAAGAAGGATTAACCCCTGATTATTGTCTGCCGCGCTGGTCACAAAACTGACTTCCATCCCCTGCAGTTTCTCAACGCTTGCCGGATCTATCTCCGGAAAAACAGAATACTCATGCAGCCCGAGCGTGTAGTTGCCTTTTCCGTCAAAACTTTTTCTGCTCACACCTCTGAAATCCTTAATGCGCGGAAGCACTATTTTGACAACTTTTTCAAAAAACGATTCCATTCTCTTCCCGCGTAGCGTAACAACGAGACCTATGGGATCACCCTGTCTCAGCTTAAACGTCGCGATAGCTTTTTTTGCTTTTGTTATCTTGGGTTTTTGTCCTGTAATTATAACAAGTGCTTTTTCCATCCGTTCAATATTCTTTTTATCTGCAACCGCGTCTTTTACGCCAATATTGACTACGATCTTATTCAGCCTCGGCAAAGCCAGATCATTATTCAGCTTAAGCCTCTCTTTTAGTTTTTTATTTAAGTCTGTTCGTTCTTGTGTTTGCATATTTTTTTATTTCTGTTTTTTATCGCTGATTTCGGCACTGCACTTTTTACAAATCCTTACTTTTATATCTTTTAGCATTTTGTAACCGACCCTTGCCGGCTTCTTGCACTTAGGACAAATCAGCGCGACATTCCCGACCCTGACCGGCTTGGTTATAGTTATGATCTCTGATTTCTGACCTGGAACTCTCGCCTTTACGTGCCTCTTGAATTGATTTACGCCGGCAACAAGCACCCTCATCTCTTTCGAGAAAACTTTTTCAATTTTTCCGGTCTTTCCGGCATCTTTACCTGATGTTATTTTGACTTCGTCACCTTTTCTTAGTTTCATATTTTTTTTAAACCACTTCAACCGCCATACTGGCAATCTTATTAAATCCCGCATCTTTTACCTCACGGGCTATAGGGCCGAAAATACGTGTTCCCTTCGGGTTTTTATCCTTTGGATTATCGATTACAACAGCCGCGTTATCAGAAAATCTGACATAAGACCCGTCCGCGCGTCTATATTCCTTCCTGGTCCTGACCAATACGGCCTTAACCATTTCTCCGTCCTTAACCGTTCCGTGAGGCATTGCTTCCTTCACGATAGCATTAACTATATCACCGATTCGGCCGTACCTCGTTTTAGATCCGCCGAATACATGAATTACATACAAACTCTTTGCGCCGCTGTTATCGGCCGCGTTTAATATACTTCTTAGTTGGATCATACTTTTTTCTTCCTTTCTTTAACAACCTTTTTTTCCGCTGTTTTTTGAGGTTTTTTCTCCTCTTGTGATAAAATTTTAAAATATTTTTCTTTGGACATCGGTCTTGTCTCGACGATCTTTACCTCCTGACCGAGCTCTGCCTTTACTCCGTTTGTATCGACTTTATATTTTTTGCTCTTACGCATTATTTTTTTATAAATAGGATGCGGCACCAGCCTCGTCACCTGGACTACTGCCGTATCTGCCATTTTTAGTGATACTATCTTACCCTGTAATATTTTAGCCATTTTTCATCAACTCCTTTTCTTTCAAAACAGTGAGCAGTACTGCGATTTCTTTCCTCTTAAGCGTCATCATGCTTGTATTTTTAAGCTTATTTTGCACCATATCACGCTTCAGAACCAGAAGCTCCTGGCGGACATTTTTTAGCATAGTCCTAAGCTCATCATCTTTTTTAACGCGTAGTTCCTGTTTGTCTCTCTGTTTCATATTAATCTTCTTTTGTTACAAATCTGGTTTTGACCGGCAATTTGTGAGATGCAAGCCTCAAGGCTTCAAAAGCTGTCTCCCGGCTCACTCCGCTCATCTCAAATAGAATGCGTCCCGGTTTGACAGGCGCGACAAACTCCGCGATATCTCCTTTGCCCCCGCCCATCCTGACCTCCGGCGGCTTTTTGCTGATAGGCTTATCCGGAAATATCCTGATCCAAGTTCTTCCGCCTCTTTGAGTATAATGGGCTATAGCTCGCCTGGCCGCTTCGATCTGCTTACTCGATATCCATCCCATATCCTTGGTTGATAATCCGAAATCCCCAAAAGACAGACTGACTCCGCGCGTCGCGTTGCCTTTCATCTTGTCTCTCATCTGCTTCCTGTATTTTTGTTTTCTCGGCGATAACATATTATTATTTATAACCCGCTCAATTGATCTGTTTATTAGATCAATTAGAAATTAGGTCAATTCTTTTTGCCTCCTTTACTTTGTGCTCTGTTTATCCAGACTTTGACTCCTATATATCCCTTTTTTGTAAGAGCCGGGACATATGAATAACTTATATCCGCTCTGATCGTAGACAGAGGAACAGTCCCGACATGTATTTTCTCGCGTCTCCCGATTTCCGCTCCCGCGATTCTCCCCGACAATACGATCTTCACTCCTTTTGCTCCGGCCGACATAACTTTGTCAGCAGTATTAACAAGCACTCTCTTAAACGGCAGTCTCCTGATCAATTGCTCGGCGACATTGGTCGCGACCAGATAAGAATCAAGAAACGGCTCCTTAACAGGCTCTACCCTGATATCCAGTTTCGGCAGATTCTTGCCTGCTCTGACTTTGGCAAACTGCGTGGTGACAAACTTCTTCAGATCCTCAAGCCCTGTTCCTCCGCGTCCGATAACTATACCGGGCCTCGACACATAAACAATTAATCTCAGGCTGTTTATAGATCTCTCAATCTCCACCTTGGCAACCCCTGCCATCTTGAGCCTATCCATCAGCTTATTTCTCAAATGAAAATCCTCAAGAACTGTCTGTTTATAATTTTTTTCATCAAACCACCTGCTGCTCCAGGTGTGTATGTTTCCTACTCTCAAAATGTGCGGATTTACTTTCTGTCCCATATATTTAAATTTCTAATTGCCCTAATTATTCTAATTTCTAATTGATTTAGTACAATTAGTAATTAGGTCAATTTTTACTTCTTGCCTCCTTTCAAAAGCTTTTTCAAAGGATTAGTTTTTTTTACATCCTGTTTAACCTGAGCTTCATCTTTCTTGGGCTCATCGGCCTTCTTTATGTCAACTGCTTTGGTCCCGGCTTTTGCTTCTTTTGTCTTAAGTACGATCTTGATATTACTGCTTCTTCTCTTATAAGAATGTATTCTCCCTCTGGTCGAAGGGTGAAATCTTTTCAATGCCGGACCCTCAGATATATTTATGCTCTCGATCATCAAACTTGTCCTGTCCAGCTTGGCGTTATTAACAGCATTCGCGATCGCGCTGTTCAAAGCTTTATTAAGAGGTATTCCTGCTCTTTTCGGCGTTCCCTCCAAAGCCGCAACTGCCTCATCGATACTCATCTTCCTGATCATATCCGCGACAAGCCTCACCTTTCTGGGGCTCATTCTGACCGATTTTGCTACTGCTTGTATCTGCATATTTTTATAATTTTTTTAATCCGCTTTTAAAACTAATCCCTAAACCCTAAAACCTAAACCCTTGACTAGGTCTTACTTATCTCACGCGCAACCACTTTACCGTGGCCTCTGAACAGCCTGGTAGGAGAGAACTCCCCAAGCCTGTGTCCCACCATAGTTTCGACCACAAAAACCTTTATAAAATGCTTGCCGTTGTGCACATTGAATGTATGCCCCACAAACTCTGGCGGTATCTGACACGCTCGCGACCAAGTCTTGATCGGATCACGTCCGCTTCCGCTCTGTTTTTGCGCCATTACTTTTTTTAATACTCTCGGGTCTATATATGGACCCTTTTTTGCACTTCTTGCCATATTTTTTTGAAATTCCCTTATCTAATTAACTTAGGTCAATTAGAAATTAGGGAAATTTTCTATTTTCTCCTCTTCAATATATATTTATTCGAATATTTCTTCTTGTTTCGCGTCTTGCCGACAGCCTTGCGTCCCGCGAATGTCTTCGGAGACGGCATTCCGATTCCGCTTCTTCCTTCTCCTCCTCCGTGAGGATGAGATCTGGGATTCTGAGCTACTCCGCGCACAGTCGGGCGGATACCCATATTTCTGGATCTTCCGGCTCGGCCGATTACTTCGTTCTTCCACTCAACATTCCCGAGCTGTCCCACAGTCGCGAATGAAACTTCTCTAATCTTGCGAAGCTCTCCCGATGGAAGTTTCAAATGAATAAAGCCTCCTTCGCGTGCTGTTATTATAGCACCTGTCCCGGCGCTTCTCGCCATTTGCCCCCCGCGTCCCGGTGTAAGCTCAATGTTATGGACTATTGTCCCGATTGGCAGCATCGATAGAGGCAATGCGTTTCCAACTTTCACCTCGGCACTTCGGCCGGCAGTAACCACATCATTGACCTTTAATCCCTCAGGTGCAAGAATATATCTTTTGTCCCCGTCTCTGTATTGCACAAGCGCGAGATCACATGTCCTGTTTGGATCATATTCCAAAGCAATAACCGTCCCCGCAACATCGATCTTATCCCTCTTAAAATCAACATTTCTTATAAATCGCTTGTGCTCTCCGCCCTGGTGCCTCATAGACACTCTACCTTGAGCGTCCCTGCCTCCGTTTTTCTTTCTTATTACTTTTAATTTCATAATTATA
Organism: uncultured Gammaproteobacteria bacterium; assembly: GCA_964564035.1. Classification (GTDB taxonomy): domain Bacteria; phylum Patescibacteriota; class Microgenomatia; order Levybacterales; family UBA12049; genus JAHIGH01. Next base: position 9,099 of record CAZLZN010000013.1, on the reverse strand, counting down.
CCTCAATAACGCTCCAAACTCTACTTCGTCCTCAAAAAAGAAGCTATTTTTTCTTTTTTGATGCTTCCTCCCCGCCTCCCGGCTCAAAAATCCCGATCTTTTCTCCCTTTTTGACCGTAACCAATGCTTTTTTTACTTTAGGCAGATCTATTTCACTTCGCCTCATGCCTACTCTCTTTTTCCTTCCCTTAATGGTTGACGTCTGTACGCCCGTGACATGAACCTTGAACTCCGCCTCAACGGCAAGCTTGATCAAAGCCTTAGATGCCTGCTGGCCTACAACAAAACCGTATTTGCCCTTTTCGCTCTCCCGCATTGCCTTTTCTGTAATTAACGGCCTTATGATCACGTCTTGAATATACATATTTTATTTTTTTACCTCCTTGGCCTCTCTCTTCTCCGCTTTCAAATTTTTCTCCATTTCGGCTATTGCCTCTTTCATAAAAAGCATATGCCTGCTATTTAATACTTCATATGTATTCAGCGTCTTGACGTTGGCAATTGTTATACCCTCGACGTTGCGGGCTGCCCGTTTTAGATTATCAATAGCCCCGGACGTCACCAAAAGCACCTTCTTCTTTTTCTCATTTAACTTTATACTCTCGATCAAACCGACAAACTTCTTTGTTTTGGGCTCGATCTTTGTAAGTCCGTCAACAATACTGATTTTTGCCTCCTGATATTTACCCGAAATACTCCCGAACAATGCCGCTTTTTTCATTTTCTTAGGCATTTTCAGGCTGTAATCTCGGGGTTTCGGCCCGCCCACGATACCTCCGTGTACAAAAATGGGAGCTCTTATCGAACCGTGTCTTGCCCGGCCTGTTCCTTTTTGTCGGTAGATCTTTCGTGTCGATCCCTCTACTTCGCCTCTTGTCTTAGTTGAGGCTGTGCCTAGTCTCTGATTTGCTCTGTATACCCGGACTGCCTGCGCGATCAGCACTTTATTTACTTTGGCGCTGAAGACTTCCGCGGGAAGAGCAATCTGCTCAACAACCTTACCGCTCAGATCAAACACGTCTGCGCTTAGTTTTTTAGCCCTTATATTTGCCTTAGACAAATTTACAACCTCGACCGGCTTCTCTTTTTTAGTTTGTTTTACGGCTTTCTTCTCAACCGGTTTTGTTTCTTTAATTTTTTTTGTAACTGCCATATTTTTTTAAATTAATTTACTTCTCTTCTGCTGTCTGATCTTTTACTTCTTTAGTTTCTTTTTCGCGCTCTTCTGGCTTTGCCTCAGCAGCCGGCGCCTCTGCTTTGACCTCCGCCGGAACCTCATTGACCACGGCCGGATCAACTTGCTCAACCGGCTCTGCCGCTTCTGCTTTTGGCTCTTCTATCTTGAATAACGGCTCAAATTTTTTATCCTCACCCATCCTGGTAATAGTTACCTGAGAATGTTTTGCTCCGGGTACGAGTCCCGCGATAAATATTTTCTTATTAACGCTATCCAGATCAACTATTTTCAAATTTTGTACCGTAACCGTATCCTGTCCCATTCTGCCGGCCATTTTTTTACCTCTATAAACCCGTCCCGGGGTAGTTGTCTGTCCGATCGATCCCGGCGCCCTCAGCCTGTCCGATTGACCGTGAGTCTTTGGCCCGCCTCTGAAATTATGCCTCTTTACAACGCCCGCAAATCCCTTGCCTTTTGAAACACCGGTTACGGAGACAATATCTCCCACTTTGAATACCTCCTCTATTTTAAAAGCCGCTCCTGCATCCGGGATAGAATCCGCGTCCGTTGTCTTTATTTCGCGAAGTTTTTGTGCCGCGTAGGACATAGAAGCCTTTTTGGCATGACCCAGAGCTGCCTTTGTAGGCTTTTTCTTCTTTCCGATACCGACTTGTACCGCACTGTAGCCGTCTTTTTCCTGAGTTTTTACCTGCACAACGACGTTTTCCGGCACAAAAATTTGGGTGACAGGGATCCTGTCTCCATTTGCCAGAAACATCTGTGTTTGATTAATTTTTTCCCCTATTATTGTTTGTATCATAAGACAAAAAAAGATAGCCTTTAGGCTATCTCGCGTCTGTTATTTGCACTCCGCACGCCACACTCAGGCTCTACATTATCAATATTCTGTATTGTATTACTGTTTTGGGCATTACATTTTTAACTCGACATCAACCCCTGCTGGCAATTGTAAATTTGTTAAACTATCAATTGTTTTGTCTGTAGGCGACATTATGTCAATTAGCCGTTTATGGACTCTGATCTCGAAATGATCTCTCGCGTCCTTATCTATAAACGGTGACTTATTTACCGCGTAAACGCTTCTATCGGTAGGCAAAGGCACAGGTCCGACTACTTTCGCGCCGGTTCTGATCACAGTGTCAAGAATCTGCTGACAGCAGACGTCCAACACGCGTGCATCGTAACTTTTAAGTCTTACTCTGATCCTACCTTTTGGCATATTTTACAGACTGTTAATGTTCTAAGCGGCACAAGCTAACACGCACAAAAAATCGGGCTTCCCCGATCAAACCAATTTATTTTATGATTTTCGTGATAACTCCTGCTCCAACAGTTCTTCCTCCCTCACGAATAGCATATCTCTGTCCAACTTCAAGCGCGACCGGTACAATAAGCTTTACACTCATCTTTGTGTTGTCTCCAGGCATAACCATTTCTACTCCCTGCGGAAGCGTTACATTTCCTGTCACGTCGGTTGTGCGGATATAAAATTGTGGTCTGTATCCGGTAAAGAACGGTGTGTGCCGTCCGCCTTCTTCTTTGGTCAAAACATACGCTTCGGCCTCAAATTCTGTATGAGGAGTTATCGAACCCGGTTTACAAACAACCTGTCCGCGCTCTACGTCTGTTTTCTCAAGTCCGCGAAGCAAAAGCCCTACGTTGTCTCCGGCCTGACCTTCATCAAGCTGTTTCTTGAACATCTCAACTCCTGTAACAACAGTTGATTTTGTATCTCTCAAGCCGACAATCTCGACTGTATCATTTACTTTAACAAGTCCTCTGTCAATTCTTCCCGTAACAACAGTTCCTCGCCCTTTGATCGAGAAAACATCTTCGGCGGCCATAAGGAAAGGCTTATCCAAAGGCCTGACCGGTGTAGGAACGTATTCATCAACTGTGCTCATGAGTTCGAGTATTGCTTTTTCTGCTTCTGCGTCACCTTCGAGGGCTTTGAGGGCTGATCCGCGGATTATAGGAGTTGTATCTCCGGGAAACTTGTACTTGGTAAGAAGCTCTCTGACTTCCATCTCGACAAGATCCAGAAGCTCCGCGTCCTGTACCATGTCGCATTTATTGAGAAAAACAACTATTGAAGGAACTCCGACCTGATAAGCAAGAAGAATATGTTCGCGTGTCTGAGGCATAGGTCCGTCCGGAGCCGAAACAACCAGTATTGCTCCGTCCATCTGGGCGGCACCCGTGATCATGTTCTTGATATAATCGGCATGGCCCGGAGCATCGATGTGAGCATAGTGCCTTTTTTCTGTTTCGTACTCGATGTGAGTAATGTTGATTGTAACTCCGCGGGCTTTTTCTTCTGGGGCGTTATCAATATCTTCGTATTTCTTGGCCTGCGCAAATCCCTTTTTGGAAAGAACTGTCGAAATAGCGGCGGAAAGGGTTGTCTTTCCGTGATCAACGTGTCCGATCGTTCCGATATTTACATGTGGTTTATTTCTCTGAAATGTTGCCATATATTTTTCCTCTTCAAAAAAAGAAATCTCATTTATTAATGAGATGTTAGTATAATACAATATTTTCCCATGCCCGTCAATACCCTCTTTTATACTATATATAATTAATCGGCCAGCACGAGAATAAAATTTTTTATAGTTACAACTGTTTGACCCTGAGCTTGCCGAAGTGGAGTTTTGGAACTTAAAAAATTTTCATTATCGAGCGCAATATGCGTTTAGATTATAATTTAATGTCAAAATACATTTATTCACAAAGTCACATAAATATCCGTGCCGTATGTGCCCGTTCCTACGAACTCCGCTTTGCCCCTCAATATCTCCTCAAACGGATCGCACTCACGGCATCCCCCTCTCAAACAAACAAAATCCTTATTTTCTCTCGTCTTTTTGATCTCTCTCGCGATACCGATCACACTATTATATGACTCCTCAAGCGAAGGCATTCGAACCTCCTCGGGCGCGCCGCCTCTATCCAGATACCAGTAACTCCCCCGGCTGACCCGCTTTTTTTGACAATTTGAAACGATCAAGTTATAAATCGGGATCTGTAGTGAATCCGGCCGTTCGTCATGCCTGCCTGTTTTAAAATCAATTATATGCAGACTATCATCCTCCTCAATATATTCGATCCAATCCACTCTGCCGCATAACACTATATTGTCCTCCTCAGACAAAAAATAATTCGGCAGGTAATTCGGGTCATTTTTCCTGATCTTAATTGCTTTCCTGAGAAGCGGTCCCGGATTATCCGTGACGCGCATCAGCATCTCCGCTCCCCGCTGTTTTACGGCTTTTTCCTCCTCAACACTCTTAAACCCTCCTTTTTTGCCCCGGTACTTTTCCCACGCTTTATCATACTTTTCCAAAAGAGGAATAGTGAACCGCTCCTCAATAGGCACAAAAGACAACCCCTCCAAAACCTCATGCACGGCACTCCCCAAAGCAAGTGACGGATTTATGATGTTAATTTTGTGTCTTGTTTGCGGATCTTTGTATACATTGCGCAGAAAATAAAGCCTCCGGCAGGCCAAAAAATCATTTATGGACGAATTCGAAACCCAAACCGCGCTATACTTATCCAAACTCATAATTCACTACTATTATAATACATATAATATTTATCACATTACCCCAAATATCAATATGTATAATATATTAACTTACTATACAATGAAGCTCCCGAAAGCTAACGCTCGAACTTTTTCCGCGAAGTGGGATAAATATAATTTAAGAAAACGCATTGGACACTGCTTCATACTATAATAAATGTATGATCAATACGGCGGATCAAATTTTACAAATAATTCAGGATCATGGACCTCTTTATACCCGCGAAATCGCGTCTCTCCTGAGAGAAAAATATAAACTGAGTCTCGATAAAACCGAAATAAACAGCCTGCTTTACGGCCCCCTTCATAAATTTGTGATCCGCGACAAAGACAAACTGGGCTTCCCCGTCTGGAGAATAAAACGCGCCGCATTCGAAGCCTCAAGTGGACTTGAAGTAATGCTCCACAACAAACTACTAAAAGAAAATATTGTCTCAACAACATATTCTCAATTAGATTACAAAGTGGAAAACCGCCGCAATGGCAAAACTTACCATCTGGATATCGCCGTATTTGAAAATGGGGAAAAACTCAATATCGAAATCGACGGATTCGAACACGTCCGCGCCGACGCAAGACTAAGTATCCAGAAACAAATAGAGCAAAACAAAAAGATAAAAGAAATCGAAATAGACTGGATGGACAATTCCAGCTCATATACAGACTTCACAAATATCGACAACAGCCGTGTCTTCAAATGGCTTCTCGAAAACCGCGCCTGGTGCATCAAATACCACGAAGAACTCCTCTGGCCCCAAGACATAACGCGAAACATTTATCTAATCGAAACCGGCTGGAGCATAATCCGCTTCTGGAACTTCCAGATCAAAGACAACCTAAGCGAATCACTTTCAATCATCAACTCCCTCCTCTCCCGATAATTAGCTCATACACCAAAGCTTCCTCTCGATTAACACATTAAGTTATACTATTATAATACGACTTCATACTGTCATTTTAATACGCACACCTATTCTTGTACGACATGAACGACCCATAGTTGTCTAGTAGGGTTACTTTTCGTGGTTATTTGTCGGTGATTCCGCTTTTTTCCGTGCCCCTGGTCCCTTTACGCTGACCGTATAGAGCTTGTCATGGTTGTATTTTTCTCTACCTATCTTCATCAAATCTACCGTTTCCGGAAAGTCGGTACAAAAAGGACATAGTATAGAACCCTCGGGACCATAGTTTTTTGTAGTACTTATAACCATTTCAGTCTCACAGTAAGAGCACCATCCCCGATACGAGTAGACCCATTTTCTTTTCGTTGCGGTTTTTGTTTTGTTGCCCGGGCCGGGCCCGGTGACGGTATACGAATAATCCATGTCATCATTGTTTATCGCACTGACAACGCGAACTAGATTTATAGTTGGCGAGTCTGCGCCGCATACGACACACGGAATCGTCATCTTCTTACCACCGTCCTCGTTCGTTGTGACATGCCACTCCGTGTTTCACATTGTACATCTTCCGTAATATACAAATTGTTTAGTTTCCATTGAGATTAGTTCTCATAGCATGTGATTAGGGCTGCTATCACCATACTCTTTATTAATTTATTGCCAAATGATATAGTACAGTCGATATTCATTATCATTATTGTATACCCTTAGTTAATCAGAAACTTTTACTACAGCGATTCGCCAACTTCGACTTTCCAACGGGTGAATGATCGCGTATAAGATGATAATTCCAATAACAAAATTTATTATCTTCTTTCTCATATAATTCATATAATAATCTTGACTAAACACAACATATCCGACTGTTTATGCTACAAGGTAGCGCTCCAATCCTTTTAGCCTCCACATCATTGCACTGTGGCTTACGTCAAAAATACTCGCCAACCTCGATATATCATCGCATCGTTCCCAATATTTTCGTACCCACCTAGCAGGCATAAGCAGACAAGCTGCAAAATAGTTCGCTTTCCTTTCCTCAAATGACCCTTCTTCTGTGTTTCTGCAAAATCCAGTCTTACCTTTAAGCATGTGGTAAAATTCGTGACACGCAGTGAACCGCCTCGCCGTCACCGGTTGATCAGGATGGATTAGAATGCGCCACACGCCATTGTCGCACGATGAAAAGCCTAATGCTTCATCACTAAACGCACATATATCGATTGTCGTGCCTTTGAGGATTTTGTTGATTACTTCTATCGGAACAGGAGGGCCATATATACCGGCTATTGAGAGAATGTCGTCAGCCTCATGCTCGGTTTCTATATATTCCTGCGATTTATCTATCCTGCCCGACGTTTCCATACTTATTGCTCTTTATACTTCTTCTCAACTACCGTCTTATAAAATTGAATGTCCTCTATCGCCTTCTCTGACAACTTAGGGAACTTTGTTCTCAAATATAAATCAAACGATGGCAGATCACTTTTTGCTATTATAGGCGTGTAACCAGCTACCTGAAATATTGTCTCATGTGAGATGCCCAGTCCCCGAGCTAATTTAATAAGCACCATCGCAGACGGTGACTTAAATTGGTCATCTTCAAAGCGCGAGATATAGCTTCTTGCTAAGCGGCTTTTTTCTGCTAACTGTTCTTGTGTCATGTTTTTCTCCGCTCTGATCTTTCTTATAAACTCACCTAACGTTAATCCCATATTTATATGTTACATGAATAACAATAAATGTCAAGACGGTAACAAAGCGTATTGACAAAACCGAACGAGTCTGTAATAATGTTACTATTGTGACCAAATGTGTGATAAATTATGACTTCTCGTTGAATGAAACCTATGATGAAAGGGGGTGAACGTATGACTTATTTAATTACATATGATCTTAATCGTCCAAGGCAAGACTATCAAGGATTATATCAAGCAATAAAGCAAATAGGACATTGGCGCCATGCTTTGCAAAATACATAGTTCGTACAAAGTCATTATAACGCAAGCGAAATCAGAGATCATCTGAAGCGGGTTGTGGACAGCGGCGACAAGATCTTTATTACAGAAATAGATAATTGGGCCTCATACAATATGCCTGAGGATGCCGATTGGCTTAAATCTAGGTAATAGCGCAGCCTCTATATACATTAAGAATCCCCGGTTTGGCGTGGATAGAATGCCTCTCAACAAATAGAGTTTCATAACATGAGTGCATACTGTAAGAGCGCTTCGAGTTTGCCCTAGATCGCTGTTTCGTCTCATAAAGGTTCGTTTGAGACGACTCCCTACCTACGTACTTGCCGGCGGCGGCGGCGCTGTCGTGTACCGTGTCAAAATTCCGTCTCAAAAATAAAATCTCACTCGGGGGTGTTGCTCCTGAGCTTCGCGACATCTCCCACTTGCACACCCCCAAAAATCCCGGCCGGCATACCGGCTCCGACCCGCTCAACCCAAAAAAACACCCCCAACCCCACCTCCTATTCTCAAATTCTTGAGAATTTGAGAATAATATACTAATATAAAATATAGACATGTTAACACCCAGACAAACAGAGAAGATCATAAAGGGATTCTCAAATCACACACGCATCAAAATGTTAATATTAATAGACGGTAAGCCCGAGCTCTCTGTTTTTGAAATCTCCCGCGAATTGAAAATAAACCATAAAACAGCAAGCGAACACCTCCGCCGCCTCACAATCGCTGGATTACTTCTCAAACATAACCGTGCCAACAACGTCCTACACATACTCTCCCCTCGAGGCAAATCTATTCTCAAATTCTTGAGAATACTGGATTAAAAAGAAAAATTAATCCAGTTGAAATCAAAATGACAAGGAGAATAAATTAGCTGCTTATTATTTACGGCTCATAGCGGAACGACCGGGCAATCTGATCGAGGTCACTGAATAATTCAGGTATATTAGTAGATATTGAATAAATTCTCCATGGTGCTGGATTAAAGAAATAAAATCTGCTTTCAGGATTATCGCTAACTTTAGATTTTATTTTACAGCTTATAACGTCCATGCCGTTTATTTTAATTTTTTGTTTATCTGTGATTTGTAGCTTGTTTAACTCAGCTATGCCAAATAAATATCCTTCAATAGTGTCATTATTTGTTCCAATTCTTTCAATAGATATTTCTCCGACTTCATTTTTAAGATTAATATCATTATCTAGCTCGCTTACGGTATATGATGATGGAAAAGAAAAACTCAATTTAAAGAATTTTGAACTATATTGCGTGATGCTCGGTGCAGGTTTAGCAGTAGGGATTGTGGAGGCAATTTTTTGATTTGTAGTAGTTGATTTTTGATTCCAAATAACAACAAAAAATGCTATAAGCATTATGAGGCCAATTAATAATAATAATTTATTCACGTTTTTATTTATTTTTTTTGTCATATTCTG
>CAZLZN010000012.1:0-40390 GCA_964564035.1 uncultured Gammaproteobacteria bacterium | reverse complement strand
AATAAAGGTCGCCTGTTGCTTTTGAAACGCCATATGGACTATGCGGATATCGCCCGGAACTATCCATGGGAAAATTCTCATTTACACCTTTCTCGGTTATCCCCTCCAGTATAGCTCCCCGAATCTTTTTTTTAGCAACCGATCCAAAATTCCATTCATATCTGGTTTTTTTCTCAACGACAGGGATCATGTTTATTTCCTCCGAATATATCTTGTTAGTTGATGCGAATATTACCGGTACATTTCCGCTTTGCCTCGCGAACTCGAGAACATTCAGCGTACCCATAGCATTGACCGTAAAATCATACTCCGGCCATTTTATGGACCACGGTATACCCGGATTTGCAGCTAGATGAATAATTCCGCTGATTTTTTTAGGAAGGCGTTCGAGATCATGTTTATTGCGAACATCACCACGAATAACCTTGATGCCATTATCTGACAAGATTTTAGCGTTCTCTTCTGTATGAGGTCTTATAAAAGAATCAAATGCAATAACATCGTAATTTTTTTTCTTTGCCAGCAAAGAGATATTGGTGCCTATAAACCCGCACCCCCCGGTAACAATTAATGTTTTCTTCATACTAAATACTTAAGTTAAATTAACATACCAATCTGGACAGTGTCAAGACACAAAAATACAAATACACTGATTTTATAACCTATTCTGATAATTAATATTTTTTATGGTACAATTTTATAAAACATGCTGCAGACCAAAATATATAATAAAAGATTTAACGAAATAACCAAAAGAGATGAACTTTGGAGCATCTTGTGCAAACATTTCTTCCAAAGATTTATCAAAAAAACAGACACCGTTCTCGATATCGCGAGCGGCTATGGAGAATTCATCAACAACATCGTTTGCGAGAATAAAATAGCACTTGATATCAATCCCGATTCCAAAAAATTCCTCAAGAAAGATGTAAATTTTATTTTGGCAAAATCCACAAATATACCTTTAAATAAAAATGAAGTTGACAAAGTATTCATAAGCAACTTCTTTGAGCATATTACCCGCGAGGAAATCGTTAAAACCATTCAGGAAATAAAAAGAGTACTGAAAAAAAACGGCTCCGTGATCATACTGCAGCCAAATATCAGGTTTTGCAATCGGGACTACTGGATGTTTTTCGACCACATTACACCAATCGACGACCGTGCCCTTATCGAAATATTTGAAGTATACGGGTTTAAAAACACCCTAAGAATCGAAAAATTTTTGCCTTTTACGACCAAAAGCAAACTCCCTCAATCGGATATTTTCATAAAAATTTACCTGAAACTTCCTTTTTTATGGAAAATCTTCGGAGCACAAAGCTTATTAATTTTCAAAAAGTCATGAGCCACGTAAAAATTATCCTTAAAGAAGTAACCGGTAAATTATACAGCGTAAAATGTTATTAATGTCGCCGAGGCTTTACTCAAAAGCAGTATTGATGATAGTCCCCAAGACCAAAAAACCGTGTTTAAAAGACGAAACGCTTGATCTCCCGACATTTCTCTTTTTATACGAAATAGGAACATTTAATATTTTGTATCCCCTGCGAGCTGCCCTTACTGCAAGCTCCGCTTCATAACCGAAATGCGGAGTTTGTGGATTTAAATCCTTCAATACATCTGTTTTAAAGCCCTTGAAACCCGCCATAACATCGGTCACCCTTTTACCTGAAAAAATCGACGTCGCCAAAGACAATAAATAACTTCCACTTAAACGAAGCAAAGATACGGAATCAGGTTCGATATGTGATCCCTTTTGATATCTGGTTCCCAATGTTACATCCACTCCTTTCAGTAGAGGATCGACCATAGATGGTATTTCCTTTGGCAGGAACTGATAATCAGCGTCTATTTGAACCGTATACTTGCTTTTTAAATAAGGTAATGCGTAATTTATTGCTGTACCTTTACCCAATTTGTCACCGATATTTACGACTCTGGCTTTGACTTTTTTTGCTTCAGTCATAGTCTCATTCGATGAATAATTACTCAGCACTATCATTATTCTTATTCTATATTTTTTTATTTTTAAACAGTCATTTACTACTCGGGTCAAAACTTTCCCTTCATTAATTGACGGAATTAAAATTGTAACATCCGGCTTCTTTTTCATTTATTAGTTTTGATTATATCACTGTTTATACCTACAAATCAGTCTTAATTTAGATTATAATACAAAATATGAGTAAAATAACAGAGTTCACGACAGATATAAGAAGCCGGCTCTTGATTAGTATATATAAAGCATGGCTAAAAAAAAATGAAAAAGTTCTGGATATTGGCTGCGGGGATGGAATACTTTCCTCAATTATAATCAAAAATACCAACATCCGTCTTACCGGCTGCGATATTTCGAACTATCTCAAAATAAAAATTCCCTTTGTCTTGATGAAAAGCTCAGGGAAGCTTCCATTCGAGGATAAAAGCTTCGATACTGTCATGCTCAACGATGTACTGCATCATATCAGCTTTCAAGATCAGGAAAACATACTAAAAGAAGCTATAAGAGTAGCTCAAAAAATATTAATATTCGAAGTAGAACCGACACTGTCAGGCATGATATCTGATTACATAATAAACAAATTTCATAATATTAACATGCCTGTTCCATTAACATTCAGAACCAAAACAGATTGGCAGAGGCTATTTGAAAAACTCAACTTAAAAGCACTTTATATTAAGCCTGATTGCCCTTTCCTTTATCCTTTTAAACATCAGGCATTTTTATTGACTTCTATCAATGAAAAAAAATGATTTAATACTGACACTCTCTTTGGGTTTAACAGCTATAATTTCAAGCGCACTTAATGCACTTGATAAAGCAACAGCTCCCGCAAGCTATGATACGCAATTTAAAAATTTTAAAAGAACTGATAAAATAAAAAATATAATTAACATTAATTATAAAGCTCAAAATATAGTACTCCTGAACGATTCGGCTTTCAAATGGTTTAAAAAAATTCAAAATGCATGGAAACGCAATACCTGCAATACTAAATATAACAAAGGTAAAAAAAATAAAAGATAATCATACTGAGAATGTATTAAAAAATGTATTCTAAAAAATAATTAATACAATTATGGAACTAACAGTGTTCGGATTCAATTTAGCACAAGATCCATACAAAATGGTTTTATTTAATGTACTTTCCTCCATCATATTGGGCAGTGCTATTTTTATTTATAAATATGTATATCCGAAAAGAAACATAAATCTCCTGATTCTATTAATTGTAATTTCTATATTACCCGTTTTAAGCAACTTTCGACCCGGCACATACGAAAGCGGAGATCTATCTCTGCATTCGATGGAAGCAATATATTTTTATAAAATATTGGGACAAGGGGACTTATTTCCTAAATGGGCTGGAGAGATGAATGCTACATACGGCTATCCTTCTTTTCTCTTTACTTATCCGCTTCCCTTTTATTTTATAACTATTTTTCATTTTTTTGGTAATTCATTCATAGCTAGTACTAAGCTAATATTAGCCTTATCTTATATTACTTCGGGAATTTTTATTTACATTTGGCTAACAAAAGAGCTAGGTACTCGTAGCGCCTTTATTGGTGGCTTATTTTATCTATTTGCGCCATATCACTTAGTTGATATGCATTTTAGAGCAGATATTGGAGAGGTTCTGGCATTTGTTTTTATCCCATTAAGCCTATTGGCTGCTAATAGCTTTATAGAAACCAGAAAAGTCAGATGGTTTATCCTTGAAATTATTTCATTCTCCGCATTAATTTTATCCCATCCGGCAATTTCTATAATAGGAGTTCCTGTCTTAATATCCTATATCGCTCTTATAATTTTTAAAAAAGATAAAAAAATCAAGTTATTTTATTCCCAGATTGTAGCAGTTTCTGCTGCAGTTTTTCTTACTGCATTTTACTGGCTACCGGTTATTTATAACTTACGCTTTACTCATCAATCTTTATTTTCAAAAAACTTAACTTTTGTTGAAATTAACGAGCTATTTTATTCTCCATGGAAATTCGGCCTATTATTCCAAGGCCCCAAAGGTGAACTCGCATTCTTACTGGGATACGCGCATTTAATAGTAATTACCCTCGCCATCTTTCTGCTTATTACAAAAAGAATAGAAGGATTTAAAAAAAATCTATTATTGTTATCTCTTTTCTTAACTATTTTATTTTCTTTTATGATGCTTGAGATTTCTAAGCCTTTATGGGAAATAACTCCGTTAATAAATAATTTTCAATTTACATATCGCCTGCTTGGTATTACCATGCTTTCCATGGCTATTATTGCGGCAATTACAACAACATACATCAATAGCACTAAATTTATCTATCTTATCAGCTTTTTAGTCATTTTTACCACTATTCTTAATTGGGGAAATAGGAAGAGCGTACCTGAGGTTACAGATTATATACTTGAGCAACAATTGCCGAACACTGCCACTAATGGATCAGCTATATATCAGGCAATTACTATATGGTCAGATCCAAACAGGCCTTTCGCATCATCAATACCTAAAAAAAATATCGAAATTTTAAAAGGAAATGGAGAAATCATAGCTCTTGAACGCAAAAATACCTATCATTCTTATATTATAAATGCGTACAGTGAATTAATTGTCAAAGAAAACACATTATATTTTCCGGGATGGAAAGTTTATATTAATGGCAAATCTAAAAATATTGACATCCTTCATTCATCTTCTCCGTCAGGTATTATTTCTTTTACTGTACCAAAAGGGATGCACAAAGTGGAAGTTATGTTTTTAGATACTTATGCAGAAACATTAGGAAAAATAATCAGCATATCCATTCTGCTCTTAACTATAATAGTAACAACAGTTAACAATTTCTGGAAGTTTTTATATAAATAAATCATCTATGCACTCAAATAGTAGAGAGCTCCAAACATCCTAATTATATGTTAAATAATATAAAATTCCGGTCTGCACTTATTTCTACATGCTGTCCATAACATATTTTATATATCATATCCGGACAACAAACAAGTTTCGTTTATTTAAAATATATTTTTATAAACATCATAATAATTCTTCATATTTACATATTTATTAGTATATATTTGGTTCGCATATAGCTATAATCTATCATTTAAAAAACTTGTTTATTACCAACAGCTTAACTGAGGCAAACATCATTAAGCTAAAAATAGAGCTTAATGTTACCAGCAATGCGACCTTTCTGACAAAGGTATCCTCTAAAGAAACGCGTACTTCATATAAACCAGGTTCAAATTCAGCAATAATTTTTCCAAGATATTTCGGCTCCATATAATTGATTGGCATTAATTTACCATTTGCGTAAACTTTCCAACCTGGAAAATAATTTATATTAAACAAAATATTAGCATATTCTTCAACATTAACTATAAAAATATGTTCAGTTTGAGACCTCTTTAAAAGTGAATACCCACCCTTTCCCTTTAAGAATACAAGCCTTTCCTTAGGAGGCATTAATACAATCCGCCCTTTAATCGGCTCTTTTATTATTCGGTTTTTAACTAATAAAGGGTTATTTTTATCGTAATACTCGGAATAAAATTCAAATTCATGCTTAAACGGCTCAGGACTTAAAGGCACCATTTTTCTATTTGCCCAATTAGGAATAGTATAAATAATAGCTGCAAAGCATATTATAAAAACAAAATATTTGTTATTCCATTTATAAACAACTAGTCCGGCAATTGCCGAAGATATAAATGCGATTGGCACAAGCAGCCTCCAAACCATCATAAAAGTATCTAGAACTGGTACACTCTTCCAGATAAAATCAGAAATTGATAGCATCATGAAAAACAAAACAAAAAAAGCTATTAATAAATAAATAATCACCGCTTTATATTTGTTATCGAACTTATTTTTAAGTAACAAATATAGCCCTATGCCCACAATTATTATATGTAAATATCCAACAATTAAACGATACTCACCATTATTTCCTTGAAATAGTGTTCCGAATAATGCTGGCGAATATAAATATTCATTAATTGGCTTAAAATCTCCATAAGTAACTGTATCCCACCATGTGTATCTAATCTCATACCAGGCCGTTATCCAATAAAAAGCAGACATCAATAAGCCATACAAAACTACAACAACAAAACTAGCCGTTTTTATAAATAACTGTTTTTTAGTACGGAAAATCAATATAGCAGCATATGCACTAAGTATTGCCAGTGCAGAAATTGCTGAATTTGATTGAGACAAAATAATCCCCGTCACTGACAAGGCTAGCATTATAAAATATTTAGATTTTTGTTCTTCAATCAATTTTTTTGCAAACAAAAATAATAAAGGTATAAATGCAAAGGATACCGTCTCACCGAAACCGCCTCTTAATTGCAAATTTATAATATGATATGGAGCAAACAAGTAAAAAATAGCCGCGGTAAATCCGGCAATTTTTCCGAATTCGCTCTTGGCCCAAAAATACATCGTAACTCCCGAAATCACATAAGCCGCAGCCATAACTATTTTTATGCTATCAACAAAAGAAAATCCGATAAAATGGAAAAAGGATGCTAAATAATAGGGCAAATTGTATTCGACTATAAATGTTGGACATCCATAGCTTCCACAAAGGTCTCCTGCCCATCGAGGAATTAATATGCCTTCCTGTAAGTTTTTATAAAATGACATAAGGTGAACTGTGTGAGGTGTTAGATCTCCGCTCCTAAAAGTACCGCCTCTAAAAAGCGCCAGCGTAGGTAAAATTGAGATAATTATTAATAAAAATAATAAATTAATACTTTTTCTGGGATATATATATCTATAGAACAAAAAAAACGAAATCACTATTATGAATAACGCGAGATTAACAATAGTTACGTGTTGAGGATAATTCAGATCAATCATAAATAGCTATTAATATAATTATAAATTATACCATTTATAAAGTAATCACTCGTTATCTTCAAACCCAATATTAATGGTTGATTTAGTTTATAAAATCTGTAACAATTTAATTAAGATATGTATAAAATATTACACGTTCTTGTAATTAGTATATTCTTAGTCTTATTTTCTGCAATACCTTCATTTGCTAAGGGCATAGATAGTGTTAGTTTCGATGGTATAGACTACTCTATATCCGGAACAACAAATATCTCTGATGGACCGAGATATTGCATACTCGAAGATTATGGGAATGTA
Organism: uncultured Gammaproteobacteria bacterium; assembly: GCA_964564035.1. Taxonomy (GTDB): domain Bacteria; phylum Patescibacteriota; class Microgenomatia; order Levybacterales; family UBA12049; genus JAHIGH01. The sequence continues at coordinate 33,230 of CAZLZN010000012.1, read as the reverse complement.
TATGTTGTAGGAAATTGTGAGGTTGCGTCAGGGAGTTTTACATTTTCCTGGCCTGCCTCTACCTACACACCTGAGGCGAATCATCAGCCCGGGTATGGGTACCTTGTTGTTATTTGCACTTCAAATGACTGTTCAGGAGGCGAAGTTGACTTCATAAATGGTTTTGATTCGCAATTATTTAATACAATTCCGCATGGACTTACAAGTGTTAATTTCGACGGTACAAATTACTCTATATCTGGGATAACAAATATTCTTGACGGCTCAAGGTATTGTGTGCTAGAGGATTACGGAAATGTATACATCATCTCAGGATGTGAAGTTACATCAGGTAGCTTTACCTTTTCCTGGCCTGCCTCTACCTACGCACCTGAGGCAAACCATCAACCCGGGCTTGGATACAATGTTGTTGTTTGTACAACACCAACTTGTTCCGGTGAAGGAAATATTAATGATTTTATAGTAAATTTCAACTCTCATTTATTTGATTCTGTTATACCAGCACCCACCACGACACCATCGCCTACACCAACAACAACTCCTTCACCCGGAAACATATATGAGTATCCCCTGCCCACAAACAATGCGGCCTTAACCAGTATAAGCTTAGGGCCTGATGACAAACTGTGGTTCGCGGAACAGGGATCAAACAAAGTTGGAAACATAACAACAGATGGATTTATTACAGAGTATCCAACAAGCGGAGCTGGAGATATCAATGTTGGTCCGGATGGAAATTTGTGGTTTACCCAAGTATTTAACAATGCAGTTGGTAAAATTTCTCCTCAAGGTGAAATAACGGAATATTCTATTCCCAATTCAAACGAACCGCGCGACATTACCGCAGGTCCGGACGGCAATTTATGGTTTACTCAACAATCTGGAAATAAAATCACAAAAATGGATACTAATGGAAATATCTTGGCTGATTATTCATTGCCCAACCCTGACAGCAGGCCACGCGGAATCACATCAGGTCCCGATGGAAACATTTGGTTTGCAGAAGAAAATTACCCCGTAATTGGCCGAATAACACCTGATGGAATTATCACAGAATTCCCGACATCCAACGGCACTCTGGATATAACAACAGGTCCTGATGGAAATTTGTGGTTTACAGTCTTTCAAAGTAACTCTATAGGCAAAACAACGACAGATGGCGTTGTAACAGAATATGCGATACCAACAGACAATAGCGGTCCATATGCAATCACAACTGGCCCTGACCACAACTTATGGTTTACGCAGACCCAATCAAATAAAATTGCTAAAATAGATATAAATGGAATTTTTACAGAATACAATGTGCCAACATTGAACAGCCGTCCTTTTGGGATCACATCAGGTCCCGATGGAAACATTTGGTTCACGGAATTTAATTCGGATAAAATAGGACGCCTGTACATATCTGCGCCAAATACACCCACAGGCAATAATATAAACTATAATGAAAATAATGTAAGCCTGACATATTCAAGCGTATTGTCTTCCGGAAACACGGCTATAACAACTAGCCAAACGGGAAATCAGCCTCCGACAGGCTTCAGATTAGGTAACCCGCCAACATATTACAATATCTCAACAACAGCCGTATTTTCCGGCAATGTCCAGGTATGCATCGATTACACATCATTAGAATTTCACGGAAATGAAAATAATCTAAAATTAATGCATTACGATCCGACAGCGGGATGGACAAATATTACAACTTCGCTGGACACTGTTAATAACATACTTTGCGGAAATACTGCGAGCTTTTCAGATTTTGCTATCATGACAGCCCCCACAATTCAGGATTTAATCGACAAGGTGCAGGAAATGAATTTACACCAAGGTATAGAAAACAGTTTGGACGCAAAACTTCAATCCGCGCAGGAAGCCTTAAATGCCAATAATAATGGCAACTCATCCACAGCACTAAATAAGCTAAATTCATTCATCAACGAAGTAGAGGCGCAAAGGGGCAATAAAATCAGCAATTCGCAAGCAGACGAACTCCACTACTTCGCGTCTAACCTTATCAAGCTGATACAAAATATAATAATATTTTAATTTCTATAAAATTGCTTCTCCCCAACACATCTTCAAGGCAATAAGTATTTTACCAAAGGTATTTTCTTCATTATAATCACTAATCCAAAGCATAGCAAAAAAAATATTATTCCGGAAAAAACCAGAGTATTAGTCTGTTTAAAAAAATCAAACAAATAACTATAACTCAAGTCAAGCAAAATTCCATGTATCAAATACACACCAAACACTGATTGCGCCGAAACGCGCATTACTATTCTCAACTTATTATTTATATAAATATCCTTTTTTTCTAAAACTCTATAAATTAAAATAAAAAGCATCAATGCCGAAATAACAGTGCCCGGTGATAAAAAACCTGTTGTCAAATTGCTCACATAATAATTATTTATTGAAATCATGCTTATTAAGATAGGCAAAGCTATTCCCAGAGAAACAAGCCGCAGAGACAAATTCGCAAACAATTTTTTTTTATATATTAAATATCCTAGTATAAAGTATCCGCTAAATTGAATTGGTGCCATTACAAAACTCGGATTCCAGACAGGAAATACAGGATTATTGAATATATAAGGCAACACCGAAAAGCCCATGAACCAAAGTATCAAAAAATATAAATTATCTGTTTTATTGAAGTTGTTTACCAATCTTCGAAAGAAAGGAGTGATTAGATAAATACCAAAGATCATAGGAATAAACCATAGCACCGAGAGAAAATATTGTAAATAAAATTTTACCCAATGCGAAATACCCGCATATCCGTTCTCGAAAAACTCCTTGCTTATCATTTCGTTATGAAAATAAAAGTTATAAATCATATATATTAATGTCCATATTAGCCATATAAATAAAAGCTTAAATATTCTTTTATGAAAAAAAATCCCATAACTTTCAGCTTTGCCTAACAAAAGTGAACCGCTTAACATTACAAACAGGGGAACACTGATGCTTAAAAAATTTTTAAGCAAGCTGTTAAAAGCGCTATACCCGGCCAAAAAAGAAGAAGTATGTATTTGTATCACCAAAAAAATTGCTATCACGCGTATTACATCCGCCCAAAATAATCTCTTCGGCTTAATTGCTATTTTCCTATCCATAACTTCAAATAATCCTGAGCAAGCTTATCCCATGTTTGATTTTTAACCCACTTAAATCCCTGTTCTACTAACTTTTTTTCCTCCATTGGGTTTCTCATATAATAACTTACCTTTTCAGCTAATTTCAAAGGATCCGATTCAATAATTATATATTTTGAAAAAGGCGCCATTTCCAGATAATCACGCTTCACAGGATTATCATAAAGAGCAAAAACAAGTCTTTGATGCGCCATCGCCTCAAGTATAGACAAATATCTTGATACAAACGCGAAACGGTATTCCAGGAACAGTTTTTCAGGCTTTTCAATAAAACCCAATACCTCAACTTTATTTTCAATATTATCCTTATAAACTCCGTCGCCTGCCGCTACAAAACCAAATCCTTTTGCACGCTCTCTGATTAACTCAACTGCTTTTACATAATCCAAAATGCCTGTTTGTACATCAAGTCTGCCGACAAAAACTGCACCGTTTTTTTGCGCTTTATTAGTGTTTTTAACTTCATCAGGAGAATCAACAGCTCCATAGGAAACAATATCCGGATTTGTGCCATACCATTTTTTTATAAAATCGCCGATACACATATTGCCGTATGACAACTTTTCAGATAATTTCCTCACAATTAACGCGCGCCTGGAAATAGGGTATCCTTCATAACCGTGAAAAGTAGTAAAAACAGGTTTTCGTGGCAATAAAAACCTCAAAGGCAAATACCAATAAAATACATCATGACAATGAACAACATCGGCACTCTCAAAAACACTTGTTAATTTTAGTATCTCTCTCCAAATTCTAAATTTAAAAATAATATCTTCCGGTCTGGCTTTTATTCGAATAATATTTATACCGCGAAAAACTTCTGACTCTTTTAGATACCCGCCCGCTTCCTCTGAGTTCGGATATTGCGTAATAACAGTAATTTTATGCCCTTGTTCAATTAGCCTTTTGCTTATCTGAAGCACATGCTTCTCAACTCCACCGATCAAAGGATAAAATCGTCTCGCCAGAAAAACTATTTTCATATTTTCTTTATATTTTATTACATTTAGACTTAATTTGCAGTGTATAATAAATTTATGAAAACTAACCTAAATAAATTGACTCAACTCCAATTCAAAGTCACACAGGAAAAAGCGACAGAAGCGCCATTTACAGGTAAATATTTATACAACAAAGATACTGGCATTTATAACTGTATAGTTTGCGGTGCTGAACTTTTTTCATCCGATGCCAAATTCGACAGCGGTTCCGGTTGGCCGAGCTTTGACAAACCGGTTAATGTCCAAAATATCGATTTAATCGAAGACACAAGTCATGACATGTCGCGCACCGAAGTTGTTTGCAAAAAATGCGGCGCTCACTTAGGACACGTTTTCGATGACGGACCGGCTGATTCTACCGGCAAAAGATATTGCATAAACTCCTGCTCTCTAAAATTTAAAAAAATACTTAATACTTAATACATGATACTTGATACAAAACAACAGACAGCTACGCTCGGCGGCGGCTGTTTTTGGTGCACGGAAGCTGTCTTCAAAAGACTCAAAGGCATAATATCCGTAACATCCGGCTATTCAGGCGGTCATACAAAAAATCCTCACTATGAAACCGTATCTTCAGGAAACAGCGGTCACGCTGAAGTCATTCAAATCAAGTTTGACTCACAAAAAATTTCATTTTCTCAACTGCTTGAAGTATTTTGGGCTGTTCACGATCCGACTACGCCGAACCGTCAGGGCAATGATGTCGGCACCCAATATAGATCCATAATTTTCTATCATGACGCAGAGCAAAAGCAGGAAGCCCAAAAAAGCATAAACGAACTTCAGAATACAGGTAAATTTGCGGATAAAATTGTTACTGAAGTATTGCCTTACAAAAATTTCTACTTAGCGGAAGAATATCATCAAAACTTTTATGATTTGAACCCGGATTATCCATACTGCAAACTGATCATTGAACCTAAAATACAAAAACTATTAAAAAACTATTCCGGCAGCCTAAAAGAAGAGCATACTATATAACATCAACAGAATATTTTTCGCTATTCAATATTAGAGTTTCAACTTGTTCTAACAAACTATTAATTCCAAGCTTTTTTTTCACTGATATAAATACCGGGAAATAACTTTTATTCTTTTTCACAAGCGAATCTTTATCTATTCTTTGAGCTTTATCTATTTTATTAAAAACATAAATTCTTGTCTTTTCTGCTATACTTAGTTCTGAAAGTATTCTATCTACGGCCTCGATCTTATTCTCATAATCCTCGTCCGAGATATCTATAACCTGGATCAGTATATCGGCATTAATTGACTCCATAAGCGTCGATTTAAACGCGTCGACTAATTTTGCCGGCAGATTACTAATAAAACCGATCGTATCGCTGACCAATAAGTCCCGCTTCAAATTCTTAGAGTACACTCTTCCTACAGCGCTATCCAAAGTCACAAACAACGAATCTTTTGCGCTCTTATCTTTACCGGTTAAGAGATTAAAAAGCGATGTCTTCCCGGCATTTGTATATCCGATAATAGATATAGTCAGAATACCATTTCTCCGCCTTCGCTCATGTTGATTGTACTTTTGCTGAATAAGTTTATCTAACTTATCGGAGGTCGCTTTCATTTGTTCACGCCAGTGTCTTTTCATACGCTCGGTGTTTGTTTCCCCGATTCCGCGTGTGCCTATACTCCCTCCTTGCCTGGACAAAACCTCACCCATACCATAAATACGCGGACCCATATGCCTCATTGAAGCAAGCTCTATCTGCATTTTTGCCTCAGCAGTTTTTGCATGACGAGCAAAGATATGCAGAATCAGATCAACCCTGTCCCAGACTTCAATATTAGGATTTGATTTGAGCCATAAATTTTTCATATCAAACAGTTGACCCGGTTTTATGATCGCATTCAAGACAACGACATCGATTTTCTTAATTTTAATTATTTCTTTAACCTCCTCTATTTTACCTAGTCCCAGATACAAGCCCTTATCATGCACTTCCCGATTTTGCACCACAAAATCGACTACTTTTCCATCATAGGCATCAACAAGCTCCTTAAGCTCCTTTAGTTCCAAAAACACTTCTTTTTCGGCTTTATTTCTTGGCTTTATACTTACCAGTAAAAATTGTCTGATATTTGTCATCTATCTGTTAATTAATTACATTATAGTATATGTAGCTCCCGTTCGCTTGTACTCGGGATCTAATATTATACGCGCAATCTGGAGCGAAATCCCGCCGAAGCGGAATCCATCATCGCGGTAATCCTTGAGCTTATGCTATGATTATACTCGCTATCATGAGCATTCCTAAAGACGCTTGTGATTTTCCGCGTAGGGGGATAAATAAACTAAGATGGTTTAGAATTGGTATATACTGTAATAACTTGACTATTATACGCTTTATTATATAATACACTTACTATGGGACATAATAAAGAAAATGGGCCTATTCCTTCCTGGTCAACTTTTGTCGAATCCGAGACAAAAACCTGTATTGCAGGCAGAGTGAATATGCGCCAAATAATAGCAGGCCTCAACTTACCCGATTTGGTGCAGTATACTAACTTGGCCGGCTCTGAATCATTTAGACATGTAGTATATGCCGCGCAGGGAACAAAAATTGAAAAAAACGGCACTGATCACGTTACAGTTATACTATTTGAAGAAGATCCGAATAAAGGAGTAGTACGCCCCAAGCGTAAACTCATCGATACATCGGATACTCATTATGTTCATCCGGCTCCGGAAACGCAAAAATCTAAAACATCAAAAAGCTCAGCATCTACAAAAGTAGAATACCAGGTAATTCCATTCTCATCTGCCGCGTCCAAAAAGTTAGCAATCCGGGAAGGCTTATATAGAGCAGGAGTCAGCGAGCCCAAAGACTTTGTAACATCTCAGCCATTTATCAAACACAGAGAAAAAAGACTTTTCAGACACCAAAACGGCCTTCTATTAGAAGCCGCGGGCGATACAATCATCACAATACCCGAAACCTTACAGCGGATAGAATTAGAAATAGCTCCTCCCTTCTTCGCGAACACCGAATATATTAAGCAATTGGAAACTTCTACTCAGGACTTAAGAAATCTATTAGCCGAACAGGGCTTAACCGTAGCATCAGGCATAAGCAACTCAACTTTAATGAAAAGATTATTAACACAACAAGATGAAATTAGCAGTAGAGATATTAAAGCTATACTGAAACGCTCAAAAAAGGAAAAAGAAACGCGAAATAATAAAAGCCAACTAGACCGAGCGGCATAGCATAAATAATTACTTACTTCGATTTTTGTAGCCGATGAGGGATTTGAACCCCCGACTTTTGCAATGTGAATGCAACGCTCTAGCCAGCTGAGCTAATCGGCCAATTACTCACTTTAGACTTCAGGTAATCTTATCAAAAACATTTATCGTTGACAAATACAAACACCTATTGAGATAATAAATTTTACCTATGGAAATACTCAAAAAAATCTACAACATCTTTATCGATATTGCTCAGACTTTTTTGATGGCCGCGTCAATTTTTCTGGTCATCTACATTTTTATACTTCGTCCGTTTCAGGTCAGCGGAGATTCCATGTACCCCACTTTCAAGAATGGTGAATATATACTTACCAATCTCATCGGCCTCAGGTTCTCGGCGCCTCAGCGCGGGGATGTAATTGTATTCAAAGCCCCGACCGACAACGAAAAAGACTTCATCAAACGAATTATAGGAGTCGGTGGAGATTCGGTTATGCTCAAAGACGGCAGAGTCTATTTAAACGGCAATCTTCTTGATGAAAGTGTGTATTTAGCCTCGGACGTACGCACCTATCCCGGGTCTTTTCTAATTGAAGGACAATCAACTACAGTGCCGGACGGATCTTATTTTGTTATGGGAGATAACCGCCCTTTCAGCTCTGACTCCAGAGAGTGGGGCTATTTGCCGGGAAAAGATCTTGAAGGAGTATCGTTTTTCGTATATTGGCCTCTAAATTCAATGCGTGTAATTAAAAATCCGTTTTCGGAATGATTTAAGAAGTTAAACTCTGATGTAATTGTCTAAGCTTATCTGTAGTCTTTGTCGGGTCGCCTTTCATAACTATAACCACTCTTACTTGCCTGCCTGATTGTTGGATAGAGACGTCATCGGCATCATATTTTTCCTGAATTTCTTTAGCCATCTGGTCCTGTTCGGGAATCCAGAGATGAGCTTTTTCATTCTTCGGTTCCTTCTTTTGTACATCGCCTTTTATTTTTCTGGCATACTCTTCAGTCTGCCTGACGGTAAAATTCTCTTTTAGGATAGTTTTAAACACCTCAAGCATCAGCTTTTGGTCTCCAAGCGACAACAGCGGTCTCACGTGACCTTCAGTGATAACTCCCGCGACCAATGCGTCCTTGATGGCATCCGGCAAAGATAACAATCGGATTGTATTCGAAACAGCTGGCACGCTCTTACCGACCCTTTTGGCAACTTCCGTAGTACCTAGACCGAATTCATCGATCAGTCTTCTGTAAGCCAGTGCCCGCTCAATAGGATTCAAATCTTCCCTCTGAATATTTTCGACTATAGACATCTCGAGCATACCCTGCGGGGTAGTTTCTTTGACAACAACCGGTACTTTTTTAAGTCCCAGGATTTTTGCTGCTCTCCATCTTCTCTCACCCGCGATGATCTGATACCCGGCGGGTGTTTTTGCCACAACAATCGGCTCTAGTATCCCCTGTTCTCTGATTGATTCTACAAGGTCTGTAAGCGTATCGGGTATAATCACTCCCCGGGGTTGAAGCGGATTAGATTGTAATTCTGATGTTTCTAGTTCGTAAATTTTGTTGGCAGGTATATTATTCATTTACAACTTCGACAATTTGCTTGCCGCTTTTTTGTTTAAATGCAACATTTCCGTCGATCTGAGCAAAAAGCGTAAAATCCTTACCCATCAATACACCCTGTCCAGGATGAAAGGTACTGCCTCTCTGTCTCACTATGATATTTCCGGATTTAGCCTTTTGACCGCCGTACAATTTTACTCCGAGATATTTCGGCCTTGAATCACGATTTCCTTTTACTGATCCTTGTGCTTTTGTATGTGCCATAATTTAAATTTGAACAAATCTATGTGAAAACTTTTTTATAATACGTCAACTTTTCACAATTGTCAAGACAAAAATTTCTTAATTAGCTGCCTTGGATTTAGTCTTAACAGTTTTCTTTATTTCCACAGCTGACTCAGATGTTTTTTCATTTTTGCCGAGTAAAATTTGTTCAACTTTTACTCTTGTCAAAGACTGCCTGTGGCCATTAACCCGTCTGTATTTAGCCTTAGCCTTAAATTTAGCAACCCGAATCTTTTCTCCGCGGAAATGATCTATTATCTTGCCTGTAACCGTTATCCCTGACAGCTGAGGTTGCCCGATCCTGCAAACACCATCTGCGGTATACAATAAAACTTTCTTAAAAGTATACCCCTCTCCGGGTTGAGCTTTAAGCCTTTCAACTTCTAGAACGTCACCTTCTGAGGCCTTATATTGCTTTCCTCCTGATTCAACTATTACATATTTCATACAGTTATACCTGATTATACCAGACATTTTATCTAATTTCCAGAATCAGCTTTTTTTCCCTTTCATAATAAATTGAATTGACCATAGCCAAAAATATAAAATTCGAAATAAGCGAACTTCCACCGAAAGAAACAAAAGGGAGAGTGATGCCTACTACAGGTAGTAACCCCAGATTCATGCCAATATTGAATAAAAATTGTATAAAAATAAAATAAAAACAGCTAAGAACTATTACTTTATCATATGTACTGTCTGAATCTGAAAATATTTTAAAAAGCCGAATAAACAAAAACACAAAAGCCGCTAAAACCAGCATACTGCCGACAAACCCAAGCCCTTCTGATATTGTGGCAAAAATAAAATCGGTTTGCCTCTCAGGCAGAAACCTAAGCCCTGACTGCGTGCTGTCTCCCAAGCCTTTTCCCATAAACATACCTGAACCGATAGCTATAATGGCCTGTATACTATTATAAGAAGACCCGGATGGATCATGTAGCGGATCCAAAAAGGTGATAAGTCTCTGCTTTTGATAGTCATGAAGCAAATGCCAAAACAGAGGCGATATACCGGCAAGAGGTATAAAAATTAACGCGAACCACTGATACGAAAATCCGATCGTCAGCAAAACCAAATAAAAAACACCCGCATACACTATAGCGCTTCCGAGATCCGGCTGAAAATGTATCAGTGCCAGTAGCGGAATCACAAACAAATTCATCATCATAAATGACTTGAATGTCTTTTTTGATAAATCTGCCAGATAAGACGCAAAAATTATCGCTGATACGGGCTTTAACAATTCTGAGAATTGAAACCTGATACCAAATAACTCCACCCATCGAACAGATCCCCTGCTTTCAATACCCACAATCAGAACCAAACTCAAAAGCATTATGGACGCGATATAAAGAGGGGTTTTAAAAATACTTAGTGATCTAAAATTAAACTTGGAAAATATAAAAAAACAGATTATGCCTATCAGGAGCGATATGCTTTGACTTTTGAGATACACGGGATTTATTGAAGCTAAAGTTGTTAAGCTTATTATAATCAGTATTGCAACCGGTCCCGCAAGCCAAAAATCAACCTTAGGTAGATGGAACATAAGCAAACAAAAGCAAAAATTTAGATTTGCTTTTTCAATACGGCAAAATCACCTTTTTGAAGATTACTTACTTGAGCGTTTAGAATTATATATTCTTCATATTTTGGAGGCCATGATTCAAGGACTACTTCGACCTTTTCGTCTATCGCAGTCCCCAATTTTTTCCGCTCCTCCTGAATTTGACGGACAATCTCTCGGGCGAGTCCCATTTCCAGATCCTGATTATTCGGATCTGTAAAATCCTGATCGGAACTGACTATTTCATATTTTTCAGTTTTTGTTTTCCACAAAACTTCCGCCGCATTCACTTCTTCCATTATTATCTTCATAATCTCGTCCCCGAATTTTTCCGGACCGCTATACTCGATTTTCTTGATGGGTATCCTGACCTTAATGCTGTTATTTTTTCTCTTCATAAGAATTAGCGAGGCAAGCTCGCGCGCGCTCTTCATCTCAGCCTCAAGATTCGGCTTTATCAAATTATTGGAGCTCTGCGGAAAGTGCGCCAAATGCACCGACTTCTCACCCGTTATATTCGTATAGATCTCGTCTGATAAAAATGGCATAAATGGAGCCATAATTTTCGAAAGCGCAATTAGAACCGCGTAAGTCGTTTCATAAAAAGCTCTTTTATCATCCTCGTCTGTGCCTACAGGCCCAACCCGGTCTCTGCTTCTTCTGATATACCAAAGCGATAGATCCTGCACAAATGAATCAATAGAGAGGCTTGCCTTCTGTGCGTTAAAATTCTCAAGATTTTCATTTACAGCCTTTATCGTATTATGAAGCTTGGAAACGATCCAGATGTCCAAAATATTATCTGACTGATGGTTAGAAAATTTCGTAATATCGTTATCCCATTTATCTACATTGGCATAAGTTATGAAGAAATTATAGATATTCCAAAGCATCAGATGAAATCTGCGCCGCACATCGTCTGCATGCTTATACCCGAATAACAAATTCTGTTCAGGATCGGCAGTTGCATAAAGCCAACGCATAACATCGACCCCTATTTTCTCGGCACCCTCATTAAATTCAATAGAATTACCCCATGATTTATGCATAGGCCTGCCGTCTTCTGCGAGAACAGACGCATAGCCCATAACCGTTTTAAAAGGATTTGTATTTTCCAGAACGGTAGACATAGCGATAAGAGAATAAAACCAGTTCTTAAACTGTCCGGGAAATGATTCCGTTATAAAATCCGCGGGAAACCACTTATTCCAGTATTTCTTATCGGCGGTATAACTTAACTCTCCGTTTTTCGGATCGGTCAAAGTAGAAAACGGAATTATTCCAGCGTCAAGCCATACATTACCCACATCATCGATTCGGCAAACTTCACTACTGCAGTTAGAGCACTTTATTCTGACTTCATCAATAAACGGTTTATGCGGAGATTTATCCTCAAATTCATCCCACCCCGCAACAGCTCGCTGTCTTAACTCTTCCCTGCTGCCTATAATCTCAAAGTTATTACAGCTCCCGCATTCATAAATAGGCAAAGCCAGTCCCCAATATCTGTTTTTTTTGCTAATAAGCCAGTCATGCATATTCTTGAGCCAATCTAACTCCCTATCTAGCCCAAAGCCCGGTATCCAATTGATCATTTTCGCGGTTTCCATCATTCTCTCTCTCAATGTCCCTTTTTTTTCTTTTTCGTTTTTATTTTTATGCTTTACGCTTGATTTATCCATCGCAATATACCATTCATTTGTCACTTTCCATACCAGCTCTGTCTTACACCTCCAGCATGCCGGATAACGATGAGTATAATGCAGGGTTTTAAACAAAAATTTACCGTCATTTTTCGCCTTTAAATAATCGATTATCAGTTCAGGATGTTTTTTAGCGTTTTTACCGCCGAATTCACCCATATCATCAACATACACCGCTCTGTCATCGATCGGTGAAATAATCGCGAGGTTTTCCTGTTTTCCCAGATCAAAATCCTCTTTCCCGGCCCCCGGAGCCAGATGTAAAAGCCCTGTTCCTTCCTGAGATACCACGATTTTACTGGCATCTATGACTTTATGAAATTTATGCGGCTTATCTTTTTTGGCATTTATGACAATCGGCAGAGAGTCAAAAGGTGCTTCATATTCGGCGCCGACCAGATCACCGCCTGTTATCAAACCTATTTTCGAGTAATCATCTGTAATATTTTTAAAAATAAAATCACTGACTCCCATTTTTTTTCCTTTTAAAGATCTTTCGGGTAAATTACCCGCTTCATCGCGGCCTATAAAAATAATTTTTTCGTCTGACTTATTATTTTGCCAAACATCATATTCAAATTTTGTATTTACACCGATCGCGGTATTTGCCGGTATAGTCCAGGGCGTTGTCGTCCACACAAGCAAATTCAGATTTTTATTTATATCCGCCGACTTATCGAAGCTTTTTATTACATGCGGCAGATTTGTTATTGGAAATTTAACAAACACAGATTCATGTGTCACCTCTTTATAGTCTTCTGTCAGCATTTCATGCTGAGATATCGCGGTTTCACATCTGGGACACCAGGGCACATTATCTATACCTTTATAAATCCAGCCGTTTTCATGCGCTACTTTCAAAAAATGCCAGATCATATAATTATTTTCATCCGACATCGTATAATATGAGTTCTCCCAGTCCATAAAATAAGCCAGTCTCTTACTTTGTTCGGTTTGGATTTTACTGAATCTCAAAACACGCTCCTTACATAAGCTGACAAATTTCTCTATACTTGCTTTTTTATCACCGGGGACCAGATTTTCAATATCTTTTTTATTTCTAATCCCTAACTCCTTCTCCACCTCAACCTCAACCCATAATCCCTGACAATCAAAACCGTTTTGGAATCGCTGAGCATACCCCCTCATATTCCAGAATCTCTGCCATATATCTTTATAGGTGCGGCCCCATGCATGATGAACTCCCATCGGATTATTGGCCGTGATCGGCCCGTCAAAAAAAGAAAAGCGTTTCGCGGCGTTTTGATTTCGTGTCAAATATTCCTCGACAACATTTTCCCGGTCCCATCTTTTTAGAATTTCATTTTCCATCTCCGGAAAATTTATTTTGAGGTTAACAGGCTTGAACATGCATTCAATTGTAATCCAAACACACTTTATATTCAAGATAATTCTGCTAAGGCATCTGTTCACAGTCCAAATATAAAATTGTCATTGCGAGCGTAGCGAAGCAATCTCTATAGATCGCCACGGCTTGTTGCTCAAGCCTCGCGATGACAAAATCGTGTTGTAACCGTGAACTGTTACCTGCTAAGCGGCATCAAAAATTAAAAATATTCTCCACTTAATACTTAATACTTAATACTTAATACTTAATACTTAATACTTAATACATAATACATGATTCTCAGAAAAAATGGGTAAATGAACGATTTAACAAATGAAAAATACTAATTCCGGAGCCTTATCCCTGAAGCTTCTGGGTCCAATCGGTGATCTTCTGCGCTTCTTCCTGTTGATTGAAATAATAATTATTTATCTTGAGAGGTTCTCCGCTGAGTGTTCCGTTGAGTTTTTTAACAAATTCTGCAAGTTCTTCTACTGCTCCGCAAAAATGAGGATATGATTCATCCCCGAGCCCAAATACCGCGAATTTCTTCCCCTCAAATGTTTTACCTACGAACTTCTCTCCAAGCTTGTGGAACAATTCATGCATTTTCCCGTCATCATAAGTTGGCGACCCCAATATGATCAAATCATAACCGCCAAAATCGTCAGGTTGTACCTCTGTCGCGTCTTTAACTACGACTTCGTTACCCTTCGGGGTCAATTCACCTGATATCGCGTTGCTTACTTCAAGTGTGCTTCCGGAATTTGTTGCGTAAACCAGTAAAATCTTCATATTAATTATTATAACTCAAAAACTCTCTCAATGAAAGACCGTAAATTTTATCAATGAACTCTTTATTCATTTTACGCCAAACATTACCTGTAATGCAATAGTCTTGTTTTGGACATTTTCTTGTATGCTTTTTATCTTTGCCGATCGGACAGCACTCCATCAGCGGATTTTCCGAAAAAGTCCCGAGCACTTCACCCATTTTCAGTTTTTCCGGATTTTTAATCAAAAAATATCCTCCCGATTTTCCTTCAACGGCCTTTATGATTCCTGCGTTTTTTAGATCCTGTGCGAGATTTCTCAAAAACAATACGGAAATATTGTAATCGTTAGCGATTTCAGATAGGGGCACCAGTCTTTTATTATAATTTTGCGCTAATTCATTAATAAGAATTATGGCGTAATCTTCTCTCTTGGAAAATCTTATCATGCAATAAGATTTTAAATAACTAACTTATATTAGTCAAGTGTCAGTTCGCTCATCCATTCAGCACTTTTTGCACTTCTTCGCGCGTAGCCGGATTAGTATTTCTATCTGATGTTCTAACAGGATTGTTATTATCATTAACCGCTTTTATAACCATATCTATATTATTAGAGGAAACACTTTTTACTTCTGTCAGTTCTCTGCGAAAACCGGTATATGAACCGTCTTTTGCGTTTGCTATTTCACTAATAGCAGCTCTTGGCGGATTTGCCGGCAGATCAATTTGTGGACTCATGACACCTGATCCGTATATCTCTCTCTTGTCCTCCAAGTACTTTATCTTTCTCAAAGCTTCTTTAGCAATCTCCTCCCTCACGCTTCTGGCGCGTGTATCCACAACATAAAATTTATTTTTTTGTTTTTCTTCTCTTTTATCGGCATACTTTTTTTTGGGATCTTTACTATCCGGCTCAGCATTGCCAAGGCCATCGCTGTCCAAGTTTTGTTTGCCCGCTAATTGACTCTGCGCAATAGACCTCAACTCCGCCTGGATATCTCTAATCCGCTCCGACGTCGGTTTGATCTTTATCGGCTCAATCTTACCCTTTTTCAGATCCCGGTTTACTTTTGCCAGATAATAACGAACCTCTGCTTCCCGCGATAGAGTTCGATCCGGCACGGGACGGGGCAATTCAAGTTTTGAAGCGTTCAGAACAGGCTCATTTGCCTTATTGATCATCTTAATCTCTCTTTGGAGTTCTTCAATTCTCAGCGCGGTTTTAATCTCTTCCCGCATAATCCGCGGGCTTTCCATATTATTTCTTTTTATTTCAATAACCGCAGGGTTCCTCTTTCCCAATACTTCAATAGCGCTTTTCCTAGCATCCCGCTCTTCGGTCTTTTTTATTAAACTGAAATCGACAATTGCTTGATCAAATATCGGCCTTCTGGCTATAATTCTTGATAATTCCGGCGAATATTTAGTTTCCTTAAAAAATACTGGTATGGAATACGGCTCAGGTTTCTTTACGCCTGCCTCAATTGCTTTACTTGCCTGCTGAATTTTGATCGGCTTTTTCAAATCAACGCTTTTCCTCTCAATCAATGACGGATCAATTTTAACGTTATCATTAACGCCTTTCTGCTCACTATATTTATTAAATCTATTTAACCTGACGGGAAAATTGTCATTAGCAGCTTTTCTATCGACATATTTTAAAAATCTGGTGACATTATTCCCTGAGTTATCATTGACTGCGTCAAACGGCTTACTGCCTGTATTGTAATTTGATTGATTAGGTATTAAATATTTATTGTCAACAACAAGATAAGGTCTGAAACCGGCATTGGATACATCTTTTTTAGTTTTGGGTTCAAAATTTTTATTATCAATTAACCTTAAATTCGGCCTGCCCGCATTCGGAGTATTGAATCTGGATAATTCCCTGGAGCTGAAACTGCTCGGCCTGCCTCCGCGGCCTCCTTCAATAGAACCGAATCCTCCGCGCACGGTTGAAACACCGGCTCTGCCGGTTGCCCCGCCAATACTTACACCTGTTGATGCTGAACTGCCTCTTGCCATAATATTTACCTATAGTAATCATGGCTATTATAAACTATACAGAAATTTGAAACTTGATAATAAACTGACAAAATAACAACAAAATGAGGCTAAAATTTATAAAAATAGCGTAGAGAGCCGAATTACAGATCTACCCGGAAGCTCATACCAAAATGAAGGCCCCTGTTCCTTTTTTTCATTTTCACTGTTAAATACGATCAAATTATATCCTCCCCAGCCGGTAGCCTCCTGAAAAACAAAACCATAATCTCCACTCTCAAAGTCCTCAACTAAATCTAAATAACTCCGTCCGTCCATAAATAATCCGCCATCCGAGTTAAAAACCTTAATAGATACATCCTCCGGCGTATATTCTTTGATGAAAAAATACCTGTTATCAGGTGACCACATATTAAAAGGAAGCAAAATACCTGAGTCTCCGTATAGCCTCTTGCTATAAACTAAATTAGTATCGGATCCTGATTCGTCCTGCGTGTAAAGAGCGAAATCACGCACGTTTTGGCCCGTATCTAATATTTTTAGCATAGCTTTACGACTACCGTCGGAAGATATTTCGGTTATTATTGTCTCCTGACTTTGTTCACCGGTCGGCTCAGGCACGATCAACAACTCTCGATTATCGCCGCTGAAATTTGAGGCGGCTCCCGCCGACCACAATGTTCTGCTGTTATATTGC
The DNA here is from genome assembly GCA_964564035.1 of uncultured Gammaproteobacteria bacterium. Taxonomy (GTDB): domain Bacteria; phylum Patescibacteriota; class Microgenomatia; order Levybacterales; family UBA12049; genus JAHIGH01. The sequence goes on along the minus strand of CAZLZN010000012.1, from coordinate 15,887 downwards.
GAAATTAAAAGCCCTGCTAAAATACTTATAACTATTAACAAAACCGCTTCAAATTTATGATTATATACGAACATAATTTATTCTTGTGCGCATTTATCCGGCGCCTCAAAAGAACTGCATATGGAAACAGCAGTCCCTTTACTTGTATCGCCGGGACCATCTGCCCATTCAAATAACTTTTTGGAATCTATTATCCTCATATTTATACAGCCGTGACTCATTTCATGTCCAAAATTGTTATGCCAGTAAGCACCGTGTATTCCGTAATCTCCATAAAAAAACATCGTATAAGGTACATTGGGCAGATCATAATAATCATTACCCTCTCCGCCTGTCATGCGTGTCGAGCGGAACTTTGACCAAACACTATAATTGCCGATAGGCGTCCTTCGCCATCTTCCGGATGAAATAAGAGTTTCCATGAATAACTTAGCGCCTGTATAAGCGAAAAGCTTTTGTCTTTTCAGGTCCACATAAATATGCTTGGGCTGATTCTTATCTATTATCCCCAATACCCTATTTTGATTATCGCTTCTGTCAATTGCTATTTCCGGCGGATTAATGGTCTTCCCCGCGAACAAAGCCTGCCTGCCGTTTTCTGTAATTTCATCATACCCGGTTTTACAAGAAACACTGTTGGCGCAGGGCAAATGCGAAGCAGTATATAATTTCATAGCTCCATAAGAAACAGCAAAAACAATAAAACACGACAAATACAAAAACAAATAAAACTTGATCCAATTTCTTTTACGTAATTTTTTAACTTTTTTCCTCATCCAATATAGAATATATGATTCGCTCTGCTTCATGCAATGGCGAATAATAGACCCTTATTTGTTTATGATAAAATGCTCTTATGAATTTCAAACTCAATTCCAATTTCAAACCGACCGGAGACCAGCCGGCCGCTATCGAAAAACTCACCGAAAATATAAAAAAGGGATTAAATAATCAAGTTTTATTGGGCGTAACCGGCAGCGGTAAAACTTTTACCATGGCAAACGTCATCCAAAACATCAACCGTCCGACGCTCGTAATTTCACATAACAAAACTTTGGCCGGGCAGCTATATCAGGAATTCAGGGAATTTTTCCCGGATAATGCGGTATCTTATTTTGTTTCTTATTACGATTTTTATCAACCTGAAGCATATATCCCGCAAACGGATACGTATATCGAAAAAGAAGCCGAAATCAACGAAGAAATAGACAAACTAAGATTATCCGCAACGGCAAATCTTCTCACACGCAATGATGTTATAGTTGTCGCCTCAGTTTCATGCATTTACAATATCGGCTCACCCGTAGAATACGGCAAATTCGTATTGGAGCTAAAAAAAGGCGTCAAAGTAAATCTTCGTGACATCATGTTGAGGCTTACCGATCTGCAGTACAGCAGATCGGATTATGATTTCAAAAGAGGCACTTTTAGAGTAAGAGGAAACAGTATTGATCTAATGCCTGCTTACCTCGACCAGGGTTTGCGTATCGAAGTAGGAGATTATATTACCGGCATGTATGAATTCGACCCCCTGACCGGAGACGCCACAACCAATCTGGACTCGACCGTAATTTATCCCGCGAAACACTATATGACAGATCCCAAAACGTACACAGATGCATTCGCGAAGATACGCAAAGACCTGGAGATCAGAACTGCCGAATTAAAATCACAAAACAAACTTCTCGAAGCCCAAAGGCTTCAACAGCGTACCAATTACGATCTGGAAATGATCAGAGAAATAGGTTATGTAAATGGCATAGAAAACTATTCAATATACTTTGACGGCAGGAAACCGGGCGATCCCCCGTTTACATTACTCGATTATTTTGATGCCGGTTCCAAAGATTGGCTTCTCGTTGTTGATGAGTCTCACATAACTATCCCCCAAATTCGCGGAATGTACAATGGAGACCGTTCCCGTAAACAAATGCTTATTGATTATGGATTCCGTCTTCCATCAGCCAAAGATAACAGACCATTGCGCTTCGATGAATTCATGCGCAAAACACATCAAACGGTCTACGTCAGTGCGACACCTGACGAATATGAGATCTCGCTCGCCAAAGAAAATGATGACGCTGTCGTTGAACAGCTTATTAGACCTACAGGCCTGGTTGATCCGCAAATATCCGTTCGCCCGACAATGGGGCAAATTGATGATCTTATAAAAGAGATTCGTATCCGCGTAAATAAAAAACAGCGCACTCTCGTAACCACCTTGACCAAACGTATGGCCGAAGAATTATCAGACTATCTAAACGAAAAAAACGTCAAAGTAACCTATTTACACTCGGATATTGAAACACTCAAGCGTCAGGACGTTTTAGACAATCTGAGAAAAGGCGAAACTGATGTCGTAGTCGGCATCAATCTTCTTCGCGAAGGGCTTGATTTGCCCGAAGTCTCCCTTGTTGTCATATTAGATGCCGACAAAGAAGGTTTTCTCAGAAGCAGAACTTCCCTCATTCAGACAATGGGACGCGCGGCCAGAAATGTCGACTCCCAGGTGATCATGTACGCTGACACTATGACCAAATCTATGAAATATGCAATTGAAGAGGTTGAAAGGCGCAGAAAAATTCAGCAGGATTACAACAAAAAGCACAAAATCACACCAAAAACTATTGAAAAAGCAATTAGAGCCAAACTTGTCGAAGAAGGAGAAGAAGAACCGGAAAAAACAGTTGAATCATTAATTGAATTTGGCAAAAAAGATGTTCTCTTGCCCGATGAGCGCGAAGAATTGCTCAAAAAAATGCGAAAGCACATGAAAGACGCTGCTCAGCGCCTGGATTTCGAAACAGCAATACGCCTGAGAGAGCAAATAAAATTAATTCAGCAACGCTAGCTCTCTATGCCTTATCAATGTGGATAAAATTTGTGGTACCGGCCTTATTAAATGGCAATCCCGCGACAACGACATATGGATCTCCGCTTGATAATTTTATGATCTCATTATTAGCGATGAATTCTTTAGCTTGCACCAGAGCATGATCAAAACTGTCTGTGCCTTTTATATACTTCGGATATATCCCCCAGCAGAAATTTAGTTTTCTGAGAGTTTTCAAATTAGGCGACAAAGCTACAATTATTTCATGCGAATTCCTGTGCCTTGCTATTTGGAGCGCGCTGAAACCGCTATGAGTAAATACAATTATTGCCTTCGCGTGAGTTTTTTCCGCTACAAATCCCGCGGCCGAACTTATAGCATGAGGTATCTGTGACTCATCATCAAACTCACGTTTTTGTATATAAGGATAAGTTGTTTTGATTATTTCCCTCATCATCTCTACCGCTTCAATCGGGAACTTACCCGATGCGGTTTCGGCAGATAACATAATCGCGTCTGTGCCGTCAAGAATTGCGTTCGCTACGTCTGTAACCTCTGCCCTGGTCGGCATTGAATTCCCGGTCATAGATTCAAGCATTTGAGTTGCGGTAATTACCGGCTTTGCCTGCTTTAGGCATTGCGTTATTAACCTTTTCTGAAGCATCGGCACCTGCGCTATCGGCACGGCAAGTCCCAAATCACCCCTCGCGATTAGGATCCCGTCGGATGCTTCTATAATTTTTTCAATATTTTCAAGCGCCTGAGTCGTCTCTATCTTCGATACCAGTATAATATCCGAATCTTTTGGCAGAAGATTTCTCACCGCGGCAACATCACGCTCAGTTTGCACAAAAGAAATCGCGATCGCATCGGCATTGACCTCAGCCATTATTTTAATATCCTCAATATCTTTTTTAGTCATCTCAATATTTTCCATCAATACATCCTGTACAAAAAAGCCTTTGTTTGACAGCAATTTTCCGCCTTTGACAATTTTACATTTTACAAAGCCATTTTCACCTATTTGATCAACCTGCAGTTTAATTAATCCGTCATCGATCAAAACTATCATTTCCGGCTTCATCTGTGTGAGGATCTTTGGCTGATTGATCGAAAAGATATCTTTGTTGCCGACAACCTCATCGGGACAAATTTCAATCATATCTCCCGTTTCGATCAGCGTATTATCCTCAATTTTTCCGATCCTGAGTTTTGTTCCGCAAAGATCCCCCATGATTGAAAGCGTCTTATTAAGCTTTTTCTCAAGCCCTCTTATTATGGATACATAATTTACTATTTCGTCTTTTGTAGCGTGACTTAGATTTATTCTGAAAACATCTGTCCCTGCGGCCGCCATTTTTTCTATCATCTCAGGAGCTTTTATTGATGGACCGAGAGTTGCAACTATTTTTACTTTTTTAGATTTCATATAGTTATTATACACCAAGCATGAGTTAACTGATATTTTTTACGAGCTCTATTGATTTGACTTCATTATAATTATCCAGCGAAATTGCTACCGCGTCAATCCTCATTGCGTCGGGTAATTTTGGATTTTTCAATTTATAAAATTGCGCTGTTTTAATTATTGATTTCATTTTGCGCGCCGTTATCGCCTCAAGCGGCGTTCCGAATTCGGTGCTGGATCTTGCCTTGACCTCAACAAAACTCAGAGTATCTCCGTCCAGCGCGATTATATCAAGCTCCCCTCCAACAGCTCGAAAATTTCTGTCAATAATTTTATAACCATTCTTAGTGAGATAACTGGCGGCAAGCTCTTCACCTTTGAAACCCGAAATCTGTTTCTTGGTAAACATCTCTATGTCCTGGATATTTTGAGGTAATTAAGCTTAGCGCGGCGGACTCTTTTGCGCGGCACTTCGTCAACTTCTACCTTTTCCAGAACAGGAGAATTGACCGGCCAGATCCTCTCAACCAGAATACTCCCTACTTTTTTCTGAACGGTAAATGTTTTGTTTTCCCCGCGCCCCTTCACGCCGAGAACCAAACCCTTAAAAATCTGGGTCCTTGTTTTTTCGCCCTCTTTAATTCTCTGGTAAACTTTAACAATATCTCCCGTATTAAAATTTATTGATGTAAGCATAACAATACACTGATTATATCTAAAAACACTAAAATTATCAATTAGTCGAATTCCGTTTTAAATTTTATGCCCCGCGCATGCTTTCACAAAACCCATAAAAATAGGGTGAGGCGAGAAAGGCCTGCTCTTATATTCGGGGTGTCCTTGAGTGCCTACATAAAAAGGATGGTCCGGGATCTCGATTATCTCAACCAGATTTTCTTTAACTGACCTGGCGCTGATCACAAATCCATGTTTCTCAAATTCCTCAGCATATTTATTGTTAAACTCATATCGATGCCTGTGCCGCTCGCTCGTTAGATCCTTGGCTTTATTAATAAATCCTGAATATTTGTTATATAACTCCCAGGCTGTTGTATTTTTCTTAACAACCGCCTCCCAACCTCCCAACCTCATCGTACCTCCGTATGCTCTTCTTTCCATTACGTCTTTCTGGGTCGGCATTAGATATATTACCGGATTTTTACCTTTTGCATCGTTCTCGGCAGTATTAGCGTCTTTTATTCCCAATACAAATCTCGCGAACGCGACAGCCGACAACTGCATCCCATAACACAAACCCAAATATGGGATCTTCTTTTCTCTTGCGTAATTTGCAGCCAGGATCATTCCCTCCGAGCCCCTGACGCCCCATCCGATTGGAACAATTATGCCGTCCGGCTTGCCTATTATTGTCTCGGGCTTATTTTTTTCGACCTTTTCTGAATCGATCCATGTAGTCTTTACCTCTATTCCTGATTGCCAGGCGGCGTGATCAATTGCGTCAAATAAAGCCGCATATGAATCTCTCAGCTGATAATCGCCTGTCCCAAAATACTTACCTATGATCGCGATCTCGACGGTTTTCTCTTTTTTACTTTTCATATTGTGAAGTAATTTTTCCAGATCTTTGAGATTAGGCTTTCTATATGGAAGGCCAAGTTTTTTAAGAACTTTTTTGTCGACCTCCTGTTTATGAAGTACGAGGGGAATTTCATAAGGAGATTCAAGGTCAGGATTTGAGATAATATCTTCCGGGCGCATATTGCAAAACAGCGCGAACCTGTCTTTTCTTCTCTGATCAAGCGGCTTTTCCGAACGCGCGACAATCAAGTCCGGCTGTATACCCAGCGTATTAAGTGTTCTGACCGAGAGCTGTGTAGGTTTTGTTTTCGGCTCACCCAAATGATGAGGTGTCGGCATATAGCTCACGTGAACATGTATTACGTCACCCGGATTCTGCAGCGCAAGAAGCCTCGCCGCTTCATAGAAGAATACGTTCCAATACTCCCCGGCCGTACCCCCAAGTTCAATAGTTATTATATCCGCGTTTTTTTTCTTTGCGAGGTTTTGTATTCTGGAAATAATTTCCTCGGATATATGTATAGCCTCCACATCCTCACCTTTATATTCAAATTTACGTTCTTTATCAATTATCTTCTGATAAACTTGCCCCATCGTCACAAAATTATCCCGCCCCATATCCTCGTCCAAAAACTTTTCGTATGTTCCGATATCCATATCCGTTTCAGTCCCGTCCTCACACAGGAATGGATCACCATGTTCTATTGGATTTATTGTTCCCGCGTCTATATTGAGGTATCCTTCAAATTTTATAGGGGCGACTCTATAACCGGCCGACTTCAGAAGATATGCGATAGAAGCCGCGGTTGTTCCTTTACCTATTCCGGAAATTACTCCTCCGGAAACAAAAATATATTTTGTTTTTTTATTTTTAATATTTGTAAGGGGCACGATTTATGTTACCAAAAGGCCAATTTTTAGTCAACAGGTAAAAATATGGAAAAGCTTGAAACAACAAGATACATCTAAATTCTAGGATAAATTGAAATCAAATATTAGCGGTAAATGATCCGATATATTTAAGTTGGGTACGGAAAAATCCTCAATTTTTATCCCTTCAGAAATCCATACATAATCAACTACATTCCTTTTCGCAGTACTTAACTCATTTGTAGAAAGACGCGTAGTTTTAATATCATACCTATCTACCAGGCTGATATATTTACCCTCAAATATTTTCATAGATTCTGTATCGGGAAATAAATTGAAATCCCCGCAAATTATAACTTCCCCCTCCGATTTTTGCGCTACATCAAAAATAACCTTATTTGCGTTAATTGTTTTATCATTTCCTGATTTATCTCTAGTCCAAATGCCATGATAATTTATTATTCTCAATTTCTTATTATCAATTGTATGATCCGTAATTAAAATTGAACGATAATCTTCATCAGGCCAACTTGTGCAATCAGTAAAAAAAGTAAAACAGTTCTCAACAAACAAACATTGCCCTTTAACTATCCCAAATTTAGATTTAGTAAAATTACCAAATTCTAAACACCCTCCGAAATCAAACACAAACGGCTTTTTGCCGTGAAAATCGGCAAGTTCAAAACTTTTTAATATAGAATTAGGTCCGAAAAAAGAAGAATTGTACCCAGGGATTTTATTAATCGCATCGTACGAAATATAACTATCATTTACGGAATCATCAATCCGCTTGGTTACCTCCTGAAGACATATAAAATCCGCGTTTTCTTTTTCCAAAAAATCGGTTACGCTTTTATTATTATCTTCAAATAAGGCTGTATTTAATGAAATCAATTTCATAAAGAAATGTTAAAAATTCTTGAATCAATAATCGTATTAATGTGTATAAGAGCGGCGGAATGGATTCGAACCGGCGACCATCCTCCTTTGATAGGACATTCTTCTTTTACTAACATGAGCGGTGAACCGGATTCGAACCGGCGACCTCTTCCTTGGGAAGGAAGCATTCTACCACTGAACTACCACCGCACTTTCTTTATTCCATGACTTTTTTGGATCCCCGCTGAGCGGGGCATTCTCTACTGAACGACCACCGCGAATTATAAAGATGATTATATAAAATATATTAAATATTGTATATATTATTCATATAATTCCACGACAATAATCCGGCTGCTCATTAAGCCTTAAAATAAAATTATTAATTAATAGAACCTATACCCGGAGGTGAACAAAAATTTTATTCTCGTGGAATAATAAACTTATTTCCCGGATGAATCAAATTAGGATTGGTCAATTTATTTACTCGGGCAATCTTTACCCATGCAAAACCATCGCCGTATGCTCTAACTGATATATTCCAGAGATTGTCACCTTTGACAACTGTATAATTATTTCCAACGATCTTCTCAGCATTCCCCATTGTATTTCCGCTTAGTCCACCCTTAGTCGTTCCGGCAATAATCGGGGCTTTCGCCTTTACTTCCGGAAGTACTATTGTCTGACCCGCAGAAATCATATTGGGATCTGATATTTTGTTCGCTTCCTTTATGTCCACCCAGTTATAACCGCTGTTATACTTTTTCTCGGCTATACTCCAGAGAGTATCACCCTTTGCAATTTTATAAGTCTTCCCTTTTATGGGCTGTGCAGTTTTCACTTTGGTTTCTTTATTTTGCACTTGCTGTACTTTAACAGTCGGACTTACTTTAACAGTTGGACTTGCTTTAACAACAATTCTGGTCGGTACAGGAGTATTGGTTGGTTTGACTTGAGTTTTAGTAATATTTTTTACAACAGCCTTTGTAGGAACTGCTGTAACCTTTTTTACTACCTCTTCAGCATCGGCGTCTCTATCTTGTCTAACCGCAGCGATAGTAGATATAGCCGGCAAAACCTGTACGCCGTCTTGTATGTCGACCGCGATATTCTTTTGACTTACCTCAGGAAGTCTAACTTCGTTATTTCTTCCGCGGACAGCCGTAAGAAGTACTACGGTAGCGACCACTACAACAACTATTCCCAAAATTAAACTTGTATAGGATTCACCAAAACGGAAAATATTCCAGAAACTGTTTCCGTTTCTATTTTCATTAACATGAAGTTCTTTTGCGGAATTATTTTTTCCGTTACTTTTCTTCATTCTTGGCATTTACTAATCACATCCTTTCTGAGCAGAGGAATTTTTATTGGATTGAAAAATCAAAACTGATTTTACAATAATTACAATTTTGTAATTATACAGAATTTTTTAAAAAAATCAACTTATAATATTTATTCTAAGGTTTATTTTAAAAAGTGTTAATTGAGGTTTGAAAAAAATATTTGCGGGGTGGACGGGACTCGAACCCGCGACCTCTTCCGTGACAGGGAAGCGCTCTAACCAACTGAGCTACCACCCCAGTATTAGCATTCGGTATTCAAAAACATACAGTCTGCATCTGGCAATCGATAAGCTTCTGTCATGGTACCAAAATCTTGCTGTATCGTCAATCCTTTGCTAAACTCGGTTTATGACCAACAGTGAAATAGCTTCTTTGCTCAGAAAAGTTGCCGCGTCATACGCAATTCTTGATGAAAAAAAACACTGGTTTCAAATAACAGCATACCAAAAAGCCGCGGATTCAATCGAGGCCGACACGGTTCAGATCGCCGACCTATTTAGGTCAGGTAAACACACCGGAATTCCCGGAATAGGCCCGACCATACAATCCCGCCTAACTGAACTTCTGGATACAGGCAGAGTCAAGCACTTCGATGAGCTTATGGAGCATATACCGTCTTCCGTATTTCCCCTTTTGGATATACCCGGTTTCGGACCCAAAAAATCCTACAAACTGGTTACTGAGCTAAAACTCAAAAACCCCAAAACAGTAATCCGGGATATCTACGAAAACGCAAAAAAGGGAAACATTTCGGTTCTGGATGGATTTGGTCAAAAATCCGAGACAGACATAATTCGCGCCATAGACGAATATAAACAAGGCAAAACCAAAACCAGCAGAATGACTCTGCCTTATGCTTTTGAGCTTGCGGAGAGCATACTCGAATATCTCAAAAAAAGCCCCAATGTAATCGAGGCTCAACCCTTGGGAAGCCTGCGCAGAAGAATGCCCACTATAGGGGATATCGATATAGCCGCAACTTCCAACAATCCGGCCGGTGTGCTGGACTATTTCACGAACTACCCTCAAAAAATCCGCGTAATTGAAAAAGGCGAAAAAACAGCGTCTATCCTTGTCTCGTCCGGTAAGCAGATCGACTTGATGATTGCCTCTCCTGAGGGCTTCGGAGCTCTTCTGCAGCACTTTACCGGCAGTAAAGCACACAATGTGCATCTGAGAGATTTTGCCCTCTCAAAAAAGCTCTCACTGTCGGAATATGGAATAAAAAAACAAAACAAAGACGGATCGCCGGCTTTATCCAGAATAAACACGGAGGAAAAATTCTACGGTGCTCTGGGACTGCAGTGGGTCCCTCCCGAGCTCCGCGAAGATTCCGGTGAGATCGAAACTGCGATGACGCATAGCCTGCCGGAGCTGATCGATCTGAAAGATATAAAAGGCGATTTTCATCTTCACTCCTCATTCCCTATAGAACCAAGCCACGACATGGGTGTACACAATTTCGACCAAATGATACGCAAGGCGATTAGCCTCAGCTACGACTACATAGGCTTTTCGGAACATAACCCGAGCGTATCCCGGCACACAGGAGAACAAATCTACGAAATCTTATCCAAAAGGAATATAATAATTGAACAAATGAAGCTAAAGTACAAAAATAATATTCGATTATTTTCTTTACTCGAAATAGATATTTTGACGGACGGTCAGCTTGCTGTAGACGATAAAAGTCTTGAGTTACTTGATGCGGCAATAGTTTCAATACACAGCAGTTTCGGAATGGACAGGAACAAGATGACAAAGCGTGTGATTTCAGGCCTTTCCCACCCCAAAGCAAAAATACTGGCACATCCGACCGGCCGTCTTTTGAATCAGCGAAACGGATATGATCTGGACTGGGAACAACTATTTGATTTTTGCCAAAAAAATAATAAAGCCCTGGAGATAAATTCCTGGCCTGTTCGCCTGGACCTTCCGGACAGCCTAGTGCGCAAAGCCAAAGATTTGGGCATTATGCTTACCATTGATACCGATAGTCATAATCTCAACCATATGGATCTGATGCGTTACGGCGTCTTTGTGGCACGCCGAGGCTGGTGTACCCGTAATGACATTTTAAATACAAAGACGTATAATGAAGTAGCACGGTGGTTTAAATCATAAAGGAGGTGAGTTATGGATACTACATGGATACTAATCGGAGCTATAGCTATTATAATAGTATATCTCTGGTATATATATAACGCCCTGGTTACAGCCAAAGTTCGCATTGACGAAGCTTTCGCGCAGATAGATGTTCAGCTTAAACGCAGAACCGACCTGATACCGAATCTTGTCGAAACAGTAAAGGGTTACGCAAAACACGAAAAAGAATTGTTGGAAAACGTTACAAAAGCCAGAACAGGTCTTATGAAAGCGGGTTCGGCGCAGGAAAAAGCAGAGGCAAATAATTTCCTGACCGACACCCTTAAGACTCTTTTCGCTGTCGCGGAAAATTATCCTGATCTGAAAGCAAGTCAGAACTTTATGGCTTTGCAATCGGAGCTCTCGGATACTGAAAATAAAATTGCTTATTCCAGACAGTTCTACAACAGCAATGTCCGGGATTACAATACGCAAATTCAGGTATTTCCCAATTTGCTTTTTGCCAACCTTTTCAATTTCAAACCGATCCAATATTTTGAAGCCGGAGAAGAAGACAAAAAACCGGTAAAGGTTAAATTCTAAAAAGCGATGACCATATATTCTCAAATATCGCGAAATATCTGGAAAAGCTGGTTGATAATGTTCTTGTTTATTGCTCTGACTGTTGGAGTTGGTTATCTGATGGGCGAAATAACAGGTTACGGAATATTTTTCAGTTTGATAATTTTCATAATTTCCCTTATATCCACGATAGGAAGTTATTTCTATTCGGATCAAGTGGTCCTCGGCACCTCCAAAGCAGTACCTGTCCAAAGAGATGAAAATCCGGAGCTGTACAGAATTGTTGAAAACCTCACCATTGCCGGCGGAATACCGATGCCCAAAATATATATGATCCCTGACGACTCGCCAAACGCGTTCGCGACCGGACGGGATCCGCAGCACGCGAGCATAGCCGTGACATCAGGATTACAAAAATTACTTACCAAAACAGAACTCGAAGGAGTGATCGCACATGAACTTTCACACATAAAAAACTTTGACATCAGACTTATGGCAATCTCTGCATTGCTGGTCGGTTTTATAGCTCTTGCCGCAGACCTGTTTATGAGAAGCTTGCTGTGGGGCGGTATCAAAAACGAATCAAGCGATAAAAGATCCGGCGGATTATTTTTACTAATGGGACTTATTTTTGCTATCCTCGCTCCCCTATCTGCTACCCTTATTCAGCTGGCCGTATCCAGAAAACGTGAATATCTCGCCGATGCTTCAGGCGCGCTGTTAACGAGATATCCACAAGGTCTTGCGAATGCACTTCAAAAAATATCAGCGTCCAAACAGCCGCTCCAAAGTGCCACCAGCGCTACCGCGCATCTATTTATTGCAAATCCATTCAAAGGCAAAGGCGTACAGGGATGGTTTTCCGGACTTGTTGCAACCCACCCGCCCATGGAAGAGCGCATCAAGATACTTAGATCAATGTAGCCTGTATCATGCTTATTTCCATTAATTATGCTCTTTATTCATTATGTTAAATTTGTTAATTATTCTCTTAGGCAAATTTTTATCTAAATTATTTAAGGCTTTTAATATTGGTAATGGATCTACATGGCCTGGACATATTGCGCTGACATTAAACAAAAACTTTATAAAAGACCAGCTGATTAATTCGGAAAGCAAAATAATATTAATAGCCGGAACAAACGGCAAAACAACCACAGCGCTAATGATAAAAAATATTTTAATAAATAGCGGTCAAACAGTCATGCATAACGAAAGCGGCGCGAATTTAATTAACGGATTAGCGTCATCCATTATCCAAAACTCCGCTCCAAACGGTAAGCTGAACAAAAACTACATAGTATTTGAAACCGATGAAAATGCATTGCCCCAGGTATTAAAGAATATAACACCTCATTACATAATACTGCTCAACCTGTTTAGGGATCAGCTGGACAGATATGGTGAAATACATACTATTATATATAAGTGGAAAACAGCTATACAAAAACTCCCCGGATCCGCAACACTGATCCTCAATGCAGATGATCCTCAAATTGCTTATCTTGCCGACAACTTAAATCTGAAAATCCAATATTTCGGGCTAAGCTTAGATTCTCATAAAAAAATTGCAAACGAAGCTGATTCGATCTTTTGTCCTGCCTGCGGCAATAATTTGTTATTCAAATCCGTATCATATGCGCATCTGGGAAATTGGCAGTGCAAATCGTGCGGACTGAAAAGACCCGCTGTTGACCTGACTGATCTTAAAAAATTTCCGTTAAATGGTGCTTATAATAAATATAACGCGCTTGCCGCTGCTCTGCTTCTCAAAAATTTGCAAATTAGTGACAAAATAATTGAAGATACTTTTAACAATTTCGAACCGGCTTTTGGACGTCAGGAGGTAATTTATTATAAAAATATCAAAACTCAAATATTTTTGTCAAAAAACCCGACAGGCTTTAATCAGTCCTTTGAAACAATTAAAGAACTCGGAGGCAAAAATATTCTTTTCGTTTTAAATGACAGGATCCCGGACGGACGAGATATTTCCTGGATATGGGATACCGAGCTTTCCGGAATAAAAAATTTCAATAATATTTTCATATCCGGCGACAGATGTTACGACATGGGGCTTAGAATAAAATACGAAAACAGCTCGAACACAAATAACAGCCTGATTATTCCAGACCTGCAGGAAGCCATAACCCATAGCATTAGCTCATTAAATAAAAACGAAACGCTTTTTATAATGCCGACATATTCGGCAATGCTTGAAGTGCGAAAAATACTGACAGGCAAAAAAATTCGGTGAAATTATGAAAAATAAATTAAATATAAAAATCGGATGGCTGTATCCAGCTCTTATGAGTACTTATGGCGACAGGGGCAATATCAGTGTTCTGCAAAAAAGATGTTCCTGGAGAGGGATAGAAACTGAAATCATACCGATTGATACAAACACAAAACCTCATGAAATTAAACAGGCTGACCTGATTTTTGGAGGCGGAGCTCAGGACAAAGAACAAGATATTGTTATGCGCGATCTAAAAGGCAGCACGGGAGAACTGATTAAGAAACAAATTCTCGACGGCCTTCCGGCACTCTTTGTATGCGGATCTCCGCAGTTAATGGGCAATTTTTATGAACCCTCAGCAGGAAAAAGGATCAATGGCTTAGGTATATTCGATATCGAATCTTACCACCCGGGTGTTAGAGAAAACAGATTGATCGGGAATATTGCGGCCGAAATTATTTGGGACAACCTTGACACAAATGGCGATGCCCGTAAAAGTGAACATAAAAACGATTATGCAAATAACTTATTGATAGGTTTTGAAAATCACGGAGGCAGAACATTTCTAAAAAACAACGCAAAACCCTTCGCCCGTGTATTAAAAGGCTTTGGCAATAATGCACAGGATCAAACCGAAGGAATTGTTTATAAAAACGCTATCGGAACTTATCTGCACGGACCATTACTGCCAAAAAATCCTAATATCGCCGACATGATCATAAAAAAAACACTCGAAATTAAATATAAACAAGTCTTCGTACTCGCTCCTTTAAATGACGAGCTGGAAAATACAGCCAAATATTTTATGCTGAAAAAAATGGGTATTGGGGTTTAGCCGAAAAAACTACAAAGCTCTTTGGAGATCACGCTGGGCGTTTATTTTTCAGCGTTCAATTAGGAGCATAAAGCTTATGGTACGGCTACGCTCATCATCCTGAGCATGCCGAAGGACGCTCGAAGTTTTCCGCGAAGGAGGATAAATCATACCGGCTACTCTTGGAAGCATATTTTAGTGAACGTAATTTTCGGCAATTAATTATATAATTTTACTCATTAATTCGCGTCTTTTATAATTTATTTGCTCAGGCTAAGAATCATATCTTTCGAAATTTTAAACCTGAAATTAAACAATTGACTTTGACACAAAATCAAGTATAATTATCATTCTAGGATATCTTATAATAATATACTTTCATTTATTACATGATAAAGAAAAAAACATACAAATTAACTGCCAAAGAATATGCCAGATATTATCATTTGCAGGCTTTCGAAAAGCAGGCAAAAAATTTCAAAAGAAGCGGTTTTTTTTATGGTATCTTTTTAGGCGGCGGTATTTTCACTTTTTTATCGGCTCTTTTTGGAATTTGGGGCACAGTGGGATATTTCCTTCTGGCAATTGTCCTCATGATAACTTATCCATTTTACAGAGACCTCATAGAAGACAACAGTTAACTCTCGCACCGATAAATAATTTATTGTAAAATTAATTGTATGAAGAAAATGACTACATTTTTTCTTGTTAGACATGGAGAAACCGAGCTTAATACAAAAAAAATTTTACAAGGGCACATGGACTCTCCACTAACCCCACAAGGCATTAGTGACGCGAAATTATTGGGGAAAAAATTCAAAAATTTCAAATTTGATTTAGTTTTTTCATCGGATTTGCTGAGAGCCAAAAGAACAGCTGAAATAATTATTGCCGAAAAAAAACTCGCTATAGAATCAACAAAAATACTGAGAGAAAGAAGTTTCGGAGAACTCGAGGGTAAGCCATACTCTGCGCTAAAAGCTTATTACGAACTGATAGAAAAACTAAAAGATCAAGATAATATTACTAAAATTAATTTTGCCGTCGAAAATGATGAGGCCGTAGTAGGCAGATTGATCACGTTTCTGCGTGAAACAGCTATAACTCATCCCGGCAAGAAAATACTTGTAGTATCTCACGGCGGTATAATGCGTGTATTTCTCAAGCACTTAGGTTACATGAATCTGGTTTCCGGTGCTGTCGGTAATTTGGCAATAATTAAACTGCAAACGGACGGTACAAACTTTTTTATAAAAAACACCAGCGGAATAAAATTTACTTAACAATCACAT
>CAZLZN010000011.1:0-41289 GCA_964564035.1 uncultured Gammaproteobacteria bacterium | reverse complement strand
TAAACAACTCATGATAATTATTCATGAATGTCTAAAATGTATCGTAACTTTTGCAACACGTTCAAAAAGATGTATAATTGCGAAGTAGGCACGAATATGGATTTTTATAATGAGATAGGCAAAGTTTTTAAAGAAGCTCGTGAGAAAGCCGGATTAACACAAGCTGAAGTGGCTAAAAAGGCTGGAATTCATGTAAATTACTATGCCCGAATAGAAAGAGGCGATCCGGAATTCAGGGCTGCTGTACTGAATAGAATCGCAAAGGCGCTCGATATTACTATTAAATTGCCTCTTTAATTTAGGCTGCGTTTTTTATATAGTCTCTTAGATTTAGAATAACTTGTGCCTTGCGGCATCATGTGGTCGTTTGTTATACTATCCTGATCTTGGTAAACAAGCACTAGTTTCCAAATCCAAGGCAAAAAGTGTTCAAAAGAAAGTGCATCAGGGGCACCAAATAAATATGAAACGAGTCTTCACCCAAACATTCGGAGTCGCCGGAGCCATTCTGGAAAAAGACGGCAAAATATTATTGGTAAAAGAAGCCAAAAAAGATCACCCCGACTACGGTAAATGGAATCACCCAGCCGGCTGGATAGATATCGGTGAAAACCCCGCCGCATCTGTAAGAAGGGAAGTTTTGGAAGAAACAGGTTTTATCTTTAACCCCAAACACATTCTAGGAATTTACTCGCTTGTCAGAGGAGATATCGCGGCTCAATTGGGGGCTACGCCCCACGCTATTAAAATTATCTATACCGGAGAAATTTCGGATAAGAAGCCAAAAACATTAGCAGATGATATATCGGAAGCCCGATGGTTCACGCCCGGTGAAATTTACGCTATGGATCAAAAAACACTCCGCGATGAAGATATAAAGCAAATGGTCAGAGATCTCTATGATGGCCGAAGATTCCCCTTAAATATCCTCGCGCACACTGTCTCAAGGTAAATACTTCTGCTATTAGTTGCGATTGTCATCCTATCCCCTATTTGATAAAATAAATCCGTTCCTTATCATTCTAAGTATTTAGTTTATAGTTTTTAGTTTTCGCGTAGCGAAAATTGGACTCGTAGCTCAGCTGGTTAGAGCGCCTCGTTTACACCGAGGAGGTCAGGGGTTCGATCCCTCTCGGGTCCACATTCATTTTATCCTCATCTTCAGCGTTTTAATATGATTTTTGTTCCTGAAGAAATATCTGTATACAATTGCAAGCAGAGCCGCGCTGATAACAGCCGTTACTACATGAAACGTGCTTATACCAGCAGTCAGATCTAAAAATAACAAAGAGGCTAAAAACCCGCCCGCGACTGATCCCAGAACACCAAAGCCCAAGGTGGCGAAGATCCCCCCTCGGACATCTGCCGGATCAAGAAGATGTGCAATCAAACCTACAACCAGACCGAATAATATCCAAACTAGAAAATTATATTCTAATATCGCTTCCTGCATATTACTTTCAAAAATACACCTTATTCTTGAGATATAGAACAAAAAAAAGTAAGAAAAATGAAAATATCGGTTATTTTCAGTTCGAAACTGCGTTGATTATTACGGGGTTAAAAAAATATTCATCTCCTGATTTAACTATTGATCTCCGGGTATTTAGATCAAGCGTCACAGTCATAGTTTCACCGGAGAATATACTGTATGGCCTCAGGACACGGATTATTCCTGATTTATCCGAAATGCTTAAATTCATAACTTCCCGCCCTTTGTATTTTGCCTCCGCTTTTTCAATATACAGCCTAAGCTCGCTGTATTTTCCTCCGGCAAGCTTGGATCTCAGGTCAGCAACACCGCCGTCTTTATTTATAATTACAGTCGCTTTACTTTCGGCAGCCTCCGGAAATATCGTTTCCCATTTGTTGACATGTTGATTCGTTTTTCTGCCGTCGTCGATGATTTTGTCCTCGGCAAAATTATTCCGTTTAGTACCCGGCAGAAATAGATAGATTAGTCTGGTTTCCGCTTTATTCAATGTAAGTCTCAAATATTCCAGTTCTGACTCCCTGGCGAAATTACTATCTTTTACCGCTAATTTGAGTTCACCCAAGTAGTCTGCCGGCAGGCTTTTGGATAAGTTTTCGGCAGATGATGCCGGCCCCATAGATCTGTCCGGATTAGCAGTCTCTTCAATTTCAAATGCCGTATTCAAATTCATCTCGTTGGACGCGTACTGCGCGATCGTTTGAGGTTTATTTATAACCGACAAAACAGCTACTGTCCCCAGGGCAATTATTGTAATCAGCAAAAAATGTATGTTTAGCAAAATAGAAGAACCGGCGGTCTTTTTCATTATATATTAGTATAGTAAAGGCTATTTTAGTTGCGTGTCAAGTCGTATGCTATAATACTAAAGAAAATTTTTGCTTTTTGACAATTATGATTCCCTTGATCAAATACCTGGAAAAATTAGGACTATCCGAAATCGAGTCAAAACTGTATTTAGCTCTCCTGAAGCACGGACCCAAAAAAGTTAAAGATTTGGCAGACCTGGTTGATTTGAAACGGACGACTGCATACTTCCATATCGACTCGCTGATATCCAAAGGCTTGGTCGCAGAAGTAATTAAAGGCTCAAGCAAAATGATAACAGCTACCCCTGCTGAAAGAATCGAATATTTAGTTGAAAAAAAACTTGAAACAGCCATCAATCTAAAAAACACATACCCCCAGATGCTTAAAAGCCTCACCAATATTCAGCCGAATTTCTCCAATGCCAAAGAGCCGGAAATTAAGTATCTAAAGGGTTTGGCAAACGCGAGAGCAATTTACGATGAAGCTTTCAAAGGCAAAGAAATGCGGTCGTTTGTCAAACTGGAAGAAAAATCAGTTTTGTCAGCGGATAACCCGGAATTATTTAAAAAAGCTCTGCAAAAAAATAAAAATCTGAATATGTGGGAAATAGTTTACGAATCTCCCTATTCAAGAAGACCGTCCGTTAATATTCTGGCCCAAAATCGCGGCTACTACTACAAATTTATGCCGGCCGACCTGAAATGGAGTATTACATCCGAGGATATAGTAATTTTTGAAGGAAAAGTTGCTATAATCAATTATACCGGTAAAGTTAGCATAGTAGTATTGCAAAGTCCTGATTTCTATAACAATTTCAAAGAAATATTTGATTTTATATGGAGAATAATTCCCGACCCGAAAACCTGACAGTGTATTCTATTAGAGCTATTTTATTTTCTCCCGTTATAAACGTATTTTTATTTTCTACTTTTTGGGCGCTTGAGATTTTCATCGCCAAATTAGCCTATATGCAGGGCGCTGAAATATTGCCATTCAGCCTGCAATCCTTTTCTATAACCCTGGTCATTTTATCAGTAATAATCCTTCCGGCAAAATGGAAAAAGCTTTTTAAGATAAATAAACGCATTTTTTTCTGGATATTAATTGCAAACGCTATACTTCTAGGAATGGGCGGTTTCCTGGCAAGCGCCGGACTAGCTATGACAACAGCAATTAATGCCGCTTTCCTGACGCATTTCTCAACTGTAGCAACTGTAATTATAGCTTACTTCGTTCTTAGAGAGAAAATTAACGCCCCCAAAGTATTCTCTATATTCCTGATCTTAGTTGGAACATATTTGCTTGTTACCGGCGGAACTGGAATTGTTCCGCGAATAGGAGATGTTTTAGTATTGCTGGCTTGCGTCGCATGGGCTGTAGGAGCTGTTATTAACAGAAAAATATTAAAAAAAACAGCGGTAGATCAAGATATTATTAGCTTATTGCGTCCGGTAGCTGGTATACCGGTAATAATTTTTTTTATAATTATTTCGCCGATATATCCTCAACCGGTTCGGGAAATTTTTCAGGCGGATATATTTCAGCTTAACTATATAGGTTTTGCGCTTATACACTCTGCGTTCTTGTCTCTCACTTGGATATTCGCGAATAGGTCTCTTAAGACAGCTAGTGCGTCATATATGGTTATGATGTCTTCAATAACACCAATTATCGTAACCGTCCTCGCGATGGTCTTTCTGTCAGAGCAGTTAAAAATAATCCAGTCGGTAGGGATCGTGCTAATAATAGTCTCTAGCATTTTAACTCATTTGATTAAAACCCATGAGCATTAAAACGTGCATAAATTTAATAAGATACCGCAAAGCATAGACCAACTCCTACTTGCTATAGGGTAAATATTTTGATATGCTTTATATAATGCAATTCGTCCGGAAAGAAACTATATGCTTAGTAGGTTAAATTTGGGTAGAATAAAAATACCTCCATTCAGCGAATCTGAAATTTTAAACAAAAAAAGCAGATTGCATCGCCTGATAGCAAAGGACAATCCCGTCAAACACAAAAAACGCAGAAAAGGCAACCGCGGATTCACCTTTTTGGTTCATCCCCGTGACCCTTTCGATGCCCTCGAGTGCGCCAGGATCGGCAATTTTCCTCTGGGTTCATTGGCCAAAGTTATCCCGCCAAAACTCGAACAGGAAGTTAAAAACCGCAAGTTGTATACTTCTCTTGCCAAAATACCCCCCTTTATTATCAAAGACAGCGAAATCACAATTGATGGATATGACATCAAAGGCAACCTCATTGCTGTGCTGATGTACGGAGAGCAAATGCTTCTCAACAGCTGGATGCCATATGCCAAAAAAAGAATTATTGAAGCAATTCAGCTTGCCAAAGAATCAGGATCCTCAATAGTAGGACTTGGAGCGCATACCTCCCCTGCGACACTTGGAGGAACAACATTGAGGTCTAAAAACAATAATTTCCAAAGCGATTTTCTTACTGGAATTGGCATAACAAACGGTAATGCTTTGACTGCCGCAATGACTGCCGAAGCTGTCAAAATATACTCGAGAAAACTGGGACTAAGCCCTGAAGATACAACCGTCGGAATAATCGGCGCTAGCGGTTCGGTTGGAGCAGCAGCATCTCGATTAGTTAATGAATCAGGTTGCCGCCTCATTTTACATAGTAGAGTGGTTGGAAAATTATTTGACAAGTTTCCGGATCTGGAAAACCGTGCGATATTTACTCAGGATTTGTCCGACATGAAAGCCTGCGACATTATAATAGTCATGACGAGTGCGGTTACCTCGACTCTACAGCCCGCGCACGTTTCCCCAGGTACTATTATTATAGAAGACACACAGCCTAGAAATATCAGGGAGCATGATGCAAAGAAAATCAAAAAAAAAGGCAGTCTGGTTATAGATGGAGGTTTTGTTCATATTCCCGGCTTTAGGTGCGGCTTCAATCTGCGTCTCCCGCCGGAAACAACTATAGCTTGTCTTGCTGAGACTCTTGTCCTTACCATAGAAGGAGTAGATACCGATTTCTCTTTGGGCGATGCGGATGTAGATAAGGCAAAAGCAGTGCTCGCGATGGCCAAAAAACATAAATTCAGCGTAGCCTCGCCGACTTGGAATAGCAAGCCTATAAAAGACAGGGATTTTGAAATCGTCAAAAAATTCAGCAGACTGAGACACAAGAACTGATATCAACACCTCAATACAGCCCTTGCTTACGTTTCGCTTTTTCTAATATACTGAATGAATAAGTTAAGTTTTAAATTTCCAAAATGGACCCAAAAGCATTTATTTTGTTTCTTAATACCATCGCGAATCTTGTTCTGGGCTTGATAGTTTGGTTTCCGAACAGACACAAAGAACGCAATATTGTTTTTTTGATATTTTCCTCATCAATTGCACTTTGGTCGTTCGGGCTCGCTATGTTCTATTCAACCTCGTTCGCTCCCCTGTCTTTATTTTGGGCCAAAATTCTTTATCTTGCGGGGAGCATGATCGCTGTTAGTCTAAGTTATTTTTCATTTATTTTTCCGGTAAAAACTCAAAGAGCCGGGAAAGAATTTATCCAGCTTGCGCATTTCGCATCAATTGCATTCATGCTCGTACTTACTCTGAATACCGATCTCATTCTTAGCGGAGTTATTTTCTCGCAATACAAAGGATTAGTTTTCGGTACTGGTTATGCGCTCTGGGTCTTACACTTTGTCGGCTTTATAGCCCTGGCATTTTACAATTTATTTTCAAAGTTGAAAAATTCCAAAGGAATTCAAGCTATACAATTAAAATACATATTGACGGGGACTCTTTCTGCCGCCTTATTCGGAGGGGCCACCAATATTATTCTGCCGACTGTAGGCATCTTTTCTCTATTTAATATGGGCCCCTTAATGACGATCAGTATGGCCGGATTAATCGCATACGCGATCATCAAACACAGATTTATGGATATTAGATTCATAGTGGCGAGGACAGTATCATTCAGCCTGCTTATTATTTTAATCGCGTTTGTTTATTCTCTGCTCATGGTTTTTCTCTTTTCTATTTTTACAGGTCTGAACCTGGACAACGTTACGTTATCCATCTCGGCGATACTTGTTCTGATCATGGGCTTTACGATACAGCCGCTGAGGCGCGTGATCGAAAAAATGACAGACAGTGTTTTATACAAGGATAGATATGATTCGGGGAAATTATTGTACAATTTAGCGCTCAGAATGTCCTCGACGATCGAACTAAAAGAACTTCTTCATCTGTTGCTTCAAAATCTCATATCCGATCTCAGGATCAGCCACGGAACTTTTTTTCTGCTCGAAGATCAAAAAATTACAGAAGTAGTGCATGAAGGCGTGAATTCGAAAGTAATTTATAGCGAATTTAATATCCTTACTTTAATAAACGAAAACAGAATGCTTATATATGATGAGCTTCAACCCGGTATTTTAAGTGAAATTATGAACAAATCCGATTATGCGCTGGTTTTGCCATTATATACCCGTTCTGAAACAATAGGCATCCTGGCGCTTGGTAATAAGTTATCAGGCGATATGTATACCGCCTCAGACATACAAGTGCTTGAAACATTTGCGCCCGAGGCAGCTGTCGCCATCGCCAACGCGAAAGCATACAAGAAAATTAATCAGTTTAATATTACTCTTCGGGAGGAAATCCAAAAAGCAACAGGTGAACTCAGGCAGGCAAACGAACATCTCAAAGAGTTAGACAGGCTCAAGGATGACTTTGTCTCTGTCGCGTCGCATGAACTGCGCACCCCCATGACGGCAATAAAATCCTATTTATGGATGGCTCTGGCCGGGCAAGGAGGCCCGCTTTCGGAAAAACTAAAATATTATCTGCAAAGGTCTTATAGTTCTGTGGATAGACTGATTAAACTGGTAAATGATATGCTAAACATATCCCGTATTGATTCTGGACGGCTCACTCTGCAAATTGAAAAAGCCGATATTACCAAAATAGTCAGAGAGGTAGTTGACGATATAACACCGCGCGCCGATGAGTTAGGTATAAAAATAGAAGTAGAAGATCCCGGTTCAGTTCCGGATGTGCTTGTTGACCCGGACAAAATAAAAGAAGTAATTTATAATCTAATCGGCAATTCGCTCAAGTTTACAAAGAGAGACGGTAAGATCACAATTTCTTTCAATCAGGATAACGAATCGGTAGAAATAAATATCTCGGATAACGGGAGCGGCATAGCGCCTGAAGACTTATCAAAACTTTTTCAGAAATTCGGGATCTTACCCGGCACTTATGTTACCAATCAGCCAACGTTCGGTACGGGATTGGGTTTATATATTTGTAAATCTCTGATTGAAATGCACGGCGGGAAGATATGGGCAAAATCCGAAGGCAAAGGAAAAGGATCCGTTTTTACTTTCACGGTTAAAAAATACTCCCAAAATGAGCTCGAAATATTCTCACAAAAATTTAAGAATAATCAGGAGATCAGCATAGGCCTGATCCATTCTCAGATCTGATCTCTATTTTTTACTCACGGTTTTTTCTCTTTGTGCAGTTATCGTACACTCTGTGACTAGCGCTGCAATTGCTCCGACAGCCGCCAGCATAGGCGCAAGCACTGCTCCGATTACACCGATAGTAAGCGGAAATTCAACCAGCGTTTTATTGTTCTTGTCTTTAATTGTTATCCGCCTTACGTTTCCTTCTTTGATTAGCTCTTTTACCTTTGATAACAATTGTTCTCCTTTTACCTTGAATGTATCTTCCGTTTTCTTTTTATTATTGGTATTCTCTGCCATTCTTATCACCCCCATTCATCACCTCAAGTATATCACTTTAATTATGAAAAATATGTAATAAATACTTAACCAAATTCATTGCCTTGTTAGACTAAAATGTTTTTGCTATACTCCAATTAATATTTGTTTTAAATTTTAAATTTTAAATTTTAAATTTTAAATTTTAAGTTTTAAGTTTTAAGTTATTTGCGGGAATAGCTCAGTGGTAGAGCGTCTCGTTGCCAACGAGAAGGTCGAGGGTTCAATCCCCTTTTCCCGCTCAGAAGAGCCGCCGTACACCAGCCTTTACCTTTAAAAGTTGATCTCATATACACATTAATCGCCCATTAGTTTGAATGAATATAATATAGGTTATTGACAAGAAGAAACAAATACGTCTTAATTAAATTATTGTAAGAAAACACATGCTTGCCCGAATTAAACAGCTTAAAAACTTCAAAAAATACCGTAGAGCCTTCACTCTTATCGAGCTTCTGATAGTTATCGCTATTTTAGGCATTTTGACAACAGCTGTCCTCGTAGCTATTGATCCGCTTGAGCAATTTGCCAGGGGTAGAGACTCCGGCAGGAGGTCTACCATAAACCAGCTAGGTCATGCCGTCCAGGCATTTTATACTGCTCAAAACGCTGTGTATCCGGTTGCGGGAGCCAACTGGATGAATACTCTACAGACGTCTCAGGATATCAAAACAATTCCCGATAACAACACAACAGGCAACAATCCTTCCACGCCTTGTGCAGCTCCCGGTGTATCCCACAATAACATTTGCTACAACACTAACGGAACAGACGCAGTCGTCTACGCAGTTCAGGGCTCCCGCGCTGAGAGGTTAAAAGCAGGAGCAGGCACATTATGCGCTACAAACACCTTTGTTGTATGGTCCTCTGCCGCCGGCAAAACCGGACTTTATTGCGGAGCAACAGGTCCCGCGCCGGGAGCCACTAATCTAGTTTTTTAAACCTTCTAAATCCTACTGTACTTAAAAAAAGAACTAATGTAATATAACTATATAGTGGAAATTTTTATATTATATTTATTCGTTTTTATATTGGGTCTTTTTATTGGAAGTTTTTTAGGCGTCATTATAGATAGGCTGCCTTTTGACAGATCAATTATATTTCCAGCGTCTCATTGTGCTCATTGTAGGCACAAACTGCATCCCTTTGACCTTATCCCCGTCTTCTCATATTTGATCCTAGATCGAAAATGCAGATACTGCTCGGTAAAAATCAGTGCATTCTACCCTCTTGTTGAATTGGTCACAGCCTCAATTTTTCTGTTCGTTGTATACAATAATCTAAACTCGTCACCTTATTCCGTATTTGGTGATTTAACTATATTGCCGGAAATAATATATTTACTTGTAGTTATTTCGTCATTTATCGTAGTATTTTTTATCGATCTCAAATATGGGATTATTCCTTTCAAGATAGTCTTATTCGCTCTAACCGTGATCCTGATAAAATATATTTTTAGCGGGTTTGCGGGTATAGACATTCTGGGTATATCCCTATCGGCGGTTATAGTCTTTAGTATTTTCTTTCTGCTTTTTTATTTTTCCAAAGGACGCGCTATCGGCTTTGGCGATGTAGTTTTTAGTTTTCTAATGGGATTTTTTCTGGGTTTCCCAAAGATCATATTGGCAGTTTATTTGGCTTTCTTGACAGGTGCCGGGTTTTCTCTCATACTGGTTTTACTCGGTAAAAAGAAGCTCAAAGGGGGTACAATTCCTTTTGGACCATTCTTGGTATTGGGCACCCTGGTGAGCTTGTTTTGGGGACAAAATATAATTGATTATTTTTTACAGTTTATCTATGTCAGCTAAATTCAAAAACACTTTTAAAAAAGGATATACTTTAGTTGAATTACTGGTAGTGATCGGCATGATTTCTGTTCTCATTACCGGCCTAATTCTTATCCTCAATCCTGTACAAAAAATTGCGCAGACAAATGATGCAAAACGCAAATCCGATCTGGCACAGCTTCAGCGCGCGCTCGAAATATATTACCAGGATTACGGCAGATACCCAAACTCAACAGCTTCTTACTCAATAACCGGCACTAACTGGGGCGGTGCATGGTCAGATTATATGTCCCGTTTGCCGAGTGATCCGAAAAGCGGTAGACGTTATGTTTACTTTGTACCCAATTCCGGTAATTGTGTAAACGGTCAATGTTACTTGATCTTTGCCTCTCTTGAAGCGCCTAAAGATCCTCAAATGTGTTTCCCGGCGTCCGGCGCGGCTTGCGCATCTGCTGTAAGCAACAGTATATCGAATACATGCGGAGGTGCTTGTAATTTTGGAGTCTCTAGTCCGAATACGACACCTTAACATTATATAAATCAAATCAATATGGATAATCATAAATTTAATAATCTGAATAAAGGATTCACGCTGATTGAACTGCTCGTTGTTATAGCGATTATTGGGGTACTG
The DNA here is from genome assembly GCA_964564035.1 of uncultured Gammaproteobacteria bacterium. Taxonomy (GTDB): domain Bacteria; phylum Patescibacteriota; class Microgenomatia; order Levybacterales; family UBA12049; genus JAHIGH01. Next base: position 30,784 of record CAZLZN010000011.1, on the reverse strand, counting down.
GCAACATTTTTGATGGCAAACTATGTCGGAGTTCGCGAAAGAGGCCGCGATACTCAGCGCAAATCTGACCTGCGGCAGATCCAGTCGGCTCTTGAGCTGTACAGGTCTGATCAGGGCACATATCCCGGTTCTCTTCCTGCCTGTAATCAGCCTTTAACCCAAGGCGGTATTACTTACATGCAAAAAAGACCCTGTGATCCCACTAACGCTAGCCCGTTTATTTATAGGTACCAATCAGCATTCGGTAATGCTGCGTATACACTGGCCGCCTGCCTTGAAAACGTAAATGACCAGCAAAAAGATCAATCGAATAATCCCAATACCATTTCGGGCGGTGCATCAGTCACGAATTGTACCGGCGGAACAGAGAACTGGTCATATACGCTCTTTAGTCCCTAAGGTATGAACAAATACTGCCACCGACAAAATTACGGCTTTACTCTTATCGAGCTTATTGTAGTTTTTTCAATTTTCTTCCTGGTAACAACAGTAAGTCTCGTATCATTTGGAAATTTTTCCAGTTCCCAAGTTCTGAGCTCCTCAGTTTTAGACGTAATAGCTGTACTTAACGAGTCAAAAAGCAGTTCCTCTTCACAGTTTCTTCCAATACCTTCCGTACCCGCTGTCGCGTGTAATCCGGCCTCACCTCAGCTGACCGCGTACAGCATTAGAATAAATCTGCCCAGAACTTATTCGGTTTGGATCTACTGCAACAGCTCGCCTCGTCCGTTTAGATATAAAGAAAAACAATTACCATCTCAGATCAGGTTCGGATCAGGATCTTCGTCTGAAGTTACCTTTAACGCCGGAACGGGTCAATCAGGCGGAGGCACTATTATTATGACAGATTCAAGCAGGACCAAGACTATCCGGATCGACACGCAGGGCAATATCAATGAATCATGAAAGGACAAACGCTGATTGAAGTTTTAGTCGCACTCGGAATTATTGCAGTTATAGTAACAGCGCTTACAGCCGTCGTTATAACGTCGCTTGGTAATACCAGGTATGGCAAAGATCAAAATCTTGCACTCCAATATGCTCAGGAAGGTCTTGAAGTTGTGAGAAGTATACGTGATGAGAATTACAATGTTTTTGCGTCGCTCGCAAACGGCGATTACTGCCTCGCCAAAAATTCACGAACACTAAATACGACAGGATGCGCTAACGCGAACGTTGATAATTATTTGCGTAGAGTAAATATTGCAAACTCCGGCTGCGCGGCCGGTATCACGCGTGTAACCGTCATGGTAGCCTGGCGCGACTCCAAATGTCCGGCGTCATCGCCTTTTTGCCATGACGTTGATCTGGCGACATGTCTATCGGCTGTAAATCCCTTATCAGGGTTATAAACTGATTTATTTATAAATTATGTTTCAAAAATACAGACAAAAAGGCTTTACTCTTGTCGAATTGCTGGTCGTGATCGGAATATTTGCGGTTTTGACGTCGGTCATTTTTTCCATATTAGTAACTGTATTGCGGGGGTCAAAAAAAGCTGAATCAATAGTTTCGGTTCGGCGTGTAGGCGATCATGCAGTTGAACAGATTATAAAGCAAATGCGTTTCGCGAAAAGCCTGAATTTTCCAAGTCCATACGGCGGGACTGCTCCGGCCTGCTCGGGCGCGGGGACAACTGTCCAGACTCTTCGGATCACTAATTCAGATCTAACCCAAAGCGTTTTTTCATGTCCGGCATCTTCGACTGCCCCTAATTCTATTACGCGTAACGGATCGGACCTGACCAATCGAAGCGAAGTAGTGGTAAGTGCGTGCAGTTTTCAATGCAGGCAAAACTTAAGCAGTCCGCCAACCATACGAATCAACTTTACTCTTAGCAAGATAAACAGCTTGAACTTACCTGAAGGAGATACCGACATTACATTCCAGTCTTCGGTAACCTTGCGTAATGTTTCGAGCTTGTAAGTTGACAGCTATAGCTGTGATTGTTACGATTAGAATATGCCCAAGTTTCGCGGTTTGAAGCGTCTTACAAAAATAATTCAGCAAAGAGTGTATAGGCTCTCCTCATTTGCGCCGGTTCGAAATGATAGCGGGCAAATATTACTAATTTCTCTTCTTGTGCTTGTTGTCGCTATGACTATCGGATTATCGCTCGCTGCGCGTACAATCAATAATCTCAGGGTTACTACCGCTCAGGACAGCTCTCAAAGGGCTTTCGCAGCCGCTGAAGCAGGCTTAGAGCGCGCGCTTACCCAGATCTCCAGCGCGACAATAACCGGCAATTTGAACAATAACTCAAATTACGTTACTACCGTCAATACCAGAAGCGCTAATGAATTTCAAATAAATTCCGGAGATTTTCTGATCAAAAACGACACTGCCGATATTTGGCTGTCCGCTTATCCTGATTACTCTTCCCCTTGGACCGGGACCTTGAATGTGTACTGGGGTAATTCTTCTGACGTATGCGTAGGAACACCTGAGTCCAGCAATACTATGTCTGCTCTCGAAATAGTCATAATCAGCGGCACGCGCGCCTCACCGACACTCAGTCACTACGCGTTTGATCCTTGTAATGCCAGAAGGACAAACAACAGGTTCAGCTCATCGTCGTCGGGTGGTACTGTAAGCGGTAGAAATTACGCTTTCCGTGCGGCTGTCAATGTAACCTCCGGATTATTGGCGAGGATCATTCCTCTATACGCGGGCACGTACATAGGCATTCGCGGCAGCAATCTCCCGCCCCAGGGAATTGAGATTTCATCCGTTGGCATATCTGGTGGCACTCAGCGCAAATTAACAAGTTTCAGAAGCTATCCCAAAGCGCCTGTAGAATTCTATCCTTATTTAATATTTTCGCCGAAATAAATATGAAAAGTAATACTTTTGGGCTTGACATAGGACAAACTTCTATAAAAGTTGTTTGGCTTGAACATGACAAAAATCAGATCAAATATGCTCAGTCTTTGTCTGTTCAGGCTCAACCGAAAGGCATAACATCCGAATCGCCTTTTGACCATCAGGAATTGGCAGCGGTAATTAACAAGCTGGTAATAGATGCAAAGATCACAACAAACAATGTTAGCGTTGCTCTTCCTGAGAATAGAGTATTCACCAAAGTAATAGATATGCCCAATATTTCTGAAAAAGAATTATCAAGTGCTATATTCTGGGAAGCGGAACAGTATATACCCGCGCCTCTCGAATCAATCACTCTAGATTGGTGTATATTGCGCAAGCCCAAAAGCACCGACCCGTCGGCCAAAATGCAGGTTCTTCTGGTCGCCGCACCCAAACAGCTTATACAGCGCTATCAAATGATCCTGGAACTTGCCGGGTTAAGTATCGCTGGCGTTGAAACCGAAGTCCTTTCGGCAATCAGGGGAATTGTATTAGGTGATAAATTTCCGACATCGATCATTATGAATATCGGTGCTTTTAGTACGACTTTATCGATCGTCCAAAACGGCATGATTATATTTACCTACCTCGTACCGCTTGGAGGAATCGCGCTAACTAGGGCTATAGCCGCGGATTTTGGATTTTCTATTCCTCAAGCCGAAGAATACAAAAAACTCTACGGGCTGTCCGATAAAAATTTCGGTGGTAAAATCAGTAACGCCATCTTACCCGTACTCTCATCAATGGTTGTTGAGATAAAAAAAGCACTTACTTTTTACAATGATCGTTACAAAAATGAATCACCCATAACCCAAGTCATTTTAACCGGAGGAAGTGCCAGTCTGCCCGGGCTCAGCTCTTTTTTTGTTCGCAATATAGGGCTCGAAACAATCATCGGTAACCCCTGGAGAATGCTGGGTGTTTTAGGTGTACCGCCCGATATTGAACCGCGCGGGCCTGAATTTGCAGTAGCAATAGGATTAGCTCTTAAAGAATATGAGTGATCATGGTATTAATCTTTTACAGGATCAGCGAAAATCCAAATCAATCACGCCTCTTCTAAAAAGGCTTTTTCTTTTGCGTCTGATTTCTATTTTTATTCTTTTCGGCGTCGGTCTGTTGTCGGTTGTACTCTCAATTTTTATAACATTATCCCCTCTTCCTCAGCTTCAGGAAGAGGAAGCAAATCTCAAATCACAGCTGGAGTATTATAGTTTGGACATAAATAAGCTGGCTTTTATAAATGAACGTTCCAACTTTATTCGCGGCATAATCCAAAAACGGTCACAGCCTCAGCGCAAACTTGAACTGATTCAGGAAAAAATCCCCTCAGGAGTGAAGCTCGATGAAATAATTTTAAACAACAAAACTTATACCATAAAATTTTCAAGCACAAATTTATCGCTTTTGGATGAACTGGCTAATTCTATCGTCAGTTTGACAGGTCCCGGTAAGCAGTTCTCCAAACTGTTCCTAACCTCTATTTCTTCAAGCTCACTTGACCAGAATTTTGTTATGACGTTGGATTTACTAGCAATATGATAAAAGAAAAATTACGCGGATCAAACTCTGCGCGTTTTATATACTATTCCTATAAGGATTCACCGTATTATTCGCTCCTGCTGTTGTCGGTGATATTGGCTTTTGTTATTTTGTTATTTTTCAGTTTTGTAATGCCTCAGTTCGAGAGCTTTTTTTCACTTCGCGACGAAGCTATAGCGGCGCGCGGCCGTATATCGATACTAAACAGCAATTTGACTTTTATGTCCCGTCTCAACAAAACTGCACTTGAGAATAGTCGTATGACAGTTGTGCAGGCTCTTCCTGTTGAGAAAGATTTTGCGTCTATTATTACATCCATAAACCAAAGCTCCCGCAACGCAGGAATTGCTGTCGAAGACTATACATTCGGACTTGGCCCGCTTAGCGCTGATACTCCCACAAACCAGACCCAACACAATTCCGGCGAATTTATATATATAAAATTAAGTCTCAAAGGAAACGTCTCGGACATTAAAAATTTCATAAAAGAAATGAGCCAAAAACTGCCTTTAAATGAAGTCGAATCTATAGAAGCCGAATCCGACTCCGCGTTTATTACTCTCAAGTTTTTCAGTAAAGCCTACAAAGCGCCGCGTCTTAATAACGAGGAGCCGATAAATCCGATAAGCGCGCAAAACAGCTTGCTAATTAGTGACTTAAATTCATGGAAGTCGGATGATTCGGGCGTGGCGCCTGAGGCTGTTGTAGATAATGATCCCCAAAAACCGATATTTTAACTGATTTCTACTTCTTCAGCAGATCAGGCCTCTGTTTCAATGTCTTTTTTTGCGCCTCCCCTATTCTCCAATCATCGATTTTCTTGTGGTTCCCGCTCAGTAGCACATCGGGAACGGTATCTCCATTAAATACTTGGGGTTTTGTAAAGTGAGGATATTCAAGCAATGTTGACTCGCTGTTATCTCTTAGTGAAAAAGATTCCGCGTCGGTGACGCCTTCTTTCAGCACGCCCGATACCAGCCTGGATACGCAGTCCGTAATCAGCATGGCGGGAATTTCGCCGCCAGTGACGACAAAATCTCCGATAGATACTTCCTCATCAACATACTTCATGATCCGCTCGTCTACTCCTTCATAATGCCCGCAAATAAGTATTAAATGGTCAATTTTAGAGAAATTTTTGGCGTCACTCTGTTTAAATACTTTTCCCGAAGCAGACAGTAAAACGACTTTTTCCTTATGTTGTTTTTCGTTTTGCGTTTTTAGTTTTGCGATTGCTGCTTGCAGTACATCCGCTCTCATTACCATTCCTATTCCCCCGCCATAAGGCGTATCATCTACTATTTTGTGCCGTCCTACCCCGAAGTCTCGTATGTTGACGATATTTATCTCCACCCTGCCGGCCTCTTTGGCTCTTTTTACAATGGAGTGATCAAATGGCCCCGCGAACATTTCCGGGAACAACGTAAGTATGGAGATTTTCAAATGTTTATTTCTTTTCACTATCGGCGATGGAGATGTTTATGCGAACGCCTTGTTTCATAGCCTTAATTTTCATGATATTGCGGATACTTCTGATTACTTTGCCTTCTTTGCCGATTATTTTGCCGATATCTTCTTTGTTGGCTGAAATTATGAGGTTCAGGACTTCGTTTTCGTTAATTTCGTCGACTTTTACATCATCCGGATGATCAACTATTGATGTAACTATATAATTAAGTGTGTCCTGCATATTATTTGACTATTTCGGAAACTATCGCACTTGGTTGGGCACCTTGTGAGACCCAGTATTCGTACTTCTTTTTGTCAATATTCTGCAGTTTGTGGTCTTTGGTTTTCTGGTACCAGCCCAAGAGATCGATATAACCGCCGTCTCTTTTGCTTCTCTTTTCTTTGACGACAACACGGAATTTTCTCTCCCCTTTTTTGCCTGTTTTTGTAAGTCTGATTACGAGTGACATAAATGTATTTACAATTTACAATTTTATCATTAATCGCGCTCATTCTCAAGGGGCACTATGGTAACTGCTCATTGGACATTCAAAAATTGTCATTGTAGAGGATTAATACCGCGATTTGATCCTATGAGAAGAAATTCCAAATTCAAAGCACCAAATAACAAATAATATCAAAATACAAATAATTAAATCCACAATTTATTTTGACTGCGTAATATGCGAATTTGATATTTGAATTTATATATTTGGTTTTATTTGTAATTTGTAATTTTGGATTTGTAATTTAATTTATTAACCAGAATGACATTTGTCATAGATTGTGATAAAAGCCAAAGAGCACTTGCGTACTATAAATACTTATTGCTGACTTGCTATTCTTACATATATTACTTAATATAGATTTAATGGGGAAAAAAAATAAACAAAAATACAAGATTATATTATGTGATATAGACGGCACTCTTCTCTCCAACAACAAAAACGGAAAAATCTCCAAAAAACTGCGCGATACAATTATTAAAGCAAGACACAATATTACCGTAGGTATAGCCAGCGGGAGACACTTGGATGGCGTGACGGGGATATTTTCAGAGCTGGGGCTCAGCAAGCCGTGCATAATCAATGGAGGGGCACAGATCGTCAATCCTGTAACCCGCAAGATAATGTGGGAAAAACCTATTTTGCCCAAAGATCTGAAAAATATCACAAATCTCCTCAACAAAACATCCGACAAAATTTGGGTAGTCGATAACAATAAAGAAAAATTATATTCCAAAAACTTGTCCATAAAAAAGCCCATCAGCTTTTTTATACCCAAAATTCAGGAAAAAAAAGCAGATATACTTATCAGGAATCTGTCCAGATACCACACTCTCTCACTGAACAAGGTCGTAGCTTATCACAAGGGCATGATTGCACTGCATATCACACACGCGGGCGCAAGCAAGAAGCACGCCGCTCTGAAGCTAGCTGAGTTTCTAAATGTAAACAGGAGTGAAATGATTGGAGTCGGTGACGGATACAATGATTTTCCGCTTTTCAAAGGGGTCGGGCTGAAGATAGCCGTTGGAAATGCTGTGCCTGAGCTCAAAAGCAGGGCTGATTACGTGACGGGAAGCGTGGATGATGACGGGGTAGCCGATGTGTTCGGTAAGTTTATTTTATGATCGACAGATCAATTTTATCTCCATTATAATTAAAACCAAGAATTATAGATTTTTCCGTATTATTTTCAATGTATAAATTTTGAGAACTGCTGTTGTCCGGGTTTGAAGGTGAAGTATAAATGGATACACCGTATTCTTTTTGAATATCGGGAATTACCGCGAAATCATGATTTACCGGACTTTTCGTATTTAATCCTGCCTGTATGGCAGTTTTATTTATTAAAGAAGCCAAATGGCATACGCCGTCGCCATATAGATATCCGCTCGATAAAAATCCTTCATCAGCCGAAAAATGCGCGTTTGTCCCTATTATATTTTTGTTCCGGTACTCGGGTATTACGCTGTCGTGGAACGCGAAAACCTGATCCGGTTCAATTTTTATCTGAAACTCAAATGGCTTATCAATTTCACTCCAGTCTATCTGTGATTTATCTTTTATCCTGCCCGACATATATAACAGCGTCAGCAATATATTGTTTTTAAAAATTTTATTTATCTCACTATCCGCATGCCTGTTCTCAAGCGTCAAAGACCCCTGTGCGGCCGGCATTTCAGAATCCGAGTACACAAATAGCGCTGTGTTGCCTATGATCAGGGCAAATATGATCCATAAACAATACTTTTTGACCAGTAAAAAATAAGGCATAAACACGGATTATACAATACTATAAGATATTTATCAACCTTGATCCGCAAGTATATTTACTTTTTCTAAAATATTTTGTAGTCTGAAGTATAGATGAAAAGAAAAAAGAAACTACACCGCGCAAGTCATTCAAAAATTTTGTTTATATATTCCGTGGCTTTGACTTCCCTGCTGGTCGCTATTATATTGTCGTATGTTTTCGTCTCCGAAAAGCCCGGTTTTACCTGTGCCAATTCGGAAAGCTGTATCGAAGACCTGAGCGGCGAAAAGTCAGCTGATTCGCGGGGGATTTTCCTCGGTAAAACAGTCTATTCTCCCCCCCTCAAAATAGCCTCAAGCACAAACACACAACCTGCACGGCAGGTACTGGCCGCCCGGTCTTATGAGCACAAAAGGATTTACGTGGATCTGACGAACCAAAAATTGTACGCCTTTGAAGGCAGTAATATGATCATGGATGTTCCTGTATCTACGGGTAAATGGTATCCTACGCCGACCGGAGAATTCAGGATCTGGATCTGGCTTCGCTCAACCCGTATGAGCGGGGGCTCAGGTGCCGGTTATTATAATTTACCCAATGTTCCTTACACAATGTATTTTTACAACAGCGGTATCCCCAAGACGCTGGGATATGCGATTCACGGAGCTTATTGGCACAATAATTTTGGCAGTCCGATGAGTCACGGTTGTGTAAATATGCGCATAGAAGACGCGGAGAAGCTTTTCGCTTGGACAATTCCGGGGTCTGGTTTTACAGTATATCCTTCTCAAGGCGATCCCGGTGTTCTGGTTACTGTCTACGGCAAAACCCCCAAGTCCTGATCGTTATAAGTTGAATCCCTTTTCGCTCGCATATGCGAGTGTGCCGCTGTAATTTCCGCCGTATGCTCTGAGGCCGTTTTCCAAACTCCCGTGCTTTGTTAGATAATTTGCTGCGCCATGAATTGCGTCGATCGCATTGTTGATATCTGCGACGCCGTCTCCGTCTCCGTCAACGCCGTAAGCCCTCCATGTGCCCGGCATAAATTGCATCGGTCCCTGCGCCCCCGATCCGATACTGTTAAAAATCGGACCGTTTCTGCACCCCGTCTCGGTTTTATGAAGACCGAATAATATCTGCCACGGAATGCCGTATTTTTCACCTGCATTTTTATATATTTCTTCATAATTTAAATCCTGCGGATAATTTGTATTAGGAACTGTCGGAACAGCAGTTGGCATGATTGATACCGAGGCGGCCTGAACAATCGCATATTTTATTGCAGGTGCTTGGGTAGGCTCAACTGCCGGCTGTCTCTTCCCAGGCTGTTTTTTAAACGCAGTCAATATACCCATTTTCTGCATTTTTTCCACGCGGGATTCTGAGGGCTTTACCCTTTCATTCAGGAAGTAGCTGGAGGATTGAGATGATATTTTTGGAGTACTTAGTGAGCTTTCGGGAGATATCATTATTGCCGAGAATAATATCGGCATTATTAGTGATATCATAAAAAAACCGTCTGAATCAGACGGTACACATACGTCAATTATATCTTGAATATACATATATGTCAAATTTATAGATCTGTTATCGTTTCGCTTGACTTAATAATACGAAGTTATTAATATTGACCTATGAATAAAAAGATACTGGTCATAGACGATGATCTTTATATCCGGGAATTATACCAGGAGATACTGGTAAATGCCGGCTTTGTAGTTTCAACAGCGATAGACGGTGAAGACGGTCTTCAAAAGTTGATAAGTGAAGAATTTGACTTGATATTGCTGGATCTTATGATGCCCAAAGTGGATGGACTTGGCGTGTTAAAAGCGCTCAAGCAGGATTTGCAAAAAGAGATCAGCAGTCCGATTTTATTACTTTCAAATATGGGTAAAGAGCCTGTGATTGATGAGGCACTAAAAAATGGAGTCGCGGATTACCTTGTAAAATCTGATATTAATCCCGATCAACTCCTCGTTTTTATAAAAAAACATCTAAAATAAAAAAATACCTTTGGATAACAAAATAGGCGGTGAATGGTTATTAAGATGTTTACTTACTCTCATAAATATTTGTTATAACTATGATATACCGGGCGGGTAAATTATACTTGTATATACGGTAAGATTATGGAAAGAATAAGAAAAAATAGTAGAAGATTATTACTTTTAGCCTTGATGATACTGGTATCTATAGGTTTATACTTTTATTGGCAATCTACAGGCGCAAAAAAAGAAGTCCATTATCATGCAGGATTTCAGGTATATGCAGACGGCAAGCTTATGGATTTTTCCGACCTCAAGTATATGCAGGTAGTACCCTGTACTACGGGCGGAGCCGAGATTCATATGGATGAACAAATAGAAAAAGCGCATCTTCACGACAATATCGGTGATGTTGTCCATGTACACAGACAGGGCGCGACTTGGAGCGATCTATTTAAAAATATAAAGTACGATATCGAGCAGGGAAAAATCAATGTTGCTTATAAAAACGGCAAAGTCACGCAAAATATTCTTAACTCTCCTATCGAGCCTTATGATAGTATTATTATTTCAACCGGCCGAACCAAGCTAACAGGCTCCGAGTTGAAAAAAGCTGTGACTAAGGCCCGCATCCTGGAGGCCGAAAAACGTACCGAATCCTGCGGCAGCTGAAAATTATCGCCTCCCCGGTAATAATACCCATAGATTTTTTACAGATTTAGAGCTATAATCAAGTCAATTATGGACTTGCAGAATACATTTTATACGATCGGCATTATATACATGGTTCTTAATATAGTTATCCTTGTCGGTATTGCGGTAGGAGTCATTCTTCTTGTCAAAATGGTAGTTGACCTCAAAAAACAGGTTGATGAGAAGGTGAAAAAAGTCCAAAATATAATGGATAACCCTGAGGTATACGCGGCCCGCGTGGGCACATCTATCCTTACGGCGGCGGTCAGCGGCGTCAAAAGCCTCTTCAACAGAAAAAAAGAACAAGTCTAGTGCTGTATTCCGTTAATTATTTCTAAACGAATTTCCTTTGATCCCCGTATTGATAATCTAAATAATGTTGTACTGATTTAATATTACGAAATAAAGTACTAGCTTAGTTTCACCCTGTCAATTAGCGGAAAAACTACTCTCACCTCGGCCCAGAATTTCTCCGACAAATTTTCTGAAAACTTCCCGAACCCGCTGTTTTCGGATTTTGAGCAGAGACTGTTCTCATAATTTCTTATTATACGCAGAACCTTGAGTCCCTTCTCGTTGAATTTTTCTTCCCATTCATCCGGGTCGTCTGCGTAATTATCATGCAATTTTTTAAAATCGCCGAAAAATTCGCTGTAATCCTTCATCATATCGTTGAACGCTTTTTTATATTTGGCCATATTTTTATAACTTTGGTTTTATTTTTCTCCTCTCGATCTTGCGAAGTGTATACATTATGCGTTCATGGAGGTTAATATTTTTAATTCTGGCAAACCTTATGATCGAAACCAGTATGTCACCAAGCTCCTGCTTGTATGTTTCGTCCTGCTGAGCGCTGATGTTTGTAGGCTTTCGGCCGTGCTTGGCCAGATACGCTCTCGCCATCTCTCCTACTTCTTCAACCAGGCTCAGGATCAGTATTGAGCCATATTCTTCAGAATTTTTTACGCTGTTATCGATCTTGTCCAGCCTGCTAAAATATTTGCCGAAAGGTGAAGTGTGTTTTTGTCTTGCCATTACAATAAAATTATGCAACAATTTTCCCAAATTGTCCAGTTGCCGATGTTATGTTATACTATTTGTATGAGCTGGAAGAAAAAAGGCGAAAAAGTTTCAAAACACTTAACCGGACTTGTCAAAGGCGGACATGCGCGCAAGATCATCATAACCGATCCTCAAAACAAGCCTGTTCTCCACTTCCCCCTTCTGTTTTTCGTGATTATCACACTTCTTTTGCCGGTTCTGGCAGGAATTCTCATTTTCTTCTTTCTCCTCAGCGAATACCACGCCGTAGTTGAAAAATCCGACGAAGGAAAGTAAAGGCTCTTGTTTTTTGTCCCCAAATCTTCAATAATTTAAATGTACTATGAAAAAAATCATCATTGCAGCACTTATTGTTTTGATTCTGATTGGAGCAGGTTTATACGCATATTATCTCTACGCGAAAACAAGAACTCCCGACAAAATCCTCACTTTCGAAGACTGCGCCAACGCCGGCAATCTGGTAGTAGAGACGATCCCCCGCGAATGCCATACCAAAGAAGGCACTCTTTATATAGAAGAAGACAATCACAAAGCATTGACCGATTATGTATTGGTTACTGTGCCCGCGCCGAATACCAAAGTAAAAACACCTTTCAAGGTCGAAGGCAAAGCCAAAGGAGGCTGGTACAAAAATAACAGGCTCAAATTAAAAGTCGTCAATTATCGAGGAGAAGTATTGTTTGAAAAAGAAGTGTTCGCACTGTCCGACACTTCCAAGGATAAATTTGTCGAATTTGTGGCCGCTGTTAATTTTACCCCGCCTGCGGATCTTGAACGCGGCAAGCTTCTTATCGAAAAAACCTCGGACGTTGACGATCCCAGCAAAAACGGCCCCTTGATTATCCCGCTCCGTTTTTAAATAACTCTTCAAACTCGCACTCTCCGCTCAATTGACAAATTTTATCTTGACTGATAAGCTCAAGTTATTATGAAATTAGAGCAATCCGAAGAGAAGTATCATGACCCGATTTTAGACAGAGCCATAAGCAATATGATCGCATTGATGAGACTTAATAAACATAACAAAAAATCAACACCTCTAATGCTCGCGATAAATCTTCTGCGTGAAGGCAGTATCGGCTCATTTGCTGATTTTGAACAAGCACTTTCCCGGAGAAACAGCGGAATTCATTTCATAGCTGTGCCATTGGATTTTTACTCTGCCGGTTGCGAAGTAGCTTACCCATACGGAGATAGCGCCAGTCAGCCTGAATATGCTCTAAAAATTACAATGGGCGGTGATTTGGAGGCACAAAAATTACTCAGCGACCTGAAAATATCGCCGGGAGAAAATTTAGAAAGATTAAAAAAAACAGGCGTGATTCGAATACCCGCCTCAAGAGTTCCTGCAAACAATATATAAATATATCAACTGCAAAAATTGCAAAATTGTGCTTAAAATGATATTATAAGCTATAGCTTAATAAAAATCCGACCCACCTTGAAACGTTCTTTGAGCAGCATCCCGTTTTAGACCGGATGGCTCGCGAAGTTCACTAGGCGGGTTTATTTATTTATGATCAATATCAGAAATGTCGCAATTATCGCTCACGTAGATCACGGCAAAACTACCCTTGTCGATTCTCTCCTGCGCCAGTCCAAAACACATCTCAGCAAAGAGCTGGTCGGCACTGATCTCATCATGGACAGCAACGAATTGGAGCGGGAGCGCGGAATTACGATCTTCTCCAAAAACGCATCAGTCATGTGGGGAGATACCAAGATAAATATTATTGATACTCCCGGACATGCGGATTTCGGCGGAGAAGTAGAGCGCGTACTGACTATGGCCGACGGCGCACTTCTCTTGATAGACGCCAAAGAAGGCCCTATGCCCCAGACGCGTTTCGTGCTAAAAAAAGCTCTTGAGCGCAAATTAAAAATAATAGTTGTGGTTAACAAGATCGACAAAGACGGTGCCCGCATTCATTACGTTCTCGATAAAACATTGGATTTGTTTCTGGAACTCGGAGCCGATGACAATACAGCCGATTTTCCGATCATTTACGCGAGCGGCAAAGAAGGCAAAGCAGGGCTCGAAACAGATCTGAGCCAAATGACAGACGCGACCCCGCTTTTTGATATGATCCTGAAAGAAATCCCCGAATGCAAAGTTGATATAAATCAGCCGCTTCAAATGCTTATAACATCGCTAAGTTATGACAATTTCAAAGGCAGGATCGGGGTCGGCAGGATCTACAACGGATCACTTTCAAAAAATGCGGAAGTCGCTTACATTTCCCGTGCCGGCGACGTAAAAAAGTACAAATTGACAGCCCTCATGACATTTGAAGGCTTGAATAGAGTGGACGCGTCTGAGGTGCAGGCCGGAGATATAGCCGCCATAGCAGGGATACCCGATATTGCAATCGGCGCGACTGTCGCGGACCCGATATCGCCGATAGCACTTCCTGTTCTCGCGATAGAAGAGCCGACCGTCAAGATGTCATTTAGCGTAAACAATTCCCCTTTCGCCGGCCAGGAAGGCGAATTCAAAACATCACGACAGGTCAGGGAGCGTCTTTACAAAGAATTGGAAACAGATATGGCACTGCGCGTTGAGGATCAGCCCGATGGAAACTGGCTTGTCTCCGGCCGGGGCGAACTTCATTTGGCGATACTTATCGAAAGAATGCGCCGTGAAGGATATGAATTTCAAGTATCACGCCCGCAGGTTATCACCAAAGTTGTGAACGGCAAAAAGCTTGCGCCTTATGAGCGTGTATTTATCGAAACTCCTCAGGATTTTTCAGGTGTGATTATGCAGAAACTGGGCGCCAGAAAAGCGGTCCTCGAAGATATGACGACCGACGATAAAAATATCGTATATTTCCAGTTCGTGATCGCAACAAGCAGGCTTTTTGGTTATAGAAGTGAGTTTATAACAGATACCAAAGGCTTAGGGATCATAAATACGACATTTTTCAAATTCGATGAAGACAGCGGCGAGCAGTACGCCCGCGAGCACGGCTCACTCGTCGCGCACGAGACAGGTGTTTCAAGTCTTTACGGATTGATAAATGTTCAGGACAGAGGGGAGCTGTTTATAGGCCCGGGATACAACGTATATAAGGGTCAGGTCGTCGGCATAAACAGCAGAAGCGAAGATCTGAGTATCAATGTCTGCAAAACAAAACAATTATCCAACATGCGCTCCAAAGGAGATGGAGGCATGGAGCATTTCAATGCTCCCAGGATCATGGGACTTGATGAGGCGCTTGAATACATAGGCGATGATGAGCTTGTTGAAGTAACTCCCAAAAACGTCCGTATTCGCAAAATAATTCTCGACGAAGTCGAGGCCCGCCGAAGGAAAAGCCAGGGAATTATTTAAATTTGCAATTTTAAATTTTTAATTTTCATTGAAAATTAAATGATAAAAAATTTAAATCAAAAGAATAAATACGATCTTGAAGAAAGAACAGCTGTATTTGCGGAGAAAATAATCGAACTGTGTAAAAACACCCCTAGAAACGAGATAACTAACCCAATTATTAATCAATTAATAAGATCCGGTACAAGTATTGGAACAAACTATTGTGAAGCAAATGGAGCAAGTAGTAAAAAAGATTTTAAAAATAAAATATTTATATGCAAAAAAGAGTCTAAGGAAACAAAATTATGGCTTAGAATGCTCGCAAAAGCTGTAAGTGAAAATAAGGAATACTGCCGGGATTATTGGTCCGAAGCTCAGGAATTGACTTTAATATTTTCCAAAATTGCTGTTAACACGAAGTAATTGAAAATTTATTATTTAATTAAAAATTGAAAAATGAAAATTGAAAATTTTACGGGTCCGGGCACATCTCGCCCAGCGGGCAGTCAGTACATTTGTGAGGCCTGGCCGGACAAAACTCACGGCCGAAATTGATCAGATAATGCGCAAAAGCTCTCCACTCCCCTTTCGGTACAATCTCCATAAGTTCCAGTTCTACCTTCACAGGGTCGGTATGTGCAGTAAGCCCTAGCTTGCGACTTAACCGCAAAACATGAGTATCAACAACAATCCCCTCGGGCTTGTCAAAAGCATCCCCCAGTACTACATTGGCAGTTTTTCTCGCGACACCCGGCAGGGCGTCCAGTTCGTCCATTGTATCGGGAACCCGTCCTCCGTACTTTTCAATCAGTATTTTACACGCCGCCTGAATATTTTTTGCTTTGTTGCGGTGAAAATTTATTTTGGAAATTGCGCTGTCAAATTCTTCATAGGGAGCGCCCGCTATATCCTCGGCGGTCTTATACTTCTGGAATAGACCGGGAGTCACAGTATTCACCAGCTTATCTGTAGCCTGCGCCGAAAGAATTGTTGCGATAAGCAGTTGCAGCGGGTTTTCATGCCTCAAAACAGTTTTGGGGTCGGGATAAATAGCGGCCAGACGTTTAATAATCTCTAAAACTTTATACTTTTTTTCGGTATATGATAGTTCGGGCATTCAGTCATTATAGCACGGAGATCGCACGTACTTTAAGCGGCATCTGTATGTTTCTCTTTAGTTTTGGTACCGGTTTTAATTGTCCCCTTAAATACGTCCATGACTAATTCTGTAAGAGTTGGCCGTAAGCCTATTCCGAGTCCAGCATCATTTTTAATTTGCCTTACTACGTCCTCGATTCCTTCTCCGCTTTTAGACGCTCTATAAATTGCAGTATCAGCCAAAAATCTTCGTGTAATCGGATTTCCCGCTATATTAAAAGCACCTAGGGCGACTCTATCACTTGCAGGATTTGATTCACTAAGCTTACCAGCAGTTAATGCTACTTCTGCGATTCTAGCTGCGTAAACCGTCAGTTGAGGGAACCGAGTCTGCGTGCGGTCTCTAAACGCATTCCATCTGCCCTCCCGGCCTACTTCACCTTTGCCTTTGATTTCAGTTTCAACCGCTATTCCCCTGTATACTCCTGCAGCGTCTTCCGCAACTTGATAAAGCGGTGAATGCGGTGGTCTTTCTCTTCCAGATTCAACTTTTGTCATACTGATATCTACTTATAATGAATGTATTATATTAAAATTATCACATGAAACTTGACAAAATCCTGACAAGGAAATGGGGCTTGATTTTACGCCGTCATATTGTGTATATTGTAGAGAGTATGGACGACAAGAATCCAAACGAAGAAATAATCGACGGAGATATAGTTGAATCAACAGATAGTGCAGTATCCGAAGACGCTCTCGGCGGCGCGGATCAGGCAACAGCGCTTCTCAGTCTCGAAGAGCTCATCAAGAACCACATTGAAAGCACTGACAAACTCCGCGATGAAATCAAAAAAGTCCGTGAAATGTATGACGACTCTTTCAACAATAGCCCCGCATACAATGAAGCCAGCATCAAGCTCAAAGACGTAGCCAAAGCGCGCAATTCCATCAAACAGCAGATATCCAAACAGCCCTCGGTCGCGACGATCGCCCAGAAGCTCAAAGATCTGCGCTTTGATCTCAGCGAACAGAACAAGACACTTTCCGATCTCGTTCAGGATTATCGCGAACAGACAGGAGCCACTCAGATCGAAACAAGAAACGGCCAGGTCATGGAGATAATCAGTACAGCCAAATTAGTCCGCAAATCCAAATTCAACCCCTGATCGTAGTCCTCATGCTCCGATAGCAGAATTTAGCTTATCTTATTAATTTAGCTTACGCTCGAAATTATGCATGTAGAATTTAGAATTCAGAATAAAACACTTTTAAATTCTAAATTTGATTCTTGATTCTTAATTCTTGCTTCTTATTACGAATGGAGGCGCCTGCCGCGCCTCCATCGTAATTAAATTTGCATACAGATATTACTTTACCTGGATCTTTTTCGGCTGAGCCTTTGGTGATTTCTGGAACGTAACAGTCATCACGCCGTTTTTGCACTCGGCCGTAGGATCAATATTCGCGTCCACATCGCCCGGTATTGCGATAGTATAAGAGAAAGACCGGTTGGCTTTTCTATAATATTTTCTCGCCTTGTCTTTTTCTTCCTCTTTTTGTTCACCGTGGATCCAGACTTGGTTATCTTTGACCGTAACATCGATATTCTTCGCTTCAATCCCCGGTACTGCCACTTCTATAAAGATATTTTTTTCGTCTTCGGAAATTGATACACCGCTGGAAGTATTTGATGCCTGAGGCCAAAAGTCTTCGTCGTTCCATGCAGATGGAACAATGCTTGGAAATCCTAAAAATCTTGTCAGATCATGTGCCATATTTTTATCACCCCCTTCCCGTAAATTTAGCACTAATATACCAAGACTGCTAATTTTTGTCAAGACCCCACAATTTATCTTTATTCCTTGTTGATTTTTATATAAAGCTATGATAAAAAGACTTCATGAAAGAATATTTTCCCATCCTTATACGTAAAGGAGATGAGCCCGCCCACCAAAAAGGGCGTGACGGAAAAAATGAGTATGAGCGCGAGAATACTACTCCCAGATTTGCGCGCAAAAATAAATTTCACATAGTTGAAGCAGAAACCGGCAAACATAATCAAGTATATATCAGAAAGAGAAATAATTCCCATAGCTTCAGTCCGTCCGACCGCGCGCAAGTAGAGTGGCTAATGGGCATGAATGGTTCACGGGGCAATCGAGGCAAAAACCAGAAGTCTCTTAAGTGATGTCCCGATAGGCGTACATGTCTGTAGTATAAGTTCATCTTTGTCGGATCTATTTAAATACTTCACTTCATCCGGCCAAACCTCCTTTTTGTCATATACTTCATACTTGAACTCTTTGTCCTTGTTCCTGATTGCTATTAAATCTCCCCGTTCCAGCTCATTTAGTCGCAAGAAAACACTGTTAAATCTCGTATTCTCCCAAGGCGGCGCGGAAGAATGAGCAAACAAAAAAGATGTACCCCGCCCGCCCGGCAAAGCGGTTCCGCGCGCGCGTGCTATTCCCTTCTTGAGCGCTTCATTATAGATACTCTCATCAACAGGGTCTACATTCGTGATAATATTCGCATAAGCGCCGATTTTTGGAATATATATAGTGAGATTAGTCTTAATATTTTTTTCAACAGTAGACTGCGGAGGCTGAATATAAGCCTGAGCCAGCGGAAAAAACGTATACAAAATTCCGCACAGACCTGTGATGATTAATATATTTCCGAATAATTTACCAAATTTCATATTAAAAAAACAGACATCAAGTCTGTTTAGCGCTAGAATTATTTTTTACGCGTAAACATAAGCCGGCGGTCCATTACCGGAGCGCAGTCTTAGGTATGCGCCTAAAAACAGCATAATGATGTTTCCAAGTAAAGAGAAAAACAGCCAGTTATTGCCTGTTATAGGCAAATGCCTCGCGGTTATTCCGGCCACTTGCCCGCTAGAATCCGATGGTCCTGAAGAGCCTGCCGAATTGCCTGTTGAAACGGAATTTGATATCGACGCGCTGGCAGGAGTTGTCGCGGGTTGTTGAGATGGTGCCTCTTCTTTTTTCTGTCCGTTTTCCGGCGCTTTTTCGGAAGCTTCCGCTTTGGCGATACAGCAGTCCAATACGAATATATTCTTATTGAGAGAATTACCGGATTTTATATCTGAAAAAATGCTCCCGGTTATTATTGCTATTAATCCCGAGTTTTCTGACACATTATTATTCCCTGTCGACAGGTCTGTATTTATATAATTACGTATAACGGTTTTATTCTCGCCTGATAAAATACTTTTTGTTTTATTATCCAGTTTTACGGTATTTTTTGAAAAAGCTCCGTTACCGCTGATTTTTATATAACCGTTATTTTCCTCAACTTTTCTGTTATTAATATATGACTGATTTAGGTTTTCATTTTCAAGATAAATTTTAGAATTAACGTCTCCCGTCCGGATCATGCTTGGGCCTGTGTTTGACTTTATAGTATTATTACCTGTTGCCGCCGAACTGTTGATATTATTATAAACAATTGCTTCATTATTCGAATTTATAGTCTGATTGTCCGAATTCTCAACTAGGGCATTCGAGTTTGATCCCGAACCGTTATTTGATATATTTATGCTCGTACCGCCGGCGCTTTCCGGGCAACAATCCTGATTCACGGCCGAGACATTCGCGCTGTTGCTCAGTGTTATATTTTGGCTCGCGTCGCCTGTTGTTATATTGGTCTCACCGGTGCTGTTGTTAGAAGTGTTTGCCCCGGTGTCAGAATTATTTGACGAATTATTATCTATCTGAGCGTCATTATTTTGATTTAACTGCTCGCTTGACGCATTATCGACCACGGCCTCATTTACAGTTTCCGAACCGTTGCCCGAGATATTTATCTCCGCCGCTTCAGCTTGTACAGCGTGGAAAACAAATGGGCATGAAAGCATAACGATTGTAATAATTTGAAATTTTTTACTCATAATAATTTTTTCTGTAATTTAACCTGCCGGCAATTCTTTTTATAATCAGCATCATCACTCCGGCCGGTATTAATAATATAAGCCAAGCCAGATTTATTCTTACGGCTTTGGTCCCCGCTACTTTGCTATAGTTGCTGTCAAGTGACGCACTGGCGAGAAGTTTGTCTTTACCCGAACTGCTTATACCTGCTACCTTATTGCTCTCGGTATTCACAGAAGCCAAATTCCACGAATTTATATATACATTATTTTCATCGGCACCTGTGAGTCCCGCTGCGGCTATTCCGTAGGCATTCATCTTTTTAGGCGCGATTGCTGTAAGCGTGTAATCGATTTCTTGCTGTCTCTCTTGCGAATGGCCTGCAGACTTTTCTGCATTTTCTGCTGTATTTATATTTATGGTAGTACTTTGTTCCTGACCCGGATTGTTGTTATTGCTTGCCGTCTGTTTTTCCATTTTTTTCTGCCCCGGTGCTACGAAATCTCCGATCCATTTATCAAACACGTTCACCACAGTTACAAAAAGCGGATTATTGCCGGTTATATTATTATTGGCGAAATTAATTATATTCGCGATTATATTCGCGTTGCCTGTATTTATATAATTATTTCCGCCGGTATTAAAATCAGCCCTGTTTCCTCCTGTATTTGCGGATAAGTTCAGGGTGTTATTTATATCCGCACTATTATTTTGCGCTGTTGTATTTGTTGAATTATTCTCAATGTTCGTATTATTCACCGACCCGGCACCGTTCGCGTTGTTGCTTGCACTGATCTGCCCGTCTTGTCCTATTTCGAATCTTGTACCGTCTGATCCCGCGAAATTCTGTCCGTCCGGAACACCCAGAAGCTGACCGAACCATTTACCTGCTTCATTTATCAAAACCAGCCATACAGGTGCATTTTGTGTATTTGTATTTGCAACGTTGAGTACATTTGCCTGAGCGTTTGTTTGTCCTGTTTTGACTGTGGTGTTCCCGTTTGTATTAAATTCCGACGAATTATTTCCCGTATCCCCGTTTAGTATCAGTTTATTTACGATTGTCGCGTCATTATTTTGGAAAGCAGCATCGTTATTCGTATTGGTAACTGCGGTTGAATTTTGAGAAAGCGCGCCGTTGCCTGTATTTTGAGCAAAGACTCCCTGATTAAATCCTGTGATCGTGTAATCAGGCAGAATTATATCCCCCTCGAGCGTGCCGTAAATATTTACCACACCAAATACCACATTCCCCGAAATATTATTATTTACAAAATTTAAAGAATTCGCCGATACATTAGCGTCCCCTGTATTTATAATAGTATTTCCTCCGGTATTAAAGCTCGATGTGTTATCGCCTGAATTCGCGCTCAGCGTCATTGAATTACCGACAGCCGCGTCATTGTTTTGGAAAACAGCTGTATCAGTCGTGGTATTTGATGCTGTGCTATTTTGCGAATTGGCGCCGTTTCCGGAATTAACCGCGAGATTTTGTCCGGCACATCCGGAAATGCAATTTGCCAAAAATGCGTCCGGCGTTAGGACAATATCTCCTTTGTGATCATCAGCGATATTAAATTCGGATACCATAACGCCGTCGATATTGGTGTTAACACTATTCATGATCGTCCCCGATGTATTGGAGTCCCCGGTCGTAAGCGTTGTACTGCCGTTATTAAACGAAGATTGATTCGTGCCGGTTACGCTTGACTGATCCAGGTTGCTTTTGATAACAGCAGAATTATTCTGCTCTGTGACGTTCGCGCTATTTGTATTTGCTGTTGAATTATTTGAAGAACCCGCGCCGTTACCATTATTAATTACACTCGCTCCGGATGTGTTGTTACTGCCCGTAGAAGGTGCCGCGGCACTTGTATTTATATTGTTATTCGAATTAGTCGCGACACTCGCGCCGTTCACGGCGTTCCCTGTCGATATAGTAGTGTCGCCGTTATTGCCGTTTGAAACAACTCCGGTTGATGGCGCGGTACTTCCCGCTCCGGTATTTTGAGCGTTATAGTTAGCTATAAATTCCTCGGCGGCGGTCTTTTTTTGTGCCTCACGGTCTTTTTCCTGTTGTGTCATGGCTGGTTCGGTTTGAGTATTATTATTGGAGCCGGCAGGCTCTTGGTTTGATCCGCTTACTTGCCCGGGATCACTGGGGGTTTGTGCTGAAGACGCGGCAGGTGCGGATGGTGCTTCCGGCGCGGTAGGGCTCTCGGGCGGTGTACTGCTCACAATAGGTGCTTCCGGCGCCTGAGGCGCCGACAATTCCTGCGCCGCGGCAACCCCCGGCATCATCTGCCCTGCTGTCAGTAAAATTGCGAGTAATAAACTTTGTAATTTAATATATGTTTTTTTCATAATATTCTCCTAAATCTAATCTCTTCCCATTTTCAATCTAACCATCCAATCTTTATCATTTCCATTGATTCTAAATACTTTTAACTTTATAACTTTATAAACTTTATGACTTTCGACTTTATAGACTTTCGACTAGTTTCCCCGTCTCCGGTGCCTGCCCGAAGTGCTGGACAGACACCGGATTATCAAGGATTTACCCCAGATGGAAGAACTTCATCAGATCCGATAGATCAAAATGAGCGTTCAATTCCCAATTTCCGGGTAGATGAAGGTTCATTCCTTCACCAAACAGGTTTGTATTTCCTTCATTGGAAATCTCAGTGGCTGACCATGAATTGCCGGTGGCAATTAATGGATCACTGTCCGCCTCACCTGTTGAGAAACTTACATCGTTGTACCCCGTCTTTGCGTTGGAGTAGACATCGTTGTAAAGTTTTGCGAAATTATCCTGGGATACAAAAAGTTCATTATCCAGGTCGGCTTTTACGCTATTATAAGAGTAAGCGCCGTTACCATAGATTTTGACTTTGAGATCTCCCAGTACGCAATCACAGTCGACGCTGGCCGCGTTGAAATTGACTGAGTTGTCGATATCAACTGCGGATTTCGCGTGGCCGGTGACAATTGCTGTCTCCCCGCCCGTGCTGAATGCAGCATCGTTTTTGCCTGTATTTGCGTTTGACTTCACGTCATTGTAGACTTTAGCGCGATTGTACTGATCAAGAACCACAACTGAATCTTGATTGAGCTTAACAATCGAATCGCTGAAAGCGCCGTTACCGCTTATGGCAACAGATGAATTTTTGGAATTGTCGGAATTACCGCCGATTTTGGCATAATTCGCGTTTGCCATATTTTCAACTGCTACATGGGATTTGGCGTCTCCTGTCACAATGTAAGTATCACCTCCGGTATTGTATGAAGCATCATTTTTCCCGGTATTGGTGTTCGCATCGATATTATTAGATATCTTCGCATTATTATCTTGTGACAAACTGACGAAATTGTCAGCGTTTACTTTGACGTTATTGTCGGAATATGCTCCGTTGCCGTCGACCTTAACTTGAAGATCTCCGGGTCTGCATGTCGCGCAGTCATCAAGCACTGCCTGATTCATATTTGCTTGAGTTGATACATCAACATGAGAATTAGCATCTCCCGTCACTATTCTTGTTTCTCCGCCGGTATTAAAACTGGCAGAGTTGTCTCCGGTGTTCGCGTTTGACGATACGTTATTAGTAACGTATGCATCGTTATTCTGGTCAACGACTGTTGTATTGTTTGATTCAACTTTCACAGCGCTGTCCGAAAACGCTCCGTTTCCGGTGACTGTTATTTCATCGGCTAGTGCAGCCGGTGCCAATGCATTGAGTAAGACTGCTCCGGTTGCAATGGCTGATGTTATTCTATTTTTGAATGTCATATTTTTATCACCTCCTTTCCTGACCTGTGTTCTCTCCGATTTAATCGGAGGCACTTCTTTTCCGTTATTGATACTTCAAAAACGGAAACTGCTCCTCCCGAACTCCTGTCGGATCGAGAAGTCTCAGCTTTTGACCTGACTTTTCTGCTACAAAAAAAGACACCTGTCCAAAAACGCCTGTAAGTTTTTAGAAAGATGCCTCCGATTGCGGTTGGCTATCAAAATATATATTTTTATTTACCCGTTATACATTGCCCGCCCGTTTTTATCTTTGTCGATATGTATTCCGTTTGTTTTTTTAATGTTTCGCTCTGTTATTTGTACGACTTTGTAATCCTGTACAAATATTTCAACACTTCCCCACCCTCTGATATTTTTCAGCGCCTGCCTGATCTCATCCGTCAATTCTGTGCTTGCTTTTTTTGATGAATTATCCATAATTTATTTCAGCTCAAGTTTCAGATTTTGCTTTTCGCCTGATATCTCGCCGACAAACAGTGTCATGCTATCCTCATTTTCGTCTATCGGAAAACCCACTCTGGTATATTTTGTTGAAATAGCCTGTATTTCAACAGGGTCATTGTGAATATCGGGCGCCAATTTTTCCCGCGAGTTACCAATTTGGAGCCTGATATAATCCCGCGCGTTGATCTGTATTGCACTGTCAAAGTCGTTCGTTATTTTTAAATTCAAAATTAGAAAAGACCTCCCCTCAATCGCTGTAGCTTTTTGCCCTTTAATAACTATTTCATCTCTAACTTCCGCGTTCTCGATCGTAAACGCAAGTTTACTTACTTCCTGGCCGTCCGCTCCTTTCAGAGGGAATAAGTACTGTTTATTAATTTCTTGTTTTTTTTGAGGACCTTTTAGATCAACCTTATCGTTGCTGTCTGTAGCGTTTGCTTTCCCTGAATAGAGAAATGTTGAAGCGGCAAGATAGAAAACAATAACGGTAAAAAATAGAATTATCGAAAGAGGTAAAATGCTCGATTTTTTGAAGTATTTTTTTAAGTTATTATTGCTCATATACAAACCTCGTTTTTGGATCTTAGTGCTTTATACGAAACTCTGTACATTATCTGCTGAAATTATGGATTATTAGTTAATAAGAGGTAAGAAACATGAAAGATAAGCTAGGAAGAGGTTCAATTCATGAGCTTTTTATGATTTCCGCTTTCTATAATACTGTTATATAACTGCTCCATTCTGGCAATAATATTATTAATATCATGCTCCTGTATCATAGACAGACTCGACTTCGACATACGCGCGGCAAGCTCTTCACTTGAGAGAATTTTATTTATTTTGTCCGCCAGATCTTTCGGATCATCCGGTTCAAACAAATACCCGTTCACATCCGGCTTGATAAGATACGGCAAGGCGCCAGCGTGCGCTCCGATAACAGGTAGTCCCATCGCCATAGCCTCCATCGTAACTAGGCTCTGAAGCTCTGCAGTGCTGGGCATTACAAATATCGACGAAACAGCATAAAGAGCCTTAAGCTCATCTTCGTTTATAAAACCCATAAACTTAACTTTGTCTTTGAGCCCCAGATTTTCAGCCAGACCTATCAGCACATCCATTTGCTGTCCTTTCCCCTCTATTACCAGCTGAAAATTTCTGTCTTTCGGCAAATACTGCATCGCCTCGATCAAAACATTTACCTTCTTTTCCTTATCGAGTCTGCCTATATATAGTATTATCTGAGCGTCTCCCAGCTTGTATTTACTTTTGAATTTTTCCGCTGCGCTTTTGGCAGGTCTCTTAAACTGTTCGAGATCGATCCCGTTTGACATAGCCTGCATCGGCTTATTTACATGATATGCGGCGAGGATCGCGGTGCCTATTAGTGTCGGAGCCGTGACATAATCAACTTTATTAAACAGTTTAATTATTTGTTTCATGTACAGATCACCGGCTATTTGTCCGATTTTGGACGGCAAAAAAGGCAAAGTCCCCGATATGTTCTCAGGCATTATATGGCACGTCGCGATAACTGGAATACCGAGCTCTTTTGCGGCAATCAGCGTGTCGTTGGCGATGGAATTTGGCGTCTCCAGATGTACAATGTCCGGCATAAAATCTCTGACGATTTTTTTGATATTTTTCTGATAAAGAAAAGTCGGTGCAAATCTCAACTGTTTCAGTTTATGTACCAGAACAGACTGTACTCCATATATTGTCACGCCGTTTCTGTGTGCTTTGGTGAATTTCCATGAGGTTGAAGGCGCGATTACTCCGACGGTATGATTTTTCTTGGCGAGCGCTTCCGAGACTCTCTGGGTGACGATCGAAATACCCCCCGGTGTGGGCAGATACTGATCGGTCGCGAAAAGAATTCTCATTCTGAATTTTATTATAATAGATTACTGATCGTTTCCGCTATAGTCTCAGCCGCATTTTTGTGTTCATTATAAATATTCTCAATTCCCGGCCTGGTATAGTTCAGCAGATCTCTGTTGATAAGTATCGTTTCGATCATATGCGCCATATCCTGAGGATTCTCCTCCACAAAGCCTATCTGTGTAGACCGTATGAAATCAATATTTCCGTCTTCCTGCCCCTTGATATGATACGCTGCCAAAAAAGGCTTCCCCGCCATTATTGATTCAAACAGGATATTCGGGCCTGCCTTGCCGACGATCAGGTCTGACGCGTGTACGAGGGATGCAATGTTTTGCGGATTTAGATAAATAAAAGGCTTTATATAAGACGGGAAATCAAGCATTTCAAGTGTTTTTTTGAGCTCAACATTATCTCCGCATACGCAGATCGCCTGAAATTTCGGCAGTTTTTTGTATTGATGCTGAAAAGCTTTTAGAAAAAGTTTGTAATATGTCTTGTAATTCAAGTTCGCTCCTTTCAGCATTTCCCTGATCAGGTCGGTATTCGGCTTCACTCCCAACTGTACCAGTATCTCGAGAGTTTTTTCGGCACCGTGACCGGATCCTCCGAACATTATTGTAAATACATCGGGATTCAGCCCCAACTCTTTTCTGAGAGCGCTTATATCCGCCGGTCTTTTTCTGAATTCCTCCCTGACGGGGTGACCGGTTATTTGCAGGTTTTTAATAGGTACTCCTTTGTGAAGTGCCGCCTGGTAAGTAGTCAGCGTAGAAACAAGCGTCTTATCGGCGGTTTTGGAAAAATAAAAACTATGCGCCGTAAATGGATCCGGCACAAACACCACAAACGGCACGGGCTTTTTAATTTCACGAAGTATCTCCGGTACATCATCGATCGCGAACGAATAATTACTAAATACCAGATCCGCATCTGTTTTCTCGAGTACGCTTATTAGTTTTTTTCGGCTGATGACGCTGTTGAGTTTGGACGCGAACATCTCGCCTCTCTGATTATTGGTGGCTTTGTATAGCAGCATGTGCGCGTTTACAAATTGCCTGCTGGAAAATTGATAAAACTTATGTGCGAGAGGAGGTATGAGATCCGCTCGTATAGTTTCTATATGCGGGTAATTTTTGCTGAGCGCCTGTATTATTGATGTAGTAATACTTATGTGTCCCCCGCCGCCAGACGCCTCAAGAAAAAGAACTTTTTTGGATTTCATATATGATATAAATATATATTATACTAAATTCAGCCTGCTTTTGCATGATGCCTGCTCTCATTTCGCTTATTATGCAAAACCTCCAGATAAACACTCTCAAGCCTGCTACCTGTTTCGTGGACCGAAAATTTCGTTCCCGATGCTCTTGCCCGCAGGCTCATCCTGTTCAGTTTTTCCTGATCAGCCAGCAGTCCGCATATGCTTGATGCGAATTCATGGATATTCCGTCGCGTAAAATGCCCGTTTTCGCTCTCCTCTATAACATTTTCAAAAACACTGTCTTTTACCACGACAGCAGGCAGGCCCGAAGCCAGAGCCTCTATTACAGCCATGCCCTGGGATTCGGTTTTCGACGCGAAAGCAAACAGATCGGCTCCCGCGTATGCTTTCGGCATGTCCTCGTAATCAAATCTCCCCGCGAAATGCACGTCACTTCCGATCCCGAGTGCCAGTGCCAATTGCTTCAGCTTGGTCATGTCGCGGCCTTCCCCGATTATGACCAAATTGACCCTCTTTATTTTATTTCGGATCAATCCAAAAC
This sequence comes from uncultured Gammaproteobacteria bacterium, assembly GCA_964564035.1. GTDB lineage: Bacteria > Patescibacteriota > Microgenomatia > Levybacterales > UBA12049 > JAHIGH01. The sequence goes on along the minus strand of CAZLZN010000011.1, from coordinate 2,717 downwards.
TCTTTATTATGAAATCAATTGATTTCTCTTTTTCCAGCCTGCCGACAGTCAGAATAATTTTTGCGTCCTGACCGATATCCAGTTTTTTGCGCAGAAAACTTTTATCATGAATCCTGAATTTCTCATGATAAATTCCGTTCGGCACTATATGTATCGGCTTTTTGATCCCGTCGCTTAGCAGTTCGTTCTTTGCCTTGACTGACGGAGCAATTATCGCGTCGCAGTTATTCCCCACAAAACCTGTTGTCTTGTTGATCATTCCTGTGCTCAGAAATTTCGGCATCAAAAAATAATGCCCGTAATATTTCCATAGAGTGTGATATGTCTCGATGAACGGTATTTTCCGGAACTTGGCGAATTGCCACCCCATAAATGAGACCGGCCCTCCTGAGTGGCCATGGACTATGTCTGCATCGATCCCCGCGATCTTGAAAAGAGCAGGCTGAGGAACTTCGAGCGCGAACCATATCTCGGGCGTCTTGAGCAGTTTCAGTGACACCAGTCTGTATACATTTTTGGGATCATGTTTATGAGGTTGATTAGGCGCGATTATATAGATCTTGTGTCCCCGGCGCCTCAATTCTTTGGCGCACATCGCAACGGATGTGGCTACGCCGTCGGCAGAAGGCAGGAAGCTGTCGGTAAAAAACGCGATTTTCATAAGTACGCATATTCTATCTTACATTATTTATCGGCAAAGAGAAATAAAACGTACTGCCCGAGCCCGGCTTGGATTTGAGCCATATCCGTCCTCCGTGTGCTTTGACAATTGCCTGGGCTATGAACAGGCCGACCCCGAGACCCTTTTTTTCCTTCGGGATCGACCCTACCTGAAAAAACCTGCCAAAAATTCTTTTGTGGAATTTCGGATCAATACCTTTACCCTGATCCTGCACTCCGATTATTACTTTATTTTTTTCGGATAAAACATGTATTGTTATTGGTTCATTTTCGGGTGAAAATTTTACCGCATTATTTATAAAGTTGAGAAGAATTTGTTCAATTTTATATTTGTCGGCGCGAACTATTTCGTTAGTTTTGCCTTTTACAATAAATTTTCTTTTGCCATGGGAGATCTTGATAGATTCCACAACGTTTTTTACAAAATTATCAATTTTGATATACTCCTTTTTCAGTGAGAATTTCCCTGAATGAGTTCTTGAGAGTTCGTAAAAATCATTGATCAGTCGCGCCAGTCTGTCAAGCTGAGTTCCCATTTTGAGAGTCAGAGCTTTTTTGTCCGGCTCCGTGTTTTGTAGTCTCTGAGCAAGCAGTTGATTATATGCTCTGATGCTGGTCATTGGCGTTTTCAGTTCATGAAATAACATGCTAAAGTAATCGTTTTTTTGTTTTTCCATTATCTCCTCGCGCTTGGTATCTCTCAAAAAAATATTTGCTCCTATCACCGTCGAGTCATTATATATAGGAGCAATCGATATCGAGCTTGATAATTTGTGGGACCTGTCCATTAGTACGGTGTAAGAATTGTATGTAAAACTTTTGCCCTTGTGGATCGCTGTCTGTATAAGCTTACTGCAGTAGTTTGTTTTTGGATCGCCATTATGCTTAACAAATAGCACTTCCTCAATAGGTTTACATATAAGCGTGCTAAGCGGTTTTTTAAGAATTTGAGAAGAGTATGAATTTGCCTGGATTATATAGCCCGAGGTATCAACAGTCAGTATTACACGTTTTATGTTAGATAATACCAAATTCGGTGTGACTTCAAACCAGTTATTGAAAAAAATTACACTTATGCCTATTATGGTGACGATATCGAGAAGTATCAATCCGACCGGAAAAGAATAAATATTATATATAGGCAATATCCCGACTGTAATTATATTAATAGCAAGTGGCAGAGTGATTGCTATAATAAAAAATACAGTCTGTTTTTTTCTCGCCCCCGAATATACCTGAATATAATGACGTATTAGAAATGCCAGTGACGCAAGAGTAACCAAAAAATACCATACTATATATATAAGCCAGTATTCACCCGTTGGCGATTCGTATCCCCACGGAAACATCTCGGCGCGATCAAAACTGTGCACCCCGATCAAATCTGTAACCCAAGAAAAAAATAAAAATATCAGAGGAGGAACCAATATCAGGAACCAAAACAGTATTTTTCTAAGTAAATATGCGTATAGCGTATAACAAACACAAAAGAGTAGTAGAAAAACCGGATAAAAAATATATCCCAGTGCCGCCGCCCTGCTTAGAGATTCGAACAAAAACCCCGTAACTTGAAACAGATTAGTTATAAATTTTGGTATAAACCAGACGTTAACGCTCAGGAGAAGTAGAAACAAGGAGATCGTAGTACAGTTTTTTTGAGTCCTTCTATAAAAAATAACAAGCAGTACGCTGTTGCATACTATAGAAAATCCAAGTAAAGCTAGGTATATTTGGTACATAAAAAATTGTCCCGCCTAATACTTGTAATTGTTTTTAAGTTAGAAATTATAATACTATAATATAAGAGAAACAATCAAGTTCAATGATTAAGCTCAAAAATATTTTAATAGCCGTTTATGGAATGTTGACCGTAACTGTGTTTATATCCATGATCGCAGCGGGAGGGCTGTTTAATTCGGTCAACGCTCTGCTTTACCGTGAAATAAGTTTTATAATTTCCCCCTTTACATTCAACGGCGTTATAACGATCCCGCTTTACAGACTGTACAATATTTTACTTTTTATATTTTCCGCTC